>JAJDXO010000029.1 GCA_022823235.1 Rhodospirillales bacterium
AGGGGGCCACGCTCTCCCGCGGCCTGTGGCACACACGGCCAAGGGATGGACGGCCTCACCTCCGCGCCGGCGGACGCGGCGCAAACCGCTCCGCCGGTTCCCGATCTTACCTCATTCAGCAAGACACAAGGGATGCGGAGGGTTGGCGAAGCGAAGCGAGCCTAGCCGTAGCTGGGTGAGGGGGAATTTTCATATCACCCCCACTCCTCTTATGACCCCCTCACCCCGGCCCTCTCCCCCTGAAGAAGGGGGAGAGGGAGTTTGCCGGTGACGACAACTCTTATTCCCTCGCCCCCTTGCCCGGCCATGGCACAATTCAATCGAGTCCGGACCCTACGCCTCCTCGTCTCCCTCCACCACCAGCCGCCCCAAAAGCGCGAACAGGGTCGCCCGCTCTTCTTCGGTCAGCGGGGCCAGAATCTTGTCCTTGGCCAATTCGGCGATGGGCTGGGCCCGCTTGAAGATTTCCGTGCCCCCCGGCGTCAGGGCCAGAATCCGTTTCCGCCGGTCGTCCGGCTTCACCCGCCGGGCGATGAGCCCCTTCTTCTCCAAATTGCCCGCCAGCACGCCGGTGGTCGAGCGGTCGAGACCCAGCACCTGGGCAAGCCGGTCCTGGTCCACCTCGCTTTCATAGAACAGCACGAACAGGACATCGTACTGGCCGGTGGTGAGACCCAGCTCCCGGCAGCCCCGCTCGAACAGCCCGTGCGCCATCTGGGCGGATCGGCGGAACATGAAGCCCGGCCGGACGGCCAGCCTGGAGCGGATGTCCTCTTTGGAGATGGTATCGGGCATGGTCGGGTTGACCCTTCAATCCAGTCGCGGTTCGGGACATTATAGAGCATTCGGTTTTTACTCGTAAGAGTTCTTACGATATAAATTCGTATGAACTGATACGAATATAAATGGCGGGGACGGAGGCGGCGTGAGCCGATACGCGGGCGGCCACCGAACGAATTGAACTCGACCCGTTCGTCCAAGGACGGGCAAGGAGGACCACTATGGGAACGCAAATGAAGCTCGGCATGTTTTACTGGCAAGTGGGCCACCACATCGCCGCGTGGCGCCATCCGGAAAGTACGCCGGATTCCGGCGTCAACGTGGCGCATCTGATCGAATTGGCCCAGCTCGCCGAGAAGGGCCTGTTCGACATGTTCTTCATGGCCGACAGCGTTACCTTCTGGCGGGGGTCCCTCGAATCCATGAGCCGGGATTCGTACAGTACCTGGATCGAGCCCTTCACCATGATGTGCATGCTGTCCCAGCACACCAAGCACCTGGGCCTGGTGTGCACGGCGACCGCCACCTACGACCAGCCCTATCTGCTGGCCCGGCGGTTCGCCTCGCTGGACATCATCTCCGGCGGCCGGGCGGGCTGGAATCTGGTCACCTCGGGCAACAAGCTGGAAGCCGACAGCTTCGGTTTGGGCGAGCACATGGAAAAGGCGGCACGCTACCGCCGGGGCCGGGAATTCGCCCATGTGGTGCGGGGTCTTTGGAACTCTTTCGGCGAGGGCGCCTTTGTCCGTGACCGGGAATCGGGCCAATACTTCAATCCCGACAAAATCCAGGTTCTCGATCACTCGGGCGAGTTTCTGGGCGCCAGGGGACCGCTGAACGTCTCTCCCTCGCCCCAGGGCGAACCGGTGCTCATCCAGGCGGGCGCCTCCGAGGACGGCCGCGAGCTTGCCGCCGCCACCGCCGAGGTGGTGTTCGGCGCCTCCCAGAGCATTGAGTACGCGAAGGAGTTCTACGCCGATGTGAAGGGACGGATGGCCGAATACGGACGCGATCCGGACAGCCTCAAGATCATGCCCGGCCTGTCGGTAAATGTGGGCGAAACCCACGAGGACGGCGTCGCCAAGTTCGAGGAGCTCCAGGATCTGATCGATCCCCGGACCGGGCTCCAACTGCTGTCCCAGCGGCTCGACTATGATCTGACGGGCTACGACGTCGATCAGCCGCTGCCGGACATCCCGGTCAATGAAATCGGCGGCAGCCGGGCCGAGATAACCATCAAAACGGCGCGGGACAACAACATGACCATCAAGGAACTGTACCGGTATTTCGCCGGCGCCCGCGGCCACTATCAGATCAACGGCTCGGTCAGCGAGGTGGCCGATCTGATGGAGGAATGGGTCACCGACAAGGCCTGCGACGGGTTCAACATCATGCCGCCCCTCTATCCCCACAGCCTTCGGGATTTCGTCGATCTGGTGGTCCCGGAACTGCAGCGCCGCGGCCTGTTCCGCACCGAGTATGAAGCGACAACGCTTCGCGGCAATCTCGGCCTCGCCCGGCCGCCCTGGTCGGCCGGCGATCTTGAGGGCTCGACCATCGGAAAAGCCGCGGCGGAGTAACGTTTTTGCAGCGTTTCCGCCGCTTGCCAGCCCCCCGGTAATGTGTATAGTGCGCCGCCTTAACTCCTTGCCAGCGGCCTGAACCGCCGTTGGCTATGCCCTCCGGCGGGGAATTCGCCGCGCCCGGGGGAAGAGAAAAGCCGGAAGGAGACATGGCTGTGGCTTTATACGAAAGCGTGTTTATCGCACGCCAGGACGTTTCCGCGCCTCAGGTCGAGGCGATCGCCGACGGGTTCGCGGCCCAGATCGAAGAAAACGGCGGCAAGGTCGCCAAACGCGAATACTGGGGCCTCAAGAACCTTTCCTACAGGATCAAGAAGAACCGCAAGGGGCACTACGTGCTGTTCAATCTCGATGCGCCGTCGGACGCGGTGCAGGAGATGGAACGCCAGATGCGCCTTCACGAAGACATCCTGCGCTACCTGACCCTCAGGCTGGACGAGATCGACGACGAGCCGTCCATCCAGATGCAGAACCGGAACCGCGACGAGTCGCGCCGGCGTGACGGCGACCGGCGGGATGATCGTGACGATCGCCGCGACGGGAAGCCGGCCGCCGAGGCCGCACCGTCCGAGGCCAAGGAAGAGGCTCCCCCCGCCGAGACCCCGGCCGGGGAGGCCTCCCCCGAAGCTCCTGACGAAGCCTCCTCTGAATCTCCTGGTGAAGCTGCCCCTGAATCTCCCGGCGAAGGAGAAGACAAATGAGCGCCGACACCACGACCGAACGTCCTCAACGGCCGCGCGGCGGCGGGGGCGGCGGCGGCCGCCGTCCGTTCTTCCGGCGGCGCAAGACCTGTCCGTTCTCCGGCGCTAACGCACCGAAGATCGATTACAAGGACACCAAGCTCTTGTCGCGATACATCTCCGAACGTGGCAAGATCGTGCCGAGCAGAATTACGGCGGTTTCGGCCAAGAAACAGCGCGAACTCGCGCGTGCGATCAAGCGGGCTCGTTTCCTGGCGCTGCTGCCTTACGTTTCCCAGTAATGACCAACGCCAACGCCCCCGCGGGCGACCGGCGGTGCGGGGTCAACATGAACAGGGATCTTCTTGGCGGTATCGGCGCCGGCGCAGTCAGCGCACTTCTATGGGCGTCGATTACACTCGGCGGCGGTGGGATTTTCTTGCTCTACCTGTCGCCCTTGCCCCTGTTGATGGTTGGGCTGTCCCTGGGCTCCCGCGCCGGCAACATCGGTATCGTGGCCGGCGTCCTGATATCCGGCGTGGCGGGTAATCCTTTCTTCGCCCTCATCTATATCGTGATGATCGGACTCCCCACGGGCCTGATCGTCCGCCGGGCGTTGATGACCCGGCGGCTGCGGAGCGGTGCGGTCGAATGGTACAAGCCGGGCGATCTGCTGGCCCACCTGGCGGGCGTCGCCTCGGTGTTGATCATCGTCGCGGGCTTTGTCCACTTCGACGTGGATGGCGGGCTGCCGGCGGCTATCGGTCAGTACCTCGATCAGATTCTGGAGGCGCGATTCAACCTCGCGAGCCCCGGAAACCGGGCGACGCTGGTGAGCCGACTGACGCCGTTCTTCCCGGCGATCGTAGCCGGTTCCTGGCTGCTGTTCCTGACCGTCAACGGCACCCTGGCCCAAAGCCTGCTGGTCCGCATGGGCCGCAATATCCGCCCGACCCCGGTCTATTCGGAGATCGAACTGCCGGATTGGATCTACTGGGCCATCGTCATCGCCGCGGGGGTTGCGTTGCTGTCGTCCGGCACGATGAATTTCGTCGCCATGAACGTGGTCGCGGTCCTCGCAACCCCGTTCTTTTTCGTCGGCCTCGGCACCATTCACATCATGGTCCGCCGGCTGACGGCGCCGACTATGGCGTTGGTCGGCCTCTACGGCATAATTCTGGTTTTCGGCCTGGTCCCGTTCGTCGCGGTGGCCGGGCTCGGATTTTTTGAACAATGGACGGATCTCCGGAACCGTTACGGCGGCGCGCGGGCGCCCGATGAGGAGGAAGAATGATGGAAGTCATCCTTTTGGAACGAATTGAGAAACTGGGCCAGATGGGCGACGTGGTGAACGTCAAGCCGGGCTACGCGCGCAACTATCTGCTGCCGCAGAGGAAAGCGGTGAGCGCGACCGGCGAGAACAAGGCCCACTTCGAGCAGCAGCGCGCGCAACTCGAGGCCGAGAACCTGGAGCGCAAGAGCGAGGCCGAGGCGGTGGCCGGAAAGATGGACGGCCAGCTTGTGGTCATGATCCGGCAGGCCGGCGACGCGGGTCAGCTCTACGGCTCGGTCAACGCGCGCGATATCTCCACCGGGCTGACCGAGGCCGGGTTCACGGTCGGCCGTCAGCAGATTCGGCTCGAAAGCCCGATCAAGACCATCGGCCTGCACCCGGTTCACGTCTCCCTGCACCCGGAAGTTTCGGTAACCGTGACCGCCAATGTGGCCCGGTCCGACGATGAGGCCCGCATCCAGGAAGAGACCGGCGAGGCGGTGATCGCCCAGGAGGACGAGAACGTTCAGAGCCCGGCCGAACAGCTGATCGCCGAGGAGGAAGCGGCCGAGGCCGCCGAAGCGGAAGCCGCCGCCGAAGCCAAGGCCGCCGGGGACGGCGAATCATCCGAGGGGGCCGAAACGGCAGAGGCCGCCGATGACGCCGGGGAACCCGCCGAGGTTGAGGCGGAGAACGACGATTCATCTTCGGATGAGGAGACCCCGGCGGACGGGGAGGACGCGGAAGAAACCCCGGTCGCCTAATTTGCTATCCCCATAAGTCATTGAAAAGCGGGCAATAATTTGAAAATTGCCCGCTTTTTCTTCGGCAATCTTCACATCGGAAATTGAGTATGCTAGCGTTTTGAAGTGACGCCGGGCGCATGAAGCCGCCGTCATCACGCGAAGAAAAAGGACCTTGAAGAAGCCCCAGGGGCTGCTGCCATGTTCATGCTCACATCCATACTCCGCCGGCTGATTGTCGAAGGCGAGCTGACGATCACGGACAGCGGCGGAAAGGTGCACCGTTTCGGCGGCAGCGAAGGTCCGTCGGTGGCGGTCCGGTTTCATGAGCCCTTATTGCCCCTCAAAATCGCCTTGAACCCGAGCATGGCGCTCGGCGAGGCCTATATGGACGGCCGGCTGACCGTCGAGGACGGCAACACCATCTACGAGTTCCTGGACCTGCTGACGCGAAATATCGCGGAAACGGGGCAGCCGGCGCTGCAGCGATTGTTCGCCCCGATCGGAATGCTGTTCCGGCGCATCCATCAGTTCAATCCCGCGTTCCGCTCGAAGCGTAATGTCGCCCATCATTACGATCTGTCGGGCGAGCTCTATGACCTGTTTCTCGACCACGACAAGCAGTACTCCTGCGCCTATTTCCCGGCGGGGGTCAACGACATCGACACCGCCCAGGAACGCAAGAAGCGTCATATCGCGGCCAAGCTGCTGCTCGAGGACGGCCAGACGGTGCTCGATATCGGCTCGGGCTGGGGCGGTATGGGCCTGTATCTCGCCGAATCGGCGGGGTCCGAGGTCACCGGCATTACCCTCTCCGAGGAGCAGGTCAAGGTCTCCAAGGACCGCGCCGCCCAGGCCGGATTGCAGGACCGGGCGCAATTCCATTTGCGGGATTACCGGGACCAGACCGGTCATTTCGACCGGATCGTATCGGTGGGCATGTTCGAACATGTGGGCATCGGACATTTCGGTCAATATTTCGGCAAAATCCACGAGGTGCTCGCCGATGACGGCGTGGCGCTCCTCCACACCATCGGCCGCAGCGACGGTCCCGGGAACACGGACCCCTGGATCCGGAAGTACATTTTCCCCGGCGGCTATATCCCATCCCTCTCCGAGACCATGCCGGCCATCGAGCGGGCCGGGCTGATCGTCACCGATATCGAATTCCTCGGCCCCCACTATGCCGAAACCCTCAAGGCCTGGCGGCAACGGTTCCGCAAGAATTGGGACAAGGTCGCGGACCTGTACGACGAGAACTTCTGCCGCATGTGGGAGTTCTATCTCGCCGGCAGCGAGGTTTCGTTCCGTTTCCTCGGCCTGACGGTGTTCCAAATTCAGATGACCAAGCGTGCCGGCGTCGTACCCATGACCCGCGACTACATCGCGGAGTGGGAAAAAACCGGCGGCAGCGCCCGGCCGGCCAGCGAGCGCGCGGCTTAGAGCAGTATCCGGCCGCTCCCGAATGTCGTCCTACTAATCCCCGTGTTCCACAGGGGTGTGAATCGATTCCGGCTTACCCCCGGCCGCGAATCGGTCTAGGTTCCGGTTCATGGCGACCGTGGCGACCAATCCGGCAAATTTGCGCCCCATCGGCGATGACGACCAGACCCTCTCGGTGTTCCGGACCCCGCCGCACAACTTCGAAGCCGAGAAGGCGCTCCTGGGCGCCGTCTTCGCCAACAACAACGCCTATGACCGGGTGTCCGACTTCCTCAAGCCGGACCATTTCGCCGATCCCATCCACGGACGAATCTTCGATGCGGCGTCCCGGCTGATCGAACGCGGACAGATCGCCGATCCCATCACCCTCAAGAACTTCTTCGAACAGGACGGATCTCTCTCCGAGGTCGGCGGCACCGAGTATCTGGCGGAAATCGCCGGCAGCATGGTGAGCATCATCAACGCCGCGGAATACGGCCGGAACATCTACGATCTGCATCTCAAGCGCCAATTGATCGATCTCGGCGAAACCATCGTCAACGATGCCTACTCGCCGGACGTCGACGACACCGCCATGCACCAGATCGAAGGGGCGGAGCAGCGGCTCTACGACCTCGCGACCACCGGCGAAATGGAGGGCGGATTCCAGCCGTTCAAGTCGTCCATCCTCAGCGCGATCGAGATGGCCCAGGCGGCCCACAACCGGGATGGCCACCTGAGCGGAGTCGCCACCAGTTTCCGGGATCTCGACATCCTGCTGGGCGGCCTCCATCCGTCCGATCTGATCATTCTCGCCGCGCGTCCGTCGATGGGTAAGACCGCGCTTGCGACGAACATCGCTTTCAACGCGGCCTACGACTACAAGACCGAGACCGACGAAGACGGGCGGACCAAGGTGCTCGACGGCGCGGTTGTCGGGTTCTTCTCCCTCGAAATGTCGGCCGAGCAACTGGCGAGCCGTATCCTGTCCGAACAGACCGAGATTGCCTCCGACAAGATGCGGCGCGGCAATCTTTCCAACGAGGAATTCGACAAACTGGTGGTCGCCAGCCAGGAGCTTCACCGTCTCCCCATTTTCATCGACGACACGCCGGCCCTTTCGGTCAGCGCCTTGCGTACCCGGGCGCGCCGGCTCAAGCGGGAGCACGGCCTCGGATTGATCATCGTCGACTACCTGCAACTCATGGAAGGTCTGCACCGGAGCGACAACCGGGTTCTCGAGATCGGCGAGATCACCCGCGGCCTGAAGACCCTGGCCAAGGAACTCGACGTCCCGGTGCTCGCACTCTCGCAGTTGTCGCGCGCCGTCGAACAGCGTGAAGACAAGCGTCCTCAACTCTCCGATCTGCGCGAATCCGGCACCATCGAACAGGATGCGGATGTGGTGTCGTTCATCTTCCGTGAATCCTACTATCTGGAGCGGAGCGAGCCCGTGCAGCGGCAAGACGAAGAGGCGGACAAATTCGCCGAACGGCACGGCCGTTGGGAGACCCGGCTGCAGGAAGTGAAGCACCACACCGAACTTCTGATCGCCAAGCAGCGGCACGGACCGACGGGAAGCGTCCGCCTCTATTTCGACGGCACGTTCACCCGGTTTGCCGACCTGGATACCCAACATTCCGAGAGCTTCTGATTGTCCGGGATGAGCGGCGGGGCGCATACGGGGTCGATCCTCACCATCGATCTGGATGCCGTCGCCGCCAATTACCAGACCCTGCGGGACATTTCAGGCAGTGCCGAAGTGGCGGCCGTGGTCAAGGCAAACGCCTATGGACTCGGCGTCGACCGGGTGGCGCCGGTGCTCAACAACGCCGGATGCCGGACGTTCTTCGTCGCCAATATCGCCGAGGCCTATGAGCTCCGCTCCCTGATCCCGCCGGCCGAAATTCACGTGCTGGACGGCCTGATGGGTCAGCCGCCGGAGCGCTTTATCGCCCAACACTTGCGCCCGGTGCTCAACACGCCGGGCGAAATCGAGACATGGCGGAACGTTTCGGCCGAGTCCGACCGGCCGCTGCCCGCCGATATCCAGATCGACACCGGCATGGCCCGCCTCGGCCTGACCGCCGATGAGGCGGAGACGCTGCTGGCCCAACCGGACTGGAACCGGGAAATGGTGATCGACTGCCTGATCAGCCATCTCGCCTGTGCCGACGAACCCGGCAATCCCATGAACGCCGGGCAGCGCGACGCCTTCGCCAGGTTGATGCCCCGTTTCGAGGCCCGCCGGGCGTCGCTCTCGGCCTCATCCGGCATGTTCCTGGGCGAGGAATTCCACTTCGATCTGACCCGCGCCGGGGTCGCCTTGTACGGTGTCAACCCGACCCCGGACACCGCCAATCCGATGGCTCAAGTCATTCAAATACAAGGAGAAATCCTGCAAGTGCGGTTCGTTGACACCCCTCGGACCGTTGGCTATGGTGCGACGCACCGCGTCACCCGGCCGAGCAAAATCGCCACCGTTCCAATCGGCTATGCGGACGGGTATTTGCGGTCTCTTGGCAACACCGGTATCGCCGTCGTCGGCGGTCACAAAGTGCCGGTCGTGGGGCGAGTTTCGATGGATTTGACCACAGTGGACGTGACCGACGTTCCCGACGAACTGGCACGGCCCGGCGCTTTGGTCGACCTGCTTGGTCCGGACAACGACCTCGACGATACCGCCGCCCGCGCCGGAACCATCGGCTACGAAATCCTCACCCGCCTCGGCAGCCGGTTCGAACGGCGCTATATCGAGAATGGCGACGCAGGCCCGGCGTAAGTGGAGGTCCGCCGATGAATTTCCTCCAACCCATCGGCCGTGTCTTTATCGGGTTCCTGGGCTCCATCGGCCGGCTGACCATGTTCACCGGCATTGCCCTCAGCCATGTGGTCCGCCCGCCCTGGTATCCGCGCATCATCCTCCGCCAGATGATCGAGATCGGTTATTTCTCGTTGCCGGTCGTCGGCCTGACCGCCGTCTTCACGGGCATGGTGCTGGCGCTGCAGAGCTTCACCGGCTTCGCCCGGTTCAATGCCGAAGGCGCGGTGGCCAACGTCGTCGTGCTCTCGATCACCCGGGAACTCGGACCGGTGCTTGCCGGTTTGATGGTGTCGGGACGGATCGGCGCCTCCATGGCCGCCGAAATCGGCACCATGCGGGTCACCGAGCAGGTGGATGCGCTCACGACCTTGTCCACCAATCCGTTCAAATACCTGGTGGTGCCGCGGTTCATCGCCGGCGTCACCATGCTGCCGGTGCTCGTACTGATCGCCGATATCATCGGTGTGATGGGCGGCTATCTGATCGGCGTTTTCGAACTCGGCTTCAACGCCGCCAACTATCTGCAGAATACCTGGGACTTCTTGACCGCTTTCGATGTGATTTCCGGCCTGGTGAAGGCCGCGGTGTTCGGCTTCATCATCACGTTGATGGGCTGCTACCACGGATACCATTCCCAAGGCGGCGCCCAGGGCGTGGGTCAGGCGACGACCAATGCGGTGGTGTCGGCGTCGATCCTGATCCTGTGTTTCGACTATATCCTGACCGCCATCTTCTTCGCCGCCGGCGGATAGATACAGGACCCGAGCCCCATGACCGAAACATGACCGAGACCCGGCCCAAGATCAGCCTGAAAGACGTTCACAAGGCCTTTGGCCCGAAAACGGTCCTGGACGGTCTCGACCTGGACGTCGCCGAGGGCCGGTCGATGGTGGTGATCGGCGGATCGGGTGTCGGTAAATCGGTGATGTTGAAGTGCATCCTCGGTCTGCTCACCCCGGATTCAGGTTCCGTGGAAATCGACGGCGTGAGCGTTCTCGGGCTGCCCGCGGGGGAGCGCGACCGGGTAAACCGTAAGGTCGGCATGTTGTTTCAGAGTGCCGCCTTGTTCGACAGCCTCCCGGTCTGGGAGAACGTCGCCTTCCGGCTGCTGAGCGACGGGACGGGACGGGACGAGGCCCGCGAAATCGCCGTCCGGAAACTGGCCCAGGTGGGTCTGCGCCGGAACGTCGGCCACCTGTCCCCCGCCGATCTCTCGGGCGGCATGCGGAAGCGGGTCGGACTTGCCCGCGCCATCGCCGGTGATCCGGAGATCATTTTCTTCGACGAACCGACCACCGGCCTGGATCCGATCATGTCCGGCGTCATCAATGAGTTGATCGTCTCCTGCGTGAGGGAATTGGGCGCGACCGCATTGTCCATTACCCATGATATGGCGAGCGCGCAAAAGATCGGCGATCGCATCGCAATGATCTACAATGGCCGCATCATCTGGAACGGCCCGGCGGACGAGGTTGCGGGTTCGGGCAACGAACTGGTCGAGCAGTTCATCAACGGCCGGACCGGCGGGCCCATCCAGATGGCTTTGCGGGCGTAAGGAGCCGGCGGCTTGGCGAAATCAGCATCAACCTTCGTTTGTCAGGAATGCGGCGCGTCCCATGCCCGGTGGTCGGGCAGGTGCGATGCCTGCGGCGCCTGGAATTCGATCATCGAGGAAGCGGGCGGCGGCGATGTGCCCAAGGGCCTTGGCCGGAAGAAGGGCAGCAAAATCGAGTTCGTCCCGCTGAAGGGTGAAACCCGGCCGGCGCCCCGGCTGGCCACGAATATTGCGGAGTTCGACCGGGTTTGCGGCGGCGGACTGGTGCCGGGCTCGGCGCTGCTGGTCGGCGGGGATCCGGGAATCGGCAAATCGACCATCCTTCTGCAAGTGTGCGCCGAACTCGCCAAGGCGGGCACCGCCGGCTGTGTTTACGTGTCCGGCGAGGAGGCCATCGATCAGGTGCGGTTGCGGGCCGAGCGTCTCGGCCTTGCCGATGCCCCCGTGGAACTGGCGGCCGCGACCAACGTCCGCGATATCGCCGCCTCGCTCGATGGTCCGTCCGCGGCGCGGGTCGTGGTCATCGATTCCATCCAGACCCTCTACCTCGACAACCTTGATTCGGCGCCGGGCACCGTTTCCCAGGTCCGTACCTCGGCCCAGGAGTTGATCCGCCTCGCCAAGAAGCGGGGGTTCACGCTGATTTTGGTGGGCCACGTCACCAAGGAAGGATTGATCGCCGGGCCGAAGGTGCTCGAGCACATGGTCGATACGGTGCTCTATTTCGAGGGCGAACGCGGCCATCAGTTCCGAATTCTCCGGGCGGTGAAGAACCGGTTCGGCCCCGCAGCCGAAATCGGCGTCTTCGAAATGACCGACGGCGGCCTCGCCGAAGTGCCCAACCCGTCGGCCCTCTTCCTCGGCGACCGCGAAGACGGCGTCAGCGGCGCGGCCGTGTTCGCCGGAATCGAGGGAACCCGGCCCATGCTGGTTGAAATTCAAGCCCTGACCGCGCCCGCATCCTACGGCACGCCGCGCCGCGCGGTGATCGGATGGGACAGCAGCCGCCTTTCCATGCTGCTGGCGGTCCTCGAATCACGGTCCGGCGTCGCCATCGGCGGCCAGGACGTATTCCTGAATGTCGCCGGCGGTCTCCGGGTTTCGGAACCGGCCGCGGATCTGGCGGTTGCCGCCGCCCTGGTCTCATCCCACACCGGCAAACCCGTCCCGGCGGACACGGTGGTCTTCGGTGAGGTCGGTCTCTCGGGCGAAATCCGACAGGTGGGTCAAGCCGATGTGCGCTTGCGGGAAGCCGCCAAACTGGGATTTTCCCGTGCCGTGGTTCCCGCCCGGCGCCGGGGCAAAAAGTCCAAGACGGCAAGCGGCCTCGGTCTTCTTCCCGTCGATCACCTGGATCAGCTGATCGGCTGGCTGCGGGATGCGGAGCCCGCGGGCCCGCGTCCGGTGGAGCGCGCCGCCAATGGATAGTCTGCCGGTCAATATCCTCGATCTCGGGGTCATCGCGCTGATGCTCATCGGCGCGCTCATCGGCCTTGCGCTGGGCTTCGTCCGGGGCGGCCTGTTCGTCCTCTCCTGGATCGGCGCCGGGCTGGCGACGTTGTTCGGATTTCCGGAGGCCCGGCCGCTGGCCCGCAACTACATCGAGACCGTGTGGATTGCCGACCTGACGACGGGCGTGGTGATTTTTCTGGTCACCCTCATCGTCCTGTCCCTGATCAGTTCCGCCATCGGCGGTTGGGTGCGGGGCAGCCGGCTGAACTCGCTGGACCGATCCCTGGGTCTGCTTGCCGGGCTCGCGACCTCGGCGCTCATTCTGATGTGCGGCAGCGTCCTGGCCGATACGCTGCTCCCCAAGGATCAACGGCCCGCCTGGGCCAACGAGGCCAGATCCCTGCCACTGATTGAAAGCGGCGCGGAATTCCTGAAGAAGGCGGTGCCGGAGAAGCTCGGACTGTTCAAGACATCAGCCGGGGAAGCGAGCCGGAAGACCAAGGATGCCATCCAGCTCAAGGAAACCTACGATCGGCTGGTGCAGCCCGCCCCTGCAGAATCCGGGCGCGAAGACCGGCCGGGATATGATAGTAAGGAGCGCCGCGCGCTCGAACGAACCATTCAAGGACTTCAATAGCGGAACATGCGAGAGTTATCGTCAATTCAGCCGGACGACGATCACTTCCACGACGAGTGCGGCGTCTTTGGCATCTGCGGTCATGAGGACGCGGCGGCCCACACCGCCCTCGGCCTCCACGCGCTGCAGCATCGGGGGCAGGAAGCCGCCGGCATCGTCAGCGCCGACGGGGTCCATTTCCACTCTCACCGTTCAGCCGGCCTGGTCGGCGACAATTTCAGCTCCGAAGAGGTTATCGGGCGCCTTCAGGGCAGCATGGCGATCGGCCACAACCGCTACTCCACCGCCGGCGAGACGGTGGCGCGCAACATTCAGCCCCTGTTCGCCGACTTCGAGTTCGGCGGCCTTGCCATCGGCCACAACGGCAATCTGACCAATGCGTATTCCCTCCGCCGGGCGCTGGTCGAGCGCGGCTGCATCTTCCAATCCACCACCGACACCGAGATCATCGTTCATCTGATCGCCATCAGCGGTTATTCAACGGTTGTCGACCGGATGATCGACGCGCTTCGCCAGGTCGAGGGCGCCTACTCACTGGTGGCGCTTACCAACAGCGCCCTGATCGGCGTCCGCGACCCCATGGGGGTTCGGCCATTGGTTCTGGGCCGATTGGAGGGTTCCTACGTATTGTGCTCGGAGACCTGCGCCCTCGACATCATCGGCGCCGAATTCGTGCGCGACGTGGATCCGGGCGAAATCGTCGTCATTGACGGCGACGGCATCCGCAGCGTCAAGCCGTTCTCCAAGACGCCCCAGCGGCTTTGCATTTTCGAATATATCTACTTCGCGCGGCCCGACAGCATGGTCGAGAACCGCAATGTCTATGAAATCCGCAAGGAAATCGGCGCCGAGCTGGCCCGCGAGACCAGCGTCGAGGCGGACGTCGTCGTGCCGGTACCGGATTCCGGCGTACCCGCGGCGATCGGCTATGCCCAGCAGGCCGGCATCCCGTTCGATCTGGGGATTATCCGCAATCACTACGTCGGCCGGACCTTCATCGAGCCGACGCACCAGATTCGCCACCTCGGCGTGCGGCTCAAGCACAATGCCAATGCCGGTCATCTCAAGGACAAGAGGGTGATATTGGTCGACGATTCCATCGTCCGCGGCACGACCTCGGAGAAGATTGTCGCCATGGTGCGGGGCGCCGGCGCCAGCGAGGTTCACATGCGGATCTCGAGCCCGCCAACCAGCCACTCCTGCTTCTACGGTATCGACACGCCCGAACAGGAGGAGTTGCTGGCCGCGCAGTACGATGTCGAGGCCATGGCCAGGCACATCGGCGCCGACAGCCTGTCGTTTATCTCCATCGAGGGGCTGTACCGTGCGTTCGGCGAGACCGGCCGAAACGATACCCCGCAGTTTTGCGATGCCTGTTTCTCCGGTGATTACCCCATCCCGCTTACGGACCGGGACGGCGGTCCGATGCCGGCACAATTGTCCCTGCTGACCGAACAGGAATGATGGCCGACACGACGCCGGCATCCGTCGCCCGACCCTTGACCATCAACCCCGACGGTCGTCTGGCCGGCCGGATCGCGTTGATTACCGGCGCGTCCCGCGGGATTGGCCGGGCGGTCGCCCGTCAATTCGCCGCCGAAGGCGCGCACCTCATCCTCACCGCCCGGACCCAGGGCGCCCTCGAAGAACTCGACGATGAAATCCGCGCCGCCGGCGGCCAATCCACGCTTTCGCCCGCCAACCTCACCGACTACGACACCATCGACCGGATGGGGGCCGCAATCTTCGAGCGTTTCAAGCGGCTCGACATCCTTGTCGGCAATGCCGGCGTCCTCGGCACGCTCGGGCCGTTGGCCCACGCGGACCCGCAGGAATGGGATCAAGTGTTTGCCGTCAACGTGACGGTCAATTGGCGGCTCATTCGAAGCTTCGAGCCGCTTCTGAAGATGTCGGATGCGGGCCGGGCCATATTCGTGACCTCGACGGCCGCTCATCGCCCCCGGGCCTTTTTTTCCGCTTATGCAGCCAGCAAGGCGGCCCTCGATATAATGGTCCTGACCTGGGCGGACGAGCTGAAGAATACCCATGTCCGGATCAATCTGCTCAACCCCGGCGGGACCCGGACGGCAATGCGCAGCAAGGCCTTTCCCGGCGAAGACCCGGAGACCATCAAGTCCCCGGAGAGGATTACCAAGTACTTCGTCGAACTCGCCGATGCCGCCTGCACGCGGAACGGTGAGATCGTCGATGTCCCCGCCCTGCTCGCGGCAGAGGAGAAAGGTGCGAAGTGAAGGAATGCGGCAAATCCATTACGCGCCGGCGCTGCTTGACGAAGGCCTGAACGGCCCGATTGTTCGCCAAATACGGCCCAATCAAACCTCTGTCGGGAATCAACCGGTTCATTTGCCTTCGACCGGTCTGCGGGCTACATTACGGCCCCTTCTGGGCGGGAAGCCCTTTGTAAGTGATTTCAATCGTTTAATGGCGTTGAGCGGCGGTTAACAGGCCCATGGCGGACAAAGATCTGGAACAGGACAGCCTATTCAGAGAAGTTGACGAGGAACTGCGTCAGGAGCAGTTCTCCAAACTCTGGAAGCAGTACGGCAAGTATGCAATCGGGGCCGCGGTTTCGCTGGTTGCGGCCGTGGGCGGCTATCAGGCCTGGCAGGCCTGGGACCTGAACCGCCGGACGGCGGACAGCCTTCAATTTGCCGGTGCGCTGCAGGCCATGCAAAGTGAAGATGCGGCGCGCGCCCAGGATATTCTCGGCCGGCTTGCGATCGAGGGTACCGCCGGATACGCGGTTCTCGCCCGGCTCAATCAAGCCTCGTTGATCGCCCAGCGGGGGGATAAGGCGACCGCGGCGGCAGCCTATTTCGCCATCGCCGACGATACCGGGGTCGATGAGATATTCCGTGATATGGCAGTGATTCTCGGCGCCATTCAGGATCTCGACCGCGGCAGCCCTCAGCAATTGACCAGCCGCCTGCAGCCGCTCATGGCGGGCGGCAGTCCCTGGCGCCACAGCGCCAGGGAGCTGACTGCCTGGTTGCTCGAACGGCAGGGCAATTCAGCCCAGGCGCGGCAGCTTTTTCGGGAGCTGGCCGACGACGTGACGGCGCCCCCAGGGATTCGCGGGCGCGCCGCCGAAAAGCTTGCTATGCTCGGAACCGCGGGCAGCTGATCGATACCGGGCCGATGATTTCATCCTTAACAAAATCGGCATTCCTCGTCGCCGCCTCTTTCGGCTTGGCCGCGTGCTCGGCGTTCGACTTTTTCGGTGATACGCCCGAGGATTCGTTGCCCGGCGACCGCATCGCCATCCTGGTCGAGCAGTCCGCGCTGAAACCGGACGAGCAGGAATCGCCGGTGAAAATTCTCCTGCCCGCCCCCACCTCGAACCCCGAATGGCCCCAGGCCGGTGGGTACCCCAACCACGCGATGCATCACGTCAAGGTCGGGGACGACGTTTCCCGCGTCTGGACGGCCTCGGTCGGCGCCGGATCGGATGAAGAGAAACGTCTCAATACTCAGCCGATCCTGGCGAACGGGCGGCTGTACACCATGGATGCGGAGACCAGGGTCTCGGCCTTCGATGCGCGATCCGGCCAACGCCAATGGTCGGTGGAACTGACGCCCAAGGAGGAAAGAGGCGAAGGCCACATCGGCGGCGGTCTCGCCTATGACGACGGCCGGGTATTCGTCACCACGGGATTCGCCGAAGTACTCGCCCTGGATACGGCCAGCGGACAGGTTCAGTGGCGCCGCGACATAGGCGAGCCCATGCGGGCCGCACCGACGGTGCGGGGCAATCGCGTATTTGTCGTCACCCTGACCAATCAGCTTCTGGCGCTCAATGCGATGACCGGGGAGACCCTGTGGTCCTATAGCGCGATCGAAGAGACCACCAACCTGCTGGGCACGGCCAGCCCGGCGGTCGAGGCGGGCGTTGTGGTCGCTGCGTTTTCCTCCGGTGAATTGGTCGCGTTTCGGGTCGAGAACGGACGCGAACTGTGGTCCGACTCCCTCACCGTGGCGCGCCGGGCAAGCTCCATCGCAACCCTTGCCGCTATCCGCGGCCGTCCGGTGATCGATCGCGGAATCGTCCTCGCCATTTCCAATAGCGGCCTGATGGTTGCCGTGGACCTGCGTTCAGGCCGGCGGATCTGGGAACGTGAGATTTCCTCGATTGAAAGCCCCTGGGTGGCCGGCGAGTACGTGTTTGTTCTTTCGTCAAATGCGGAGCTGGCTGCCGTCGGCCGCCGGGACGGCCGAATTCACTGGGTCACCGCCCTTCCCCTTTGGGAGGACCCGGAGGATCGCGAGGGCCGCATCAACTGGACCGCGCCGATCCTGGCAGGCGACCGGTTGATCGTCGCCGGCTCGACGGGCGAGGCGCTCTCCGTTTCACCCTACACGGGCCAAATTCTGGGCGCCGAGGAGATGCCCGACAAGGTGAGCGTCCAGCCGATCGTGGCCAACGACACCATCTACTTCCTCTCGGACGACGGCGATCTCGTCGCATACCGATAGGGCGGAAGATGGCGCTTTCCGTTGCCATCATCGGGCGGCCCAATGTCGGCAAATCCACCCTGTTCAACCGCCTGGCGGGCAAGAAGCTGGCGTTGGTCGACGATCAGCCGGGCGTCACGCGCGACCGCCGCGAAGGTGACGGTGAACTCGCCGGTCTGACACTGCATCTGATCGATACGGCCGGATTGGAAGAGGCGGCGGAAGGGTCGCTCGAAGCGCGGATGCGCGCCCAGACCGAACGCGCCGTCGATGACGCCGACGTGGCGCTGCTGCTGATCGATTCCCGGGCCGGGATAACCCCCCTCGACGAGCATTTCGCCGCCTGGCTCAGGGCGAAGGACACGCCGGTGGTCCTGGCGGCCAACAAGTGCGAAGGACGCGCCGGCGAGGCCGGCTATTACGAAGCCTTTTCCCTGGGCCTCGGCGAGCCGGTGCCGGTTTCAGCCGAGCATGGAGACGGCATGGCCGAGCTCTATGCCGCGCTCGCGCCGTTTGACGAGGCGCCGGAACCGCCGGCCGGCGAAGACCCGGACGACGATGCCGAACGCTCCGGTCCCCTGCAACTGGCCATCGTCGGGCGTCCCAACGTCGGCAAGTCGACGCTGGTGAACCGCTTGATCGGTGATGACCGGCTGCTGACCGGGCCCGAAGCGGGAATCACCCGGGATGCGATCTCCATCGATTGGGAATATGACGGGCAGGCCATCCGGCTGATCGACACCGCCGGACTCCGGCGGCGCGCAAAGGTCACCGAAAAGCTTGAAAACCTGTCGAGCCGGGACTCGTTTCGGGCGATCCAGTACGCCGAGGTGGTGGTGCTGGTTCTCGACGGTGAAAGCCTGTTGGAGAAGCAGGACCTCACCATTGCCCGGCAGGTGATCGATGAGGGCCGTGCATTGGTCATCGCGGTCAATAAATGGGACCTGGTGAAGAAAAAACGCGAGGCTCTCAAGGATCTGCAGTGGCGGATCGACAACTCGATCCCCCAGGCCAAGGGGATTCGGGCCGTGACGCTCTCGGCCAAGACCGGCCAGGGCCTCGAGCATCTGCTCCCCGCTCTCCTGAATACCTATCGGTCCTGGAACCGCCGGGTGCCGACGGGCCCGTTGAACCGCTGGCTCGAGGATGTGCTGGAACGCCACCCGCCGCCGGTGACCGGCGGCCGGCGGCTGCGCATCCGATACATGACCCAGGCCAAGACCCGCCCGCCGACCTTCGTCATCTTCGCGTCCCGCGCCAAGGGAGTTACCGACGCCTACCGCCGCTACCTGGTCAACGGGCTCAGGGACCGGTTCGACATTCCCGGCGTACCCATCCGCCTGATGGTGCGTCAGGGCAAGAACCCCTACGCCGGCGACGACCGGTAGATGCCGGATCAGACGCCGGGTGATGTGACCATCGACGAGACCGCCCTCTCGGAGGACGACGCCCTCTACTGTGCCGGCTGCGGCCATTTGATCACCAGGGGCCGCTGGCGAATCCGGCGAAACGGCGATCACGAGCATACGGTGTTCAATCCGGCGGGAATCGTCTATCGGGTGGTCTGCTTCAAGGAGGCGCCGGGCGTGGCGGCCCGTGGCGATCCCTCCGGCGAATTCACCTGGTTCAAGGGCTATGCGTGGCGAATCGCCGACTGCACCGAATGCGGCCTGCACCTCGGCTGGCGGTTCGAAGGCGAGGACGTCTTCTTCGGTCTGGTCCGAACCAACCTGATCCAGCGGGAAGATTGATCTCCAGGGCCTGTATTCAATTGAGCCGCTATATTTGGGCTGCGGCGCTGAGGTAAAAATGATTTCGTCATGGCCGGGCCTGGACCCGGCCATCCACGTGTATCGCCAGCCGCCAGACGTGGATCACCGGGTCAAGCCCGGTGATGACGACTTTTGTTCCCTCGCCCCCTTTCAGGGTGAGGGGGTGTGAAAACGAGAATCCCCTAATTGAGTACTGACCCCTAAGCCGCCGACAGGTCCCACTGGGACCGGGCCTCGAGGCGGCGGGGCGCCTCGCGGCTCAGCACCGCGGTCAGTTCGGCGAGGCTGTTCAAATTGTGCACCGGCCGGAACTCGTCCACGTGGGGCAGGATCGCGCGGATGCCGAGGGATTTCGGCTGGAACTCGTCATAGCGCAGCAGCGGATTCAGCCAGATCAGCCGGCGGCAGGATTTGTGCAGCCGCTCGATTTCCTTCTCCAGACCGGTCGCCTCGTCCCGGTCCAGCCCGTCGGAGATCAAAAGAACCACCGCGCCCTGGGTCAGCACCCGGCGCGACCAATACATGTTGAAGTCGCCGAGACAGTGGCCGATCCGCGTGCCGCCGGCCCAGTCCTCGACCGCCGCGCCCACGTTGGCCAACGCCGCATCCACGTCCTTGTTGCGCAGGTACCGGGTCACGTTGGTCAGCCGGGTGCCGAACAGGAACGCGTGGACCCGGTCCCGGTCGTTGGTGACGGCGTGCATGAAATGAAGCAGCATCCGCGAGTAGCGGTCCATGGAACCGGACACGTCGCAGATGATGACCAACGGCGGATGGCGGGTGCGGCGCTTGCGGCACTGGATCGGAATGTAGTCGCTGCCCGACCTGAGCGCGGCGCGCAGGGTTTTCCGCATATCGACCCGGGCGCCCGCCGGATCCATGCGGAACCGCCGGGTGGGAAGTTCCATGATCGAGAGCCGCATGCGCTGCACGGCGGCGATGGCCTCGGCCACCTCGTCCGCCGACATCTTGTCGAAATCCTTGTCGCCCAGGACCTCGTTGGTGCTCCAGGTCAGCGAGGCATCGAGCTCGATCTCTTCCTCTTCGAGCTCCCGGCCCTCGCCGGAATTGCCGGACATGGCCTCCGCCACCCGGCGGGATATCTCCTCCGCCGGCGGCGCTTCCTCGCCCCCCCCGATCTCCGGCACCATCATCTGCATCATGCGTTCAAGAATTTGCGGATTGCGCCAGAAGATGTGGAACGCCTGATCGAATATTTCGCGCTGGTCCCGGCGATTGACGAACACCGCATGCAGGGTCCAGTAGAAATCTTCCCGGCTGCCGAGCCCAACGACAGTGACCGCCCGCAGGGCCTCGATCACCTGGCCGGGGCCGATGGGCAGGCCGGCCGCCCGAAGCACCCGGGCAAAATGCATGATGTTCTCGAACAGGCGCCCGCCCGCATCCGTTTCGGGAGCATCGGGGATGTCCGGATTGCCGGCGGGCATGTTCAGGCCGGCGCCGCGGCGAGTTCGGCCTTCACCTCGGTCAGGATGCGATTGGCCTCGCTGCCCTGGATGCGCTGGATATCGTCCTGATATTTGAGGATGGCGCCCAGCGTGTCGTTGACGGTCTCCGGATCGAGGGACAAGCAATCGAGCTGGGTCAGCGCATGGGCCCAGTCGATGGTCTCGGCGATTCCCGGCAGCTTGAACAAATCCATGTCGCGGAGCCGGTGGACGAAGCCGACCACCTCCGCCGACAGGCTCGCCGGCGCTTCCGGCGCCTTCACCTGGAGGATTTCCAGTTCGCGCGCCGCATTGGGAAATCCGACCCAGTGATAGAAGCACCGGCGCTTCAATGCGTCGTGAATTTCCCGAGTCCGGTTGGAGGTGATGACGACAATGGGCGGTTCGGCCGCCTTGATGGTGCCGATCTCGGGAATGGTGATCTGGAAGTCGGACAGCACCTCCAGCAAATAGGCCTCGAACGGCTCGTCGGTCCGGTCGAGTTCGTCGATCAACAGGATGGGCGGGCCGTCGGCCTGCGGCTCCAGGCTCTGCAAAAGCGGCCGCTTGATCAGGAACTGATCGCCGAAAATATCCGATTCCAGCGTATCCCGGTCCCGGTCGCCGGCCGCCTCGGACATGCGGATCTCCACCATCTGGCGGGGATAGTTCCATTCATAGACCGCGGTGGTGACGTCGAGGCCCTCGTAGCATTGAAGACGCAGCAGCCGCCGGCCGAGGGTCTCGGACAGGACCTTGGCGACCTCGGTCTTGCCGACGCCGGCCTCGCCCTCAAGGAACAGGGGCCGGCCCAGGCTCAACGAGAGATACAGCGCCGTCGCCAGGCTGCGGTTGGCCAGGTAGTTCCCGCCCCGGAGGGTCTCGATGGTGCCGTCGACGGAACCCGGAATGGCTGCCATTGGGTCAGCGTCCCTTGTTTTCGATTTAACGAGCGGCGCGAGCATAGGCACCGCCGCCGCCCCTGTCCATCATTGGAGCGGCGGCCAGAGCGCCTGTCCGGGGTTGCGGCCTTAGGCTAGCCCGCCGCCGCGGCCACGGCGCGCTTGGCGATAATGCCCACCAGATGCGCCCGGTAGTCGGACGCCGCATGGAGGTCGGACGCCATGTCGCCTTCGGAGACGCTGATGCCCTCCAGCGCATCGGCGCTGAACGATCCGCCGAGGGCCGATTCCATGTCGCCCTGACGGAAAACGCCGTTGGCGCCCGCGCCGGTCACCGCGACCCGCGTGCCGGCCGGGCCGTCGGAAACGAAGACGCCCACCAGCGCGTAGCGCGACGCCGGATTGGGGAACTTCTCGTAGGCCGCCCTGGCGGGCACCGGGAACCTGACCGCGGTGATGATCTCGCCCGAATCCAGCGCGGTTTCGAACAGGCCCTTGAAGAAGTCGTCCGCCGCGATCTCGCGGTTGTTGGTGACGATGGTGGCGCCGAGGCCCAGGCAGGCCGCCGGATAGTCGGCGGCCGGATCGTTGTTGGCGATGGACCCGCCGATGGTGCCCCGGTTGCGGACCTGCGCATCGCCGATGCCGCCGGCCATGGCGGCGAGCGCCGGGATGGCATTTTGGACATCGGCCGAGCCCGCCACGTCGGCATGCCGGGTCATGGCGCCGATTGTCACCGTGTCGCCGTCCACCGAGATGCCTTTCAGGTCGCCGATACCGGCGAGATCCACCAGATCCGACGGATCCGACAGGCCGAGCTTGATCGACGGCAGGATGGTCATGCCGCCCGCCAAGGGGAGCGCGTCTTCGGACGAGGATTTGCCGGCGGCGTCGGCGACGTCGCTGGCCTTGTGATAATTGAATCCGCTCATGATTTACGCTCCTGCTTCCTGAAGGGCCCGCCAGACATTTTGCGGCGAGGCCGGCAACGGCACATCGGTGACGCCCTTTTCCGCGAGCGCATCGACCACCGCATTGATCACCGCCGGGGTGGAGCCGATGGCACCCACCTCGCCGACACCCTTCACACCCAGCGAATTGTGGGCGCAGAGAGTCTCTTCGGTCGAGACGTGATAGGACGGCACGTCGTCGGCCCGGGGCATGGTGTAGTCCATATAGGACCCGCTGAGCAGCTGGCCGTTTTCGTCATAGACGGCATTCTCCATCAGCGCCTGGCCGATGCCCTGGGTGACGCCGCCGTGAACCTGGCCTTCGACGATCATCGGGTTGATCACCCGCCCCACATCATCGACGGCGGTGAAGTTGACCACGTCCACCACGCCGGTGTCCGGGTCCACATCCACCTCGCAGACGTGGCAGCCGCCCGGGAAGGTGAAGTTCAGCGGATCGTAGAACGCCGATTCCTCCAGCCCCGGCTCCAGGGTCTCGTGGGGGTAGTTGTGGGGCACGTAGGCCGCCAGCGCCACTTCGCCGAAGGCCATGGCCTTGTCGGTGCCCTTCACCGTATAGGATCCGTCCGCGAACTCGATATCGGCCTCGGACGCCTCCAGGATGTGGGCCGCGATCTTCCTGCCCTTGTCGACGATCTTGTTGGCCGCCCGGAGGATGGCTTCGCCGCCCACCGCCAGCGACCGGGAGCCGTAGGTTCCCATGCCGAATTGGATCTTAGACGTATCGCCGTGGACGATGTCGACGGCCTCGAAGTCGACGCCGAGCTGCTCGGAAACGAGCTGCGCAAACGTCGTCTCGTGGCTTTGCCCGTGGGAGTGGGAGCCGGTGAACACGGTCACGCTGCCCGTCGGGTGGACGCGGACCACCGCCGATTCGTAGAGACCGGCCCGGGCGCCCAGGGCCCCCGCCACCGCCGAGGGCGCGACGCCGCAGGCCTCGATATAGGTGGAGTAGCCGAGCCCCCGAAGCTTGCCGTCCCTGGCGGCGGCTTCCTTGCGTTCGGCGAAGCCGTCGACGTCCGCCGCCTCGAGGGCCGCCGACAGGGTGGCTTCGTAATCGCCGGAATCGTATTGCAGCGCCACCGGCGTCTGATAGGGGAAGGCATCGGACGGAATGAAGTTCTTCCGCCGGATTTCCACCTGGTCGATACCCATCTCGCGGGCCGCCTTGGAGACGATCCGTTCAAGCAGATAGGACGCTTCCGGCCGCCCCGCCCCGCGGTACGCGTCCACCGGCACCGTGTTGGTGAACACGGCGCGGATGTTGGCGTAGATCAGCGGCGTGGTGTAGACGCCCGCCAGCAGGGTCGCATGCAGATAGGTCGGTATCGCGGGCGCAAACGAGGAGAGATAGCTCCCCATATTGGCGAGGGTCCGGACCCGCAGCCCCAGGAACTTTCCTTCCTTGTCGAGGGCAAGCTCGGCATGGGTGACGTGATCCCGCCCATGCGCATCGGTCATGAAACTCTCCGAACGCTCGGCGGTCCACTTGATGGGCCGGCCCACCTTGGCCGCCGCCCAGGTCAGCACCGCCTCTTCGGCGTAGTGGAAAATCTTCGAGCCGAAGCCGCCGCCCACATCGGGCGCGACGATCTTGAGCTTGTGCTCGGGGATCTGCAGCACGAACGCGCCCATCAGCAGCCGGATGACGTGCGGGTTCTGGGTCGTCGTGTAGAGGGTGTAGTCCCCGGACGCCGCCTCGTACTCGGCCAACGCAACCCGCGGTTCGATGGCGTTGGGGATCAGCCGGTTGTTGACGATGTCGATGGAGGTGACGTGGTCGGCCTCGTCGAACGCCGCATCCACGTCGGCCTTCTCGCCGATGGCCCAGTCGTAACAGGTATTTTCCGCCGCTTCGTCGTGGACCAGCGTGCCGCCTTCGATGGCCTTTTTCATGTCGACCACCGCCGGCAGTTGGTTGAGGTCGGCCTCGATCAATTGGGCCGCCGCCTTGGCCTGCTTCCTGGTCTCGGCCACCACCACGGCGATGGCATCGCCCACATGGCGGACCTTGCCCTGGGCAAGCGCGGGATGGGCCGGCTCGATCATCGGATCGCCGTTTTGGAACGTGAGCCCCCAGCCGCAGGGAATCCCGCCCACTTCGTCGGCCGCCAGATCGGCGCCGGTGAACACGGCGAGGACGCCGTCGGCCTGCTCGGCGGCGGATGTATCGACGCCGTTGATCTCCGCGTGGGCCACCTGGCTGCGCAGGAAATACGCATAGGTCTGGCCCGGCCGGTTGATGTCGTCGGTGTAATTGCCGTTCCCGGTGAGGAACCGCCTGTCTTCCTTGCGTTTTACCGAAACGCCAATTCCATGCTCGGTCATGGCCCTATCCTTTCATCGCTTGCGCGCCGGCCAGCACCGCCTTGACGATGTTGTGGTAGCCGGTGCAGCGGCAGAGATTGCCTTCGAGGCCGCGGCGGACGCCCGCCTCGTCGATATCCGGGTTCTTGGCCGCCAGATCGATGGCGCTGATCACCATCCCCGGCGTGCAGAAGCCGCATTGCAGCGCGTGGTTGTCGTGGAACGCCTGCTGCATGGGATGGAACTCGCCATTGTCGGCGACGCCTTCGATGGTCGTGACCTCGGCGCCTTCGGCCTGAACCGCCAGCATGGTGCAGCTCTTGATGCTGTCGCCGTCGAGCATGACGCAGCACGAGCCGCACTGGCTGGTATCGCACCCCACGTGGGTGCCGGTAAGACCGATATGTTCTCGGATGTAGTCGACGAGCAGCGTATCCGGCTCGACGTCGGCGGCGACGGCATTGCCGTTCACCGTCATGGACACGGTGGCCATGTGAACCTCCCATCTAAGGTCTTAAGTTGTCGCCGTCCGTTCTGGACGATTTGCGGTCCGTTCCGACCCGACCTTGATGAAAGTGTGCGGCTGGCCCGGTTCAAAATCAAGGGACATTAAACAGAAAGGGCGGCATTTGCCGCCCTTTGTTGCGATCACGATCCGGTTCCGGGTCCGAACGCCAACTTGGCAATCGCGGAAGACTGCAGATGGTTTTTCACGGCGCCGGTTTACTGCCATGATGTCCTCGTGAGAAAGCAGGAAAATCAGGACCCCCTGGACGTCATCATCGTCGGCGCGGGCTTGGCCGGCCTTTATATGCTCCACAGGCTCGGCGGGCTGGGATTTACCGCCAAAATCCTGGAGGCCGGCGCCGGCGTCGGCGGTACGTGGTATTGGAACCGGTATCCCGGCGCCCGATGCGATGTCGATAACATGTTTTACTCCTATAGTTTCGACGAGGCGTTGGACGAGGAATGGAATTGGACCGAACGCTATCCGAGCCAGCCCGAATTACTGAAATACATCAATCACGTCGCCGACAGATTCGGCCTGTGGCCCGACATTCAGCTGAATACGCGCGTCGTTTCGGCGATTTTCGATGCAGGCAAGGCCGCCTGGCGGATCGAGACCGAAACGGGTGAAAACTTTTCGGCCCGGTATGTCGTCATGGCGACCGGATGTCTGTCGGCCGCCAACGTGCCCGACTTTGACGGGCTGAACGGGTTTCAAGGACGCGTGTTTCATACCGGCCATTGGCCGGCCGAGGAAATCGATTTCACCGGCCGCCGCGTCGGCGTCGTCGGCACGGGCTCGACAGGGGTTCAGGTGATCCAGGAAGTCGCCAAGCAGGCGGACCATCTTACCGTATTTCAAAGGACCGCAAGCTACGTCGTGGAAGCCTTCAACCGGCCTCTCGACGCGGAGGACCGGACCTACTTCAAGGCGAACCGGCACGAGTTGAGGGAGGCGGCGAAGAATACATTCGGCGGCTTCTCCACAATGGCGAATGACCAGTCGGCCCTATCGGTGACCGAAGAGGATTGCCGGCGAAAACTCGAGGAAGCCTGGCGGGCCGGCGGCATCTCGCTGCTGGCCTCATTCAACGATTTCGCGTTTAGCGAAGAAGCGAATTTGCGCGCTCAGGATTTCGTTCGCGACAAGATTCGCCGGGCCGTGCGCGACCCTGAAACGGCCGAGAAATTACTGCCCCGCCATACCATCGGCTGCAAGCGGCTCTGCCTCGGCAACAACTATTATGAGACCTACAACCGGGACAACGTGACGCTGGTTCCGCTGGGGGACGAAGGGATCGAGCGGATAACGGCAACCGGCCTGATCGCCGGCGGCGCGGCATTTGACCTCGATGACCTCGTCCTGGCGACCGGGTTCGATGCCATGACCGGCGCACTCAACAGGATCGACATCGAGGGGCAGGCGGGCCTCACCCTGCGGAAGGCGTGGGAGGCGGGTCCCCGGACCCATCTCGGCCTGATGTCGCACGGCTTTCCGAATCTCTTCATGGTCACCGGCCCCGGAAGTCCGTCCGTGCTCTCCAACATGCTGCCGACCATAGAGCACCATGTGGACTGGATAGCCGATTGCCTCGACCACATGCGCCGGAATGAAATCAGCGAGATCGAAGCCGATCTGCCGGCCCAGGACCGGTGGGTGGAGCATGTCAACGAGACGGCGGCGAAGACTCTCCGCTACTCGTGCAGTTCGTGGTATCTCGGCGCCAACGTGCCCGGAAAGCCGCGGGTCTTCATGCCGTATATCGGCGGCATGCCGTCCTACAGGGAGACCTGTGCAGCGGTCGTCGACAACGGCTATGAGGGTTTTGTCCTGAAATAGCCGTCCCTCCCCAGCGCCCCGGACCCGGCCGATCGTGGACATGAATGAACTGAATTTCCCTTCAGTTATCCGACAATAGACGGCCGAACCCCTGAATGGGCTCATCGATGCCCGCGGCGCGCAAACTCGCCCAGAATGTAACGGTGTTGCTCGTTATCACCGGCTTGCCGAGTTCATCTTCCAACACGGCGACAACCTGGGCCGAACCGAAATTCGCGCAGCTTATCAATATCGCTTCGGCTTCGGGACAGTCGACGGAAAGCGCATGGTCATAAATCGCCTGGGGTGAAACCGCGCCGAACCGCCGGCCGAGCGCCGTGCCGGTTTCCTTGAAATCCATGCCGGCTATCGCCGCCACCTCGACGCCGTGACCGGTGAGATAGGCTTTTTCGTGTTCGTTGGTTGCCCGGGAATAAGGTGTCGCCAGCGCAATTCGGGAGGCCCCCAAGGTCTTCAATGCGGCAAGTATCGATCCCGCGGTCGACACCGCGTTTACGCCGGAGGTCCCTTCCAGCTTGCCGATGAGCAGATCGGCGGGGCAGGCCATCGAGCCGACCGTGCAATTATAGGCGACTGCATCGACGGCGCAGTTTCGAAGCTCCATCAGGCGCACCTCCAGATCGTCCATCAGGCTCTCGAAATTATCCTCCTCGGGATGAAAATGGATGGGCATGCGGGTGAAATGCACGGTTACGCCGGCGGGTTTCATGGCATTGAATTCAGGTTCGGTAACCGTGTTTTCGGTCGGCGTAATGACGCCTATTTTCGCCCGCCAACCCAGCGGAGAACTTTGAATTTCCGATAGCATCGGGACTCCCCTGCCGCCGAATTTACCGTTCCGCCGGCGGCCGGCGTAAACCCAGCCGTTCGAGTCTCGGCAATACCTCATCGCGAAAATAGGCGAATTCACCGAGATAATCGACCAGACCCATGGCAATCCCCGAGAAACCCACGTCACTCAGCGACCGCAATTTTCCGGCAATCGTATCGGGGTCGCCGATCAGCGGATAAGCGCTATTCCCGCCCGCCATGCGCAGCCGTATTTCCGCCTTTACCTCATCCGGGATTTGCGGATTGTCTCTGATGCCGCGGTCGACAAACATTCGTTCGACCGCTTCTTCGTTGGCGTTTTCAACGGCATAATAATGATGAAACTCTTCCGCCTCCCGAACCGTGGGGCGGCACACGCAATAGGCATTGGTGAAAACCCCGACATCGCGGCCCAGCGCATTTGACCGGGCTTTTACCGCTTCGATTTCCGATTTCGCCGTATCCATGCCTTGAATGGCGCGAAACAGATAATCGGCATTGCGAACCGCGAAATCCAGTCCGGGACCCGATTGCCCGGCATTCATGACGAGCGGCCGCGGCCGGGAAACCGGTTTCGGTTCGGCCCGCACACCGCGCAACTGAAAGAACTTTCCGTCAAAATCGAACGGTTCGTTCTCCCGCCAGATTTTGCCGACGACGTCCAGCCATTCCTGGCCGAGTTCATAGCGGCGGCCGTGCTCGTCGAGAGGAATGCCCATCATGCCGAATTCCTCCGCATTCCAGCCGCAAACGATATTGAGGCCGAACCGGCCGGCGCCGATGTGATCCGCGGTCACCATTTGCTTGGCGGCGAAAACCGGATTGATCAATGCGACATGGAGTGTCGAAAAGGCGGTGATCCGTTCGGTCGCCGCCAGCAGTCCCGCGGCCCAGGTGAGCGTTTCGTACGAAACGCCATTGTGATCGCCGTCGCCGCCGTACCCGGCCCAGCGTCCCAGGGGCAGCATGAATTCCAGACCCGCCTGATCCGCCATCCGGGCCAGATCGAGGTTGTTTTGCCATGTCGGCAGCCACCGCTCCTTCACATTGGTGGCGGCAATGCCGCCGGAGCAATTGGCGGCGAAAAGACCGATCTTGAAAATATTCTCCGGGGCTTGCGATGCAGGACTTTCGATCACCTCAACCGCCTCAATCAATTGTCCGCTCCGGGTCGGGAAGCGGCCGGGCTCGGCCGCGCTTTCCCGGTCCGGACCCGGCCATTGGCGGACTATGGCACAGTCGCTCGCCGATCCAAACCGGACAGACGCGATTACGGATGCGCGGTCCGCCGGTGAACGTCCAAGAGACAATTCCCCCGCGAACCGAATGCCGGCCCCCCCTTGGATTGGCCGTGAACAGGGTCGGCCTTGACCGCAGTATCTAGGGTTCCCAATATGGTCGTCCGCAGCAACGGCTGGCGCTCGCTTGAGGAGCGGCACGGCTTTCCGGCGCTTGGCTAGATCACGTTCTATTCCGGTTCACGAACAATTCTCATAGGTGCGCACTACCGGAATGCGCATATACTTCAAGCAGCTAAGAGGCTCACCGAACGATCAATTTCCAGATAAGCGAAGGGAGACAATCCCATGAAACGCCGTGAATTTATGAAAGGCGCAGTCGTTACCGGTGCCGGTGCCGCAGCCGCCGTATCGACGCTGCCGAAACCGGCGATCGCCCAGGGGAGCAAAGAATCGATGAGGAGGCCGACAATTTCCGAACGAATCCTTGAACGCATGACCAAGGCCGAGATCGCCGCCGCGCAGCGTGCCTGGGCGAAGCGCGTGGTCGAGCGCGACGTCGACCAGCTTTTGGACCTCTACGATTTCGGCACGCCGGATGAACCGCTCCTATTCAAGCCGACATTGGCGGACGTCATTCGGCTCGATCGCGCAGGCGCGCGGTCATACTTCGTCGGCGGCAATCCGAACTATCCGCATGACCATGGCTTTCTCAATCGAGGCTGGAAACAAGTCGACTTCCGGAGCGCCGCCGGCCCGATCCTGACGGCGGGAGGGCTGGGCTGCATGGATATGGGGCACTACACCTTCGTCGACGGCGACGGCAACGGGACCCGCGCCGACTATACGTTCGCCTATCACAAGCTGGACGGACGGGTTCTCATCTCGCTGCACCACTCTTCCCTCACGTGGCTTCCGCCGGCCGGGGACTGAATTATGCACATGAGCTGTCGCGGGCGGACCGGGGCGTCTGGCTGGCCGGTGTAGAGAGAAATTGACGTCCGCTCCGGAATATTTTGCGGCGAACTCTGTCCACAAGGGGCGAGCGCGCCTAAAGCGCCAGCGCCGCCGATCTTGCCGTCACCAAGGGCCTTTTTGAGGTCCTCTTCGACCACCAAGCCGCCCCGGGCGCAGGGTTGATGCCTTTGAGACTCATCCGCCGGCCCTAACTCGCCGCATCAACCGCATCCAAAACGATCACGCCGATGGGCTCGGAAAGGTAATCGGGAATTTTCGCCCGATAGGCCTTGTAGTGCTCGGAATCCCGGTGCGCTTGAAGGGCATCGGCGTCAGTGTAGCGTTCAAACAGATGAAAGGTTTTAGGGCCCTCGGCGGTTTTTTCGTAAAGGTCGTAAATCTCGTTGCCCGGCTCGGCGCGCGTCGGCCCGACCATGCCTCTCAAAATTTCCTCAACATCGCCCTCCTGCCCGGCGTTAGGAGAAAAACTTGCAAATACGATCACGGGGTTGCCTGCCATCGGTGTTGACTCCCTTTTTGGTATTGATCCTAAGAGTTAAATCATCTCGCTTGCTTCGCTGAGGAGATTTAGATATGATAAGATGTACTATAACGTATTATACTAAGCTGTCCATCATCAAGTCGAGGAGTTAATTGACGATGCCCGCAGTAAATCCGTCTGGCGATGCCATGAGCATCGTGACCTGCCAGTTTGCGCCGACGCCCGCCACCGACTGGGCCGGCGTCGAGCGCAACATCGAACGCATTTTCGAGTATGTGGATCGCGCCTGTTCCGGATTCCCCGGCGTTGATTTGATCATCGTGCCCGAATACAGCACCCATGGCTTTGGGTTCGACCCTTATGCCAGCCACCTGAAGCTCGCCTCGACGATTCCCGGGCCGGAAACGGAGATTTTCGGGAAAAAGGCCAAGGAAAAAGGCGTATGGCTTTGCGTATCCGTGGTCGAAAAAGCGGACAATCCCAACGATAAACCGCACAACTCGATGGTGGTCATCAACTCCGACGGCGAGGTCGCCCTGAAGTACCGGAAAATGATGCCTTGGTGCCCGAAAGAGCCCTGGACGCCTGGCGAGGAAATGACCGTCTGCGAGGGCCCCAAGGGATCCAAGCTGGCGATCGCCATTTGCTCGGATTTCGATTATCCGGAGATCGCCCGCGAAATGGCCTGGAAAGGCGCAAATGTCCTATTGCGTCCGTCCAAGTACATGTATCCCTGGGACCATATTTGGGACATCACCAATCAGGTCCGGGCCTATGAAAACCAGGCCTACGTGGTTGCCGTGAACCACACGGGCATGGATGCGTCCTATTCGTACTTCGGACGATCCATGGTCTGTGACTATGACGGCAACATCATCATGAAAATGGGTGATACCGAAGGGCTGACCAAAACCGACATCTATCCCCTGCAGGCGGAAGTGGCCCGCGACGACCGGATTTCCAACAACTATCTCTATCAGTTGAAGCACCGGGGCTACACGGGCGTGCCGCCCATGGGCAAAACCCACAACCCGTTCACCATCTATTCGGATTGGGACAATATTCCGGATCGCTGGAACCGGGCGCCGGACGAGGGCTCGGAACAAATCGCCAATGTGGGCCGCGAAGCCCTGGAAAAGGCGGCGGAAGCGTTGAAGTCTTCAGACAACGAAGCAGCCTAAACCCATGGAAAGCGCGGCGGAAAACCGCCGCGTATCCCATGTCTCAGCAACGACACTACTCAAACCAGCAGATCGAACAGGGAGGACGTAAAAATGAGAAAATCCGCATATTTCCTCGCGGCCGGATTGGCGGCTGCATACATAACGTACGCACCCGCGGCCGTCGCCGCGGACTATCCAACGAAACCGGTCACCATGACCATCACCTTCAAGGCGGGCGGGGCGGCTGACATCGCCGGGCGTCTGTCGGCAAAGGCCGCGGAAAAGCTGCTCGGCCAACCCATCAAAGCGACCAATAAACTGGGCGGCGGCGGTTCCATCGGGTTCGATTTCGTCGGCAAGCAAACAGCGGACGGCTACAACATCGGCTGGTTGTCCGCCTCCATCCTGACGACGACGTTGCTCGGAAAGTTGCCCTATGGCTACGACCAGTTCGACTACGTCTGCGGCGTGACCTTCGATGCCACGACGATAGCCGTCCGGGCCGATGCGCCCTGGAAAACCTTGCCGGAATTTCTTGCGGCGGCGAAAAGCAGCCCCGGTAAGGTCAAGGTCGGCCACGCAGGTTCAGGCAGCTTCACCTTTATGACCGCGGCCGCCCTGATGTCCGAGCAAAAGGCGAAAGTAACCTTCGTCCCGGTCGGCAGACGGCGTCTTCCCTCGCTCCTCGCCGGAGAGGTGGATGCGATTTCCGTCCATCCGCCGGAATTGATTCCGTCCATGAAAGCCGGCAAGGTCCGCCTTCTGGCGATTTCGGCGCCGAAACGGGTTCCCGCCTATGGTGACGTGCCGACGTTCAAGGAATTGAACATGGACCTCGGCTTCTATCAGTTCCGGGGCGTGTTCGTTCCCAAGGGAACGCCCCAGAGCGTCAAATCCAAACTGGCGAACGCCTTCAAGGCCGCCGCCACGGACGCCAAGCTGGCCGAAACCGCCAAAATGCGCGGCTTCGGGATCAATTATATCGGCTTGGATGAGTTCCCCAACTATGTGAAGGAACAGAATGCGCTATTAGCCAAAGTGGTCGCGAGCATCAAGAAGAAGAAGTAAGTGTTGGACGCATGATCGGCAGGCGGAGATCAAATCTGCCTGCCGATCGTGTTTTTAGATCAAGGTCGGAGCGTGACATCGTGCTCGGTCGGATTTTTTTCCCGTTTTTTCTGTTCTTCTTGGCGCTGGCCTATGGATTGGCGGCACAGAACTTCCCGGCCATGGGGCTTCAAGAAGGGTTCGGACCCGGATTTGTCCCGACAATCATAATGTCGATTGTGGGGCTCTTCGCCCTGATCGAAGGCGTTCGGCAATATCTCGAATACCGAAGGACGAAGGCGGCCGAGGGCTTGGATTGGGGCGTCAGTCCCCGCGAATTCTCGAATAGCGTCATTGTCATCGTATCGGTCGTCGGGGCGGTTCTTGCCATGCCCCATGTCGGGTTCATTCCGGCAAGTGCGGCGATGGTCCTTGTTCTTTCCATCGTCATGGGCCTGCGCCCGCTGTGGAAAAGCATTTCCCTGTCTTTGTTGTTGGCCGTCGGCCTCTATCTGGTTTTTAGCGAGGGATTTGGTGTCGTGTTCGCGTTCTAACGCGGCATCGATGTCGGAATTCATAAAATGGAATTCTTGATCGAAGGCATTAACGCGGCGTTGCAGCCCTGGACCCTTGCGCTGACCGTAATCGGCGTAACCATGGGTTTGATCATTTCCGCCATGCCGGGTCTGACGGTTTCCATGGCCGTGGTGCTGCTCCTGCCTTTTACTTTCTATCTTGAAAGCGGCCCGGCGCTTGGCCTTATGCTGGGTGTATTCGTCGGCGGCATGGCCGGCGGCGCGATCTCGGCAATACTCATAAACATTCCAGGCAATCCCGCGTCCGTCATCACGAATGTCGACGGCTATCCCATGACGAAGAAGGGCCGGGCCGACCTGGCGCTCGGGATCGCCTTTCTGTCAAGCATTCTTGGCGGCCTGTTCGGGCTGATCCTTTTGATCGTAGTCGCTCCCCAACTGGCTGATTTCGCCTTGCTGTTCGGCGCGCCGGAACAAGCCATGCTGGTTCTGCTGGGCCTGACCCTGGTTGCGGGGTTTTCCGGCGGTGCGTTGGTCCGCGGCTTGATTTCCGCGGGGATCGGACTGGCCTTCGCAACGATCGGATTGGATCCGATTTCGGCTTCACCGCGCTATACCTTCGACATCGTGATCTTCCAGCAAGGCGTTTCCTTTATCCCGGTTATGATCGGAATGTTTGCAATCCCGGTGGCGATCCAAAGCCTGAGCCGGAAAGACGATGCGGCGCCGGTGCTGAAATCCGTCTCGGTTCATGCCTTTGTCGGGATCAAGGAAGCCTTCGGCAAACTGAAAAGCCTCGCGGTCTGCATCATCCGCTCGTCGCTGATCGGCACGATCATCGGCGCCATTCCCGGAACCGGAAGCGCCATCGCGGCGACCCTGGGATATCAAACCGCCGAGCGTTCCTCAAAAGACCGTAGTGTCGAATTCGGCGACGGTCATCCTGAAGGCATATCCGCACCCGAAGCGGCAAACAGCGCGCTGACCGGGGGCGCGTTGATCCCCATGCTGATTCTCGGCATCCCGGGTGACCCGGTCACCGCCGTCATGCTTGGCGCCCTGATTATTCAAGGACTGACACCGGGGCCGCTTCTGTTTCAGGACAGTCCGGAAGTGGTTTATGGCCTGTTCGGATCCTACGGCGTCGCTCTCATCGTTTTGCTGATCGTCGCCATTTTCTGCATTCCCTTGTTCGTGCGTGCGGTCCGCATTCCGACGCGCATTCTCATGCCGACGATAATCCTGCTTTGCGTGATCGGCTCCTTTGCTTTGAAAAACAGCGTTCTGGACGTCTGGATTATGTTGTTTTTCGGCGTGCTGGCTTTCTATTTGCAGAAATGGGGTTACCCCATATTGCCCATGCTGTTGGCGCTCATTCTCGGGTCCATTCTCGAAGAGCAGTTCCGCATGTCGCTGATCATCGGCCTGGGCGACCCTTTCATCTTCTTCAAGAAACCGATCAGCCTGACCTTCATCGCGCTGATCGCGGTCTATCTTTCCTGGACCTTTCGACAGGAATGGCGTTCCCGACGATCACCGCTATCGAGCTCTACGGACTCGACTCTAAGCGAAAACACCTAATCGAAAAGGAATTCGAAAATGACTGTAACGCAGCTTGCCGACGCAAAAGTCGACCTGGAGATGGATCACTACATCGCCGGTAAGTGGGTCAAGGGTGGTGTCGATGATGCCGTCGATATCCTTAACCCATTCGACAATCAGCCTATCTGCTCGATCAATCCGGCGACCGACGAACAGGTTGATGAGGCGGTCGAAACGGCCTATGCGACGTTCCACGATCCCGCCTGGAAGGGCCTGCTTGGGCGCGAGAAGGGAACCTTGCTTTATCGCGTGGCGGAATTGTTGCGCCGGGACCTTGAGATTTTCGCCACCCTTGAATCCATGGATACGGGCATCCCGATCCGCGAGACCCGGATGGAAGTGGCAACGTCGGCCCTGCACATGGAATACTTCGCCGGGTGGGCCGGCAAGATCGAAGGAAGCTATCAGGACCTTGGCCCGCGGTTCAATTTCACCCGCCGCGAACCCTTTGGCGTGATCGGCCAGATCGTTCCCTGGAACACGCCATTGAAACTCATGGCGCGCGGGTTCGCCGCCGCCGTCGCCTGCGGCAACACCATGGTCGTCAAACCGTCCATCGTCGCGCCCTTGAGCATTCTTCGGTTCGCCAGGATCGTCGAAGAAGCCGGTTTTCCGGCGGGCTCGGTCAACATCGTCACGGGTTCCGGCCGGACCGTCGGCAAGGCCATCGTCGAGCACCCCAAGGTCCGCAAGATCATTTTCACCGGCGGCACCGAGGGCGGTCATGAAGTCATGCGGCAAGCCGTTGAAACCGTGACTCCCACGGTTCTGGAACTTGGCGGCAAGGGCCCCATCATCGTCTGCGAGGACATCGACTGGGATGAGGCCGTCGACGGTGTGTTGACCCAGGCCTTCGCCCGTAAGGCGGAAGTATGCTTTGCCGGGACGCGTCTGTTCATTCCGCCGAAGATGCATGACAAGTTCTTGGCGGACATGGAAGCCAAAGCCGCGAAGATTCCCATGGGCAATCCGCTGGAGGGCACCACGCAATTGGGCCCCCTCATGACGGCGAAAAGACTTGAAGACATCGTCGGCGAGGTTGATAAGGCGGAAAGCCAGGGCGCCTCTATCTACTGTGGCGGAAAGAAAGTGATGGAACCGGGATTGGAACAAGGGAACTTCATGCCGCCGACCATCCTGACGAACGTCAGGCCGGACATGGAAGTCTATCAGGAAGAACTCTTCGGGCCCGTCCTCACGGTAACGCCCTATGGCGATATCGACGAAGCGGTTGCGATGGCAAACGATTCCGAGTTCGGTCTCGCTTCTTACGTTTGGACCAACGATGTGCGGAAGGGACATCGCCTGGCCGACGCCATGGAATCGGGTAACGTGTTCATCAATTCCTACGGCTATCAGTCGGAAATCCCGTTCGGCGGCTATAAGATGAGCGGCATCGGACGCGAGCACGGAGCGGAAGCCATGCACGAATATACCCAGGTCAAGAGTATCACCGTGGGCATGGAACGCTTTCAATCGCGGTTCGATATCTGAACCGTCGCGGGAAACTCGGGATGACGTCAGGCTCTACCATTCTTTCACGCGACTCGGACGAACCGCTCTACAAGCAGGTCGTCCGGACGCTTGACACCCGGATGAGCGACGGCGGCTTGCGCCTGGGCGAAATGCTGCCCAGCGAGTCCGCGATGATGGAGGAATTCGGCGTCAGCCGGATTACCATCCGCCAAGCCTTGGCCGAACTCGAGGAACGCGGCCAAATCGTCCGGCGGCAGGGGAAAGGAACATTCGTCGGCACGCCGCACGTCAAGCAGCAGTTGACCCGACAGGCCAAGACCATCATCGAGGCCCTGGCCGAAAGAGGCATCGAGCCCGAGGTCGAAATTCTCGGCATCGATCAGGTCGATCCGCCCGACCGCGTGCGCGACGTGTTCGGAAAAGGAGACGGTCCCGTGATCCGGCTGCGCCGCCGCTATCAGCACAACGGAAGGCCGATTGCCCTGGTGGACCTTTATCTTCCGCTCGCCATGAGCGGTGTCGCCCAGGTCCTGGCGCAGGACGATCATGCGACGGAAACTTCCTATACGGTTTTCGAGAACGAATTGAACATCGCCATCAAGGAAGCGAAACATGTGATCCGATCCGGCAACCTGAGTGAGAAGGCGGCCAAGTGGCTGAACATGTCGCCCGACGACCCTTGTCTGACCATGGATCGCATCACTTATTCCAAAGACGACAAGGTGCTGGAATTGATGACGTTCTATTACCCCACGGACACGTTTGAGTTTGAAATCACCCTGCCGCGGCAAGAAAGAGGACTCGCGGTGAAACTGACCGAAGAATAAACGGACCGGGAAATGGATTTAGGGATCAAAGACAAGGTTGCATTGGTGACCGGCAGCAGTACGGGGATCGGCAAGGCCACGGCGCGGGAACTGGCGGAGAATGGATGTAAGGTCGTCCTCACCGCGCGAGGCAGGGACCGCTTGGATGCGGCGGTCGAAGACTTGAAAAATGAAACGGGCTCCGAAGTTCTTGGCGTCGCCGCCGATGTTTCGTCGCCGGACGGGCCCGGGAGCGTCGTCGCGGCCGCCGTCGATGCATTTGGTTCCGTCGACATCCTGGTCAACAACGCCGGCCGCGCGCATGCCGGAGGCGTATTGCAGACGACGGATCACGACTGGCAGGACATGACCGAAACCAAGGTGCTTGGCCTGGTGCATTTTTGCCAGGCGGCGGTGCCTCATATGCGAAGGAACGGCTGGGGCCGGATCGTCAACATGTCGTCCGTCGGAGGGATTTATCCCAATCCAAAACTGACGATCTCCCACGCCCTGAGCGCCGGTATCAACAACCTGACGAAAAGCCTGGCGCTCGACGTGGCCCCCGATGGCATTTTGGTCAACGCAATCGGCATTGGGGCGGTGATCACGGACAACTGGGCGAACAATATGATCCCCAAGGCGCGCGAAACCCATCCCGATTGGGCGGACCTCCCCGACGACGAGCTGGTCGCCCGCTTGGGCGCCGCCATGACGCCTGTCGGCCACTTCGGCAATCCGGAAGACATTGCCGCTCTTGCCGCCTTCCTGGCGTCCGATCGGAACCGGTTCACGACGGGCGCGACAATCGAGGCTTCCGGCGGCGCCGATCGGTTCATTTAGCCGCCCGGAGATGACGGCAGTTCGGGAATTGGCAGTGCCAGAGCGAATGTCCGCTTTCGCGCAAACTTCGCGCCGGAATTTTTCGCCGCGAACGCACCCGCAGGACGCAAACAGCGCCTAGAACGCCAGCGCCGCCGCCCGTTTGACCTGCGGCAGCGCCTTTACCGCGCCGACCACGTCCTCACCCACATCGCCGTCCACCTCGATCAGCGAGATGGCGTCCCCGCCCGGCGCCGAGCGGCCGAGATGGAAGGTCGCGATATTGATGCCCGCATCCCCCAGCGTGGTGCCCAGCGCCCCGATGAAGCCCGGCTTGTCCTCGTTGACGATGTAGAGCATGTGCGGTCCCAGTTCGGCGTCGATGGGGATATCCCGGATTTCGACGATCCGCGGCCGGTCGACCCCGAACAGGGTGCCGGCGACGGCCCGGGTCTGGGCCTCGGTGGTGACGGTCACCTTGATCAGCGTCTGAAATCCGCCGCAGTGTTCGCGATTGGCTTCGGTCACCTCGATGTCGCGCTCCCTGGCGATCGCCGGGGCGGAGACCATGTTGACCGAATCCAGGAGCGGCGTGAGCAGTCCTTTCAGCACCACCGCGGTCAGCGGCCGGGTGTTGAACACCGAGACGGCGCCGCAATACTCGATGGTCACCGCCTTGATGGCGGTCTCCGTCACCTGGCCGGCGAAGCTGCCGAGCTGTTCGGCGAGCTTCATGTAGGGACCGAGCTTGGGCGCATCCTCGGCGCTCACCGAGGGCATGTTGAGGGCGTTGGCCACCGAGCCGGTGAGCAGATAGTCGGCCATCTGCTCGGCGACCTGGATCGCCACGTTGACCTGGGCTTCCTCCGTCGAGGCGCCCAGATGCGGCGTGGCCACCACCTTCTCGTGACCGAACAGAACGTTTGACGTGGCCGGCTCCTCGACGAACACGTCCAGCGCCGCGCCGCCGGCCTTGCCGTCGTCGAGGGCCTTCTTGAGGTCCTCTTCGACCACCAGGCCGCCCCGGGCGCAGTTGATGATCCGCACGCCGTCCTTCATCTTGGCGATCGCGTCCCCGTCGATGATCCCCCGGGTCTGATCGGTCATCGGGGTGTGCAGGCTGATGAAGTCGGCGCGCCGGAACAGCTCGTCCAGCTCCACCTTGGCGACCCCCAGATCCTGGGCCCGCTCCTCCGCGAGGAACGGATCATAGGCCGCCACCTTCATCTTCAGGCCCAGCGCCCGGTCGGCGACGATGGAGCCGATGTTGCCGCAGCCGACGATCCCCAGCGTCTTGCCGGTAAGCTCGGTGCCCATGAATTTGGACTTTTCCCACTTGCCGGCGTGGGTCGAGGCGCTGGCCTGCGGGATGTCCCGGGCGAGCGCGAACATCATGGCGATGGCGTGTTCGGCGGTCGTGATGGAATTCCCGAACGGCGTATTCATCACCACGATGCCGCGGCCCGTCGCCGCCGGAATGTCGATATTGTCGACCCCGATCCCCGCCCGGCCGATGACCTTGAGATTGTCCGCGGCGTCGATGATCCGAGGCCCGACCTTGGTCGCCGAACGGACGGCAAGGCCGTCATATTCGCCGATACAGGCGGCGAGCTCCTCCGGGCTCATGCCCGGCTTGACGTCTACTTCCAGGCCCCGCCCGGCGAATATCTCGGCCGCGCGCGGACTCATGCTGTCGGAAATCAGCACCTTTGGCATGGACTTCCTCCTTATGCTTGTGCGGGCACGGTGAATTCGGTTTCGGCGACGCCGATGGCCCAGTCGATCCAGTGGGTGAGCGCCTCCAGATCCGAGGCCTCGACCGTCGCGCCGGCCCAGATGCGAAGGCCCGCCGGCGCATCCCGGTAGGCATCGATGTCATGGGCGGCGCCCTCGTCCTCCAGCAGCGCGCCGATCCGTTTCGCCGCCTTGGCCCGGCCGTCTTCCGAAAGGCCGAGGAACCAGGGAGCGGTGATATTGAGGCACACCGACGTGCAGGAGCGGACCGCCGGATCGGCGGCCAGGAACTCCACCAGCGGCGAATTCTCGACCCATCGGGCGAGGACGCCCAGATTGGTCTCGGACCGGTTGATCAGGGTCTTGAGGCCGCCGATGCTCTCGGCCCACTTGAGGCCGTCGAGGGCATCCTCGACCACCAGCATGGAGGGCGTGTTGATGGTCGCGCCCTCGAACACCCCTTCGGAGAGCCTGCCGCCCGAGGTCAGCCGGAAAATTTTCGGCAGCGGCCAGGGCGGCGTATAGGTCTCGAGGCGCTCGGCGGCGCGGGGGGAAATGATCAGCACCCCGTGCTGGGCCTCGCCGCCCATCACCTTCTGCCACGAATACGTCGCCACATCGAGCTTGGTCCACGGCAGGTCCATGGCGAACACCGCCGAGGTGGCGTCGCAAATGGTCAGGCCCTCCCGGTCGTCGGCGATCCAATCGCCGTCGGGCACCCGGACGCCGGAGGTGGTGCCGTTCCAGGTGAACACCACGTCGCGGCTGAAATCGGCCTGGGACATGTCGGGCAGTTCGCCGTATCCGGCCTCGAAGACCCGAACGTCGTCGAGCTTCAACTGTTTGGTGACGTCGGCCGCCCAGCCCTTGCCGAAACTCTCCCACTGGAAGACATCGACGCCGCGCTCACCCAGGAGCGACCAGAGCGCCATCTCGAAAGCGCCCGTATCCGACGCGGCGACGATGCCGATCCGGTAATCGTCCGGCACGCCCAGGACATCCCGGGTGCGGTCGATGACCTCCCGCAGCTTGGCCTTGCCGAGGGAAGACCTGTGGTACCGCCCGAGGGCGGCATCGCTCAACGCCTCCGGCGACCATCCCGGCCGCTTGGCGCAAGGTCCTGATGAAAAATTTGGTCTTGCCGGCCGCACGGCCGGTCTTGCTGGCAGGTTCATTTTGTACTCCCATCCTTCCAGATGGGTCGCGGTCCGTTGGGGGACCGTGGCCCGCCGATGCTTCTATAGATATGCGTTCACGGGGTCAACGTGCGTTTTGCGCATATCTCCCCCGCGTTGCGATCATGGCGCGCTATTCAAAGCTCAACGCCACGTCGCCGAAGCCGGAATCGAACCTGGCGACGATTTCGTCGCCGGCCGCCACCGGGGCGACCCTGATGAAGGACCCGGACAGGATCACGTGGCCCGGCTCGAAGGTGACGCCGCCGAGTTCGCCCAGCTTGTTGGCCAGCCAGGCGATGGCGTTCACCGGATTGCCGAGCACGGCGGAGGCGTACCCCGATGCCTCTTCCGAACCATTCTTGATCAGGCTCCCGTGAACCGTCCGGATATCCGCGTCCTCCAGCCGCATGGGGTTGCCGCCCATGATCACCTTGCCGCAAGACGCGAGGTCCGCGACGGTGTCGAAAATGCCCTTCCGCCGTTCCTTGCGGTCGAGGCGGAAATCCACCAGTTCGATGGCCGGCACCACGAAATCGGTCGCCCGGATGACGTCGGCGGCGTGCACGCCGGGACCCCGTAGCGCCTCCTTCATCACGAAGGCGATTTCGATCTCGACCATGGGCTGGATGAAGTCCGCCGCCTTGAGGGTCGAGCTCTCCGGCACGAAGAAGAAATCCAGCAGCGCCCCGAAATCGGGCTCGGTGCTGCCGGCGATCTCCTGCATGGGTTTCGAGGTGAGCCCCACCTTGTAGCCGCGCACCCGATGGCCTTCGGCCTCCCGATGGGCGACGAAGGTCTCGGCGACCTTGTAGGCGTCCTCGACGTCCATTTCGGGATAGGTGATGCTGAGCGCCGGCTGCGCCTTGACCTCCCGGAAGCCCCGCCACAGGGTCTCCGCGGCCTCGTTGAGTTCGGCCTCGGTCATCATGATCCGGTCCCTCCCCTATTTCCTTTTCGCGGCGCGCGCCGCTTCCAGATGGCCCGCCATGGCGCCGCGGATCGCGGTCATGTCGGCCGATGCCGTCACCATCTGGAAGCCCTGCTCGACCCTGAGCGCCGCCGCGTCCGGCGTCGAATGGCAGGCCGCGACCACGCCCGTCTTCTCGCAGCCGGCCAGAATTTTCCCGAGCGCCTCGTCGAACTTCGGTTCCCCGTCGTTGTTGCCGGGCGGCAGGCCCATGGCCAGCGACAGATCGAAGATCCCCACATAGACCCCGTCCAGTCCGTCCACGGCGAGGATGTCGTCCAGGGCCTCCAAGGCCTCGACGGTCTCGATCATCGGCAGGACGGCGATCTCCTCATTGGCCCGCTTCAAGTAATCGGGACCCTCGCGCAGACCGACCCGGACGGGGCCGAAACTGCGGCTGCCGTCGGGCGCGTAGCGGCACGCATCGACCGCCCTTAGCGCATCCTCGGCCGAATTGATCATCGGGACGATCACGCCCATGGCGCCCGCATCGAGGATTTGGCCGAGGATGGAGGGGTCGTTCCAGGGCGCGCGGACCACCGGCACCGAGGGGCCGAGATCGATGGCGCGGACCATGTTGACCATCTCCCCGTAAGGGATGGTGCCGTGCTGCATGTCGATGCCCACATAGTCGAAGCCGACGGCGCCGACCGCCTCAGCCACGGTTGCGCCGCCCAGGAAGCACCAGCCGCCGATGGTGGTCTCGCCCGCCTTCCAGCGGTCCTTGAGCGGGGTCTTGGACACGGCGCTTATGTTCCGGCCAGGTCGAACCAGACCTGCACCTGCCCGGTCCCGAGGTTGTTTTCGTATTCGGACATCTTGATCCCCCTGGCCCGGCAGGTTCGCCCGCCGAGCGCCGAGATCATCCCGACATAGTGGGAAAATCCGCCCTCCGGCTTGTGCGCCCGGTATTCGTCGTAGAGGTCCAGCACGGCCGCGTGGTCGCCCTGTTCCCAAAGCGAGATGATCCGCTCGTCCATCTCGCGCGCTTCGGGGGTGATGACGCCCTCGGGACGGAACGAGGCGTAGGGCTGATCCCAGATGCGGTCGTAGTCGTGGAAGACATGGCTCATGCCGCCGGAGGCGAAGACGGCGGCCTTGCAATCCAGTTCGGCGACGGCGTCCCGGAGCAGTTCCCCGAAGCGGACGAAGTGGCGGAACTTCGCCGATTGCACCGTGGAGATGGAGAGCACCCGCTCCCCCTTGTGGAGATACTTGAGCAGATTGAGCGTCGCGTAGTGTTTGGTCATGTTGGCGTTGGTGTTGTTGAACACCCGGAGGCCCGTCTCCGTCCCGATGCGCTCCATCGCCGCCCCGAGTTCCGGCGCGCCCGGATAGTCGTATTCCATGTCCCGGATGCCGCGCGGCACCTCGTCCGAGGTATAGATGCCCTTGTGATGGGGGCAGCCGTCGACGATCAGATCGGCGACGCTCAGCCAGTGGGTATCGAAGATGACGAACGTGTCGGCGTCCGTCTTGTCCAGTTCCGCCCGGATCTTGTGAAGCCCGTCGCCCAGCGTGAACCGGTAGTCCGGGCTGAGCATGGTCATGGTTTCCTCGTCGAGAACCAGCGGCGGCGTATGCGCCGTGTGCGCGGCCGCAACGATCTCACCCATCTTTCCCCCCTCAGACCTTCAGCGGGATGGGGGCATCATCCGGCGCTTCCGCGCCGACGAACACCGCCATGAGCCCCACCTTGCAGAAATGTCCGATGGCGCCGATGACGTCGACCATGGCCGGGTAGCCGATGATCCCGGCGGCGCGCTCGAAGGCGGCGTCGCTGGCCTGCTTTTGCTCCAGGGTTTCCTTGGCGACATCGTAGACCGCCGCGTCCGCGTCATTGTCGAAGTCGGGCCGGCGGCCTTCGTTGATTGCGTGAATGATGTCGTCGGCGAGGCCGGCGTTCTTCGCCAGGCCCACCTGCGCGAACCACGGAAATTGCGCGTCCCAGAACCGCGCGGTCATCAGCGCGACCATGCGCACCTGGGGCTGGGTCAGGGCGCAGTCGGCGAGATGGTCGCTCACCTTGTTGGTGGCTTCCCAAAGGCCCGGCGAATAGACGTAGCCCAGCGACGGCCCCGAGACCCGGCCCGTGGTGGCCATGACGTCGTCGTAGACCCGCGCCTGCTCCGCATCCATCTCGTCCCGCGTTACCGGTGGAATTCTGGCCATCCGTTTGCCCTCCCCTTGAGTTTTCCCGACCCGCGGATGGAACGACATACAGCGTGCCGGAGTCAAACCCGTTGACGAATCGTTGATTCACCCCCACCCCAACCCTCCCCCGTCAAGGGGGAGGGGGATTTTCTTTTGACCCTCTCCCCTGGCGGGAGAGGGATGCGAAGGCTTGGCGAGGCGAACGCCGAGCCTAGCCGCAGCTGGGTGAGGGGGAGTCCGCCCGAAACGGGAGGCTTTTACGTTGCCGCGAACCGGCGCCGCGATATACTGCCCGCGGCCGGCCCGGCCCGACCGGGGCCGCCGGAGAACCGACAAACCAGGGAGTGCAAGATGAAACGCTTTATGATGATCGGCGCGGCGATGGTGGTCGCCTCGGGCGCGTATGCCCAGACCCCGACGCTGACCCATGAATTCGCCCAGGCCGGCGGCGGGGGCGATTTGTCGTCCAAACACCTGGCCGAGGTCGCGTCCGCCCGGAAGATCGCCACCATCCAGGTCCAGGGCGGCAAGACGCTCACCCGTTCCGTCCAGCAGGTGGCCCAGCGCAAGACCGACATCACCTCCATGCCGCTGGTCCTGAGCTTTCTGATGTCCAAGGGGCTGGGCCCCTATTCCGGCCTCGGCAAGGAGAAGGGCGCCAAGCTGGCCGCCAACCTGCGGCTGCTCTATCCGTATTGGGGGACGACGTCGTTTTACCTGATCGCCTATGCCAACACCGGCATCGACAGCTGGGACAAGATCAGGGGCAAGACGATCTTCAATGGCCCGCCCCGGGGCGGCGCGCTCAACACGTCCCGCGCCATCGTCCGGCTGACCACGGGAATGGGAGACGGCAAGGGCTATACGGGCAAGCAGATCGCCTGGGGCCAGGCGAGCGCCATATTCCTCGATGGCTCGGTGGAGGCGGCCGTCCGCCCCGGCACCAACCCGGCGAGCTGGATGCCGGTCCTCATGGCGGCCGGCAAGATCAACCTCGTTTCCATCCCCAAGGCGAAATGGGAAGCCCCCGCCTTTCAGAAGTTCCTGAGCGCGCCCGGCAACGCGCCTGCGCTGTTTCCGGTGAGCGAGTTCGCCCACTATGGCGACAACGTCCGGGTGATTTCCGAGGACGGCATGTTCCGGGGCGTCTCGGCGACGTTCGGCGACGGCGTCCACAAGGACATGCCCAAGGCATTGGCCAAGGCGCTGACCAAGGCGTTTATCGATACCATCCCCGAGCTGCACAAGAAGGCGCCCTTCGCCAAGGGCCTGCTCTTCGGCGAAACCGACGACAAGCGGATGGGGCTCTGCAACGCCAAGGTGACGTATCATCCGGGCGCGGTGGAGGCCTGGGAAGAAGCCGGCCACAAGATCGCCGACTGCGCCAAGCCCAAGTCGTAGAGCCAATCTCCCGGAGCCGGGGACGGCACAAGGTCCCCCTCCCCCTTGACGGGGGAGGGTTGGGGTGGGGGT
>JAJDXO010000031.1 GCA_022823235.1 Rhodospirillales bacterium
AGGGGGCCACGCTCTCCCGCGGCCTGTGGCACACACGGCCAAGGGATGGACGGCCTCACCTCCGCGCCGGCGGACGCGGCGCAAACCGCTCCGCCGGTTCCCGATCTTACCTCATTCAGCAAGACACAAGGGATGCGGAGGCTTGGCGAGCGAAGCGAGCCTAGCCATGCCTGTCCTCCGGCCGGCGGAGCCGGTCCGGTGGGCTGGGTGAGGGGGACGCAAAAACGGGAATCCCCCAATTGAGTCCACCACCTGAACCGCCACTCTTCTAAACCGGCTGCGTGCCTTCGACCATCAGGTCGCGCCGCATTTCCTCGGCGACATCGAAGATGCGGTGAAACACCGCCGGTTCCTGGGCACCGGAGATGGACAGCTCTCCGTCGATGATGAAGGCGGGGACGCCCGAGATGCCGAGACGGTGGGCGCGGGCGTTTTGCTCGCCGATGTCGCCGATATCCAGATCGCTGTAGATGTAGGTCCGCAGCTGGTCCACGTCCAATCCAAGACGTTCTCCGATCCGGAACAGAACCGAGCGGTTTCCGATGTCCCGGCCGTCCAGAAAATAGGCGTCGTAGAGGGTTTCGACGGCGGCGCCGGCTTTCCCCTGCCGGTCGGCGAACCGGACCAGCCGGTGCGAATCGACGGTGCTCGGGGTCCGGCGGATATTGCCGAATTCGAAGGCGATGCCGGCGGCCCGGCCGGCGGCGCCGATTGCGTTATTGACCCGGCGCGAACGGGTCTCGCCGCCGAATTTGAGCCGCATGTAGTCTTCCCGATCCATGCCTTCGGCCGGCATGTCCGGGTTCAGGAGAAAGGCGTGCCAGTTGATATCGGCCTGGATGCGCGGACGCGCCTCCAGCGCCGCCTCCAACCGGCGTTTGCCGATGAAGCACCACGGGCAGATGGTATCGAAGACGATGTCGATCCGCATGTCCCGGACGGCCCCGGTCTGGAGTTGTTCTTGTTCGGGCGCATTCAACCACTAGAATTTGATCCGGACAAGGCGCGGGCGTCCGCGCGTCAACAACGGAAAGCGGACAGGGGTGGCATCAGGCAACAGGCTGGGGGGGATCGGCCGGGCGTTCGCCAGCCGGAATTTCCGGCTTTATTGGACCGGTAACATTACCTCGGTTCTCGGGTTTTGGGTCCAGCTGGTGGCCATCGGCTGGCTGGTCTGGAGCATTACCGAAAGCGAATTATGGTTGGGCCTCGTCGCCTTCGCGGCGCGGATGCCGGGGGCCTTGTTGGCGCCATTGGCGGGCGCGGTCGGCGACAGATTCGGACTTCGCCGCACGGCGGTCATCGCGCTGGTGATCGGCGGAACCAATTCCGTCGTCTGGTTCATCGCCGTTCTCCATGGGCTGGAAGATGTCCGCTGGTTCCTGGTCTTCGCATTTATTCAGGGCGTCACCCTCGGTTTCGATCTACCGTCCCGGCAGGCCATGGTTCCCAGCATAATCAACAGCCGCGAGGATTTGTCCTCGGCCATCGCGATCAACACCACATCGTTCCAGGCCGGGCCGTTCATTGCGCCGATCCTGTTTGCGCTGGTGGTTCAGTTTCTGGACATCTCCGCGGCCTTTCTGCTGAACGGTCTCAGCTTCTACTTCTTCGCCTTCATGCTCAGCCGTCTCGATCTTCAGGAAAGACGGGCGGGGCGCGGCGGCGGCATTTTTTCGGATATCCTGGATGGCGCCAGATACATCGGCTCGCAACAGGGCATCCTGGTTGTCGTTCTGGTGATGGCATCCGCGCACCTTTTGGCCAGGCCGTATATCGACCTGCTGCCGGCGTTCGCGGAAATCTTTTACGGCAAGGGCGACGACCCCACCGGATATACGATCCTTCAGTGGACCTCCGGCGCGGGTTCACTCCTGGGGGGACTTTATCTGGCGGTCCGCGGCCGGAACAGCGGCATGGGCCGGTACATGGTTTGGGGGCTTTTCTCGATCTATGGCGTGCTGATGGCATCGGCGCTGACCGCCAACTTCGCCGCCGGGGCGGTGCTGCTGTTTGGCGCCGGCCTGTCGATGATCGTCGTCGCCGTCGGGTCGCAATCGCTGGTTCAAGGCGCCGTCGACGTGCAGATGCGCGGGCGGGTCATCAGCCTGACCACCGGCATCGCCGTCGGGCTTCCGGCGGTGGGATCGCTGTTGTTGGGGGCGGTAGCCGAATGGGCGGGCCTGCAGCCGGCAATCGTCGGCGCGGCGCTGGTCGGGTTGGCGTGTTGGCTGTTGGCGCGGCGCGCCCTGTTGAGGGAAGCGCCCGGTATGGAAGCCGGCCGGGCCTGAGTTACGCGGCGGCCCGAAGCTTCAGCTTCATCGCGATCACGTCGTAGATGTCGAGACCGGTGATATCGGCAATTTCCTGAAAGGGGAGGGACGTTTCCTTGAGGAGCACCGTCGCGTGCGCGATCGGGTTGCGCCGGGACCGGCTGTTGGGGCGCCGGGTGCCGAACCTGTCGGTTTCGCTTTTTTCTCCGCCGTCGAGACCGCGTTGCCGGGCTGCGGTGACGGCCTCTTCCCAGCGTTTCTTCTCGGCCTCCTGGGCTGCCGGATCAAGTGAGGTCCGTTGCCAGCGATCCGCGGTCTTCCGGTCCGGCCGATAGACGAACGGGCTGACGAACTCCCCGTCCATTTCCGAATGCCGGTCCGGCGCCCGTTGGCGATCCGGTCGCCGGGACGCCGCTTCCTCGAGGCTCATGTCATGCCTTTCGGCCAACCGCTTGGCTGCCGCCAGGGCATTGTCCCGCTCGCCCGGGAACGGACTGCTTTCCGCCAGTTCAAGCAGATTGCGGAGCCGCTCCCGATCGGTCTCGGTAAATGGCCTGGCGATGGTCGCCTCCTCCATGACAAGCGGTCATATTAGCACTTCCCGCTACAGCGGGAAATGTGCGGCCGCTGCGCCGGAGGCTATGTGTCGAAGCCCGGGGCAACCCGGTGCGCCATGCGCAGGCAGGCTGCCCAGTCCTTGTCCTCCGGCGGCAGCTCGGCTTGACGCTCCTTGATCTGCGCCAGCGCGTATTCCAGCTTTTCCGGATCCGGCCGGATAAGCTCGGCGCCGCCGGTCATCGCCGCCAGTTGGCCTTGGCAGGCCAGGTCCAGGAAATGATGGGAAACGAACGCGGCGCCCACGGATGCGCCGCACACAAGGGCGCCGTGGTTGTGCATGAGCACGATGTTCTTGTCGCCCATGTCGGCAAAAAGAGGCTCCCGAAGCTCCACGTTGAACTCGAAGCCGTGGAACGCATGGTAGGCCAGATCGTGCCAGAGGCTGATTGAATATTGGTTGATCGGCAGCAGGCCCTGTTTCTGGCTGCAGATGCCCATCACCGCCGGCGTATGGGTGTGGAACGCGGCGTTGACGTCGGGCCGCGCCTGATAGACACCGCCGTGGATAACCTTGCCGCCGCCGAACAAGGGACGGTCATTGTCGTCCGCCGGGTTGCCCTCGAAATCGTATTTGACCAGCGAAGAGGCGGTGACTTCCTCGAACATTTCGGTGAACGGCTTGATCAGCATGTGATCGGGTTCGTCCGGCACACGGACGGTCAAATGGTTGTAGGTCAGGTCACTGCCATGGACGTGGGCGACCAGACGATAGGCCGCGGCCAGGTCGACGCGGGCTTTCCACTCGGCTTCGGAAACGCTTCCCCGGATATCGCCCCGGCCGGCGACTTCGCGTACGGTCATGATCCGCTCCCCCTTTGGCGGTGTTCGATCCGATGCGGCTGTTGAACAGGTTAGAGCAGTTTCCGGCCAATTTGAACCGTTTGACCGGAAACCGCCCTAACGCTCCAGCTTGCGCAGCCACAGCGCCAGGATCACGTTGACGACGGTGCCGAGGGCGAGGGCGGGTCCGGCCAGCGCCCAGCCGCCGCTGATCGTGACCACCGCCGCGACCGCCGGCGCGCCCAATAGCTGGCCGAGCTGGGAGCCCTGCATCCAATAGCCGTTGGTGGTGCCGAGCTGATCGGGCGAGGGGGCGTGCGCGGGCGCCCCGGAGGTCAGGCTCGCGGGCTGCATGCCGCCAAGCAGGGAGAAGGCGAGGCACAATCCGTAGCGCACCATGTCGGGCAGGCCTTCGGGAAAAAAGGCCAGCGCGGTCAGTCCCATGGCCAGTGTGCCGGCGGAGATCAAGGCCCAGCGCGGCACGCCCCTGTGCAAGAGGACGCTGCCCAGCCAATTGCCGCCGATATTCATCATCACCACCAGCGCGGTCATCACCGAGGCGACCCCGAGCGAGGCTTCGCGCTGCTCGACGATGAAGGTGGGCAGCCACGCCATCACCGCGGTCCATTGCGCCGTGTAGGTCAGAAAGCAGCCCATGAGAATATTGGGTCCGGGTCTGGAAATGGTCAGCCCGATATCCCGGAGGAAGGAGGTTGTCCGGCGGCCTTGGGAGCTTGGACGGGTGCGGACGAACAGCAGCATGAGGGCGAGCATCACCAGGCTGAGGCCGACGACGCTCCACCACAGTCCCCGCCAGCCGATCGCCGCAATGATCGGCGGCGAGGCAAGAAGCGCGATGGACATCCCGACGGGAACGCCCATGCCGTAGAGGCCGACCGCCAGGTTGCGGTCCCGGGGCGCGGCCAATACGGCGATCAGCGACGGCGTCGCCACCGCCAGAACGATGTAGGCGGCGCCCTCGATCACCCGGGAGACCAGGAGGGACGTGCTGTTCTCGCCGACGGCGCCGAGGACGCCGCCGGCGGCGAACGCCACCAGGGCGCCCTTGATCATCCGGGAATGGCCGAGGCGGTCGGTAACCAGGCCCGCGAAAATCCCGCCCATAGTGCCGATGAGGGCGAAAATCGACACGATCCAGCCGGCCATGACCAATCCGACGGAGAGTTCGGCCCGGATATCCGGGAGAGCCGGCGGCACCTTGCCGATGTGAACGGACGCGGTCACCGCGCCCGCGAACACCAGCGCGATCAATGGCCAGTTCGTCGATGCGGCCCCGTGTTCGAGATCGTCCCCCATGGGGAGGCGCTACCGGACGGCCGCGCCCGGGTCAAGCAGTGCTTCGCCGAGGTGCGCGGCGCAGGCAAAAAAACCGGCGCCCGTTGGCGCCGGTGAGTTTAACAGGGAGGATCATGGAGAGGAATATACCCCGGGGGCGCGGGGTACGGGAGGGATGTCCTCAACCATGCCCGGACTGTACGATGCGGGTGGCGGGATGTATGTGATCCGAATCACATTCCGAGAAAAAATCCGCAAGTTATTGGTTTAATTGAAAAGAAATTTTTCCTACGGGCCGTCGTAGAGCCACGCCATGCCGTCATAGGACTGTTCCGGCGTCCGTTCGCTCAGCATGTTGTTGCGCAGTTCGCGGACCACGCCGGCGGCGTGATAGACCTCGCCGTAGACCCGGGCCATGACCTGGACCTGGCCGGTGCGGAGATACCGCTCCGCCGGATATTCCAGGAACGACTTTTCGATATCGCCGTTATTGGCTTCGAGAATGTCGCTGAGCGTTACCGCGTCCTCGATGGCCATGCCGGCGCCGGCGGCGAGATATTGAAGCATGGGGTGCGCCGCGTCGCCGAGCAGCGTCACCCGCCCGTCGGACCACTCCTTCACCGGTTCCCGGTCGCACAGCACCCACATCTTCCAGGTTTCGATCCGCTCCAGGAGTTCGCGGACGTTGGCGCAGGTGCCGGCGAAGCGTTCGTGAAGCTCCTCGGGTTCGCCGAATGCATCCCAGCCTTCGACGTACTTGTCGCTGTGGAAGACGGCGACGAGATTGTAGAGCTCGCCCCGCCGCAGCGGATAGTGGACGAGGTGGGTCTTTTCGCCGGCCCAGATGATCATGGAGTCCGAATAGAGATGATCCGGCACCTCTTCGATGGGCAGGACGGCGCGATAGGCGATGTGGCCGGACACGATGGGCGGTCCGTCGCCGACGATCTTCTGCCGGATGGTCGACCACAGCCCGTCGGCGCCGATCAGCGCCGCGCCGTCATAGGGGCCGCCGCCTTCGGCCATGACGGTGACGCCGCCGGCGGACTGTTCGTAGTCCGTGACCTTCACGGATGCTTCCAGGGTGACGAGATCGGAGGCCCGGCACGCGTCGAGGATCGCGCCGTGGATGTCGGCGCGGTGGATGACGCCGTAGGGCTCGGTGAACTTCGCCCGGAAGGCGCCGTCCAGGGGCAGGGCGGTGACCAGTTCGGCGGTCACCGCATCCCGCATGATCAGCTGGTCCGGAAACCAGGCGACGTCGTTGATAGCCTCGGTGATGCCCAGCCGCTCGAACATCCTGAAAACGTTGGGTCCGAGCTGAATCCCGGCGCCGATTTCGCCGAACTCGGATGCCTGTTCGAGGACGATGCTCCCGTAGCCCTTGAGCGACAGGGCGAGGGCCGCGGCCAGACCGCCGATGCCGCCGCCCGCGATGATGATGGGTTTGTCGAGTTTTCCAGCCATGGCGCGCCTCCGATGTCGTTGGAGGATAGCGCCGGGCGCTGGTTAGGCAATGTCGATTTTGGCGGTGTCCGGTCGAGGGAATCGGCGGAGGGGCTGGGCCGGGCGGACAATAAACTTGCCGTGAACCCGGCCCCGGAGTGGGTTGCTTTCGCACGCTCGAAAAGAGAAAATTCGCGCAAGCGCAAAGGCGTGATTCTTGCGTGACATGGGACGGCGGCCGGGCGGACAGCCAAACGGCCGCGCGGGCGGAGCAGGGAAGGCCAAGGAGGCCTAGGAGGGCATGATCGGGCAGGACGACCCTCTCGTTCGTTTCCGCGAGGTTCAAAAAACTTACGACGGTGAAACGCTGGTCGTTAAGGATCTCAATCTCGATATCGCGCCCGGCGAGTTTCTGACGCTGCTGGGCCCTCCGGCTCCGGCAAGACCACCTGCCTGATGATGCTGGCCGGGTTCGAGACGGTCACGTACGGCACGATCTACCTCGGCGGCGATCCCATCAACAGCCTGCCGCCGCACAAGCGCGGCATCGGCATGGTGTTCCAGAACTACGCGCTCTTTCCGCACATGACGGTGGGCGAAAACCTGTCTTTCCCGCTGGAAGCGCGCGGCGTCGGCAAGGCGGACGTCCAGGAGAAAATCGGGCGGGCGCTGGAAGCGGTGCAACTCGGCGGCTATGAGCGCCGCCGTCCCAGCCAGCTCTCCGGCGGCCAGCAACAGCGCGTCGCGCTGGCCCGTGCCTTGGTGTTCGAACCGGCCCTCGTGCTGATGGATGAGCCGCTCGGCGCACTCGACAAGCAGTTGCGCGAGCATATGCAATACGAGATCAAGCACATTCACGAAAGCCTGGGCGTGACGGTGGTCTACGTGACCCATGACCAGAGCGAGGCCCTGACCCTGTCGGACCGCATCGCGGTACTCAACCAAGGGGTCATCCAGCAGATCGACGCGCCCACCGACCTTTACGAAAAGCCGAACAACGCCTTCGTCGCCCAGTTCATCGGAGAGAACAACCGGCTGAGAGGCCGTGTCCGCCATATGAACGGGACGAGCTGCCGCGTGGAGCTCGACAACGGCCATGGCGAGATGCAGGCCCTGGCGGTCAACGTCTCGGGGAGCGGCACGCCGACGACGCTCTCGCTGCGCCCGGAACGGGTCGTGATCGATCCGGCGCCCGGCAGCCTGCCCAACCGCTTCGAAGCCCGGGTGGAGGAGCTTACCTACCTGGGCGACCACATCCGCACGCGGGTCAACGTGTGCGGCACGGATCAGTTCATCGTGAAAATCCCGAACGCCCAAGGGCACGCGAGCCTGAAGGAAGGCTCCACCGTGGCCGTGGGTTGGGAGATTGATGATTGCAGGGCGTTGGGCACATGACGTGTCCGCGTTTCGCGGCCCGGGAGCCGCGGAAGCGCAGTGCCGCCTGCAAGGACCGTGAGTAAACAAGGAGTATGACAAAGCCATGAAACGATTTCTGACCGCGAGTGTATCGGCCGTCGCCGCCTTGGGACTTTGGGCCGGGGCCGCCGCTGCCGCCGATAAGTTGACCGTCGTCTCCTGGGGCGGCGCCTATTCCATGAGCCAGGTGAAGGCCTATCATGAGCCTTACGAAGCCAAGAAGGGCATCAAAATCCTGTCCGAGAACTACAATGGCGGTCTGGCGGAAATCAAAGCCCAGGTCGAAGCCGGCAAGGTGACATGGGACGTTGTCGATCTCGAACTGTCCGATGCAGTGCGCGGCTGCGACGAGGGGCTGCTCGAAGAGCTCGACCTTTCCCAACTGCCGCCGGCGCCGGACGGCACGCCTGCCAAGGAGGATTTCATTGCCGGCACGCTGCACGACTGCGGCGTGGCGACGATCCTCTGGTCGACGATCTACGCCTATGATGCGGGCAGGATGACCGGCGGAAAGCCCAGGACCATCGCCGACTTCTTCGACACCAAGAAATTTCCCGGCAAGCGGGGCATGCGCAAGACCCCCAAGGTAAACCTGGAGTTCGCCCTGATGGCCGACGGTGTGCCGCCCGGCAAGGTCTATGAAGTGCTGTCGACGCCGAAAGGCGTGGACCGGGCCTTCGCCAAGCTGGACACCATCAAGGGCAATGTCGTCTGGTGGGAAACCGGCTCCCAGCCGCCGCAGCTCCTGGCGGACGGCGAGGTCGCCCTGACCACGGCCTACAACGGACGCATCTTCGATGCCGCCGCGACCGAAGGGAAGTCCTTCGAGATCGTCTGGGACGGCCAGGTGTGGGACATCGACCTTTGGGCTATTCCGAAAGGCTCGCCGAACAAGGACGCGGCGGTCGAGTTCATCAAATTCTCCACCGACACCCGGCGCTTGGCGGATCAGGCCCGGTTTATCTCCTATGGCCCGGCGCGCCGGTCCTCGGTTGCCTTGATCGGCAAGCACTTCGAAGCCGGAATTCCCATGGGGCCGCACATGCCGACGGCGCCCGGGAATTTCAAGAACGCCCTCCAGAACAACTTCGAGTTCTGGGCCGATTATCAGGACGAGCTGAACGAGCGTTTCAACGCCTGGCTCGCCAACTGACCGTCGTTGCGGGGGAGGGCAGCCGTTGCGCCGTCCTCTCCATTTTTCCCGGCTGAATTCCGGCGTACGCACATGACCGATGCAGCGACAACAGGCGCGGCGGCGCCGGCGGACGGGCCGCTCACCACCGCCGATGGCCGCCCGCTGAAATCCGCCTTGGCGCGCGCCGAACGCATTCGGCGCGTCAAGGCCATGCTGCTTGTCCTGCCGCTGCTGCTCTTCATCCTCATCACCTTCCTCTTTCCCATCGCCTTGATGCTGTTCCGCTCGGTCGACAACCCGATTGTCGCCGACAACATGCCGCGCACCATCGCCGCCCTCGAAGCCTGGGACGACCGCGGCGAACTGCCGGACGAGGCGGTCTTCGCCGCCCTGGCGGCCGACCTCGCCGAAGCGCGCAGGAACCGCACCATCGGACGGCTGGCGACCCGCCTGAACTACGAAACCGGCGGTTTGCGCAGCACCGTCACCCGCACCGGCCGCCGGGCCCAGCGCCTGAAAGCGCCCTTCAAGGAAGCGCTCATCGGCTTGGATGAGGACTGGGCCAACCCGGAGACCTGGGCCGCCATCAAGCGATTGGGGAAGCGCCTCACCGGCGTGAACTATCTCGCCGCCGTCGACCGGCGCTATGACGTTAACGACAACGTCGTCCCGCAGCCCGAAGTCCGGCGGATCTACGTCGGCAACTTCATCCAGACCCTTTGGATGTCGGTCATCGTCACTATCGCCTGCCTCGCCTTGGGCTTTCCGGTAGCCTATCTGCTGTCGATCCTGCCGCTCAGGTACTCCAACGTCCTTATGATCCTTGTGCTGCTGCCGTTCTGGACGTCGCTTCTGGTGCGCACGACCTCCTGGATCGTGCTGCTGCAGACCGAAGGCATCATCAACGACATTCTCGTCTGGAGCGGCATCATCTCCGAGGGCGGGCGCATCCAGCTGATTTTCAACGCCGAGGGCACGGTGATCGCCATGACGCATATCCTGCTGCCGTTCATGATCCTGCCGCTCTATAGCGTGATGAAGACCATTCCGCCGATCTACATGCGCGCCGCCATGTCGCTCGGCGCCGGCCGCCACTACGCCTTCTGGCGCGTCTATGCGCCCAACACCCTGCCGGGCGTCGGGGCCGGCTGCCTGCTCGTCTTCATCCTGGCCATCGGCTACTACATCACCCCGGCCCTGGTCGGCGGACAGGACGGCATGATGATCTCCAACTTCATCGCCTACCACATGCAGCGGTCGCTCAACTGGGGCCTGGCCGCGGCGCTCGGCGCCATCCTGCTGTTCGGCGTGCTGATCCTCTATTGGGTCTACAGCAAGCTGGTCGGCCTCGAGCGGCTGAAGCTGGGATAGGACGGAGCCATGCTGAAACCGCCCGACTATGCGAGCACGCCCGAACGTATCTGGCACTATGCCTTCATCGCCATTTGCGCCGTCGTGTTCTTGTTCCTGATCGCGCCCCTGATCGTCATCATCCCGCTGTCGTTCAACTCGCTCCCCTATTTCACTTTCACCGAAGAGATGCTGGCGCTGGAAAAGGGAGCTTTCTCCATGCGCTGGTACGAGGATTTCTGGGGCCGGGATATCTGGCGCCAGTCGATCGTCAACTCGCTCTTCATCGCCGTCTGCGCGACGGTTCTGGCGACGGCGCTCGGCACGGTTGCGGCCCTCGGGCTGTCGCGCCCGCATATGCCGTTCCGCGCCTTCATCATGGGCCTTCTGATCTCACCGATGATCGTGCCGCTGGTCATCACCGCGGCCGGCATCTTCTTCTTCTATGCCCGGATCGGGCTGACCGGCACCTATCTCGGCATCATCCTGGCGCATACGGCGCTCGGCACGCCCTTCGTCGTCATTACGGTGACCGCCACCCTGATCGGCTTCGACCACTCGATGACGCGCGCCGCGGCCATGTGCGGCGCCGACCCGGCGCGGGTCTTCTTCAAGATCGTCATGCCGCTCATCCTGCCCGGCGTGATCGCCGGCGCGCTCTTCGCCTTCGTCACCTCCTTCGACGAGGTCGTGGTGGTGCTGTTCGTGGCCAGCGTCGAGCAGCAGACCATTCCGCGCCAGATGTGGGCCGGAATCCGCGAGGAGATCAGCCCGACGATCCTGGCCGTCGCGACCCTGCTGATCGTCTTCTCCGTCGCGGTCATGACCACCATCGAACTGCTGCGGCGGCGCAGCGAGCGTCTGCGCGGCGTGACCCCGGCCTAAGGTCAGGACTCGATTGAATTACGTCATGGCCGGGCCCAGACCCGGCCATCCACGTGTTGCCGCCGCAAAGGCGTGGATGCCCGGATCAAGTCCGGGCATGACGATTTGTGAGTGAGGAGAGGGGGAGGGAGATTTTTCGGCGGGTTCCCCCGGCCGCGGCTGGCACGGTTGCTTCAGCCGCTTTCGCCGCCGGTTCCCTCCCGCGTTTCGTCGAGCACGAGGTCGATCACCCGGCGAAGAGCTTCGGCCTCGGTGTCGCCTTCCAGGAGGCGCAGGCGGTAGAGGTCGACCTGCCGGTCCGCCGCGGTGCCCTCGCGCACGATGGCGAGCGCGCGGCGCGTCTCCTCCTCGCAGCCGAGCGCCCGGGCGTCTTCGGCGAGCTCCTCGACCAGCTCGTTCACCACGTCGTCGATATCGACCCGTCCGCTCTCGCTCGCCGCGTCGCCGAAGAAGGCCAGCACCCCGTAGCGCTGCGCGACCCAGCGGTTTTCCGCGACGATCTCTGTGAGCGGCTCCGGCGGCAGGGTTCCCTCCCGGTCGCGGCGCTGCAGCATCCGGATGAGCGAGGCATAAAGCGCGGCGATGCACACCGCGTCCTCGATCCGCGTGCACACGTCGCAGATCCGCATCTCCACCGTCGGGTAGGCGTGCGACGGGCGGATATCCCACCACAGCTCGCTCCCGTCGTCGATGAAGCGCATGGAGCGGTACTCCTCGATCAGCCGGTCGTAGTCCGCCCGCGAGCCGAGCGGCCCCGGCAGCCCGGAGCGGGGCAGGCTGCCGACCACCGTCAGCCGCCAGGACTTGAACCCGGTCTCGCGCCCGTCGCTGAACGGCGAGGAGGTCGAGAGCGCATGCAGCACCGGCAGGTAGCGCCTGAGCGCGGTCATCACCCGGACGCGGGAATCCGGGTCGCCGAAGCCGGCGTGGATGTGCATGCCGCCGACGAGGAACCGCCGCACGTTGTCCTGGAACGTCATCGCGAAGCGTTCGTAGCGCTCGCGCGGCGTCGGCATCTGCGCCTGCCACGAAGCGAAGGGATGGGTGGAGGCGGCCATCACCGCCGCGCCGTGGCGCTCCGCCGCCTCGACGACGATGCCCCGGGTCTCGCGCAGCGCCTCGCGAAGCTCCGCGACCGAGCCGCACACCCGCGTGTTGATCTCGATCTGCGCGCGCAGCAACTCGCGCACGATCTTGTGCGGCCCCGCCGCCGCCTCGCACGCCTCGAAGAGGGCGGGGTCCGGGTCGGCCAGCAGGTCGCCGGAATCCGGGTCGACGAGGAAGAACTCCTCCTCGATCCCGAGGGTGATCGCGCCGTCCCCGGCATCGCTCATGGCCAAATCCTCCGGTCTTCCATGCCCTAATTTATGCAGCGATCACGGCGCCATCAAGACGGGGAGGGTGTCGGACGGACAACAAGAGTGGCGGAGAGGGAGGGATTCGAACCCCCGGAGGGCTATGGACCCTCAACGGTTTTCAAGACCGCCGCTTTCGACCACTCAGCCACCTCTCCGCTAACGGTCTGTCCGGGCGCCTCTAATACCCCGTCGCCGTTGGCGCGCCAATAGGCTTGTTCGGCGCCGGATCGGGCGGCGATACACGTGGATGGCCGGGTCTGGGCCCGGCCATGACGCGATTATTGTTATGTTATCGTCATGCCCGGACTTGATCCGGGCATCCACGTCTGGCGGCCGGCGATACACGTGGATGGCCGGGTTCGGACCCGGCCATGACGCAATCATTTATTTGCCGCCGCCCGCACGCCGCAATCCCGCCTCACGGAATAGTGGATTGCCTAAATCCCGGACGGATACGATGATAGAACCGGAACTCGGAAAACCAGGCATTCGGGAGTGAAGCACATGAGACGTCCCGCGGCCTCCATTGCCGCCGCCGCACTCGTCATTGGTCTCGGGGCCGGTCTCGGCGCCCCGCCGGTACACGCGCAATCCCTCCTTGATTCCCTGGCGCAGGCCCAGCCCAACGCCGAGCGCGGCGCGGCCCCGTGCGGACTGGGAATCGTTCGGCACCGGCGGGGCCTGCCGGGCCTGCTGCATCGCGCCGGCGCGCCGGCCGGCCATGTCAGATTAACGTTTTCCGGTCATTCGACGTTCCTCATCGAGACCGCGCAGGGCGTGAAGGCGGTGACGGACTACAACGATTTCGTCCGGCCCGACGTGCTGCCCGACCTGATCACCATGAATACCGGGCATTCCACCCATTCCACCGACAATGTCGATCCGGCGATCAAGCATGTGCTTCGCGGCTGGAATCCGTCGGGCCTGGGCGTGGTCCGCCATAACCTCCGGGAGAGGGATCTCAGGGTGTTCAACCTTCCGACAAATATCGATTCCGGATATTTCGGCAGTTCATCGATCTTCGTCTTCGAGGCGGCGGGCGTGTGCATCGCTCATTTCGGCAATATCCGCCATGCGCTCGACGATGACCGGGCGCGGCGCATGGGCCGGATCGACATCATGCTGGTTCCGGTCGACCGCTGGATCACCGCGAGCTTCGACGAGATCCTGTACAACATCGACAAGCTGAAGCCCCGCTACGTGATCCCCATGCACTACAACTTCATGGACCGGCCGCTCGAGTTCGCCGAACGGGTCAAGGGCATGTACAAGACGCGGCTCAACGACAGCCCGTCGATCACGGTCAGCCGCGCCAGCATGCCGGTGGATACGGAAATCCTGGTATTGCCGCTGCCGGGCTGGGAAGGCGGTTCGCCGATTTAGACCGGCGGTTCAGCCCGAGCGGTTGAGGAAGGCGTTCCGGATGACGCTCTTCATGGCGCCGTCGAGGACGCTGTTGGTTTCCTCCTGGTGAACCTGCTCTCCCTTGGCCTTGGGTTTCCGCCTTGCGGCAGGCTTCCTGGGTTTCGGTTTGGCTGCCTTTTTCACCATCGTTGCCTCGTTGCTGACGTCTCTCCCGTTTCGGAATAAGGCCAGCGCGGCAAAATATCAATCCCCAAGGCCCGGCACCATTCCCTCTCCCCCGGAGGGAGAGGGATGCGCAGGCTTTGCGAAGCGGCAGCTGAGCTTGGCCGAAGCTGGGTGAGGGGGAATTTCCGTATCACCCCCACTCTCATCTTCATCCCCACCCCGACCCCCACCCCAACCCTCCCCCTTCGAGGGGGAGGGGGATTCTTTTTTCCTTGCCCCGGCATCCGCTTGAGCTAAATGAAGTGGCGGGAGAGGAAGCGCTCCGTTCCCTCGCCCTGGAGGGGAGCTATGCAATTTTGTACGAACTATTCGGGGGGTACCTCCCGAACGGGTGTCATCAAATGTCCATGAATGTCCATGAATGTCCATGTCCCCGAAAACACAGCTATGCGTCCGGTGCATGGCTCGCGCTTGGGCGGGACCGGTCCTTGGATCTGAAGTTGCGATGAAATTTCTCGGGTTTTTGGTATTTGCGGCAGGTCTGTTCGCTGCGCCCCCGGCGGCGGCGGAGGACAGGCTTCCCATTTTCGATACCCACGTCCATTACAGCCGGGACGCGTGGACCGAATACAGTCCGGCCCGGATCGAGGAGCTGTTCCGCGAGGCGGGCGTGCTGCGGGCGCTGGTATCCTCGACGCCCGACGACGGCACCCTGAAGCTTTTCAGGCACATGCCGGAACGGGTGGTGCCCAACCTCCGGCCCTACCGGGACGGCGCCGACGTCACCTCCTGGTCGGCCAACCAGGAGGTGTTCGATTACGTCTCCGAACGCCTGACCAGCGGTATCTATCGCGGCGTCGGCGAGTTCCACCTGTTCGATCCGCTGGAGGCCAGATCCCGTCAGGTCCGGGGTCTGGTCAGGCTGGCCGTCGAGAAGGACCTGTGGCTGCAGGTCCATTCGGGGGCCGAACCGGTCAAGGCGCTTTATGCCATCGACCCCCGGGTCAAGATTCTTTGGGCCCATCTCGGCATGACCGAGCCGGCCGGCGTGGTGATGGAGATGATGGATGCCTATCCCGGCATGCTGACCGAGACCTCGTTCCGCGGCGGCGAGATCGGCGGCGGCCCGGACGGGATCGACCCGGCCTGGCGCGACGTGATGATCAAGCATGCGGACCGGATCATGATCGGCTCCGACACCTACGTCACGCCGCGGTGGGGAGACTACGCGTCCCTGATCGGGGAGCACCGCGCCTGGCTGTCGCGATTGCCGGACGAGGTTGCCCGGAAGATCGCCTACGGGAACGCGGTCCGGGTGTTCGGCCCCGGCAGGGGAACCGGCTTCCCCGCGGACTGATCCGCCTTTGACAAGCCGCCCCGAAGCCGATTTAGTCCCCCCGAATTCTTCTGGAGAGGAACCCGAAAGACCATGCCCCACGTCATCGATATCGAAGACCGTCCCGTGCTCCCCATCGAGGGGAGCGACGACACGTTTCCGGTTCGCCGGATCTACTGCGTCGGACGAAACTACCGCGCCCACGCCATTGAGATGGGCGCGGACCCGGACCGGGAGCCGCCGTTTTTCTTCATGAAGCCGGCGGACGCCATCGTCCGGAACGGCTCGACCATTTCGTATCCCTCCAAGACCGAGAATTTTCACTACGAAATCGAACTGGTCGCGGCCATCGGCCGTGGCGGCCGCGACATTGCCGAAGCCGACGCGCTGGACCATGTCTGGGGCTATGGCGTGGGTATCGATCTCACCCGCCGCGACGTGCAGCAGGTGGCGAAGGACATGGGGCGTCCCTGGGACATGGGAAAGGGCTTCGATGAATCGGCGCCATGCACGGCGCTCCGACCGGTCGGCGACGTGGGCCATCCCGACACCGGCAACGGCGCCATCCGGCTCAAGGTGGACGGAGAGGTGAAGCAGGAGAGCACCCTGGATAAGCACATCTGGAACGTCGCCGAGACCATCGCCTATCTGTCCGAATACGTGACCCTGGAGCCCGGCGATCTGATCTATATGGGAACCCCGGACGGGGTCGGCCCGGTCAGATCGGGCCAGACCATGGAAGGCCATATTGACGGCGTCGGCGACATTACCATCCGGGTGGCGTAGGGCCCCGGCGGCCGGGCGGCATGAAACGCGCCGGCGTTCACGCCGACCTCAGGCCAACATCAGGCTGAACGCCCGGTAAAGGAATACGGCGCCGATCGCCATGGAGGCGCCCTGGGTCAGCCAGCGGAACTGATGGTCCGACATGGCGACCACCACGCGGCGGGCGAGAATGCTGCCGAGATAGGCGAGGGGCACCACGGCGGCGAATACCCAGAGCGGCAGGATGAGATCGCCGTCCTCCACCAGGCGCAGGATCAGAACGAAATAGATCACCTTGGCCGTGTGGCCGAGGACCTGGGTGAGGCCCTTGGTGGCGTGGGTCTGGAACCGGTTGAGCGGGCTCTTGACGAAAAACACGTCGAGCAGGGGACCCGACACCCCGGCCAGCATCAAGGCGCCGACGTTCGTAAACCCGCAGACCGCCGGCATGAACGGCTTGGTGATATCGAGCGCCATGTTTTTGGGCGCCAGAAAATTCGCGAACGGCAGAATGCCCAGCAGCAGAAAGACGAGGACCTTATTGGTGACGAAGACAAAGGCGGCGAACAGGAACAGACACGCCGCCGCACCCGCCACGTACCCGCCCAGGATGTTCCACTGGATATGTTCCCGGTACATCCAGGCCCGCGAGCCGTTGGCGGCGATCTGGGTGACCCCATGGAGGATCATCGCCACGGAGACCGGCAGCACCCAGACGAAGACGCCCATCAGAATGGTGCCGCCGCCGAGGCTCAACACCCCGCTGACGAAGGACGTGCCGATGACGGTTGCGAGAAGCGCGGCGATGCCGGCGAGTGAAATCAATGGTGCCCCCGGGATGGCCGCCCGGGCAGCGACCTTTCCCGAATCCGGTCCTGTTGCCTATTCGCCCGGCTGCTGTGCCTGCTGCGGGGCGGGTTTGCCGTGCTGATCTTCGGCCTTCATGGAATTTTCGAACTCGGCGATGGCTTCCGAGCCTTCGGAGAACAGACCGGGCTTCTTGTTGAACGCCCCGTTCTCGCGATAGAACTTGTCCACTTTCAGGTGCCGCTGAGCCATGCCGGGGCTCGCCTTGACGAAGTCGTAGAGCGCCACGAAACCGCCGGTCCACATGGTGCGGACGGTGGTATAGAGACCGCGCGCGGCCTTTAGCTTCTTGACGTCGGCGTTCTCGTAGGTGTGGAAGGTGTCCCGCTGCTCGAGCGCAGTCCGCAAATCGTCGGCGGTCGCCCAATTGCACCGGTAATGGATCGTGCCGTCGGGCCGGATCACATAGAGGATGTTGGGCATCATGCCGTATTGCTTGTGGAAGGACCCCTCGACGTCATCCACCAGGATCCGCCGGTGCTCGTTGTAGCGGGGTTTCACCAGCCTGGCCGCCCCGACCTTCTCATCGAAGTTCCGGTGCGGGCCGAGGCGCTCGCCCGGGTGGGCCTCACGGACATAGATCAGCAGGAATACCACGTCGGGGTGATCGTCCTGGATCGCCTTCATGTCCGGAATGTTCTTGGTGTACATGGAGCAGGTCGAGGACCCGGTCTCGATCACCACCCACTTGCCGGAGAAGTTGGAAAGCCTGACCGGTTCGCCGGTCTCCAGATCCGTCAAGGCGGCGTCGATATACGGTTCACCCGCCGACGGTCCGGCGAACACATCCCAATCATAGTGTTTCACCGTGAAATGGGCTTTGTTGTAAACCATCGGAGGTTTTTGCGGTGCGTTCATCAATAATCTCCCAAATTGAATAAGTGCGACGATTTTGCCCAAGATGCGGGGCGGCGGCGAATTCAGGGCGTCAGAAAATCGGTGGCTCCGGCGTTTCGGCGCCGGCATGCAGGAAGTCGAGATCGCACCCCTTGTTCGCCTGGGTCACGTGCCGGGCGTACAGCGCGGTGTAGCCCCGCTCATACGGGAACGGCCGGGGCGTCCATGCCTTTCGGCGCGCTTCCATCTCCTCGTCCGGAATGTCGACGTTCAAGCGGCGCCCGGGGATGTCGAGATCGATCATGTCGCCGGTCTGGATGAGTGCCAGGTTGCCGCCGACCTGCGCCTCGGGGGCGACGTGCAGGATGCAGGTGCCGTAGGCGGTGCCGCTCATCCGGCAATCGGAGATCCGCACCATGTCGCGCACACCCTTCTCCAACAGCTTCTTGGGAATCGGCAGCATGCCCCATTCGGGCATGCCCGGCGCGCCGATGGGCCCCGCATACTTCAGCACCAGCACCGAGTCCTCGGTGACATCCAGGCCGGGGTCGTCAATTCGGTCGTGGAGGTCCTGGTAGCCCTCGAACACGACCGCCGGACCCCGATGGACATGGAACCTGGGATCGGCCGCGGTTTGCTTGATCACACACCCGTCGGTGGCGATGTTCCCCCTGAGTATGGCCGTGCCGCCTTCGTGATAGAGCGGATTGTCGAGGGGGCGGATGACCTCGTCGAGATAAACCTCGGCGCCCTCGAGGTTCCCGGCGAGCGTTCCCCCGGTGACCGTCTTCTGGGTCAGATCAAGCTGGCCGGTCAGCCGGGTCATCAGCCCGCGCAGTCCGCCCGCGTAATAGAAGTCCTCCATCAAGTATTTGCCCGAGGGTTTGATATCGAGAATGACCGGGGTCTTCTTGGAGATCTCGTCGAAGCGCTCCAGCGTGAGTTCGATCCCGGCCCGCCCGGCGACGGCGATCAGATGGATCATGGCATTGGTCGAACCGCCGAGGGCCATATCGATGACGGTGGCGTTGTCGAAGGACGCCCGGGTGAGGATGTCGGAGGGTTTCAAATCTTCCCACACCATGTCGACGATCCGCCGGCCGCTGGCCGCGGCCATCAGCGCGTGGCTGGAATCGACCGCGGGAATCGACGAGGCGCCCGGCAGCGTCATCCCCAGGGTCTCGGCAATGGACATCATGGTCGCGGCGGTGCCCATGACCATGCAGGTGCCCGCGGAACGGGAGAGTCCGCCGACGACATTTTCCATCGTCTCGTCGTCGATCAGGCCGGCCCGCCGGTCGGCCCAATAGCGGAGCACGTCGGTGCCGCTGCCCAGGGTCTCGCCGGCGAAGAAGCCGCGCAGCATCGGACCGGCGGGTACGTAGATCGCCGGCAGGTCCATGGTCAGGGCCGCCATGAGGAGGGCAGGGGTGGTCTTGTCGCAGCCGCCCATCAGGACGACGCCGTCGATGGGGTGGCAGCGGATCAGTTCCTCCGCCTCCATGGCCAGGAAGTTGCGGTAAAGCATGGTCGACGGCTTGACCATGATTTCGCCCAAGGACATGGCGGGCAATTCAATGGGAAAACCGCCGGCTTCGTAAACGCCCCGCTTGATCTCCTCGGCCCGCTGCTTGAAGTGGGAGTGACAGGTGTTCATGTCGCTCCAGGTATTGATGATGCCGATCTTGGGCTTGCCGGTGAAATCCTCGCTCGAATAGCCCATTTGGCGGGAGCGCGCGCGGTGGCTGACGGAACGCATGTCGCTCGGCCCGTACCACCGCTGGCTGCGAAGGTCTTCGAGTTTCTTCCGGGTTTTTGTAGCCACGGCGCAATCCCCTCTGAGGCGGCTTAATAGGTGTTTCGGTACTTACGAATCGGATTTAATAGGCGATCGCCGGAACACCGGCAAACGGTTTTGGGACGGTCCCGGCGCTGCGGGATTGGGCGTGAATGTTTTTCTTCCTCTCAAAGGTTCTCTGGTTCCTAGCCGACCCGGGAAATCACATTCTCATCGGTCTGTTGCTGGTGACCGTCGCGCTGTTGCTGCGATGGCGAAGGACCTTCCGGACCCTATTGTTCCTGCTTGTCGGCTACGTTTTGGTCATCGGTTTCCTGCCCGTCGGCAAGACCATGCGGGCGGCGTTGGAGGACCGGATACCCGTTCCGCGGAGTTTGCCGGACAGGGTGGACGGAATTGTCGTCCTGGGCGGCGTGGTCGATCAGTTTCTCAGCGAGGCGAGGGGACAGACCGTCATCGGCGGCGCGGTCGAGCGGATCACCGTGGGCGCCCGGCTCGCCCGGCAATATCCCGACGCCCGCATAGTCTATTCCGGCGGGTCCGGGGCGCTGGGGCGGCCGGAACTGAAGGAAGCAAACTATGTCAAACCTGTCTTCGCTCAGCTCGGTGTGGCATCGTCCCGTTTGATCATCGAGGATCAATCCCGGAACACCGCGGAAAACGCAACTCTGACCAAGGAACTGGTCAAGCCCGCACCGGAAGAAACATGGATATTGGTGACATCGGCGTTTCACATGCCCCGCGCGCTTGGCGTTTTTCGGCGCGCCGGCTGGCCGGTCATCCCTTATCCCGTCGACTATTCGACGGAACCCGATCAGGGGTTTCGTTTGACCGGCAGCCTGATGGGCGGGTTTGTCGCCTTCGGGTCGTCGCTTCGGGAATGGATAGGATTGGTTGCGTATCGTCTCACGGATCGTACCGATGCATTTTTTCCGGCTCTGGAGATGGAGAAGCGATGACCCGGCAGTCTTTCGTTAATCTCTCGCGGTTAAAAGGCGGATGTTGTACTGCTGGCTGTCAATTGGGTGGAGTTGGTGCGCATGAAGACCTGTTTTAGGACCATGGCGTATGGCCTGATGGGAGGTCTGGCCGCCGTTGGCGTCGGCGGTGGGGCGATTGCCCAGGACGCTTCAAAACCATTCGGGCCGTGGCTTGACGCGTTGAAAGCCGAGGCGGCGCGGAAAGGTATCCGGGCTGAAACTCTCGACGAGGTAATCCCGACCATCGAACGCATTCCGCGGGTGATCGAATTGGATCGCCGGCAGCCCGAATTTACGCTGACCCTGCAACAATACATGGACCGGGTGGTGCCCAATTCGAGGGTCAAGAAGGGCCGTTCGAAATTCCGGGAAAATGCCACATTGTTGACAGAAATCGGGCGCAAATTCGGTGTTCAGCCGCGCTTTATTGTTGCGTTTTGGGGTGTGGAAACGGATTTCGGCCGTGTGGATGGAGGCTTTCCCGTGATTTCGGCGCTGGCGACCCTGGCCCATGACGGCCGCCGGTCCAGGTTCTTCCGCGGCGAACTTATCCGCTCGCTCAGAATCGTCGACCAGGGTCACATCGCCCACACCAACATGAAAGGTTCGTGGGCGGGCGCCATGGGTCAATTCCAATTCATGCCTTCGACTTTCGAGAGCTTTGCCATCGACTATGACGGCGACGGGCGCCGGGATATTTGGCGCAATCGGCGGGATGCATTCGCTTCCGCCGCGAACTTCCTCTCCAAATCGGGCTGGAAGCCGGATCAGACCTGGGGACGCGAGGTCAAATTGCCGGCGGGGTTCGACATGAAATTGGCCGGCCTCAAGGTCCGCAAGGGTATCAGGGATTGGCAGGCCCGGGGCGTCCGCCGGGTCGACGGAACCGACCTGCCGACACGAAATCTTCAGGCCTCGATCGTTCTGCCCGAGAAGACCAAGGGCCGTGCATTCCTGGCCTACAACAATTACCGGGTGATCCTGCGATGGAACCGGTCTTCGTTTTTTGCCGTGGCGATCGGCTCCCTTGCCGATCGCATCGGCGGGAGTTGACGCGATGGCGGTCGATCGGATCAAGCCGCTGATTTTGAGCCTGGGGGCGTTGTTTCTGCTCTCGGCATGTGCCGACACCCAGCTTATTGCCCACACCGCCAAGCGGATTTCCAAACCGGAACCGCGGAGCCCGGTGTCCGGCAAATACAAGATCGGCAACCCGTACCAAATCAAGGGTGTCTGGTATTACCCCAAGGAGAGCTTCGACCACGTCGAGACCGGGATTGCCTCCTGGTATGGGACCAAATTCCACTTGAAGAAAACCGCCAACGGCGAAGTCTTCGACATGAACGAACTGACGGCGGCGCACCGGACGCTGCAAATGCCGTCGTTCGTCCAGGTGACGAACCTGGAGAACGGCAGGTCGCTGAAGCTTCGGGTCAATGACCGGGGTCCGTTTGCTCACGGGCGGATAATCGATGTATCCCGCCGGGCCGCGCAACTCCTGGGTTTTGAACGCAAGGGCACGGCGCGTGTCCGGGTGCGGATCCTGGGCGCCGAAAGCCGGGCGCTCGCGCAGCGGCTCACCGGTTCCGGGACGCAGGTGGCCCGGGCCGACCTGCCGATCCGTTCGGATGTGCAGTTCGCCAAACCCGGCGTGGCGTCGGAAACCCTGGCGCCGCCGCCGGGCGCCGTCTCGAACGCGCCGGCGGAAGCTGCTCCGCGGCGTCGGGTTGCCGTCCGCCAGGACAGGGTGACCGCCGCGCCGCCTCGGCCTGACGGCTCGGTGACCGTTGAACGGGTGGCGGACACCAAACTCTACGTCCAGGCAGGGTCATTTATCCGATGGGACAACGCTCACCGGGTCAGGGCCAGGTTGTTTCAAATCCGTGATGTGAAGATCACATCGTTTATTGACGGCGAAAGAGAATTTTTTAGGGTTCGGTCGGGGCCGCATCGCCATGTGGCCGACGCCGATAGAGTGTTGGAAATCATGATTCATCTGGGCTACGACAACGCGCGAATCGTCGTCGAGTAGGACGTGATGCGGGAAGGAATGACAAGCGTGCGGATTAATACATTTGCCGTTGCCGCGGCGGCGGCTCTGATGCTGAGCGTCACCGCCGTCCAGGCGGCGGGGACCATCGAAACCTCGGCCAGACAGGCGATACTGCTCGACACGACCACCGGCGCCGTCCTGTTCGAGAAGAACGCCGATCAGCCCATGCCGCCGTCGTCGATGGGTAAAATCATGACCGTCTACAAGGTCTTCGAACGTTTGAAGGATGGCCGGTTGTCCCTGGACGATAGGTTCGTCGTCTCCGAAAAAGCGTGGCGGAAGCAAGGCTCCAAAATGTTCGTGAGGGTGAATTCCCGGGTGAAGGTCGAGGACCTGATCCGGGGAATCGTCGTGCAATCCGGGAATGACGCCAGCATCGTCGTCGCCGAGGGGCTCTCGGGCAGCGAAGGGGCATTCGCGGAAGAGCTCAACCGAACCGCCAAGGAGCTCGGAATGACCAATTCGCATTTCGTCAATTCCAGCGGCTGGCCGGATCCCGAGCATCGCACCACCGCCCGGGATCTCGCCAAGCTCTCCCAGGCGACAATCGAGAATTTCCCCGAGTACTACCACTACTATGCGGAAAAGGCGTTCACCTATAACGGCATCCGCCAGGGCAATCGGAACCCCGCGCTCTACCGGAACATCGGCTCCGACGGTCTGAAAACGGGTCACACGGAAGAAGCGGGCTACGGCCTTGCCGCCAGCGCGGTTCGTGACGGCCGTCGGCTGATTCTGGTGGTCAACGGTCTGCCGAGCAAAAAGGCGCGGGCCATCGAATCCGAGCGCATGTTCGATTGGGGCTTCCGGGAGTTCAACAATTACGCCTTGTTCAAATCAGGCGAGACGGTTGCCGATGCCGAGGTTTGGATGGGCGCCGCCGGCAGTGTGCCGTTGGTCATCGGGCAGGACGTCCTGTTGACACTTTCGCGCAAAGCCCGGCGGGGTATGAAGGTGAGTGTTCTCTACGACGGTCCGTTTGCGGCGCCCGTGGCCGAAGGCATGCCGGTGGCGACGCTGAAAATCGAAGCGGCGGGGGTGGACCCGGTTGAGTATCCGCTGATCACGGGTTCCGACGTTCCCCGCCTCGGCATGTTCTCCCGCCTCGGCGCCGCCCTCAAATTCGTCCTGTGGGGCGAATCCGGTTGACCGGAACCGGCCAAACTCCGAGCCTGTAACGGAGAACACTCCATGGCCGGAAAATTCATCACGCTCGAAGGCGGTGAGGGGACGGGCAAGTCCACTCAAGCGCCGCGGCTGGCCGCCCACCTGGAAAGGGCGGGCCATACCGTGTGCGTTACCCGTGAGCCGGGCGGGGCGCCCGGCGCCGAGGCCATTCGGGAGCTGTTGGTGACCGGCGATCCCGGGCGTTGGGACGCCGCGGCCGAAACGCTTCTGCATTACGCCGCGCGCCGAAGCCACCTCACGGAGACGATCCGGCCGGCATTGACCCGCGGAGAATGGGTGGTCTGTGACCGGTTTGCCGATTCGACCCGGGCCTACCAGGGGTATGTCGGCGGCGTGGACAAGGGTTTTATTTCGGATATTCATGCCCGGATAGTCGGTGATTTGACCCCTGATCTCACGCTGATCCTGGATCTGCCGCCGGAGGCGGGATTGGCCCGCGCCCAGGTCCGCGCCCAGGCCCGGGGCGAGGGCGAGGACCGTTACGAGCGGATGGGGCTGGATTTTCATCAGCGGCTCCGGGCGGCGTTCCTGGAGATCGCCGCCACGGAGCCGGAACGCTGTATGGTCGTCGACGCCGACGGCGATATGGAGACCGTTGCCGAGCGGATCAAAAGCGCCGTCGAGGACAGGCTGGAAATCTGATGGCCGACAAAGAGGAACGCATCCCCGAACCCCGGGCAACCGATAGTCTCCTCGGCCAGGCGGACGCTGAAGGCGAGTTCTTGCACGCTTTCAATACCGGCCGTCCGGCGCACGCCTGGCTGATCACCGGCCGCCGGGGAATCGGCAAGGCGACCCTCGCCTTTCGTCTCGCCCGGACCGTCCTCGCCGGCGATGCGCCTGACGCCCATGACCCCGGGGCCGCGCTTTTCCGGCGGGTCGCGGCAGGCGGACACGCCGATCTCCTGGTCGTCGAGCGGGCGGTCGACGAGAAATCGGGCAAGCGCCGGGCCGAGATTACCGTCGACGATGTCCGGGGCGTCCGCGAATTCCTTTCCAAGACCCCGGCCGAGGGCGGCTGGCGGGTGGTGATCATCGACAGTGCGGATCAGATGAACACCAACGCGGCCAATGCCGTCTTGAAGATTCTCGAGGAGCCGCCGTCCCGCGCGATGTTGCTGTTGCTGGCCCACAATCCGGGCCGCTTGCTGCCGACGATCATCTCCCGCTGCCGCCGCCTGCCGGCCAAGCCCCTGGACGAGGAAGATTTGGCCGAACTGTTGGCCCGGCTGCGCCCGGAGATGAGCCTCGAGGACCGGCAAATCCTGGTGCAAATCTCCGACGGCAGTATCGGCCGGGCGCTCGGCTATTCGGAGGGGGGCGGGTTGGGCCTCTATCGCGATGCGGTCGCCTTGTTGGAAAAGCTGCCGGGCCTCGACGTGGCGGGTGTCCACAAATTGGCCGACGGCGTTGCCCGGGACAAAACCGGCGAGGCCTTCCAAACCATCGGCGACCTCATGCGATGGTGGGTTCACCGAACCATCGACGGACGGGTTCGCGGCTCCGTTTCGGCTTCCGCCGGCGGTCTTGATCGCTGGTTTGAGGTATGGGAAAAGAACAACCGCTTGTTCGAGCGGGCCGACAGCGTGAACCTCGACCACAAACAAGTGATATTGAACGCCTTTGCGGCCATTGACGCCGCCCATTCATCATCGTAGAGACCCTCGGGCCGACAGGCCTACCCGGGAGAATATTCGTGGCCGACAAGACGCCCTATTACATCACCACGGCAATAGCCTACGTCAACGGACCGCCCCACCTCGGGCATGCCTATGAGGCGATCTCGACCGACGTGATGGCGCGCTTCAAGCGTCTGGACGGCTACGACGTGCATTTCCTGACCGGCACCGACGAGCACGGCCAGAAGGTCGAGAAATCGGCCATCGAGGCGGGCAAGGACACGCAGAGCTTTTGCGATGTAATCGCCGGGGCCGTCCGGGACATGGACGCCATGCTCAACGTCTCCAACGACGATTTCATCCGCACCACCGAACCCCGGCATTATGCGGCGAGCCAGGCGATCTGGAAGCTGCTGGACGATGCGGGGGACATCTATCTCGGCAAGTACGAAGGCTGGTATTCGGTGCGCGACGAGGCTTATTTCGACGAGAGCGAACTGACCGACGGGCCCGACGGCAAACTGGCGCCCTCGGGCGCGCCGGTCGAGTGGGTGGAGGAGCCGAGCTACTTCTTCAAGCTTTCGGAATATACCCAGCCCCTGTTGGATTATTACCAAGCCTATCCGGACTTCATTCTGCCCGCGACGCGCCGCAACGAAGTGGTGAGCTTCGTCAGCCAGGGGCTGCGTGATCTTTCCATATCGCGGACCACGTTCAAGTGGGGCGTGCCGGTGCCGGGCGACGAAGACCACATTATGTATGTGTGGCTGGATGCGCTGACCAACTACATCACCGGTCTGGGTTTCCCGGCTCGGGACGGGATGTACGCCACCCACTGGCCGGCGGATCTGCACGTCATCGGCAAGGATATCGTCCGCTTCCACGCGGTTTATTGGCCGGCGTTCCTGATGAGCGCCGGGATCCCCCTGCCGAAGCGGGTGTTCGGGCACGGCTTCCTCAATATCGAGGGGGAGAAGATGTCCAAGTCCCTCGGCAACGTGCTGTCGCCGGATGCTCTGGTCGATGAATTCGGCCTCGACCAGATCCGCTATTTCCTGCTTCGCGAGGTGCCCTACGGCAACGACGGTTCGTTCTCCCGCGAGGGCATCATTCAGCGGATCAACAGCGACCTCGCCAACGATCTCGGCAATCTCGCCCAGCGGGTGCTGTCGATGATCAACAATAACTGCGATGCGGCGGTGCCGGCGCCCGGCGATTTCACCGGCGAGGATCGGGCCTTGCTGGAGCAAGCCCACGGCGCGTTGGAAGCGGCACGGGCCCATTTCGAGGTGCAGGCCTTCCATGAGGCGCTCGAGGTCATATGGAAGATCGTCCGGGTGGCCAACGCCTTTGTGGACCATCAGGCGCCCTGGGAGCTCAGAAAGTCCGATCCGGAACGGATGGCGACCGTACTCTACGTGCTGGCCGAGGTGATCCGGCATCTGGGCATCCTGTGTCAGCCGTACATGCCGGATTCCTCGGCGCGGCTGCTGGATCAGCTGGAGATTGCCGCGGACGAGCGGGATTTCGCCGCCTTGGGCCCGGACAACGCGCTCACCGCCGGTACCGTGCTGCCCAAACCGTCGGGAATTTTCCCGCGCTACGTCGAACAGGCCGCGAAGGCCGGGTAGGGGGCTTTATGCTCGTCGACAGCCACTGCCATCTGGACTATCCGGACTTCGCCGAAGAGCTGCCGGCCGTGCTCGAGCGCGCCAAGGCCGCGGGCGTGGGTCATATGGTGACCATCTGCACACGGTTGTCCAAGTTCGATGGCGTCAAGGCGGTCGCCGAGGCCCACGACAACATTTATTGCTCTGTCGGCATTCATCCCCATGACGCCGGAAAAGAGCCCAGAACCACTGTTCGGGAACTGGTTGAACTGACCAGCCACCCGAAAGTGGTGGGCATCGGCGAAACCGGGCTCGATTTCTACTACGACAACAGCCCCCAGGACGACCAGGAGGCGAGCTTCCGCATTCATATCGGGGCTTCCCGGGAGACCGGCCTGCCGCTGATCATTCACACCCGGGATGCCGACGACAAGACCATCGAAATCCTGGACCAGGAACAGGAAAAAGGAGCGTTTCCGGGCCTCATCCACTGTTATTCGGTGGGCCGCGGGGTTGCCGAGGCGGCCATCAGGCACGGCATGTATATTTCGCTCTCGGGCATCCTGACGTTCAAGAACTCAGGTGAATTGCGGGAGATCGTCAAGGATCTGCCCCTCGACCGGCTGCTGGTGGAAACCGATGCGCCGTTCCTGGCGCCGGTGCCCAAGCGCGGCAAGCGCAACGAGCCGTCCTTCGTCCGGCATACGGCCGAATTTGCGGCGGATTTGCTGGGAATTCCGTTTGCCGAACTGGAACAGGCAACCACCGACAACTTCTTCCGGCTGTTTTCCAAAGCAGCGGCCTGAGGCGCCGTTCCGTGCGGGTCACCATTCTCGGCGCCGGCAGTTCGGGAGGAACGCCGCTGATCGGTGTCGGCTGGGGCGATTGCGACCCGGAAAATCTCAAGAACCGCCGGACCCGGCCCTCCATACTCATCGAACGGGACGAGACGGTCATTCTGGTGGATACCTCGCCGGATTTGCGGGAACAGTTGCTCCGCGCGGACGTCCAACGCCTGGATGCGGTTCTCTATACCCACGCCCATGCCGACCATCTGCACGGGATCGATGATTTGCGGGCCATTAACCGGGCCCACGGCACCGATATTCCCATCTATCTGGACGCACCGACGCTGCGCGAGATCGAAACCCGGTTCGGCTACGTGCTTGCGCCGCTGCCGGACGGCACGGATTTCTATTTCAAGCCCGTTTTGGTCCCCAATTTGATTCGCGCCGGCGATACATTCGCCGTCAACGGGGTCGAAATCACGTGTTTCGACCAGGATCACGGCATGGCCGGCCGAACCCTCGGGTTTCGGATCGGCGGCTTTGCATACACCACGGACGCGGTTGATCTGCCGGATGAGGCTTTCGAGGTCCTGAGCGGTCTCGATACCTGGGTGGTCGGCGCCCTCGGCGGCGCGGAGCATCCGACCCATGCCCATGTGGACAAGGCGGTCGGGTGGATCGAACGGGCAGGGCCACGCCGCGGCGTCATCAGCCACATGTCCCACCGCCTGGATTACGCCAAGCTGGCGGCATCGTTGCCGCCGAATATCGAGCCGGCCTATGACGGGATGGTGCTTGAAATAAGCTAGAATATTTCCTGATTTATCGCTGTAATAAATATAACTAACCATTTGATAACTAATACGATTAATTTTTATCACCTATAAAATACATAATATATATTATGCGACAAATTGGTATGGGTTAATGTGGCGCATCAGGGTCGAGCCGGCTCGGACCGGGTTTCCTCCCCCGCCGGGATTGATGTACTAAAGGCATTGGCCTTCCTACAGGAATTGTTTCATGACCGAACACATGACCGAACATGCGATAGACCGCCTCAAACGGATTATGGCCCAACTGCGCGACCCAGAAACCGGCTGCCCATGGGATGTGGAGCAGAATTTCGCCTCCATCGCGCCCTACACCATTGAAGAGGCATATGAGGTGGCGGACGCGATCGAGGCAGGCGATATGGAGGCCTTGAAGGACGAACTCGGCGATTTGCTGTTGCAGGTGATCTTTCATTCTCAGATGGCTGATGAGCAGCGGGCCTTCAACTTCGACGATGTAACGGAGTCCATTTCGGACAAAATGGTCCGCCGGCACCCGCATGTGTTCAGCGGCGATTTCGTGGGCGATGCCGACGCGCAGACCCGGGCCTGGGAAGAAACCAAGGCCCTGGAACGCAAGGCCAAGGCGGCCGACGATTCCGACCACAGCGCCCTTGACGGGGTGGCCAAGGGACTCCCTGCCCTGCTCCGCGCACTCAAACTGCAGAAGCGGGCGGCACGGGTCGGGTTCGACTGGCCCGGCGCGGAGGGAGCCCTGGCCAAACTTCGCGAGGAAATCGATGAGCTTTCGGAAGAGGTCCGCCGCCCGGGCGCCGACCGGGAGACATTGGCCGGCGAACTGGGTGACGTCCTGTTTTCGGTGGTGAATCTGGCCCGAAAGCTGGACATGGACCCCGAAGCGGCGCTGCGTCACGGCAACGCCAAATTCGAGCGCCGATTCAGGATCATGGAGCGGCGGCTGAAATCGGCCGGCCGGGATCTGAACGGAGCCGGGCTCGATGAAATGGAAGCCGGGTGGCGGCAGGCAAAGGCCGCCGAATAGAGCGGAACCGCTCCCTCCTCCGCTAGATCGCCTTCAGCAACCGGTCGAGTTTGTTCCAGCTGGCGGTATCCGGCGCCAGCAAAATTCGCTCGTGCAGGATGCCCGTGGGCCTGTACGCCGATCCGTCCCCGACAAACCGGCTGCAGCCGCCGGCTTCTCCGTGAATGAGAATACCCGCGGCGTGGTCCCAGGGCTTGAGCATGCCGTATTCGGCGAAATGGAGCTTCCCGAGGGCGAGGTCCATGTATTCGCGGCCCGTGCATCCGTATCGGGTGACGCGGGCGGGGGCCGCCCCGGGTTCGGCGGATTCGTCGTGCCGTTGAAGGCGTTCCCGCCGCCGTTTGCCCACGGAGCCGGTCATGGCGCCGAGGGGCGTGTCTTGCGGGATGCGGACTTGTCCCTCCTCGGTCCAGGCGCCCTCCCCTTTGGCCGCCATCAGCATGACATCGTCCAGCGGATCGTAGATCCATCCGCGCACCGTTTCGCCCTTGTCCGCGAGTGCGACGATCACGGCGAAACAATGCCGCCCATGGGCGAAGTTCCGGGTGCCGTCCAGCGGATCGACAATCCACGCCGGCGCATCTCCGGTGAGCAGGTCGAGCACCGCACGGTCATGGTCGACGGCTTCCTCGCCGACGACGACGGTCCCGGGCGCCATCCGGGAGAGCGCCTCCGTGAACCGCGCTTCGGATGCCAGGTCCGCCGCCGTCACCATCTCGCCCGATTGCTTGTCCGACACATGATGGCTCTCGAGCCGATTGAACAGCGGCATGATCTCGGCGGCAGAGACCTCGCGGATGAGGTCGGCCACCGTCTCGAAGGACGTCAGGTCCGTCATCGCGGGGCCGCGCCTCAGGGGGCGTAGATTTCCCGGTCCTGGTGGTAGGCATCGGTAAATACCGAATGCAGCCGTGCCGCCTCGTCGTTGAAGTCGGCGTGCTGCATCAGCGCCTTGGTCACATAAACGGCGAAGGTGACGGCTTCGCCCTTGCCGCGCAATCCGTGATCTTCGGAGAGTTCCGCCAGATATTCGTGGATTTGCTTGCGGGCCATGATGTTGAGTTGGCGCTTGACGAAGCGGTTCTTTCGCCGCCACTTGCGCTGGGCTTCGACGGTTGCCATGGCAACCTCCTGTGGGTTCCCGACCTGGTGGATTTTTTCTACTAGTAGACTAGCCTGAAATCGGCCCGGTGCAAGCCGGGAATTCGCGGCTCAATCGCCGGTCCGCTGCTGTTCCAGCCTATCCGCGTCGGACGGGTCCAGCCGCACCGTCAACTCGACGCTGTCCTCGCCGTCGGTCCGGCTGATCACCTCCCCCTTCTTGTAGAGCCAGGAGAGCGTCTTGCCGTCCGCCCAGGGCAAGCGGAGGCTGACCTCCCGGCGTTGCGCCGACAGGGTGTCATCAAGGGTCCGGCGCAGGTTGTCGCATCCCTCCCCGGTCATCGCGGAGAGCAGAATTATCGGGTTGTTGCTCCGTTGGGAGCGTTTGCCGAGCGCGGCCCGGCCTTCGTCGTCCAGGCGGTCCGCCTTGTTCAGGACCTCGACCAGTGGCCGGTTGCTTTGTTCGCCGGCGCCCAAATCATCCAGCACGTCGAGGACATCGTCCTTTTGCGCTTCGGTGTCGGGGTGCACGATATCGCGGACATGGATCAGGATATCCGCTTCGGTGACTTCCTCCAGCGTGGCGCGGAAGGCATCCACCAGTTCGTGCGGCAGGTCCGACACGAACCCCACCGTATCGGAGAGGATGGCCGCCCGGCCGGACGGCAGCTTCATTTCCCGCATGGTCGGATCCAACGTGGCGAAAAGCCGGTCCTTCGATGCCGCTTTTGCCGACGTGAGCGTGTTGAACAGGGTCGATTTGCCGGCGTTGGTATAGCCGACCAGCGCGATCACCGGGTACGGCACGCGCCGGCGTGATTCCCGGTGCAGCCCGCGGGTCCGGCGGACTTCGGCCAGGTCTTTCTTGAGGCGCGTGATTCGATCGTCGATCATCCGGCGGTCCGCCTCGATCTGAGTTTCGCCGGGACCGCCCATAAACCCGAACCCGCCCCGCTGGCGTTCCAAGTGGGTCCACGAGCGAACCAAACGGCTTCTCTGATAGCTGAGTGCCGCCAGTTCCACCTGCAACGTGCCTTCCCGGGTCCGTGCGCGGGCGCCAAAGATCTCAAGAATCAGGCCGGTGCGGTCGATGACCTTGCACGACCATGCTCGTTCCAGATTGCGCTGCTGACCCGGTGTCAGCGCGGCGTCGACCACCGCCACAACGATGTCGTCGGCGCGTACCTGATCCCCGATCCGCTCGACGGTCCCCTTGCCCAACAGCGTCGACGGGCGAACCCTCGTCACGCCAACGATTTCGGATGCCGCAACGATCAAATCGATGGCCTGGGCGAGGCCGACACACTCGTCCAGCCGCGCCTCGGGTGTCCGGGCTCGCGCCGGTTGGTCCTTCAGATGAGGATGAACAACCAGGCAACGGCCGCTGGCCGGTCGTTGCTCATCGCCGGAACTCAGTCCTGATTACTCCTCGGCGGGCGCGGCCTCGGCGGGTGGTGCCGCGGCGGCGCTCTCGTCGCGGTCGGCCTCGAACAGCTGGATCGGACCCGACGGCATGACTGTCGATATGGCGTGTTTGTAGACCAATTGCGTGTGTCCGTCCCGGCGCAGAAGTACCGAGAAATTATCAAACCACGTAATAATGCCTTGCAGTTTCACGCCATTGACCAGAAATACGGTCACCGGTGTCTTGTTTTTGCGGACGTAGTTGAGAAACACGTCCTGTACATTTTGAGATTTTTCGGCCGACACTTCTTTTGCCCCCCTGATCTCAGACGTCAGATTACCGGGCTTCGCCGCTCAGACGGCAAGCTTCGCCCCTGGTGGGCCAAAAACCCACTTTCACGAGCTTATCCTACACGACTCACGCCTTGCGGGAAGCCCTTTCTTGATGTGCGGCTATAACGGATGTGAACGCCGCGAGATCGGCGAAATGCGCGGTATAGGTGATCCCGCCTAATTCATTGGCATCAAATGCTTTTTCGCCGATCAGTACCCCTGTGCAGCCACAGGCCTCGGCGAATCTCATGTCGATCCCGGTGTCTCCGATGTACCAGACCTCCGCGCCCGGCTTTATCCCGGTTTCCTCAAGCACGAGGTCCATCGCCGCCGGCGCCGGTTTGTCCTCCTCCGCGTCGCCCGCGCCCACGGCCCTGGCGATGTACCCGCGCCAGTCCAAGTGATCGATCTCGGCCCGCAGCAGGGGGCCCTGCTTGTTGCTGACCACGCCGACATAAGGCGCGGATGCGTTGGCGGCCGCGAGCGCGTCCTCAGCGCCTCCCAGGACGGTCGTCCCCTCCAGATGGTGGGCCGCTACGTGTTCGTAGAATATTCGGCCGGCCTCTTCCCATCGGTCGCCGAACATCTCCGGGAACGCATTCCGCATGGATTTCCGGACCCGCGCCAAGGTCTCCTCATAGGTCCAGGCGTCATGCCCCATGGCTTCGAGGGTCGCGTTCATGGCGTTGTGGATTGATGGCCAGCAGTCGACCAATGTTCCGTCCCAATCGAAAATGATCGCTTCAGGGGGTTCCGCCGGCAGCATATTCAATCGGCCGCGCCGTTCGCGCCCTGACGATCCATGTGGGCTTCGTAGGCGTGATAGAGGCCGCGGGTGACCTCACCAGCCTCGCCGTTGCCGATGACCGTGTCGTCGATGGCCACCACCGGCTTCACGTACGACGTCGAGCTGGTGAGAAAGGCCTCCTTTGCCTGCTTGGCCTCCTCCACGCTGAAAGCTCGCTCCACCAGACGGACGCCGGCTTTTTCCGCGAGTTCGATGACCGCGATGCGGGTGATCCCACCGAGGATGAAATTGTCGAGGTGGCGGGTGATCAGTTCTCCGTCCTTGGTCACGATCCAGGCGTTTGCCGCGGAGCCCTCGGTTATGACGCCGTCATCGTCGACCAGCCAGGCGTCGCCGGCGCCGGACTCCAGCGCCGACTGTTTGGCCAGGACGTTCGGGAGCAGCGATATGGATTTGATGTCGCACCGCCGCCAGCGAATATCGGGAACCGTGATCACCGAAATTCCCTTGAGTCCGGTCTCGGCGTCAGGCTGACGGACGGGCAGCGCATAGACCACGAGTGAGCTCTCCGCCCCGGCCGGGAAGGGATGATCGCGGGGCGCAACGCCCCGGGTGATCTGGAGGTACACCTTGCCGTCCCGGACCCGGTTACGGCGAATGATCTCGCGCATGATAAACCTGAGGGGCTGCCCGGAAACCGGCGCGGCGAGCCGCAGTTCTCCGAGCGACCGGTCCAGCCGGTCGAGATGACGGTCTTCGTCGACCAGCCCCCCGCCCCTCACCGCGATCACTTCGTAAACGCCGTCGGCGAACTGGTATCCACGGTCTTCGACATGGACCGCCGCCTCCCGGTGCGGCAGGTACTGACCGTTGACGTAGGTAATTCTCGGCATGGCGCGGCTAGAAAAACTCCAGGCGGACGGAGAACATCTTCTCGACTTCCTTAACCGCCTCGCTCCGCGCGAACAAGACAATCCGATCGCCGACTTCCACCACGGTCGAGCCGCGGGGCAAAATAACCTCATCGTCGCGGACAACCGAGCCCAAAATGACATCGTCGGGCAGTTCGGCCTCGCGCAGCGGTTTGCCGATCAGGCCCGATGTATCCATGGCTTCGGCCTCGATCAATTCGCCGAACCCGTCCCGCAACGTGTTTACCGAATGAATACGGCCTCGCCGGACATGCTGAAGAATCGTGGAGACCGTGATGTTGCGGGGACTGACCGCGACGTCGACCCCGAGGGATGAGATCAATGGCGCGTAGGCGCTGCTGTTGACCAAGGTAATGGCGCGGCCGCTGCCCAGGCGCTTGGCCAGCAGCGAAGCCAGAATGTTGGTCTCGTCGTCGTTCGTCACGGCGACCACGGCTTCCGCGGTTGCCACATTGGCCTCTTCCAGGATATCGGCCTCGAGGACATCGCCCTCGAGCACCACGGACCGCTTGAGCGTCCGCGCCGCCGCCTCGGCGCGCACCTTGTCCGCTTCGATCACCTTGAGATTTACCGACGGGTTGTTCTCTTCGATCGCCTGGGCCAGGAACTGACCGATGTTTCCGCCGCCGAATATGACCAGACGGCGCGCCGCGGCTTCTTCATGCCCGAAGGCCGCCATTGCGCGCGGCACATGGTCACTCTCGGCGACGAAGTAAACCTCGTCTCCCGGCAGCATTTCGTCGCCGGCCGACGGAATTCGCGCCTCGTTGTCCCGCGCCAAGCCGATGATCACCACGTTGAGATCGGGGAACAGCTGGGTGAGTTGGCGCAGCGGCGTATTGACGATCGGGCAGTCCGCCTCGCATCGGACGCCGATAAGTTTTACCTTGCCGCCGACCAGCGGGATCATGTCGAAGGCGCCGGGGACCTCGAGGCGGCGGCCGATGGCCTCCGCGACCTCGCGCTCCGGCGAGATGACCACGTCGATGGGCATGTGATCGCGGCTGTACAGATTCGCCCACATGGGGTTGAGGTAGCCCTGTTGGCGGATACGGGCAATTTTGGTGGTCACGTCGAACAATGAGTGGGCGACCTGGCAGGCCACCATATTGACTTCATCGGCCTGGGTGACGGCAATCAACAGATCGGCGTCCGCGGCGCCGGCCCGGGCGAGGATTTCCGGGTGCGAGGCAAAGCCGGTGATCGCCTTTACGTCGAGCGTATCGGAAATCTTTCGAATGAGTTCGGGCGATTGATCGACAACGGTGATGTCGTTGTCCTCCTGGGCGAGGTAGCGGGTGATATTGAAGCCGACCTGCCCGGCGCCACAGACGATAACCTTCATCTATCCGATTCCGTTAATGCCCGGCCCAGCGGTCAGTTGCCGGCGCTGCGCGCCCGGTCTTCGGACTGGACGCCCAGCGACTTGAGTTTTCGATGGAGTGCCGAGCGCTCCATGCCGACAAAGGCCGCGGTGCGGGAGATATTGCCGCCGAACCGGGTGACCTGCGCCATCAGGTATTCCCGCTCGAATATTTCACGTGCCTCGCGCAGCGGCAGACCCATGATTTCCGAATTGTCATTGCCGAGTTCGACCGCCGGCGCGCCGGAACGGATCTCATTGGGAACCATGTCGGAGCGGATCGGTTCGTCGCTCTCGCCGGGCGCCATGATCAGGAGGCGTTCGACTACATTTTTCAGCTCGCGCACGTTGCCGGGCCACTCGTAGGCCTGCAGCGTCGCAATGGCGTCTTCGGCGAATTCGCGGGGCGGATTACCGACATTTTCCGCCGTCCGTTCCATGAAAAATCTGGCCAGAGCGGGGATATCTTCCCGGCATTCCCTGAGCGGCGGGACTTCCAGCGGCACCACCCTGAGGCGGTAAAACAAATCCTCGCGGAACCTGCCTTCGCTCATCAGTTGGCTCAGGTCCTTGGTTGACGCCGCCATGACCCGGACGTCCACCTCGACGCGGGTCGTGCCGCCCACGCGCTGAAATGTCTGCTCCTGCAGCGCCCGCACGATCTTACCCTGCGTCTCGATGGGCATATCGGCGACTTCGTCAAGAAACAGAGTTCCGTTATGCGCCTGTTCGAACGTACCGATCAGATGCTGGTTCTCGCCGCCGTCCCCGGTTCCGGCCTCGCGGCCGAATAGGCTGAGCTCGAACCCGTCGGCCTGCAAGGTGGCGCAATTGACCGAGATAAAGGGGCCCGCCGACCGGTTGGAGTTGGCGTGCAGCAGGCGGGCGACCACGTCCTTGCCCGCGCCCGCCGGGCCGGTGATCAGGACCCGGCTGTTGGCCGGCGCGACCCGGGCGATGGATTGTCGGAGTTGGGTGATGGCGGGAGAATCGCCGACCAACTCGATGTCGCCCCCGGCGCGGCGCCGGAGCTCTTCGTTCTCGCGCTTCAAGGCAGCGGCCTCGACCGCACGATTGACGACCATGATCATCCGGTCGGCCGTAAAAGGCTTCTCGATGAAATCATAGGCGCCGAGATTGATCGCGGTGACGGCCGTTTCGATATTTCCGTGCCCGCTCATCATCACGACCGGCAGCGAGGGATGCGATTGACGAACCGCTTCGAGGATATGCATCCCGTCCAGCTTGCTCCCTTCGAGCCAAATATCCAGCAGCATCAGGCTTGGCCGGCGCGTTTCGATCATCGCCATCGCGCTGTCGGAATCATGCGCTTCCCTCGTCTGGTGCCCCTCGTCTTCGAGAATCCCAGCGGTCAGCATTCGGATGTCTGCCTCGTCGTCGACGATTAGAATGTCATGCGCCATGGGCCAGGGTCGTGTTTTCCGTGGTTTCGTCGGAATCAGGGTTGGTGCCGTTGTCCGCAACGGCTTCCCGCCCGAACATCAATGAGATACGGGCCCCGCCCTCATCTCGGTTCTGCAATACTAGATCACCTTGGTGATCTTCCATAATTTTCTTCACGATCGCCAGTCCCAGCCCTGTCCCCTTTGACCTGGTCGTGACGTAAGGCTCCGCAAGCCGGTCGATTAGCTGGTTGGGGAGCCCGCTTCCGTTATCCTCGATTTGGACGATGACATGCCTCGCAGTGTCATTGATGGTGATGGAGATGACGCCGTTCGAGGTTGATTCGGCTTCGCCGAATTTGGCACGGATCGATTCGGCCGCATTCTTGAGAACGTTGGTCAATGCCCGGGAGACCTGTTGACGGTCGCAATTGAGCCGCAGTGGTTCTTCGGGGAACGCCACTTGATAGTTGATCTCCGGGCATCGATTGCGCTCGAGGAAGACGGCGTCGCGGCATAATTCGGTGAGGTTCTGGGACTTGCGGTCCGGCTGCGGCATCCGTGCGAAGGCCGAGAACTCATCGACCATCCGGCCAATGTCTTCGACCTGCCGTATGATCGTCTCGGTGCAACTCGTGAAAACTTCCGGATCGCTGGCCACTTCGTTCTGATACTTGCGGCGCAATCGCTCCGCCGAGAGCTGGATGGGGGTCAGGGGATTCTTGATCTCATGGGCAATGCGCCGCGCGATATCCGCCCAGGCGGCTTTTCGCTGCGCCGAAACCAGCTCGGTCACGTCATCGAACGTAACGACGAAGCCGATCGCCCTGCCGTCGAGCCGTTCGGCCGCAATGCTGACGACCAGGGTTCGCTGGCGCCCGCCCCGTTCAATCGTCAATTCGGCGTTGGCGGGTTTTCCGGCGGCGGCCGCTACGCCGGCAAACAGCTCCGCCATTTCCGGGACCACCTCGACCAGGGGCCGGCCCAGGGCATCGTCGAGGTCGGTCTCGAGCAACTCGGATGCACGGCGGTTGGGTAAATTGATGCCGCCATCGGCGTCCATGCCGATCACACCGGCCGAGACGCCGCCGAGAACGGTCTCGGTAAATTTGCGCCGCTCATCCAGTTGACGGTTGGCGGCGACCAGCCCTTCCTGCTGGGTGTTGATCTGTTCGGTCATGCGGTTGAACGCCCGGCTCAGCATACCGATTTCGTCGCCCGAACTGCTGCTGCCCTCGGTTTGGACGCGGGCTGAAAGATCGCCGGACCGGATTCGCTCGGAGGCGGCAATGAGATTGCCGATGGGTGTCGCCAGTTGGTTGGCCACCGTCCAACCCGTCCAGACCGCGGCCAGAAGCAGCAGCAGCGCCACCAGCGCAAACACAGCCAGAAAACGAATCTGCAGCTCTTCCCGGCTGTCCTCCAATAGCTGGTACTGGGTTGCGGCGCCGCGGGTCATGGACAAGTGGTCGAGGACCTGCGGTTCAACGAACCGGCCGACCAGCAGGTAGGCGTCCGGGAAGGCTTCCAATCGAATTCCGGCGCGCACCCGGTCGTCGGAATCGCTGGACAGTATGTGCACCTCGCCGGGTCGCGTTTGGGTAAATATCTTGCCGAGCAGATCCTGTCCGGCTACATCGAACCCGAGAGACACACTGAGACCCGCCGCCATCAGGGTGTTGCCCGCGCCGTCGACCACCGCCGCCTCGGGAAGGCCCCGGATGAGCGCTTGGGTTTGCATCAGCTGACGGAAGAATCTTTGATCGACGCGAATCCGGGGCGCCGCGCGATTGAGGTCGTTGGCCATCGCCAGCGCGTCGCCGCGGATATTCCGCTGGTGCTCGCGCAGATAGGCCGCCGCCACCGCCTGAGACTCGTTGACCGCCGTCCGCACACGATCGCTGAACCACGTCTCGATGCCGTAGTTGAGAAAGAGGCCGGAGAACACGGCCACCAGGATGGCCGGGATGACCGCCACCAGGCTGAACAAAACCACGAGTCGGATATGCAGGCGGGTTGCGGCGCCCCCGGCGGTCCGGCTGGACCAATTGCGGACGATCCTCCGCGCGATCAGCACGCCGAGCGCCAGAGCCAGAATGACGTCCAGGTTCAGCAGAATGATCACCGTGGTGAAATCGGTTTCGAGCGGGCCGAGATCGCCCATGGCGATCACGGTGGCGGTCCCGGACACGCCCAGGGCCACGGCCAAAATCACCGCCAGAACGCGATTCACACGCATCCGGCGAAGCCGGACCCGGATGCGTCTAAACTTGTAGCTCGTCGTGTTCGCCATGGTATGGCCTGTTTACCGGCAGACACCCGGTGACGGGCGCTGCCGGTGATTGGTTCCCTGCCCTATTTCGGACTTCTCAGGACAGGGATGTTGAGTTCGCGAATTTTCTTCCTGAGCGTATTCCGATTCAGTCCCAGCAACTTGGCGGCGCGCAGCTGATTACCCCGCGTCGCAGCCAGCGACTGGGAGATAAGCGGCCGCTCGACTTCCTTCAGCACCCGGTCATAGAGCCCGGCCGGGGGCATGACATTGCCGTGCGCCGCAAAGTAGTCTCTCAAATGAATCTCGACGGCGTCGCCGATACCATTGCCGGCGCGGTTGGTCGGTTCCGGCGGCGGCTCGACGGCCAGCTCGGCCTCGATCGCCTGGATGCCGATCGTTTCCTCCGAATAAAGCGCGGCGAGCCGGCGGACCAGATTTTCCATCTCGCGCACGTTGCCCGGCCAATGATAGGCCTGCATCCGATCAAGGGCCGATTCGTCGATGCTTTTCCACGGCAGGCCCTCGTCGGCGCATTGGCTCAGGAAATGGCTGACCAGTTCCGGAATATCCTCCCGGCGCTCGCGCAATGCAGGCATTCTGATCGGCACCACGTTCAGCCGGTAATACAGGTCTTCCCGAAACAAACCCTGGCGAATGAGCTGGGTCAGATCGCGGTGCGTGGCGGCGATAATCCGGACGTTGGCCCTGATGGGCGTCCGCCCGCCGACCGTCGTGTATTCGCCGCCCTGCAGGACCCGGAGCAAACGGGTCTGGGCTTCGGCGGGCATGTCCCCGATTTCATCGAGGAAGAGGGTGCCGCCCTCCGCCTGCTCGAAGCTGCCGGACGCCCGCGCGGTTGCGCCGGTAAAAGATCCTTTTTCGTGACCGAATAGCTCACTCTCGATGAGTTCACGGGGGATCGCCGCCATGTTGAGAGCAATGAACGGGTGATGCTTGCGCTTGCCGTAGTCGTGCAGCGCGCGGGCGGCCAGTTCCTTGCCGGTGCCCGACTCGCCGGAAATCAGAACCGTGAGGTCCGTACCCATCAGCCGCGCAAGCGAGCGGTATACCTCCTGCATGGCCGCCGAGCGGCCGATCAGGGGCAGCGTCTCATCGCCGCCCCGCTCCGGCGTATCCTGGGGGTCGGGTGTGGTCTCCAACGCCCGCCGCACGACGCTGATCAGTTCGTTGAGGTCGAACGGCTTGGGGAGATACTCGAAGGCGCCCCGTTGGGTGGCGTTGACCGCCGTCATCATCGTGTTTTGGGCGCTCATCACGATGACGCGAAGTTCCGGGCGAATTTTCTTGATCCGGGGGATGAGGTCGAGGCCGTTCTCGTCAGGCATCACGACGTCGGTAACGACCACATTGCCCTCGCCGTCGTTGACCCACTTCCACAGGGTGGCCGCGTTTCCGGTCGTCCGGACCTCAAAGCCGACGCGGCCCAGCGCCTGGCTGACCACCGTGCGGATGGCGCGGTCGTCGTCCGCGACGAGTACGGTGGAATTAGTCATCGTTTTCCTCCCGAGGTTGCTGAGCGACCGCGAGCATCACCTTGAATATCGTCCGGCCCGGGACGCTATCGAACTCGATGACGCCGCCGTGGTCGTCGACCATCTTGGCGACCAGCGCGAGCCCAAGACCACTGCCCTTGGGTTTCCCGGTCACAAAGGGGTCGAACAGGTGATCCCGCAAATCTTCTGCAATGCCGTCTCCGTTGTCCTGAACCGAGACGACAAGCGGAAGGTTGGTACGGGTGGACAGGCCGGGGACGGCGAACCTCACGCTGTGCTGGTAAGCGGTGGCAATCGTAATGTCGCCCCCCTTTTCCGGCGCCGCTTCGGCGGCGTTCTTGACCAGATTCAGAAAAATCTGAACCAGCTGGTCGAAATCGCCGTCCACGGCCGGCAGAGACGGGTCGTATATTTCACGGATTCGCACATGGCTCGCGAAGCCGTTGCGGGCCAGCGTGATGACCCGCTCCAATACCTGATGGATGTTTACCGCGATCCGCTCCAGGGGGCGCTGGTCGGAAAACACCTCCATGCGATCGACGAGCGCCGTAATCCTGTCGGTTTCGTCGCAAATCAGACGGGTAAGCGTTTTGTCCTCCGGCTCCGAATTCTGTTCCAGGAGCTGCGCCGCCCCACGGATGCCGGAGAGCGGGTTCTTCACCTCGTGGGCCAGCATGGCGGCCATGGCGGTCACCGAGCGCGCCGAGCTGCGGTGCGTCAACTGGCGCTCGATCTTGTCGGCAATGGACCGCTCGAAAAATGCCAGCACGACATGATCCGGCTGGTCGCCCAGCCGCCCCGCCTGCACATTGACGAAATGCTTGTCGATCCGGGGGGATTCCAGGGTCAGGCCGTATTCCGAAACGGCCGCGCCGGCATCGCGGACCAGATCGATGACGGTGAATACCGGACTGTCCCCGGGCAACAGCGTATGGAGCGGTGTTCCGAAAAGCTGTCCGGCGCTCGCCGAAAGAAACTGTTCACCCCGGCTGTTGAGAAAGACGATCCGGTTGGACGAGTCGACGACGACGACCGCCGATTCCAGCGCGTTCAGGATTCCGTCAACATCGATGGGTGTTGGCGGCGGTACCGACATGGCGAGGTCCCGGTTCATGCGGCGCGCCGTTCCGCCAGCGGCTCGTAGAAGCCGTTTATGGCCGCTTTGACCGCCGCCGGGTCGGTCATCCGCATGACGCTGTCGCGGAAGCCGGCCGAATTGTGCAGCCCCCGGCTATACCAGCCGATGTGTTTCCGGGCGATGCGGGCGCCGCGCTCGGTGCCGTAATGGGAGAGAATGTCGTCGTAGTGGCCCAGCAATGTCCGGTGCTGGACCGAGATATCCGGGTCCGGCCGCTTCTCGCCCGTTTCGAGATAGTGTTCGATCTGGCCAAGAAACCAGGGCTGGCCATAGGAGCCGCGGCCGACCATTACCCCATCTGCGCCGGATTGTTCGAGCAACGCGTCCGCGTCTTCGACCGAAGTGACGTCGCCGTTGCCGATGACCGGAATGTTTACCGCCTCCTTGACTTTGCGGATAAACGCCCAGTCGGCATGTCCCTTGTAGAATTGGCAGCGGGTCCGTCCATGCACCGTCAGCATCTTGACGCCCGCCTCCTCGGCAATCTTCGCCAGCCGGGGCGCATTGCGCGACGAATCATCCCAGCCGGTGCGCATCTTGAGGGTGACCGGGAGATCGACCGCGTTCACCACGGCTTCGATGAGTTTGCCGGCAAGCGCCTCGTCGCGCATCAGCGCCGAACCCGCGTGGCCATTCGTCACCTTCTTGACCGGACATCCCATGTTGATATCGATGATGGCCGCCCCGCGGTCCGCATTGAGCCGCGCCGCCTCGGCCATGGGTTCCGGCTCGCAGCCGGCCAACTGGACCGCCATCGGAAACTCCTCGGCGCAGTTGCTGGCCATCTTCATGGTCTTCTTGTTGGCATAAATCATGGCCATGCTGGCGATCATCTCGGAGATCACCAATCCGGCGCCGTGACGTTTGACCAGGCGCCGATACGGCATGTCGGATACCCCCGACATGGGCGCCAGCAGCACACGGGAGGTCAGCCGGATCGGACCGATTTCAATGGGCATGGAATGACTCGCCGAAATTTGCCCATAAAATGAGCATTTTTGCCAGGAAAGCAACGATTTGCTGGACCGAAAAGGCGAATTTTTACGCGAGCAGGATGTCGGTTACCAGTTTCACTCCCGGATAACCGAGGGTGAGCAACAGATAGGCCAGCAGGACCAGGCGGGCTGCCGAGCGTCCCCGGATGCCCGAGCGAAAGTGCAGAAACAGCAGAAGACCGACGACGACGAATACACCCAGGGTGAGCACCGTCTTGTGGTCGAACGCGATCAACCGGCCGGATGTCGAGTAGAGGGTAGCCATTCCCGTCGCCAAACCGGCCGCGAGAACCGCTTCGCCGGCCATCAGAAGCCGCACCGTAAGGCGCTCGCTATCGGCGACCGATGGAAGCCGGCGTGACAGGCCGGTGGCCTGCCGGCGTTTAAGCGAGCGTTCCTGGAGCATCGCCGCAAGGGCGGAAATGGCCGCCAGGGTCACCAAACCGTAGGTCGCGACGGAAACCGCGATGTGGGTGCCGATCCAGGCCAGCGGGACGCCGCCGGCGAGCGGACGTGACGGCGCCTGACCCCAAATGGTCGCCAGCACGGCGAGGAGGATCAGGTAGGGCACCAACAGCGGCGTCAAACGCCACCCCTGTTGGGATACCAGGGCGACGAATGCGTAGATCACCAGACAGGTAACGACGGTCAGCCAAAGCGCCGTGGAGAGGCCGGTTTGCCAGCCCTCGGCTTGCCGGACATAGACCCAAAGGGCCGGCCCGACGATGGCTACCGCCATCACGGCCCAATACACCCCGTCCCGCGCGGGCGTCTTCCGGAGCGCCACGATGGCGGCCGGGACAAGCGCCAGAAGCGCCGAGAGGTTGAGAATGAAACTTGTCGACATATCGAAGTTGCGGCTCAGGTCCCGGCTTGCATATGCCGGCAGAGACCTAAGCCCTCGCCCGCTCCTTGGCAAGAGGCCCCGCGCATTCTACGTTGAAACAACACCCCTGACCATCGGACGGGACGACTTTGCCGAACCCACCTCACATCGCCGCGCTGATCGTCTCCGCCGGGCGCGGGCATCGTTTCGGCGGCGGGACGCCCAAGCAATTTCTGCCGTTGGGGCCGAAATCCGTGTTGGCGCGCAGCATCGAGGCGTTCCTGGGGCACCCGTCGGTAACCCGGGTTCGCGCCGTCATCCATCCGGATGATGTAGAGCTTTACGAGGCCGCGCTGAATCGAACCGACGTTCCGCCGCCGATCTTCGGCGGACCCGAACGGCAGGATTCGGTGCGTCTCGGTCTGCAGGGGCTTGCCGAGGCACGGCCCGACGTGGTGTTAATTCACGACGCCGTCCGGCCCCTGGTGTCAGCCGGGCTGATTGATCGCGTCGTTGCCGCGGTTGGGCCCGGGGTCGCGGCTCTGCCGGCCCTGCCCGTGACCGACACGCTGAAACGGGCCGTCGACGGGACCGTTGCCGAGACCGTCGACCGATCCGCGTTGTGGCGCGCGCAGACGCCCCAAGGCTTCGTGTTCCGGGAGATTTTGTCGGCGCACGAAGCGGCTGCCAGCAATGCGCTGACCGATGATGCCGCCGTGGCCGAGGCAGCCGGATTGCGGGTCAAACTGGTTGAAGGGGCCGAGGAAAACCTCAAAATCACCACGCAGGAGGATCTGGAAAGAGTTCGCAACATGATCGGCGCGGCACCAGCGACCCGGGTCGGAACCGGGTACGATGTGCACCGGTTCACGCACGGGGACCGGGTGATCCTTTGCGGCGTGGAAATCCCGCACAGCGCGGCATTGGAGGGTCATTCCGATGCGGATGCCGGGTTGCATGCCTTGACCGATGCGCTTCTGGGGGCCGCCGGCCTTGGCGACATCGGCACGTTTTTTCCGCCGTCGGATGAACGGTGGCGTGACGCGCCGTCTCACATTTTCCTCTCTCACGCGGCCGAGATGATCGCCGAACGGGGCGGATCGGTGGTGAATGCCGACATCACGATCATCTGCGAGAATCCGAAAATCGGTCCTTACCGTGAGCAAATGCGGGCACGGGTGGCCGAAATTCTGAACGTCGACGAGAGCGCCGTGAACATCAAGGGGACGACAACCGAGCGTCTCGGGTTTACCGGGCGCGAAGAAGGCATTGCGGCCCAAGCAGTGGCAACGATTAAAATGTGACAGATCAACTGGTTACGATGTTTCTTCGATAATCCAGTTAAGGAATTTCCCGGCCCCCCGCCCGATACCGATCTCGATGGCGCAAGGCGTGTCGTAGGAATGAAGCTGCTCGATCCTTGAGATCACGTCGCTGACCCGTTCGCTCCGTGTCTTGACGATCATCGCCACTTCCGGTTCCCGTCGGACCGCGCCCTCCCATCGGTAGATGGATGTCATTTCGCCCAGAATATTGGCGCACGCCGCCAGACGCTCCTCGACCAGAGCGGTTCCGATCTTCGCCGCTTCATCGTGGCTGGCGGCGGTCATATAGATCAGCGAAACGGTCATTTCCGTGCCCTCCTTGGAACGGAGGTCAATCTACTCTAGGATGTGCCGTTCGTCATGGTCCGGGGAGGAACCGCCATGGAACTCCATGCCCGAGACGGGCGTGAACAAACGGTTGGCGCGCCCGGCGTGCGGCCGAGCGCGGCGCAGCGCCGCTGGCTTGAACGCGGGCTCGATCAGCCGGGGGGCAAGCTGCCTCTGTTCGATTCCGAGGGACAGAAGGTTTCCCGGCGGACGGTGGAAAGCTGCATCAAGCAGCGCTGGGCCGAACCGTGGTTCGAAAATCCGCTCAAAAAGGATTGGATGGTCTGTAAACTGACCGAAGAGGGCCGCCGGGCCGTGACCCGCTGAATGTCAGGGGAAGAATATACCGGGCTCGACCAACTGGGCCGCCATGCGGCGCTGCCCGAATCGCCGGAGGCGGCGGTGCTGGAGAAAGTCCCCAATCCCCATCCGGGGGACGCCTACGTCGTCCGGTTCACCTGCCCCGAGTTCACGTCCGTCTGTCCGGTGACGGGCCAGCCGGATTTCGCGCACCTGGTGATCGATTACGTGCCCGGGCCGTCACTGGTGGAAAGCAAGTCGCTGAAGCTCTACCTGGGCTCGTTCCGCAATCACGCCGCCTTCCACGAGGATTGCACCGTCGGCATCGCCAAGCGGCTGCAGGCCGAAATCGAACCGCAGTGGCTGCGTATCGGCGGCTACTGGTATCCCCGGGGCGGAATTCCCATCGACGTGTTTTATCAAGTCGGGGAATTGCCCGGGGACGTTTGGCTGCCGGACCAGGGGGTCGCGCCCTATCGGGGACGCGGCTGAGCTCAGGCGTCGAGGATGATCTCGCCGTCGCGCACACCAACCGAAAGCTTAACCAAGCTTTGGCCCTCGGCCGGACCGCCGACACAGCGGCCATCGTCTATGGCGAACAAGGCGCCATGTTTGCCGCAGCGGATCAGCTTTTTGTCGCCGCTGAAAAATTGCCCCGGAACCTGGTCGATGAAGTCCTGGGCGTGTGGGCACCAGTTCAAATAGGCGAACACCTCGCCATCCTTGTGGACGACGAAGATGTTTCGCTGTTTGCCGTCGACGCGGGCGACCAGGGCCTTCGCGGCACCCTCTTCCAGTTCGTCCAGCCGCATCAGCGTTTGTTCAGCCATCGAGCGTTCCCGGATTACGATTTTGATTCCGGCAACCGTTTGCCGTTCCGCCGGCCGAATTGCAACCGAAATCAGCGATGAAAACCGCGGCGGCCCGCAAATGAATTCGGGGCCCCGCCGTCGGCGGGGCCCCGTCAATGCTGGTCGGGGAGACAGGATTTGAACCTGCGACCTTTCGACCCCCAGTCGAATGCGCTACCAGGCTGCGCCACTCCCCGACAGGTCCCTTGAAGGGGCGCGAACTATACTCAGACGCTTGCCCAAGGGCAATGCGCCGGTGCCGAATTAAACGAGTTTCCTGATGTCTTCCAGTTCGGCGAGAATTTGCCGCAACGCCGCTTTTTCACTATCGCCGAGGCCGCCATCGGCAGCTTGTAACGACGCTTTTTCGGCCCCGTCGGCGCTCCGGCCCGATTCCTGTTTCAGCAGCTTCTGCACGCCCTTGATGGTGTAGCCGTCGTCATAGAGCAGTCCGCGGATACGCCTCAGGAGGTCGATATCCTCGGGCCGGTAATAGCGCCTGCCCCCGCCCCGCTTCATTGGTTTGATCTGCGAAAATTTGCCTTCCCAGAATCGGAGAACGTGTTGCGGCAGATCAAGCTCGGCCGCCACCTCGCTGATCGTCCGGAATGCACTTGCGGATTTGGTGGACCGCCGCGCGGGCGGCGCTTCTGCCGGCAACGGTTCGGCCCTTAATCGAGTTCGTCGGGTCCGGCGCCGCCGATGCGGGCCTTCAACACCTGGGACGGACGGAAAACAAGCACCCGACGCGGCAGGATGGGGACCTCCTCACCGGTCTTCGGGTTGCGGCCGATGCGCTGACCCTTGTTGCGGATCGTGAAGCTGCCGAACGACGAAATCTTCACTGAATCGCCATTGGCAAGGGTTTCCGAAATTTTCGCTAGAACCAATTCGAGAAGATCCGCCGATTCATTTCGCGACAGACCGACTTCTTGGTAGACCGCCTCGCTCAATTGCTGACGGGTAATCGTCTCTCCAGCCATCAGGCTATCCTTTGACCATCCCCTGCAGGAAACCTAAACCGGCCCGATTATGCCGTCAATATCAGAGGGATGGCAGAAACGGCTAATGTGCGAAACAAGTGACGGCTGTCACTATTTTACCATCGAACCAGAGCCGCGCCCCAGGTTAGCCCGCCGCCCATCGCCTCCATCAGGATGAGATCGCCCTCCTTGATCCGGCCGTCGCGGCGGGCGGCATCAAGCGCCAAGGGGATGGAGGCCGCCGAGGTATTGGCGTGATCCTGCACCGTCAGCACCACCTTGTCGGTTTCCATGCCCAATTTCTTCGTGGTCGAATCGATAATCCGTTTATTGGCCTGATGGGGTACGAGCCAATCGATTGCCGACGATTCCAGACCGTTCTCGTCCAATGCCTCGGTCACGACATTCGCCAGATTGGTCACCGCGTGCTTGAAGACTTCCTTCCCCTGCATGCGGATGAAGCCGGACTGACCGGTGGTCGATGGGCCGCCGTCGCAATAAAGCAGTTCCGCAAGACGGCCGTCGGAGTGGAGATGGGTAGACAGAATGCCGCTTTCCGTGCCGAGACCGTTCTCCAGTTCCACGCCTTTCATCACCACCGCGCCGGCGCCGTCGCCGAACAGCACGGAGGTCGACCGGTCATCCCAGTCGAGCAGGCGGGAGAGCGTGTCCGCCCCGATCACCAGGGCGGTTTTGGATTGGCCCGATTTGATCAGTCCGTCAGCCACGGACATGCCGTAAATGAACCCGGAGCATGCAGCCTGAACATCGAACGCGGCGCCGCCGTTCAGCTCGAGTTTGGCCTGTACCTGGACCGCGGTCGCCGGAAATATCCGGTCGGGGGTGGTGGTCCCGACAATTATCAAATCCACCTCGGAGGCATCCACGCCCGCGTCATCCAGGGCCCGCCTGGCCGCTTCGTAGGCCATATCCGAGGTGTATTCGTTTTCCGCCGCGACGCGGCGCTGGCGGATACCGGTCCGGGCGGCGATCCACTCGTCGGAGGTGTCGACCCGTTCGGCCAACTCGTCATTGGTGACGATCTTTTCCGGAAGGTATGAGCCGCCGCCCACCAGTCGTGAATGAATACTCATTGGACCGCCGCCTTCTCCATGGTTGCTTCCGCTGCAATCAATTCTTCCAGATCCTCGCGTATGCGTTCGTTGAATTCCCGGCGCACCAAATTGACCGCCGCGACGACGGCATTGGCGAACCCCACACCGTCAGTGCCGCCGTGGCTCTTTACACAGATCCCGTTAAGGCCCACCAGCATAGCACCGTTATACTGGCGAGGATCAAACCGGTCCCGCATGGTTTGGAGGGCGGGCCGCGCGATCAAGGCGCCGAGCCGCGTGCGGAGCGAACTCAGAAGTGATTCCTTCAGGTAGTGACCGAACAGCTGGACAGCCCCTTCAGCCGTTTTGAGCGCGATGTTGCCCGTGAACCCGTCGGTTACGATGACGTCCACCGTGCCGGCGCTCAGGTCGTCGCCCTCCACAAATCCGTGAAATTTTATCGGCAGCGGCGATTCGGCCAGGATCGCCGCCGCCTTCTTGACGTGCTCATTGCCTTTGAGTCCCTCGACCCCGACGTTGAGAATGCCGATGGACGGCTGCTCGAGGCCCAGTTCGTTTCTGGCAAATACTTCACCCATGACCGCGAATTGAACCAGGCTGTCCGCGTCGCACTCGATATTCGCGCCGAGGTCGAGCATCACGGTCTGTCCGCGGAGGGTCGGAAATGCGCCTGCGATGGCCGGCCGCGAAATGCCGGGGAGCGTCCTCAGCACGATGGTCGCCATTGCCATTAGCGCGCCGGTATTCCCCGCGGAAACGACGGCATGCGCCTCATCGGAGTCGACCGCGTCGATCGCCAGCCTCATGCTCGAGTTTTTTCCCGTCCGCAACGCGGTGGTGGGTTTGTCGTCCATACTGACCGCATCGGTCGTGTGGCGGATCGTGCAGGCGCGAGCCGTTTCCGCGTCCGCTTCAATGAGCGGCCTTAACTGCGATTCATCGCCGAAGACGAGAAATTCAACGTCGGGCATCCGCCGGCGGGCCAGCGACAGGCCTTCGACGATCATGCCGGGAGCATTGTCCCCACCCATGCCGTCGACAGCGACAATGATGGGGTCAGGCACGGAGGGCCTCCGGCGGCATGACCGGAGCTAAGCTACGGAATCGATATCGACGACTTCGCGTCCGTCGTAGTAGCCGCAGGAAGGGCACACGTGATGCGGCCGCTTCAGTTCGCCGCAATTGGGGCACTCGCCCCACGCCTGCGAGGTCAGCCGATCGTGGGCGCGTCGCATGTTTCTGCGCGACCGGGACACCTTCTTTTTCGGAACCGCCATGGCTACGACTCTCGTGATGAAATTCTTGGATCAATTGATCTTTCCGATCAGGAGCGCGCTTCATATACAAATTCACCGCCCGGGGCAAGCGGCATAATCGCCCATTGTAACCGCAAAAACGGCCCCAATGTCAGTTTTTGCGGTCGAGCATGTTTTTGAGCGTGGCAAACGGCTTGGTGGTGACGGACTCCGCCGGTTCGGCGCCTTCCGAAGAGGTATAGCCGTTGAATTCGGCGTCGGGTGCCCTGGGGAACGGGTTTATCTCCAGCCCCAGCCGCTCCGCCGCGACTTCGCCGATATCGATGACCCCGTCAATGATCGGCTCGTCGGGGTCGTCTTCGTCCCATCCCACATCCAATTCCGCTTGTTCTTCAGTGGCGGCCTCTGTCGAAAAAGTGCAATGAAACCGATGGCTTATGGAGTCGTGGACCGGCTCCAAGGTCACCACGCAGGGCTGTTCGACTTCGGCCTCGATCCGGCCTTCCACGTGGACCTGCACGTTACCGGCCACCGGCTTCAACACGAACTCCGCTGAGAATCGCACCAGCTCGTTTAGATCGAAGCGGCGTGCCAGCGCTGCCCGCTCATCGCTGTCGGGTGCGATCCGGAACCGGTTGTCGCCGGCCTCCAATGACGTCACCTGGATAGGCCGCGAAAACTCGATGACGGGCTTTCCCTCGGTCGTCACTGCCGCGAATTCTCCGAATCGGCGGGCGAGAACGCCAGTTCCCCGGCATAAAGCTCGTCGAGCGGCCATTCCTCGGATCGGGAAATCTCGGCGTGCACGTACGCGGCCATCGCCTGGGCAAGGGCCGGCTGCACCTCCTCGCTGCGGTAGAGGTTTCTTTTCAACGCCGCGGCCATCCGTGCCTGGTCGCCGTGTGCTTCCTCGTAGGCCGCAACGCGTCCGTAGAACAGGCCTGCAAGTTCCTTGACCTTTTTGCCGACACGCAGATCGCCGACCCCCATCTCGCGAAGATTTCCGTCCATATCGGCGAACATGAGGTCGAACAGTCTCTGGCCCAGCCGCGCGCCTTGCTTGGTGCCGGCGCGCAGGCGCCGCAGGACGATGAAGGCGAGCAGTGAAATCATGTCGAACCGTCCCTCAACGGTATCCGGAACGCCATACTCGACGTAGAAAACCGGGTTGCGGGCATGGGCGACGATGACGCCGTAAAGCTTGTGGACGGCATCCTTCTCCTTGGCGCGCGTTGTGAAGAGGTTGAGAATTCCCATTGAATGTCCGGGGGCCTTTGGTTTACACGATGTATCCGAGGATGTTCGCCTTCTTCAGGCGCGTCCAGGGATGTAGTCTTCCAAATACGCTTGTGACAGGTGAATTGCCACACTTAATGAGAATGGCTCTTGTGAGACAGAAATATTTCCCGGGCAAGCGGACGCTGATCGTGCTGGCGGCCGCTGTCCTCCTCACCGCGTGCGCGCCGCGGGTCGAAATCCGCGGCAACCTGCCGGACCCGGATTTGCTGGCGGAGCTCGAAATCGGCGCTCTCAACAAACGGCAGGTCGCGGAGATGTTCGGGTCGCCCTCCAGTGTTTCCACGTTCGGCAGCGAGAACTGGTACTACATCAGTGAACGGACCGAGACGACCGCCTTCCTTGCGCCCGAAGTGGTCGACCGCAAAGTCGTGGTGATCAGCTTCGATGACAAAGGGGTTATCCGTGACTTCGCCTCGCTCGGCCTCGAGGACGGCCGGATCATCGAATTGGTGGAACGCAAGACACCGACAGCCGGTCACGAGATCACCTTCCTGCAGCAGCTGTTCGGCAACCTCGGGCGGTTCGAGGGCGGCGACAATACCGTCCCCGGGACACCTCGTGTCCCCGGCGACAATTAGCCGAACGCGGGACCATTCGAAGAAAAAGGCCGTGAGGCTGCCGCCCCACGGCCTTCGCTTCGTTCCGTCGCAGTTGATCTAGCCGGCGATAATCGCCAGCAAAAGAATGGCCACGATGTTCATGATCTTGATCAGCGGGTTAACCGCCGGACCGGCCGTATCCTTATAGGGATCGCCAACCGTATCGCCGGTGACGGCGGCGTGATGGGCTTCGGAGCCCTTGCCGCCGTGATTGCCGTCCTCGATGTACTTCTTGGCGTTGTCCCAGGCGCCGCCGCCCGACGTCATCGAAAGCGCGACGAACAATCCGGTGACGATAACCCCCATCAGTGACGCGCCGAGCGCCGCGAAGGCGGCCTCCTGTCCGGCGATCAGGTTGATCACGAAGTAAATCACGAACGGCGCGACGATCGGCAGCAGCGACGGGATGACCATCTCCTTGATCGCCGCCTTGGTCAGCAGGTCGACGCAGCGGCCGTATTCGGGCTTGGCGGTGCCTTCCATGATGCCGGGGATTTCCTTGAACTGGCGCCGAACCTCCTCGACCACCGCGCCGCCCGCGCGGCCCACGGCCATCATGCCGAGGGCGCCGAACAGGAACGGGATCAGGCCGCCGACGAACAGGCCGACCACAACGTAGGGATCGCTCAAGGTGAACGATACCTTGAGATCCGGGAACAAGAGCCCGAGGTCCTGGGTGTAGGCGGCGAACAGCACCAGCGCCGCCAGGCCGGCGGAGCCGATGGCGTAACCCTTGGTCACCGCCTTGGTGGTATTTCCAACCGCGTCGAGGGCGTCGGTGGTGTTGCGGACGTCGTCCGGCAGGTCGGCCATTTCGGCGATGCCGCCGGCGTTGTCGGTCACCGGGCCGAAGGCATCGAGGGCCACCACCATGCCGGCCAGCGCCAGCATGGAGGTCGCGGCGACCGCCAGGCCATAGAGGCCGGCGACATTGAATGCGACGATGATGCCGGCACAGATCACGATCACCGGGAGCGCCGTCGCCTCCATGGAGACGGCGAGACCCTGAATGATGTTGGTGGCGTGACCGGTTTCGGACGCCTTGGCCACGCTTTTGACCGGCCGGTACCCCGTGCCGGTGTAGTATTCGGTGATCCACACGATCAAGGCCGTGACGACAAGGCCGACAAAGGTGGAAATCACCAGGTCCCACCCGGTGATGGAACCGCCTTCCGAGGAATTGAAGGACGCGCCAAGACCGAACAGCCACTCGACGGCGCCGATTATCAGGATGGCCGAGATGATGGCGCTGGCGAAGAAGCCTTTGTAGAGCGCGCCCATGATGCTCTCGCTGGCGCCCAACCGGACAAAGAAGGTCGCGATCACCGAGCCGACGATGCACACGGCGCCGACCAGCAGCGGCAAGGTCATCATCGCTTCGCGGGCCTCGCCGGTGAAGAATGCCGCGCCCAGCAGCATGGTGGCCACCACCGTAACGGCATAGGTCTCGAACAGGTCGGCGGCCATGCCGGCGCAGTCGCCGACATTGTCGCCCACGTTGTCGGCGATGACGCCGGCATTTCTCGGATCGTCTTCGGGAATACCGGCCTCGATCTTGCCCACCAGATCGGAACCCACGTCGGCGCCCTTGGTAAAGATGCCGCCGCCGAGACGGGCAAAGATGGAAATCAGCGAAGCGCCGAAGCCGAGGGCGACCAGCGCCTCGAGGGCGTGCCGCATGCCGCCGGCGGTCGAGACATCGAGCAGATCCTGAAGAATCATCCAATAGACGGCGACGCCGAGCAGCGCCAGGCCGGCGACCAGCATGCCGGTGATCGCGCCCGACTTGAAGGCGATGCCGAGACCGGCGCCGAGGCCCGACGATCGGGCGGCCTCCGCCGTCCGCACGTTGGCGCGAACCGAGACGTTCATGCCGATATAACCGGCGGCGCCTGAGAGAATGGCGCCGATGAAGAACCCGATGGCCACGGTCAGCCCGAGGAGAAGTCCAAGCCCCACGCCGATGACGACGCCGGCGATGGCGATTGTAGTGTACTGTCTGTTGAGGTAGGCGTTCGCGCCCTCCTGAACGGCGGCGGCAATTTCCTGCATGCGCTCCGTTCCGGCCGGGGCGGCGAGAACCGAACGGATTGCATAAACGCCGTAGAGCAGCGCCAGGACGCCGCAGGCAACAATCAACATCGATACTTGAGACATGATCGGGTCAACCTTTATGTGATGCGTAACTCTTGGGATTGGCTCGGATCGGCGCACCCGTCAAAAATCGTGTCCTCCGAACGGGGCAGCCCGAAAAGCGGGGGGAAAATGCCAGAACCGCCCTCGGAAGGCAACAGCGGTCCGGAACGGATCAAAATGGGCCGATCGAGCGCGAAATCGGACCCTGCCGGACGGCTGAACGATGGCCAACCGATGGCCGATCGGAGCGGCGCATTATCGATCAAACTGGAAATGCCGATATCCCGCGGAGCCGATCTCGGTGCTGTTGCCGGCATGATCGAGTACGCGAAGTCCGCTCCCGGGTTCGATGGCGCCGATCCTGGTTATGCGGAGCGCCAATCGTTCGGCGAGCGCGCCGATTTCGCTCTCCGCCGCGGGCGGCGCGGAAAACAGGAGTTCGTAATCATCGCCGCCCGTGATCAGCCGGGTCAGCCATGCCGGATCATCCGCCGCCAGCCGGGTGCCGAATTCGGACAGCGGGACAGCCGGCAATTCGATAACGGCGCCGGTCGAGGATTGTTCGCATATATGGCCGAGGTCGGCGGCCAGGCCATCCGAAACGTCGATGGCGCCGGTGGCCAACCCAAGGAGCGCGTTCCCGAGCGCGATGCGCGGCTCGGGCAATCGGTAGGCGGATATGGCGGCCGCGTCGAGCGATTCGTCGCCGCTCGACAGCTCGTCCCGGAGCACCCGGAGTCCAAGACCGGCATCACCGATGGTGCCGGACACCCAGATGTGGTCGCCGGCGCGGGCGCCTCCCCGGGTCAGTTCCCTTCCCTCGCCGACTTCGCCGATGGCCGTGACGCTGAGAGTCGTTGGCCCCGGCGCGGCGACGGTGTCGCCGCCGATCAGCGTCACGCCGAAGCGCTGCTGATCGTCGGCGAGGCCCGACGCGAAGGCCGCCACCCATTCTTCATCCCGGCCCCGGCCCAGCGCCAGCGCCAGCGTGTAGGCGCGGGGCGCGGCGCCCATGGCGGCGAGATCGGAGAGATTGACCCGGAGGGCCTTCCTGGCGATTTGGTTCGGCGGGTCGTCGGGGAGGAAGTGGACACCCTCGGCAATCGTGTCGGCCGTCACGACGAACGAATGCCCGTCCGCCGGTTTGATTGCGGCGGCATCGTCACCCAGGCCCAGGGCTCCCGGTTCGCCGGCGGCCAGGGGGGCGAAATAGCGGCGGATGAGGTGGAACTCGTCCGGCGCGCCGTTCATGTCACTTTGCATCCATCTCGGCGCCCCGCAACACGCGCGCAAGCCGGTCGAGCACGCCGTTGACCAGCGCGGGTTCTCCCTCGCTGAAGAATGCGTGGGCCATGTTGAGGTATTCGTTGACCACGACTTTCGCCGGGACATCCAGCATTTCGAAGAGCTCGAACGCCGCTGCGCGGAGGAGGTTGCGGAGCAATACGTCAAGGCTGTCGGGTGTCCGCCCTCCATCCAACGAGCCCGCAATCATCTCGTCGAGTTTCGCCGCATCGCCTGAGACGCCGCGGACGATTTTCTTGAACTTCGGTTTGTCCGGCCGCGCGTTGGCGCCGGCTTCGGGGATTTCGGTCCATCGATTGCTCACCACGTCGAGGACCACGTCGTCGAGCCTGGCGTGGGAGATTTCCATCTCGTAAAGGGCCTGAACGGCGGCCAGACGGGCGGCCTGGGTCGCCCCGGTACCTTGTCCGGCCTTGTCGCGGGGGGGTGCGGATGCGGTCATCTGACGGTCCGGCCTGTTGTCTTACGGGCCGGCCGGCGGATGGGTGCGTTTGATTTCGGCCATCCGGAGGCACGCGGCGGCCGCCCGGCCGCCGATATCCCGCTGGCCGGGATCGGCGCGTTCCCACGCCTGGTCCCGGTTTTCGCAGGTCAGGATGCCGAACCCGTGGGCAACCCGTTCGAGCGTGCTGAAATCCATCAGCGCGCGGCTCACCTCCCGGCAGATATGATCGTAGTGATCGGTCTCGCCACGGATGACGCAGCCGAGAGAGAGAAATCCCAGATAATCCGGATCGGCGTCGTAGGCCATCTGCATGGCGGCGGGGATTTCGAAAACTCCGGGAACGTCGATCCGTTCCGACGCGATCCCGGCCTTGCCGAATTCGGCCTCCGCGCCGGCGGTCAGCGCATCGGCGATATCGGCGTAGAAGCGCGCCTCGACGATCAGAACTCGGCCGGCCTCAGCTGCCATAAAAGTCTTCCCCGACCGGGATACCCTCGTTGATGCTGATTTTCAGCGGTTTCCGGCCGACCACCGTCAAACCGAAGCCGTCCAGTCCGACGATGGTTCTCTGGGAGTTGGACAGCAGCAACATTTCCCTGACGCCCAAATCCAGGAGGATCTGCGCGCCGATGCCGTAGTCGCGCAACGTCGGTGACGAGGGCGATTGAGTCTCCAGGGTGGTGCGTATGCGGTCCGACAGGACGGTATTGCTGGCATTTCGGATCATCACGATGACCCCCCGCCCCTCCGCCTCGATCATCTCCATAGCGAGGTGGAGTTCCAGGGTCTTCTCGGCGCTGAAGATGTCATCGAACACGTTGAAGGAATGCATCCGGACCATAACCGGGCCGGGCGTCGACGGATCGCCCTTGACCAGCGCCAGCTGCTCCACGTCGTTGGCGGTATCCCGGTAGACGATGGTGCGGAATTCATGGCCGGAGATCGTTTTCAGCGGCGCCTCGATGCCCGGCTTGACGATGCGGTCATGCTTCAGCCGGTAGGCGATGAGGTCGGCGATGGTCGCGATCTTGAGGCCGTGGCGCTGGGCGAACGGCACCAAGTCGGGCATCCGCGCCATGTTGCCGTCTTCCTTCATGATCTCGCAAACCACCCCCGACGGCGTCAGCCCGGCGAGCCGCGCGACATCGATGGCTGCCTCCGTGTGGCCGGCGCGCGCCAGAACGCCGCCGTCACGCGCCATAAGCGGGAAGATGTGCCCGGGGCTGACGATGTCGTCTTTCCCTTTCGCCGAGTCGATGGCCGTGGCGATGGTCCGGGCCCGGTCCGGCGCCGAAATTCCGGTGCTGATCCCGTCCCGGGCCTCGATGGAAACCGTGAACGCCGTCTGATGCCGGGACAGATTGTCGCTGGTCATCAATGGCAGACCCAGGTCGCGCACCCGATCGGCCGTCATGGCGAGACAGATCAAACCCCGGCCGTGGGTCGCCATGAAGTTAATCGCGTCGGGCGTCGCCATTTGCGCCGGGACAATGAGATCGCCCTCGTTCTCCCGCTCCTCGTCATCGGTCAGGATGAACATCTTGCCGTTGCGGGCGTCCTCGATGATCTCCTCGATCGAAGACAGGTATTCGGTGTCGGACACGGGACTATTCCTTTCCCAGGAGGCGCGCAACATAGCGCGCCAGAAGGTCGATTTCCAGGTTCACTAGATCGCCCTCGTTACGGGTCCCGAAGGTGGTTGCGGACCGGGTGTGGGGGATAATGTTCACCTCGAACCAATCGTCGCCGACTTCGTTGACGGTCAATGAAACCCCGTCGACGGTGACCGAGCCTTTTTGCGCAACGTAGTGCTTCAAATCGTCCGGCACCCGGATGCGGAAACAGGCAGAATCGGAGACCGGCGCAACCGAGAGAATTTCGCCGACCCCGTCCACGTGGCCGAGCACCATATGGCCGCCCAGTTCGTCGTCGGCTCGCAATGGCCGTTCGAAGTTGACCGGCGTCCCCTCGGTCCAGCGGCCAAGGGTGGTAACCCGAAGCGTCTCGCCCGATACGGTCGCGGCAAACCAGCCCTCGCCCCTTTCGGTTACCGTCAGGCACGCACCGGAGCAGGCGATGGAGGCCCCGATCTCGACGGTGGTCATGTCGTAGGCGGTTTCGAACTCGAACCGGGCGTCTTCTCCAGCCGCCACGGAACGCACTTTGCCAAGATCGGTCACGATGCCGGTAAACATGCAGTTATCCTAGTCGGTTGCCGCGCCGTCGGCCGGCGCGGCATAGGTTTCCTTGACGTCCTTCCCGACGGCCTCGACGCCGGTCAGCTCGAAGCCCGGGGCGCGGGTCATTTCGTCCAGCCCGAGGGGCCCGTATTGGGCCAATGCATCTCCGCCCATCGCCGTCGGGCCTCGAAACACCACCAGACGGTCGACCAGACCGGCGTCGAGAAACGATGCCGCGACACCGGCGCCGCCCTCGATCAACACCCGTGTTATTCCGCGCGCCGCGAGGGCCCCGGCCGCGGATCCGGGATCGACCCCCGGGCCGGAACCGGACCGGGGCACCTGTATCACCTCTGCGCCGCGTTCCCCGTACGGCGTCAGTTCCGCCTCGGATTTGCCGTCCGCCGCAATGATCCACAATGGTGCTTCGGGCGCGCCTTGAACCAGATTGCAGTCGAGCGGTATCCGCAGGTTCGTATCGAGGACGATGCGCGCCCGGCGTCCGGCCCGTACGCCGGGCAGCCGGCAGGTCAATTGGGGATCGTCGGTAAGCACGGTTCCGATGCCGACCAGCGTCGCGTCGTGATCAAGCCGCATTTGGTGTGCGGCCGCGCGCGCATCCTCGCCGGTGATCCACTTGCTTTCCCCCGATGCCAGAGCGATCCGTCCGTCGATGCTGGTTGCGGATTTGAGCGTGAACAATGGCCGCGACCGCGTCCGGGCGAGCAGGTAGCCGGCATTCAGAACGGCCGCCGTTTGCTCGCAGCACCCCTGCTCGACCGATATGCCGGCCTCCCGCAGGCGTTCAAGACCGCCGCCGTCAACCCGGGCATCCGGGTCGCCGATTGCCGATACGACGCGGGAGACGCCGCCCTCGATCAACGCTTCCGCACAGGGGGGGGTCTCGCCGTGATGCGCACAGGGTTCCAGCGTCACGTAGGCCGTCGCGCCTTCGGCGGCGGGACCGGCGCGCCGCAACGCCTCGGCTTCCGCGTGCGGCCGCCCGCCCGGCTGGGTCCAGCCGCGGCCGACGACCAAACCATCCTTGACGATGACGCACCCGACGGCGGGGTTGGGCCAGACGTTGCCCAGCCCCCGCCGGGCCAGCGAAAGTGCGGCCCGCATGTGCGAAACGTCTTGGGATGTAAAGGCGCGATTTCCCGGTTTATTCGTCGCCCAATGTTCCGACGAAATCCTCGAAATCCTTTGCTTCGCGGAAGTTCCGATAGACCGAGGCGAACCTGACATAGGCCACCTTATCCAAGTCGGCGAGAACGTCCATGACGATCTCGCCGATGACCTTGGACGGCACTTCGGTCTCTCCCAGGCTTTCCAGCCGCCGCTGGATGGAATTGACGATGCGTTCAATCTGATCCTCGCCGACAGGGCGTTTTTGCAGCGCGACCCGCAGGGACCGGGTGATCTTCTCGCGATCGAAGAGTTCCTTCTTACCGTCCTTTTTGACCACGCTGATCTCGCGCAGCTGAACGCGCTCCATTGTCGTCCACCGGGCGCCGCATTCAGGGCATGACCGTCTCCGGCGGATTACCGAATTGTCCTCGGTGGGACGGGAGTCCTTCACCTGTGTGTCGTCATGACCACAAAATGGGCAACGCATGATTTAAAACCCCCTGAAGGCCTAGCGCTAACAGTTAGAAGCCCGGATAAATCTGGAAGCGGGCGCACAGTTCGGAAGTCTCCGCCCGGACCCGCTTCTCGACGGCTTCATTCCCCTCGGGTCCGTTCTCGGCAAGCCCGTCGAGAACCTCGGCGATGAGTTCACCGACCTGGCGGAACTCACCGGGACCAAACCCGCGGGTGGTTCCGGCCGGCGTCCCCAGCCGGATGCCCGAGGTGACCATCGGCTTCTCCGGGTCGAAGGGAATGGCGTTTTTGTTGCAGGTGATCCCCGCCCGTTCGAGACTGTCTTCGGTGATGTCGCCGGTCAGCCCCTTGGGCCGCAAATCCACCAGCATCAGGTGGGTATCGGTGCCGCCGGAGACGATGTCGCATCCCCGTTCGGACAGGACGGACGCCAGTGTCTTGGCGTTCTCGACAACGGCCTGGGCGTAGCTCTTGAAGTCGGGACGCAGGGCCTCGCCGAAGGCAACGGCCTTGGCCGCGATCACATGCATCAGCGGTCCGCCCTGCAGGCCCGGGAAGATAGCCGAGTTGACCTTTTTGATAATGTCGGCGTCGTTGGTCAGGATCATGCCGCCGCGAGGCCCCCGCAGCGTCTTGTGGGTGGTCGTGGTGGCGATATGGGCGTGGGGAAACGGGCTCGGATGAACGCCTGCCGCGACCAGCCCGGCGAAATGCGCCATGTCGACCATCAACAGGGCGCCGGCCTCATCGGCGATCGCCCGAAAGCGCTCGAAATCGATGATCCGCGGATAGGCCGAGCCGCCGGCCATGATCATCTTCGGCTGATGCTCCTTGGCCAACGCCTCGACCTCGCCGAAATCGATCAAGGCGTCTTGCTGTCTGACGCCATACTGGACGGCATTGAACCACTTGCCCGACAGATTGGGTTTCGCGCCATGGGTCAGATGCCCGCCCGCCGCCAGTGACATACCGAGGACCGTATCGCCCGGCCGCATGAGCGCCAGCATCACGCCCTGATTGGCCTGGCTGCCCGAGTGCGGCTGGACATTGGCAAACTCGCAGCCGAACAATTTTGCCGCGCGCTCGATGGCAATTTCCTCGGCGACATCCACATGCTCGCAGCCGCCGTAGTAGCGGCGGCCGGGGTAGCCTTCGGCATACTTGTTCGTCAGAACCGACCCTTGGGCCTCAAGAACCGCGCGGGAGACGATGTTTTCGGACGCGATCAACTCTATCCGGTCCTGTTGACGCGCAAGCTCCGACCGAACCGCGTCGAACACATCCGGATCGCTGTCACCGATCCCCTCCCCGAAAAACGCCGTCATCCGAGAGGCGGCCGAATTGGCGCTAGCTACGGTCATCCAGTGAAATCCTTCCTCGGCTGTTCGGCGATGAGTCCTGTGAATACAGGTCCAAAATGGCGCATTGCAATACCATATATCGGAAGGCCTTGCCAACCGGACACCAGGGGTCGCGGGGAAACCAATATTTGGCCGATTGGGGCAATATTTGAAAACCCGGCCGGAATGGCGCCCTGGCGTTGGCAAGGGATACAAAGACCAACCGGCGGGACACCGAAAGATAGGCAATTATATGGGACGATTGCCGATGGAGCACTACCAGCCGCCTGCCAGTGATTATTGTATTTTATTTCACTAATACACCGTGGTTTTTGTTGTTTCGTGATCGAACTGCCGCTAACGTCGCCGGGAACGTGTAGACAAATTGCTCCGGAGCGGAAACGATGAGCGACAGTGACTCGCGGGACGTCGACCGCGGCGAAATTCTGCGGATGGCGGTTGAAGTGGTCTCGTCCTACGTCGGCCGCAATCAGATCGCCGGGGACCAAATTCCCGAACTCATCAACACGGTTTACCGTTCGATGGCGGGTCTGGCGAACGCCGACGGTCACGAGGACCGGGAAGTCTCCAAGCCGGCGGTCGCCGTACGGCGCTCGGTCACGCCCGACTACCTCATATGCTTGGAAGACGGCAAGAAGCTGAAGATGCTTAAACGGCACCTCCGGACAACGTACGGAATGACCCCCGAGGAATATCGGGCCAAATGGAAGCTGCCGCACGACTACCCGATGGTCGCGCCCAACTATGCCAAGCAGCGTTCGGAGTTTGCCAAGAACATCGGTCTCGGCCGAAAATCAGGCCGCCCCAAATCCCGAAAAAGCGCCTAGAGCAGTATCCGGTCAAATGGTCCAATTTGGCCGGATACTGCTCTACAGCCGACCCGTGCTAAGGTGATGGTCCGGTTGCCGGGCTAATTTTGCGGGGCATCTATTCGTGAGTATCGAGGTTCGCGACATCACCAAGACCTTTGGCGGCCTCACCGCGCTTCGCGATTGCTCGCTTACCGTCGAGCCCGAGACGATTACCGGCCTGATCGGACCCAACGGCGCCGGCAAGACCACGCTTTTTAATATCGTCGCGGGGGCGTTCAAACCCGACTCCGGACAAATATTGTTCGAGGGGGCCGATATCACGGGTCTCGGGACCCACCGGCTATTCCGCCGGGGGATCGTCCGCACATTTCAGGTTCCCAACGAATTCTCGCGAATGACCGTCCGGGAGAACCTGATGCTGGTTCCGTCCGGTCAGACGGGCGAGAGCCTCGCGGCCGCCTGGTTCAGCCGGCGCGCGGTGCGGCGGCAGGAAGAGGAAATCGCCGCCAAGGTCGAGGATGTCCTGGCGTTTCTCAATTTGGATCGTGTCGGATCGGAACTCGCGGGCGGTCTTTCCGGCGGCCAGAAAAAACTGCTGGAGCTCGGCCGCACGATGATGACCGACGCCAAAATGGTGCTTCTCGATGAGCCCGGCGCCGGGGTCAACCGCTCGCTGCTGGTGCACCTGATCGAGGCCATCGAACGTCTGAAGGAGGAACGGGGCTACACCTTCTGCATCATCGAGCACGACATGGATTTGGTCGAGCGCCTCTGCTATCCGGTCATCGCCATGGTTCGGGGCGAGATCCTGGCATCCGGCGCCATGGAGGAAATCCGGTCCAATCGAACGGTGGTCGAAGCCTATTTCGGAAACGCAAAAGCGGGCGGCCGATGACGGTGGTCCTGGAGGTTGCCGATGTCCGCGGCGGCTATGGCGGCGCCGACATTCTCAACGGAACCGATCTCAAGCTCGATGAAGGGGAAATCGTCGTCATCATCGGGCCGAACGGGGCAGGTAAATCCACCCTCATGAAAGCCGTCTTCGGGCTGGCCACGATCCGGTCCGGCAGCGTCTCTTTTTTCGGCCGGACCATCACCGGCATGAGGGCGGACCAGGTTGCCAAACTGGGAATGAGCTACGTGCCTCAGGAGCGCAACGTCTTTGCCTCGCTGACGGTAAACGAGAACCTGGAGATGGGGGCTTATCTCCGGGACGATGATTTCGGACCTCAGATCGAACGGATCTACGAACTTTTTCCGCCCCTCAAGGAACGCCGCCGGCAACAGGCCGGCACGCTGTCGGGCGGCGAACGGCAGATGCTCGCCATGGGCCGGGCGCTGATGCTCGATCCGAAACTCCTGCTGCTGGATGAACCGACGGCGGCGCTGTCGCCCCGCTATGCCGCCGAGACCTTTGAGCGGATCAGGGAAATCAACGCTCTCGGCATCACTATTCTGATGGTTGAGCAGAACGCCCGTCAGGCGTTGGAGCATGCCGACCGCGGTGTCGTGCTGGTGATGGGCGCAAACCGGTTCGAGGCGCCGGGACCGGAACTTCTGGCCAACCGGGAGGTGGCCGAGATGTATTTAGGGGGATGAGCGAAATTGACCGATCTCCTTCAGCTCCTGGTCTTCGGGATCGTGTTCGGCAGTATCCTGACCCTCGGCGCCATCGGCGTGTCGTTGATCTTCGGGATTCTCCGGTTCGCTCATTTCGCGCACGGCGACATGATGACGGTCGGCGCCTACTTCGCCCTGATTTTCGTCGCGCAGATCGGCTGGCCCATATACATGGCGCTGCCGGCGGCGATGATCGGCGCGGCGCTCCTCGCCATCCTGATCGACCAATCGGTTTACCGGAGATTACGGCGCACCGCGCCGGTGATCCTGTTGATTTCGTCCTTCGGCATGGCGCTGCTGCTCCGTGCCGCGGTGCAGCTCATCTGGGGCACGGACAACCAGGTCTATCAGCCGGGTATCAACGTGCCCTACGTGGTCTTCGATATCCGTATCAAGCCGGACCATCTGGTGATCGTCGGCGCCTCCGTCATCCTGGTGTTCGCGTTCCATCTGTTCCTCAAGATGACGCGCATGGGCAAAGCCATGCGGGCCATGAGCGACAACGTCGACCTCGCAAGGGTCAGCGGCATCGACAGCGAGCGGGTGGTGATCTGGACCTGGGTCATCGGCGGCGCGCTGGCCGCGGCGGCGGGGGTTCTGCTGGCGCTCGATACGCGGCTCAATCCGCAGCTTGGCTGGAACGTCCTGCTCCCCGTCTTCGCGGCGACCATCGTCGGCGGCATTGGCCGGGTCTACGGCGCGATCGCCGGCGGCATGTTCATCGGCATCGCGACCGAACTCTCCACGGCGGTCATCCTGCCGGCCTATAAGCCGGCGGTGGCGTTCACCCTGATGGTGCTGGTGCTGATCCTGCGGCCCCGGGGATTGGTGAGGGGCATGAACTGATGGAACTCGGCGGCGTCATCGAGTACGGCTTGTTTTTCCTGAGTTTCGTCGGGATCTACGCCCTTCTCAGCCTCGGGCTCAACCTGCAATGGGGCCTTACGGGCCAGTTCAATATCGGCATCGCCGGCTTTTTCGCCGTCGGCGCCTATACCAGCGCCATCCTGACCACGGCGCCGAGCCCCCATCATCTCGGCGGCTTCGGTATGCCCCTGGTCGTTGGGCTCATCTTTGCCATGGTGCTGGCCGGGTTGGTCGCCGTGCTGGTGGGCTTGCTGACGGTCCGCCTCAGAACCGACTATCTGGCCATCGCCACCATCGGCATCGCCGAGATCATTCGCCTGATGCTGAAAAACGAGGAATGGCTGACCAACGGGGTCCGGGGCATCCCCGGAATTCCCCGCCCCTTCGCCGAGACCCTCGGGGCCGGGACCCTCGGGCAGAGCGATGCGGTGTTCCTGCTGGTGGTCGTGGCGCTGATCCTGATCGTCTACCTCGCGCTCGAGGCGGCGCGGCGCTCCCCGTGGGGGCGGGTGTTGCGGGCTATCCGCGAGAACGAGGACGGGGTACGCGCGGCCGGCAAACACATCGAGCGGTTCCGCCTCGAAGCGTTCGTCGTCGGTTCCATGATCATGGGGCTTGGCGGCGCCCTTTTCGCGCACTTCGTCGGCTTCATCAGTCCCGAGGCCTTCACTCCGGAATTCGCAACCTTCCTGGTCTGGGTGATGCTGATCGCCGGCGGCAGCGGCAACAACAAGGGCGCGGTCCTCGGGGCATTGATCATCTGGCTGGTCTGGACGGGCACGGAGTTCCTCACCAGCATGGCGCCGCCCGAATACGTGACCCAGGCCGGCGCCCTCAGGCTCCTGATGATCGGGATATTGGTGCAGGTGATCCTGCTGGTCCGGCCGGACGGTCTGCTGCCCGAAGAGACGGCCGAGCGCAAATAAAAGCGGCCCGCCGAAGCGGACCGCCTTCATTATTCACATGTCATGGGTTTATTTGGGCTCGAACACCCTCTTGGTAACGATCTTGCCGCCTTCCACCTCCCAGTGGCCGTAGGTGCCCGCGACGTCGCCGTTCTTGTCGAAGTTCTGGGGCCCCGAGGCGCCGACATAGTCGATATCCTCGCCCGCCTTGATGGCCTTCACCGCCTCGGCGAACTGACCCGGGCCCAACTGCTTGCCGGGCGGGTTGGCGACCGAGCGCAGCGCATCGCGGATCGCCTTGGGATCGTTCTTGCCCGCCTTGACGGCCGCGAGACCGGCAAGAATGGTGGCGTCATATGCGCTGTCGATGAACGGCCGCGGCGGCAGTTCTCCGTACTTCTTCTCATACATTTTCCGGAAGTTGTCCTGGGCCGCGCTTTTGGATTCCGGCGCGGTGGCATAGGTGCCGTTCAGGAACTTGGCGCCGATGGCGTCGATCAGCTTTTCGTGCTTCATCCCGTCGGTGAAGACGAACTTGTCGAAGAAGCCGCCTTCGAGGCTCTGCTTGAGGATCGAAATGCCGTCTTCGGGATAGGCGATCAACAGCAGGCGCTCCGGCTTGCCCTTCGCCGCTTTCTGAAGTTCGCCCCGGTAGGATGCCTGTTTCTCCTCGTAGGCGATGGACGCGGCCACCTTGCCCTTGAAGTTCTTCGCGAACGTCTCGGCCAGGCCTTTGCCGTAGTCGTTGTTGACGTAGATGATGCTGACCGACTTCAAGTTCTTCTCGGCCGCCACCTGGGCCAGCGCGAGGCCCTGCACGGCGTCCGTCGGAACGGTCCGGAACAGGAAGTCGTTATCGGCCAGGCCGGTGATGACCGGCGACGTGGAAGCGCTCGATATCTGCGGCACGCCCGACTTGCTGGTGACCGAACTGGAGATCGGAATGGTGACGCCGCTGGACAAGGCGCCGATGACCGCTTGGACCTTTTCCACGGACACCAATCGCTTGGCCGCGTCGACACCGGCCTGCGGCGAAGTCTGGGTGTCGCCGACGCTGAGCGTCACCTTACTGCCATTGACGCCGCCCGCGGCATTCATTTCGTCAACGGCCAGTTTGACGCCGTTGAGCGAGGCCCCGCCATAGGCCTGCAGGCCGCCGGTCATGGGCATGAGCGCGCCCAGTTTCAGGCCCTCGGCCTGAGCCTGGGTTGCCGGTCCGGCAGCCACCGCAACGGCGACCAACGCGATACCGGCCATGCGTGAGATTTGAACCATGTTCCCTCCTAACGATTCATGGGTCATGACGGAAAAACTCTACTCGGGGCGTCAACGGGGTGCAACGCCCAACCGTGCGACCGACGATCCCATTCAATGCTTGCGGCAGTGGTGTCTTGACACATGATGAACCACCGTGTCATTGGCGGGTCGGCAGGCAGCGAATAAATCTGCCGTTTCACCGGCGCAGGGTAAATCCGCGCCACTGACGATCAAGGAAGAGGACCAGAGAAAAAATGGCCGCAGACACCACCAATCCAGAAACCATCGTCCTGCACGGCGGATACCGCAATGATCCGGTGACCGGCGCGGTCGCGGTGCCGATCTATCAGACCACCTCGTATCAGTTCAATGACGCCCAGCACGCGGAGAACCTGTTCGCGCTGAAGGAACTCGGGAACATCTACACCCGAATCATGAACCCGACGGCCGATGTGCTGGAGCAGCGCCTCGCCGCGCTCGAAGGCGGCGTTGCGGCGCTTGCTCTGGGTTCAGGCCAGGCGGCGTCCATGTACGCGGTCATGAACCTTTGCCGCGCCGGCGACAACTTCGTCAGTTCCACGGACCTGTACGGGGGCACATGGAACCTGTTCGCGAATACCCTCAAGGATTTCGGCGTCGAGGCCCGCTTCGTCGACCCGGCCGATCCGGAGAATTTCGCCAAGGCGACGGACGACAGGACCCGGTGCTATTACGCCGAGACGCTGCCCAATCCGAAGCTCAACGTCTTCCCCATCAAGGAAGTCGCCGACATCGGCCGCGGGCTTGGCGTGCCGCTGATCATGGACAACACGGCCTGCCCCATCATCTGCCGCCCCTTCAATCATGGCGCCGCGGTGGTGATGTACTCGACCACCAAGTATCTCGGCGGTCACGGGACCTCCATCGGCGGGGTGCTCGTCGACGGCGGCAACTTCGACTGGGAGGCCCACAAGGAGCGCTTCCCCACCCTCAACGAACCGGACCCGAGCTATCACGGCGCGGTCTGGACGGAGGCGGTCAAGCCGCTCGGGCCGATAGCCTTTATTCTGCGGGCGCGGGTCGTCCTGCTTCGCGACGTCGGCGCCGCGCCCAGTCCGTTCAACTCCTTCCAGACCATTCAGGGGCTGGAGACGCTGCCGCTCAGGATGCGCGCCCACTGCGATAACGCGGTCAAGGTCGCCGATTACCTTGCCGGACACGACAAGGTCGAGATGGTGATCTATCCGAACCAGCAGGACGGTGAAATGCGCCGCCGCGCGGACGCCTACATGGATGGCGGCTATGGCGCGCTGGTCGGGTTCGAACTTGCCGGCGGCAAGGAGGCCGGGGCCACGTTCATCAATGCCCTGAACATGTTCTACCATGTGGCCAATATCGGAGATGCGCGTTCCCTCGCCATCCATCCCGCGACCACCACCCACTCGCAGCTCAGCGCCGAGGAGCAGGAGCAGACCGGCGTGACGCCCGGCTATGTGCGCTTGTCCATCGGCATCGAGCACATCGACGACATCATCGCCGATCTCGACCAGGCGCTGGCGGCAACCTGAGCCGGCCCCGTCCGATGATCGTTCCCGGCAGTTTTCCGACCACCCGGCTCCGCCGCAACCGGCGCGACGACTGGAATCGACGTCTGGTCGCCGAGAGCCGGCTGGGGCCCGAGGACCTCATCCTGCCGGTATTCGTCGTCGAGGGCGAAAACAGGCGTGAGCCGGTCGCCTCCATGCCGGGGGTCGACCGGTTGTCCTGCGATCTGCTGGCCGACGTCGTCGGTGAAGCATTGGATCTTCGAATCCCGGCGATCGCCATATTCCCCGAGGTGGATCCGGCGCTGAAGACGCCGGACGCGGCCGAGGCGGTCAACCCGGAGAACCTGGTCTGCCGGGCCATCCGGGCGGTGAAGTCCCGGCACCCGGACATGGGCGTCGTTTGCGACGCGGCCCTCGATCCGTTCAACAGCGACGGTCACGACGGCATCGTCCGCGACGGGGAAATCCTCAATGACGAATCCGTTGAGGTGCTTTGCCGTCAGTCCGTTGTCCAGGCCGACGCCGGCTGCGAGATAATCGCGCCGTCGGACATGATGGACGGCCGCGTGGGCGCCATCCGCAAGGCCCTCGACGAAGCCGGGCATGAGGGCGTGCGGATCATGTCCTATGCGGCGAAATACGCCTCGGCGTTCTACGGGCCGTTCCGCGACGCCATCGGGTCCAAGGCGGCCCTGAAAGGCGACAAGAAGACCTACCAGATGGACCCGGCCAATTCCGATGAAGCCATTCGCGAGGTTGCCCTGGATCTGGCCGAGGGGGCCGACATGGTCATGGTCAAGCCCGGGCTGCCCTATCTGGATATCGTCCGACGGGTGAAAACCGAGTTCGGCGTCCCGACGTTTGCCTATCAGGTGTCGGGCGAGTACGCGATGTTGAAGGGCGCGGTTCGGAACGGCTGGCTGGACAACGACAAGGTGGTGCTGGAAAGTCTGATGGCATTCAAGCGCGCGGGTGCCGACGGTATCCTCACCTACCTGGCGGTCGAGGCGGCGAAGCTTCTGAAATCCGGTTAGGTCCGGTCTTGGCATTCGTCGTCGCCCTCCTCGGTGAATTTGGCTGCGGATGAAACGAGTTCTGAAATATGCGGCTTACCTGCTGGCGTTCTTGGTGGCGGCCGGCGCCGGCGGCATCCTGTGGCTGCGCACCTCCCTTCCCCCGGCGGAGCGCGCGGTCTCCGATCCGCTGCTTCGGGGAACGGTCGAGGTATTGTTCGACGAAAGGGAAGTCCCTTACATCTTCGCGGAAAACCGGCGGGACGCCGCGTTTGCCCTGGGCTTCGCCCATGCGGAGAACCGGCTTTGGCAGATGGAGTCTCAACGCCGGCTGGCGGCGGGAAGGCTCTCGGAACTCCTGGGCTCCCGCACGGTCGGCGTCGACCGTTTCATGCGGACGCTGGGTCTTTATCGGTCCGCCGAAGCGTCTTTCGCCGGACTCGAACCCGCAACCAAGGCCGTATTGGAATCCTACGCCGCGGGCGTGAACCGTTGGCTCGAAACCCGCTCGGGCGCCCTTCCGCCTGAGTTCGTGGCCTTGCGTCATGAGCCCGAGAGTTGGCGGCCCGCGGACTCGCTGGTATGGGGCAAACTGATGGCCCTCAGGCTCAGCGGCAACTTCCAGGACGAACTGCAGCGGCTGCGGGCGATGAATGCCGGCCTTGGTCTGGAGCGCCTGAAGGAATTATGGCCGGCCTATCCGGGCGACGGGCCGGTCACCGGTGAGGAACGGCGGGCGGCGGCGGACCCGGGCTACGTCGGCCGACTGACGGCATCGATGGCCGAAGTCGTACCGCGTTTCCGAGGCGCCTCGAATTCGTGGGCGATCGGCGGCGCCCGGACACGAAGCGGCAAGCCGCTGCTGGCGAACGATCCCCACCTCGGGTTCGGCGCGCCGATTTTGTGGTATCTCGCCAAGATCGTCACGCCTGAAGGGACATTGACCGGGGCGACGGTTCCGGGCGTGCCGCTGCATGTGTTGGGTCATACCGACGGTCTCGCCTGGGGCATGACGACGACCCAGACCGATCTCCAGGACCTTTACGTGGAGACCCTCGATCCCGAACAGCCCGATCATTACCTCACCCCGGACGGCCCTCGTCGGTTCGAAACCCGGGTCGAGACATTGGACGTGCGCGACGGCGAGCCCGTGACGTTCACGGTTCGCTCGACCCATCGCGGGCCGGTCATCTCGGATCTGGAGCCGGGCGGAACACTGACCGTCTCCCTGCAGGCCGTGTTCCTGCGCGGGGGCGATACGACGGCTCAGTCCGTTCTCAAGCTCAACCGTGCACGGAATGCGGGGGAGCTGCGGACCGCCCTCAGGGATTTCAAGGCGCCTCAGCAGAACGTCGTTTACGCCGACACCGACGGCGTATTCGGCTTCATTTCATCCGGCGTCGTGCCGATCCGCAAATCCGGGCGCGGCTTCGTCCCCGGAGACGGCGCCTCCGGCGAGGCGGACTGGACAGGCGTCATTCCGTTCGACGAACTGCCCCAGTCCGAGAACCCCGCCGAGGGGTTCGTCGCCAACGCCAACAACAAGGTGACGCCGGAGGGCTACCCCTACTTCGTGACGGTGGACTGGACGGCGCCCTACCGGGCCCGGCGAATTGTCGAGACCCTGAGGAACCTCGAAGCCGCTACCGCCGAGAAGATGACCGGCCTGCAGATGGATTCGGTCTCCCTGGCCGCCCGGGATCTCATTCCCCTGATGCTCGACTTTCAAACCCGGGATGCCGGGCTCCAAGAGGTGATGGACCTGTTGCGCCGGTGGGACGGCAGCATGAACGTCGATCGTCCCGAACCGCTGATTTTCGATCGCTGGCTCCGGTCATTGAACCGGGAACTGTATGCCGACGACTTCGGCGGCGCATTCGGCGAATTCTGGCGAGCGCGGGCCGTGTTTATCCGGAATGTTCTGTCGGGCGTATCGCCCTCGTGGTGCGACGATGTCGCTACCCGGGCATTGGAAACCTGCGCCGCGGCGCTGGAGACCTCACTCAAGGCGACGCTGGCGGAGCTTTCCGAGGCCACGCGCACCTCAAATCCGGCGCGCTGGCGTTGGGGCGATCACCACGTCGCCCGGTTCCGCCATCAGCTTTTCCAGTATGTGCCGGTCGTCCGCATGCTCACCGACCTGAGCATTCCGACATCCGGGGGAAACTTCACGGTCAACCGGGGGACGACCCGGATGCGCAATCCTCGTGCGCCGCACGACCATATTCACGGCGCTGGATATCGCGGCGTCTATGATCTCGCCGATCTCTCCCGGTCCCGGTTCGTCATCGCCACGGGGCAGTCGGGAAACCCGTTCTCTCCGCACTATCGCGACTTTCTGCCGCTGTGGGCGTCCGGCGGGCATGTGACGCTCGACAAGACCAAACGGCAACTGGAACAATCGGCGGCCCGCCGCCATACTTTTCGGCCTCGGCGGTGATTGGAGGCAGGGAACGATGAGCGATGCGGACCGGAAGTCCTTTGACACGCGGGTAATCCACGCCGGACAAGCGCCGGATGCCGGGACCGGTTCGGTAGTGACGCCCATCTATGCCACCGCGACCTTTGCCCAGGAAAGCCCGGGCAAGACCAAGGGCTATGAGTACGCCCGGAGCGCCAATCCGACCCGGGACGCCTACGAGGCCTGTATCGCCGATCTCGAAAGCGGCTCCCACGGTTTCGCGTTCGCGTCGGGGATGGCGGCAACCACGGCGGTCATCGATCTCCTCGATGCCGGCGACCGGGTTCTGGCGCTTCGGGACCTTTATGGCGGCACGACCCGCCTGTTCGAGCAGGTGCGCAAACGAACGGCGGGGCTGGTCTTCGATTACGCGGACTTCGGCGATATCGAGGCGCTGGACGGCGCCATCCATCCGGACACCCGGCTGATCTGGCTGGAAACCCCCAGCAATCCGATGTTGAACCTCGTGGATCTGGCCGCCGTTGCATCGGTTGCTAGGTCACGGGGAATTTTGACGGTGGTCGACAATACCTTCGCCACGCCGTGGATTCAGCGGCCCCTGGAGCTGGGGATCGACATCGTCGTGCATTCGGCGACGAAGTATCTCAATGGCCATTCCGACGTGATCGGCGGCGCCGTCGTGGTCGGCGACGATGAACTCGCGGAGCGCCTGGGTTTTCTCCAAAACGCCACCGGCGGTATCGCCGGCCCGTTCGATTCCTTTCTTGTGCTGCGCGGATTGAAGACCCTGTCGGTCCGCATGGAACGTCATTGCGCCAACGCCTTGAAGATCGCCCGATGGCTGGAAGACCGACCGGAATTCGGCCGCGTTCTCTATCCGGGCCTCGAAACTCATCCCGGCCACGGGATTTGCCGCACGCAAATGAATGGGCGCGGCGGCGGTATGGTGACCGCCGTTTTGGACCGGGATTTGGCGGGTACGGTCCGGTTTCTGGAACGGTGCCGGGTATTCACCCTGGCCGAAAGTCTGGGCGGCGTGGAGAGTTTGATCGAGCATCCGGCCATCATGACCCATGCCTCGGTTCCCAAGGCGGTCCGCGAGGAGGTCGGAATTGCCGACGGGTTGGTCAGGCTGTCCGTCGGCATCGAAGATGCCGAGGATTTGATCGCCGATCTGCGGACGGCGTTGGATTAGGTCACGGCCGCCGCGCCTCGGCAACGGCCCCTCCTGCCGCGCCCAGGGACCGGGCAGGCGCGACTGGCCTCTTGCCGCGGCCGGTCCAATAGGCCTAAGCTGGTTGAAGCCAAAACGGAAGCGGCGCGATGAAACACAATATAAACCGTCGGCCCACCGCCTTTTTCATTACCGCCCCCCTTCCCTGTCCCTATATTCCCGGCAACCTCGAACGCCGGATCGTCGCCGAGCTTTCGGGCTCCACGGCGCCCACGCTTCACGACACGCTGTCCCGGGTCGGGTTTCGCCGCAGCCACGGGCTGGTCTACGCCCCGGTCTGCTCGGGCTGCAACGCCTGTCTTGCCGTCCGAACCGTCGTTTCGGAGTTTGAGCCGTCCACCTCGCAGCGCCGGGTATCCCGGGTGAACGAAGATTTGATCGAAACGGCGAAGCCGGTTCGGGCGACCGCCGAGCAATTTGAATTGTTCGCCCAGTATCAGGACTCCCGCCACAACGGCGGCGATATGGCGACGATGGACTTTTACGACTATCAGGCCCTGATCGAAGAGACCCCGGTCGATTCCGAGTTGATCGAATACCGTACTTCGGACCGGCGGTTGGTTGGGGCGTGTCTTGCGGACCGCATGGGTGACGGCCTCTCGGCGGTCTACAGCTATTTCCATCCGGGCGAGCCGCGCCGCAGTCTCGGGACCTACATGATACTGCGGCTCATCGAGCGGTCCCGGGACGCCGGGCTTCCCTATGTTTATCTCGGCTATTGGATCGAAGACAGCCAGAAGATGTCCTACAAGGAACGTTTCAGGCCGCTGGAATATTACGCGGGCGACGGCTGGCGCTCGCTCGAGGAGCGGCACGACTTTCCGGTTCATGAACATTTCTCATAGTTGCGCGCTACCGGAATGCGCATATACTTCAAGCAGCTAAGAGGCTCACCAAACGATCAATTTCCAAGTAAGCGAAGGGAGACAATCTCATGAAACGCCGTGAATTTATGAAGGGCGCGGCCGTCGCCGGTGCCGGTGCCGCAGCTGCCGTATCGACGCTGCCGAAGCCGGCGATCGCCCAGGGGAAGAAAGAGCTGAAAATGGTCACCACGTGGCCAAAGAATTTTCCGGGCCTGGGGACCGGTGCGGAGCGGCTGGCGCGCAACATTACCGCGATGAGCGGCGGCTCGCTTTCGGTAAAGGTGTTCGCCGCGGGCGAATTGGTACCGCCGTTCGAATCCTTCGATGCCGTCTCCAGCGGTACCGCCGACATGTACCACGCCGCCGACTACTACTGGCAGGGCAAGTCCAAGGCCTTCAACTTCTATGCGGCGGTTCCGTTCGGACTCACCGCGACCGAGCAGGCCGCGTGGATCCACCATGGCGGCGGTCAGCAGCTATGGGACGAGTTGAGCAAGGGATTCGGCATCAAGCCCTTTATGGCCGGCAACACCGGAGTTCAGATGGGCGGCTGGTTCAACAAGGAAGTAAACTCGCTGGAGGATTACAAGGGCCTGAAGATTCGCATGCCGGGCCTGGGCGGCGAGGTTCTGCGCAGGATCGGGGCGGCGGCGGTTTCGCTGCCGGGCGGCGAAATCTTCCCGGCGTTGCAGTCGGGCGCCATCGACGCCACCGAATGGGTCGGTCCGTGGAACGATCTGGCCTTTGGCTTCTACAAGGTCACCAAGTTCTACTACTATCCGGGCTTCCATGAGCCGGGGACGACCTTGAGCTCGGGCGTCAATCTCAAGACATGGGAAGGCCTCAGCGCCGACCACAAGGCGATTATCACCACGGCGATGGCGGCGGAGAACGACCTCAGCCTCTCCGAGTTCAATGCCCGCAACAACGGCGCGCTGAATACGCTGACCGGCAAGCACAACGTCACCGTCAAGAAGTTCCCGGACCCGGTATTGAATGAAATCGGCAAGGCATCGGGCGAGGTTGTCGGGGGTGTCCGCTCCGAGGGCGGCATCACGGCAAAGGTGCTCGACAGTTTCCTCGATTTCCGCAAACAGTCCATCGCCTGGTCCAAGCTCTCGGATCAGGCCTACTGGAATGCGCGGCTGCTGCCGTTCAAGTACGCGGGCTAACCGCCTGGACATGATGGCCCGCCCCGATTTGAGGCGGGCCATCGTTCTTTTGAAGGAGGCCGCCGTTTGACTTCCCTGCAGCGCCTCGCCCAAGGCATCGACACCTTAAATGATGTTGTCGGCAAGGCCGCGGCGTGGACCGCTTTGGCCATGGTGCTGATCCAGTTCATCGTGGTGGTCATGCGGTATGTGTTCGGCCTGGGCTCGATCATGATGCAGGAATCGGTGGTCTACCTGCACGCCGTCCTGTTCATGGTCGGGGCCGGGTACACGTTGCTTCATGGGGGCCATGTCCGGGTCGACGTCTTCTATCGGGAGGCGTCCGAGCGCTGGAAAGCGTGGATTGATCTTGCCGGCGTCTTCGTGTTTCTCCTGCCGGTCTGCCTGCTCGTCTGGTGGTTTTCGTTCCCCTACGTCGAAAACTCCTGGAAGGTTTTCGAGGGGTCCAAGGAAACCAGCGGTATCCAGGGCGTCTTCCTTCTCAAGTCCGTCATTCTCGCATTCGCGTTTCTCGTGGCGATCCAGGGCGTGTCGATGGCCATCCGGTCGTTCCTCAGGCTGCTCAGGCTTGCCGGCGTCGTAACACCGGATCCCGGGACCCGAAGACCGGCCGGCCGCCCGGGGTCCCGCTGAGGTGCCGTTTTCCGAAATCCTGACCATCATCATGTTCGTGGTGGTGTGCCTGTTCCTGATGGCCGGATTTCCGGTCGCATTCACGCTTGCCGGCACGGCGCTGATCTTTGCCGGGATCGGGTGGATTTTCGGGGTGTTCGATTTCTCCCTCTTCGGCGCTCTGCCGTCCAGGATTTTCGGCGGGGCGATGACCAACGAGTTGCTGATCGCGGTGCCGCTGTTCGTCTTCATGGGCGTGATGCTGGAGCGCTCCAAGGTGGCCGAGGAATTGCTGGATACCATGGGCCGGCTGTTCGGCAGCCTGCGCGGCGGTCTCGGCATTTCGGTGTCCGTGGTCGGCGCGCTGCTGGCCGCCTCCACCGGCATCGTCGGCGCGACGGTGGTGACCATGGGCCTGCTGTCCCTGCCGACCATGCTGCGGCGCAAATACGATCCCTCCCTCGCCTGCGGCTCGATCGCCGCCGCCGGCACGCTGGGACAGATCATCCCGCCGTCCATCGTTCTCGTCCTGTTGGGCGACCAGATCTCGAATGCCTACGTGGACGCCCAGCGCACGGTCGGGAATTTTTCCCCCGAGCCCGTCTCGGTAGGCGATTTGTTCGCCGGCGCGTTGCTGCCCGGCCTCGCCCTGGTCGGCATGTACATTCTCTATCAGCTCATCGTCGCGTTCCTGAAACCGAATGCCTCCCCCGCGATCCCAAAGGAGGAACTGGACGACGGCGTACCGCTGTTCGGCCGGGTGATGCGCGCCCTGGTGCCGCCCCTGGTGCTGATCGTCGCGGTGCTGGGTTCGATCCTCGCCGGTGTCGCGACCCCGACCGAGGCGGCGGCGGTCGGCTCCGTGGGCGCCTTGCTGCTCGCGGCGGTTCGGATTTCCGACAACAGGCCGACCCCCATCTACCTGGCGGGGATCGCTCTTATCATCATGCTGTTTCTCACCAACACCATGGATCTCCGGGTGTTGCGGGACGAAATTCCCACCGGCGACATGGCCGCCATCGTCGCCGCGGTGATCTGTTCGGCGGTTCTCGCCTGGGGGATGGGGGTGGCGCTCATCCGGGTGACCCAGGACGCGGTGCTGACCCAGGTGGTGCGCTCGACGCTCGAAGTGTCGGCCATGGTCTTCGTCATCCTCATCGGCGCGTCGGTGTTCTCACTGGTCTTCCGCGGCCTCGGCGGCGACGACATGGTGCACGAATTTCTCACCAACCTGCCGGGCGGCATCTACGGCGCCATGATCGTGGTCATGCTGGTGATGTTCGTTCTCGGCTTCTTCCTCGACTTCATCGAGATCACCTTCGTCGTCGTGCCGATCGTCGCGCCGGTGCTGCTGCAGTCGGATATCAGTCCCGTCTGGCTCGGCGTGATGATGGCGATGAACCTGCAGACGTCGTTCCTGACGCCGCCCTTCGGCTTTGCCCTGTTTTATCTCAGGGGGGTCGCGCCGCCCGAGGTCAAGACGACCCACATCTACAAGGGCGTGCTGCCCTTCGTCGCGATCCAGTTGATCGGGCTCGCCGTTCTGGCCGCCTATCCGCCGCTCGCGACGTGGCTGCCCAAGCTGGTTTTCGGTTAGGGTCCCGACTGCAACCCCGGACTACGCCCGAAATCTCGCGATCAGTTTCCACGCGCCCGGCAGCACCGCGGCGGCGAGCGCGATCTTGAACACCTCGCCCAGGAGGAACGGCAGGACGCCGAAGGCCCAGGCTTTTTCCTGGCCGATCAGCAGGGCGAGCCAGGCGTAGCCGGGCACGAAGATGATCACCGTGCCGATGACCATGGCCGCGAGGGTCATGGGGATCGAGCGGTCCCAGCCCCTTTCGCCGAGCCAGCCGGCAATCCCGGCGGCGAGCACGAAGCCCGCCAGATAGCCGCCCGTCGGGCCGGCCATGTAGGCGAGGCCGATTCCCTTCTCCGGCGTGCCCGCGAACACCGGCAGGCCGGCCGCGCCCTCGGCGAGGTAGAGAGCCACCGTGGCGCCGCCCAGCTTCCAGCCATAGGCCATGCCGATGACCAGCACGGCGAAGGTCTGCATGGTCATGGGGACCGGATAGAACGGCACCTGGATCTTGGCCGAAACGGTCAGCAGCACGGTGCCGGCGATGGCGAGGATCGCCATGCCGAGCCAGCTGCCGGCGGCCCCGGGCCACGCCGAGCCGATCAGGGTGGGATGAACCGTGTTGTCGTGGGTCGCCATTGTTTCCCCCAACTGTTTGGTGTTGAACCGGCTTCTAGTGATCGCGGCTGATCAAGTCAATGTTCGCGCCCATTTACCCGAACTTGTTGGAGCGCGGAAAGCCCTTGGGCGGCAGCCGCCCGGCCTGCGCGCGCTTGCCCCGCCACGCCATGAGATCGGTTTCGGTCCGCACCCCCGCGCCGGTCACCCAGGTGAGCCCGTCGGCAATGGTGAAGGTCTTGAGGTCCGACAAACCGCCGTCCTTGTAGCGCTGCAGAAAGACGCCCCGCCCCCGCGCCATCTCCGGCACTTCGGCCAGCGGGAACAGCAGCAGTTTCCGGTTGTCGCCGATCACCGCGACCGTGTCCCCCCCGACGATGCAGGCGCCGGCCCCCTCTTCGTCGCCGGAGACGTTGAGAATCTGCTTGCCGCCCCTGGTCGAGGCGACCACGTCATCTTCGGAGACCACGAAACCCCGCCCGGTCGACGACGCCACCAGCAGTTTGGTCCCGGGCTTGTGGATGAACAGCGCGACCACGTCCTGATCGTTGCCGAGGTCGATCATCAGCCGCACGGGCTCGCCGTAGCCCCGCCCGCCCGGCAGCTTGTCGCAGGCGATGGTGTAGCAGCGTCCGTCGGTGGCGAAGACGATCAGCTTGTCGGTGGTTTCGGCTTTCAGCGCGAACCTGCCCTTGTCGCCTTCCTTGTATTTGACGTCGCCGACGTCGTCCAAATGTCCCCGCGCCGCTTTGATCCAGCCCTTGTCGGAGCAGAGGATGGTGATCGGCTCCTTCTCGATCAACGCCTCAACCGGCACGTCGACGGCCGCCGGCGCATCGCCGATTTCGGTGCGGCGCCCGCCGAGCGTGGTCTTGGAGCCGAAGCGTTTGCGGATATCGTCGATCTGGCCGGAGATCGCCTTCCAGCGGAGCTTGGAATCCTCGAGCAGTTTGTCGAGCTCGGCGCGCTCTTCGGTCAGCGCCGAATGCTCGCCCCTGATCTCCATCTCCTCCAGTTTGCGCAGGCTCCTGAGACGCATGTTGAGGATGGCGTCCGCCTGGCCATCGGTCAGCTTGAAGGCCCTGATGAGTTCGGCCTTGGCGTCGTCCTCCTCGCGGATGATCCTGATCACCTCGTCGAGGTTGAGGTAGGCGGCCAGGTAACCCTCCAGCACCTCGAGCCGGGCGGCGATCCTGCCCAGGCGATGATTGGTGCGCCGCTCCAGCACCTCGTGACGGTGATCGAGGAAGGCCTGAAGAACCTCGCGGAGGTTCATCACCCTCGGCGTCTTGTCCGCGTCCAGCACGTTCATGTTGAGCCCGAACCGGGTTTCCAGGTCGGTCTGTTTGAACAGCTGCTCCATCAGCATGCCGGGCTCCACCGAGCGGCTCTTGGGCACCAAGACGAGGCGCACGTCCTCGGTGCTTTCGTCGACCACGTCCTCGAGGAACGGCAGTTTCTTGGCGTCCATCAACTCGGCGATGCGCTCCACCAGCCGCGCCTTCTGCACCTGATAGGGAATCTCGGTGATGACGATCTGGTACTGGCCGCGGCCCAGCTTCTCGGTCTTCCATCTGGCGCGGATGCGGAACGAACCCCGCCCGATCTTGTAGGCCGCCTCGACGGTTTTCCGGTCCTCGGCCAATATGCCGCCGGTCGGGAAGTCGGGCCCGGGCATGAAGCCGACCAGTTTGCCGACGGTGGCCTTCGGGAATTTGATCAGGTGAAGCAGCGCCCGGCAGATTTCGTCCGCGTTGTGGGGCGGAATGTTGGTCGCCATGCCGACGGCGATGCCGGCGGCGCCGTTGGCCAGAAGGTTGGGGAATCCCGCCGGCATGACGGCCGGCTCCGACTCCTCGCCGTCATAGGTTTCCCGGAAACCGACCGCGTCCTCGTCGAGCCCCTCCATCATCAGGGTGGCGACTTCGGTCATCCGCGCCTCGGTGTAGCGCATGGCGGCGGCGTTATCGCCGTCGATATTGCCGAAATTCCCCTGCCCGTCGATCAGCGGATAGCGCACGGCGAAGCCCTGCGCGAGGCGCACCAGCGCGTCGTAGACGGCGGTGTCGCCGTGGGGGTGGTACTTGCCGATGACGTCGCCCACCACCCGGGCGCATTTCTTGAAGCCCTGGTCCGGATCGAGCCTGAGCTGGCGCATGGCGAACAGCAGCCGCCGGTGGACCGGCTTCAGGCCGTCGCGCACGTCCGGCAGGGAGCGGGACATGATGATCGACAGGGCGTAACTCAGATACCGCTCCGAGATCGCCTCGGCGAGGCGGGTATCGCGGATATCGCCGGCGGGCGCGGCGGGCAATGTGTCAGTGGCCATGGCGCTGCTCTGCTTCGTTCGGCGTTTCTTGTAGGTGTGCTGTCTTCAATATACCAAATCTTGTGGTTACGACAGTGAATTCGGGGTTCACGGGCGGCTCACGCCCGCCTGCTTGCCCTGGCCGCGAGCCGGGTTCGCGCCGGCGGCACCCCCCGGGTATCGTGGATGAAGGCATGGCGTTCCAGGAAGTAGCCGGTGAGCGTCAGCCCGTCGGCGATCTCGTCGGCCGGGTTTTCGCTCTCCACGCCCCGGGCCGGATCGTCGAGCAGGAACACCGGCAGGGCCAGCAGCTTCTCCTTGTAGGTCTCGCCCGCCGCCCGCGAAACCGCGCGGCCCGATTTGGGCGAGACGTAGGCCAGGCCTGCCCTGCCGCCGCCGCCCGCGCATTCGGAGAGATCGAGGCCGAACCCCATGTCGGCCAGGAGATCCCGCTCCCACAGGACATAGGATTTCAGCCAATCCTCGCGGCCCAGCCCGGCGATGAACTCCGACAGCCTGACGTAGGTTTCCGGGTGCGGTTCCCGCTCCGGCAGCGCCGCCTCGGCCACCGCGCAGACCGCGGACAGGCCCGCGAGCCGCATGGGATCGTCCAGCCACTCGGCGGCGCTCGCCTGAAGCAGCTCGCACGTGTAGCTCCCGAGGTGCTCTTCCAGACGCGCCTTCCAGGTCGCCCGCACGCGGTTGCCGGGCTCGTAGATGCCCCGCGCCCGCTTGCCGGCCCCGCCGCGGACCAGGCCCGCATGGCGGCCGTGCCCCTCGGTCAGCAGATTGACGATCGCCGCGCTCTCGCCGTGCTTCCGGGCGCTCAGGACGATGCCCTCGTCGGTCCAGTCCATCAGGACCGCCCAATTCCCTTTGAGCTATGCAAATTCTGCAACCCGCAACCCATTGAAATCAAACAATTCCAAATTCCGCCGTTTGCCGCCGAATGGACATTCATGGACATTTATGGACAAACATGGACATTTCCACCCTTCCCGTTATGCGTCCGGCGCATGGCTCCCGCGGCGCCCGGCCGGGCCATCCCAGCCGCGATTCGCGGATATCGGTTCAAGGGCTATATATAGGCAGGAAATGCGGCGAGCGGGAGTCCGTCCCCTGCTTCGCGCGCTGGGCGGTCCGCTGTCGCGATACCGCGGTGGCCTTTTCTTGCGGGACTGGCTAAGACATGACCGGTTTCACGACCGTGTGAGGTTTTTCATGGTTACGGTCAATCTGGCTCAGGCCAAAGCGCGTCTCGGCGAACTCCTCGACAAGGTGGAGGCCGGTCAGGAGGTGGTCATCACCCGCCGCGGCAAAGCCGTGGCGCGCCTGTCCGCCGCCGTCCGGCCCAGGAAACCGATCCCGCTGCAAGAGCTGGAAGAGTTTCGGGCGGCCATGCCGCGATTGCGCCGCCCCTCCGCCGAACTGCTGCGTGAGGCTCGGGACGAAGGGCTTTAAGGTGGCGGTGACGACGTGCGGCGGCAGAACCATAATTTAACTTCGTCATGGCCGGGCAAGGACCCGGCCATCCACGTGTATCACCGGCCGACGGGCGTGGATCACCGGGTCAAGCCCGGTGATGACGGCTTTGACGCGCCGCCGCCAGCGTGTGATTAATCGTTCGTCGTTGTCACATTTGGCAATAGCCGAGGGGAGACCATGAACCAGATCGTCCGATGCCATGCGGAAGGCCGGCCAGACGCATGGGAAGCTATCTGCCTGGACTTCGATCTATCCGTGCAAGGCGAAAGTTTCGAAGCGGTGTACAGGGACCTCAACACCAGCATCGAAATGTACGTGGAGTATGTCAACGGCCTCCCGGAGGCGGAAAGAGCCGCCTTCGCGCGCCGTCGGACCCCTTTGGCCGTGCGGCTGCGGTTCTTATGGCGCGTTCTTCGCGACCTTTTTGTCGGCGGCGGCGGCTCCAATAAATCCCGCCATGAATATACGGTCCCCTGCTCCGCGTGAGGGACCTCACGCGTCGTAGTCCAGCCCCCAGTCCCGGTACCGGGCGGGATCGTCGCCCCATTTGTCCCGCACCTTGACGAACAGGAACAGGTGGATGCGCTGTTCGAGCAGTTCCTGAAGCTCCTCGCGCGCCGCCCGGCCCAGTTGTTTGATGCGGGCGCCCCCCCTGCCGAGCACGATGGCCTTCTGGCTGTCCCGCTCCACATAGATGGTCTGCTCGATACGCGCCGAGCCGTCTTCCTGCTCCTCCCAGCTGTCGGTTTCCACCGTCGCCGCATAGGGAAGCTCCTGGTGAAGCTGGAGGTAGAGTTTCTCCCGGGTGATCTCCGCCGCCAGCAGCCGCCGGGGCATGTCCGAAATCTGGTCCTCGGGGAACAGCCACGGTCCCGGCGCCATCAAGCTGGTCAGATGGGAGAGCAAATCCCCGGTTCCGCCGCCCTTCTCCGCCGAAACCATGAAGGTTTCGGAGAACACGCCTTCGCCGTCCAGGACCGCCGCCATCTCCAGCAGCGCGGGCTTGGATACCGCGTCGATCTTGTTGATGGCCAGCACGGCCCGGCCGCCGGTCTCCTTGAGCCGGCCGACGATCCGCCGGGTGTCCGGGTCCGCTTCCCCATCGCGGAAGCGGGTTGCATCTACTAGTAGACAGATGTGATCGGCCTCTCCGGCGCCGCCCCACGCGGCCGCGACCATCGCCCGGTCGAGACGCCGCCTGGGCCGGAAGATGCCCGGCGTGTCGATGAAGATTATTTGGGTATCGTCTTCGATGCAGATGCCCAGAACCCGGGTGCGGGTGGTCTGGACCTTGGGCGAGACGATGGACACCTTGGCGCCGACGAACCGGTTGAGCAGCGTCGACTTGCCCGCATTGGGCGCGCCGATGAGGGCGACGAACCCGCAAGCCCGCCCGGCTTCACTCACCGGAAACCCGCCGGAGCAGCCGCGCCGCCGCTTCCTGCTCCGCGGCGCGTTTGGACGGTCCCGCGGCCCGGGCGGTCCCCCGGCCCTCGATTGCCGCCTCGACCGTGAATTCCGGTGCATGGTCGGGGCCCGTGCGGTCCAGGTAGCGGTATTCGGGGAGGCCGAGATCGCGGGCCTGTGCCCATTCCTGGAGCCGGGTCTTGGCGTCCTTTTCCGGGGACTCCCCGCCGGCGATAAGCGGTTCCCAGTTGCGGAGGATGAACGACCGGGCGGCGTCCAGGCCCGCGTCCCGGTAGATCGCCGCGATGACCGCTTCGCACGCATTGGCGAGAATGGCGGCATTCTCCCGCCCGCCTTTTCGTTCCTCGCCGTCGGTCATTTCCAGGTATTCGCCGAGGCCGAGGGTCCGGGCGACGCGGGTCAGCGCCTCCTTGCGCACCAGCGCCGTATGGCGGTAGGCGATCTGGCCCTCGTCCTCGGCCGGGTGGGCGTCCAGCAGCGTCTCGGCGATCACCAGGCCGAGCACCCGGTCGCCAAGGAATTCGAGGCGTTCATTGGCCGCGCTCCGGCCGCGCTCGCCGGCCAGGCTCGAATGCACCAGCGCCCGGCGCAGCAAATCGGGATCGGCGAAATCATGGCCGAGCGCCGCCGCCAGATCGTCGAGACCGGCCCGGCTGCGCGCATCCCCGGTCATCGGTTCAGACGATATCCTGGAAGAAGCGGTGGAAGCGGATCACCCACGGCCAGCGCCAGACTTGCCAGAAGGGCGACGAGCCGTCGGTGGAGAAGAACAGAATCTCCGCCCGCCCGACCAGGTTTTCGCGGGGCACGAAGCCGACGGCGCTCCTCACCCGGCTGTCCTGGGAGTCGTCCCGGTTGTCGCCCATCATGAAATAGTGCCCGGGCGGCACCGTATAGATGCCCGTATTGTCGTTCTCCTCGTTGTCGCTCTTCTCGTAGATGGAATGCCGGCGGCCGCCGGGCAGGGTCTCCACATAATGGGTCACCCGGTGCGGCCGGCCATACCCGTCGACGGCGAGTTCCACCCCGGCCAGTTCCCGCCTCACCGGCGCATCGTTGATATGCAGAATGCCGCGGCGCACCTCGATCTTGTCGCCCGGCAGGCCGACGACCCGCTTGATGTAATCGGTCTTGTTGTCGGCGGGGAGCTTGAACACCGCCACGTCGCCCCGCTCGGGCTCGGTGAACAGGACCCGGCCCGGAATGATCGGCAGGCCGAAGGGCAGCGAGTAGCGGCTGTAGCCGTAGGAGTATTTGGAGACGAACAAATAGTCGCCGACCAGCAGGGTCGGCTTCATGGAGCCGGACGGGATATTGAACGGCTCGAAGGCGACCGTGCGCACCACAAGCGCGATCAGGACCGCGTAGAAGACGGTCTTGGCCAGATCCCAGAGGCCGGAGGATTTGGAGTCGCGGGACAAGCTGTCCGATAAGTCCTTAATTTCAAAAGATGCTGCGCGCCTTGGCCGGACGAGCCGGCGCCGGCGGGAATCGCGGGGGATCAAGCCAGCGGTTGGCTTTGCTGTCAAGCCGCATCGGCTCACTCACCCGCATGTCGTCGTCGCCATGCCGAGCCCGTTTGGAATCGTGGATACCCCGCATAAAGCGGGGTATGACGAGTGGATATACGACACAAACCAGGCCGTCATGCCCCGACTTGTTCGGGGCATCCAGGATATTCACCACAATCGGAACGTGGATGGCCGGGTCCGGGCCCGGCCATGACGCTTTGGCGGCGCTCCTCACTGTCTCACCGTCTCAGTGGTTCAAAAATTGGAAATGTGGATGGCCGGGCCCGCCGGGTTGGGTTACCCTTGGGGAACAGGTACCTTGATGTCATCGGCATCTTTTGCGGAATGTAGGGGACAATACCATGAATCGTATCATCGGCTTCTATCTTGTCGCCATGGCCGTGATCTTGGCGGTGCACACGGTGGTGGAGCCGCTTTATCATGTCTCGGCTGACGGTCAGCCATACTCCCCGCTCTGGACGATCATCAATCCGCTGACGGCCTTGGCCGTCGTTCTGGGCGTGATCGCCGCCTGGCAGTGCAAGCGGGCCGTGGACAAGGAGGGCGAGGATGGGCCGGTTTCCCGGGCCTTCTTCATCGCCAACACGCTGTTCTTCGGGCTCCTGTTCGTCGGCATCCTGTTCTTCTGGAACTGGTTCAACCTGCTGAGCCCCGGGTTTACGGCCATCCCCCCGGAAACCGTCTCGCTGGTCTGGATCATCGTCGATGCCGCCTTGCCGCTGTTGTGGGGGGCGACGGGGATTGCCCTGATCCGCGGGCGGGCCACCGTGGCCTGATGCAGATTGCCATGACCGCGCCGGATCCCATCGTTATCGCGTCCGCCGCCCGCACGCCCATGGGCGGACTGCTGGGCGAGCTTGCTCCCCTGCCTGCCCCGAAGCTCGGCGCCGCGGCCATCGAAGCCGCCCTCGAGCGCGGCGGGATGAAACCCGTGGATGTGGACGAAGTGATCGTCGGCAACGTGCTGCAGGCGGGCCAGGGCCAGGCGCCGGCCCGCCAGGCGAGCATCGGCGCCGGTATCCCCGACCGCGTCGGCTGCACCACCATCAACAAGATGTGCGGATCGGGCATGAAGGCGGCCATGTTCGGACATGACCTGATCGCGGCCGGGTCGGCGGATGTGGTGGTCGCCGGCGGGATGGAGAGCATGACCAATGCGCCCCACCTGATGCTCGGCGTCCGCGCCGGCACCAAGATGGGCTCGGCCCGGATGCAGGACCACATGTTCCTGGACGGGCTGGAGGATGCCTACGAGCCGGGCCGGCTGATGGGCGCCTACGCCGAGGAAACCGCCAAGCACTACCAATTCACCCGGGAGGCGCAGGACGAATTCGCCATCACGTCGCTCGAGCGGGCCCTCGCCGCAACGGACGCGGCGGCCGATGAGATCACCCCGGTGACGGTCAAGACGCGCAAATCGGAGGAGACCATCGAGACCGACGAGCAGCCCCGCAATGCGCGGCCCGACAAGATTCCGACGCTCAGGCCCGCCTTCGCCGAAGACGGCTCGGTGACGGCGGCCAATTCGTCGTCGATCTCGGACGGCGCCGCGGCGCTGGTGCTGATGAGCGAGCGCGAGGCGGAGAAGCGGGGCCTGACGCCGCTCGCCCGCATTCTCGGACATTCCACCTACGCCGCCGAGCCGGCCTGGTTCACCACCGCCCCCATCGGCGCCATCAACCGGCTGCTGGAAAAGCTCGGCTGGACCAGGGAGGACGTCGATCTCTGGGAAATCAACGAGGCTTTCGCCGTGGTGACCATGGCGGCGATGCGCGATCTCGATCTCGACCGCGAAACGGTCAACGTCCGGGGCGGCGCGTGCGCCCTCGGCCATCCCGTCGGCGCATCCGGCGCGCGCATCATCGTCACGCTCCTGTCCGCCATGGCGGAGCGGGACCTCAAGACCGGGGTCGCCTCGCTCTGCATCGGCGGCGGCGAGGCCACCGCCATGGCCTTCGAGCGGCTGACATGACACGGACGTTGTCCGAACTCGCCGACGAAGCCGAGGAAGCGGCGATCGAGGAGCTCGAGAACAAGATCTTCCTGCGCCAGAACCTCTACGATCTGGGCCAGGGCGAACACGTGGATTACCGCCGGGGCGGCGGCCAACTGAAACCCGGCAAGACGGTCTTCATGGGCGACGATCCGCGCCTTCCGGCGATGCCCGACAAACCCGGCCTGCTCGACTTCGTCCGCTGCCGGTTCGCCGTCGGCGGTCAGCAGCACCTGCTGCAGAGCGCCCGGCTGGCCCGCGGGAACGGCGTCTCCGGCAAGATGATCCTGGCCTGCCTGCTCCACGATCTGGCCGTCTCCAGCTTCATCCGCTCGGACCACGGCTATTGGGGCGCGGCGATGATCGGGCCCTATGTGGACGAAGAGGTCGCCTGGGCGATCCGCTATCACCAGTGCGTCCGCTTCTTCGCCGATCCCGAGAACGGCTACGAGTATCCCGAGCTCTACATCAAATTCTTCGGCGAAGGCTACGAGCCCGAGGACTACATCAAGCGGGATTACGAATACGCCCGGAACCACAAGTGGTACGGCTCGGCCCTGGAGATCTGCAAGAACGATCACTACGCCTTCGACCACAGTATGGTCCTGGAGTGGGATGAGTTCGAGGACGTGCTGGCCGACCACTTCCACGCGCCCGAGGAAGGCCTCGGCAACGACAACACGCCGGCGTCCCACATCTGGCGGACCCTGCGGCGGCCGAGCAACGGGTTATAGTCTTATTTTTCGCCTTAAATCCGTCAATCTCTACGCAAGACCTTACAGGGAGGAGTGAAATGATCAGGATCTCGACATTCAGGCCCGCCCACGCGCCGGCCCTCGCAGTTGCCGCCGGTTTGGCGATCGGCGGTTCGGGCGGCGCCACCGCTCAAACGAAGGATCTCCGCATGGCGAATTGGCTGCCGCCGGTTCACCATATGCAAAAGTCGATCCCGGCATGGGCGGCCCAAATCGAAAAAGCGTCGGGGGGCTCGGTCAAAATCAACTTGATGAAAGCGCCCCTCGCCAAGGCGCCGGGCCAGTATGACCTGGTCAAGAAAGGCATCGCCGACATCGCCTTCGGGGTCGCGGCGTTCACGCCCAAACGCTTCCAGCTCTATCGGGCGATCGAAGTTCCCTTTACCCTCAAGAACGCGACCTCGGGGTCGGCGGCGATGTGGGACTGGTACGCACGCACCGGGCTGGCGGAAAAGGAATTTCATGACGCCAAACTGATTGCCGCGTTCACCCATGCTCCCTTCCTTTACCATTCCCGAAAGCCGCTCAACGGGCTCGGCGATTTGAAGGGGCTCAAGGTGCGGGCCGGCGGTACCGGGATCGAAATTCTCAAACGGCTCGGCGCCGCGCCCGTGTTCATTCCGCCGGGCGGCGTCACCGAGGCGGTCCAGCGCGGCACGGTCGACGCGACGCAGTTTCCATGGGAAGGCCTGGCCGGATTCCGGCTCACCAAATTGACGACCCATCATCTGGTGATCCCGAACGGCCTGTATTCCACGGCGTTCTGGGTAGCGATGAGCAACAAGGCCTGGGACGGCCTGACGCCGGCGCAGCAGAAGGCGTTTTCCGCCAATGGGCTGTCGGGGTCCAAATTCATCGGACAACGCTGGGACGCCGTTGAAGCGAAGGCGAAAGCAGCGGCCGTTGCGAACGGCAACAAGATCGTCGTTTTGAGCGATGCGGATACGGCCAAGCTGCGCACCGTCACATCCTTCTTCGCGGAAGGCTGGGTCAAGAAGGCGAACGCCGCGGGCCTCGACGGCAAGGCATCGCTCGCCGATCTGAGGAAGACGGTCAAGAAGTACGAGTAGTGTCCCCCTCACCCTGTCCCTCTCCCCGCCGGGGAGAGGGAACCCACGGCAGGCCCCCCTCTCCCACTGGGAGAGGGTTGGGGTGAGGGTGAACGAGATGGGTGAGGGTGATATGGAAATACCCCCTCCACCGGGTCCGGCCGGCCGGTTCGTCGGGCGTGTCTCGTACGTCTTGGCGGTCGGGGCGGCGATCGTTCTCGCCCTGATGATGTACATCACGTTTATCGACGTGACCGGCCGCTTTGTCCTCAATCGGCCCATTACCGGTTCCGTCGAAATCATCCTGCTGATGATGGGGCTGCTGGTGTTTCTCGGAATTGGCCTGACGACGTTCGAGGAGGGCCATATTCGCGTCGACGTGCTGACGCGGATTATGCCCCGGCGGCTTCAGGCGCTGGTGAACATCGTCGTTCATGTCCTGAGCCTGACCATAGCGGCGCTGATGTGCTGGCAGCTTTGGGTGGTTGCGCTCGACCAGACCCGGGAGTTGAACGAAACCCAGGTGCTGGGCCTGCCGGTCTGGATCGTCGCGCTGGCTATGGCGGCGTGCAGTTTCACGATGGTCGCCGGACTGCTGCTCCATCTCCGCCGCGCCGGCTTATCCCTGTTTAGCGAAAACAATTCCCGGCGGCGCAGCGATCCATGAGCGCCGAGATCGCCGCTTTGCTCGTCACCGGGCTGATGTTCGTTTTTCTGGCGTTCGGCATGCATATCGGGTTTGCGATGGCCCTCGCCGGGTTCCTCGGCATGCTGGTCATCATCTCGCCCGACGCGGCCCTCTCGCTCCTGGGACAGACCGTGTTCGAGACCGCCCTCAACTTCGAACTCAGCGTCATCCCGCTGTTCGTTCTGATGGGTTTCTTCGCGACCAGCGCCGGACTGAGCGGCGATCTGTACAGCGCGTTCAACACCTGGTGGGGCGGACGCCGCGGCGGTCTGGGCATGGCGACCGTCGGCGCCTGCGGCGCTTTCGGCGCCATCTCCGGATCGTCCCTCGCCACCGCCGCCACCATGAGCCAGGTCGCGCTGCCGGAAATGAGACGCTACGGCTATAGCGACCAGTTGGCGACCGGGGTGATCGCCGCCGGCGGGACGATCGGGATTCTCATCCCGCCCAGCGTCATCATGGTGCTCTACGGCATTCTCACCGAAACCAGTATCGGCGATTTGTTCCTGGCCGGCGTCATTCCGGGCATTGTCCTGGTGCTGCTGTTTCTGATCGTCGTTTGGGCGGTGACGTTTGCCCGGCCGTCCATGGGTCCGCCCGGCGAATCGTCGACCGCCGCCGAAAAGCGCGCGGCATTCAAAAAAGTCGGCGGCACGCTCGTGCTGTTCGCGATCGTGCTGGGCGGAATTTATCTCGGCGTCTTCACGCCGACCGAAGCGGCGGGCATCGGCGCCGTCGGCGCCTGGCTCCTCGGGCTTTTTGGCGGCCGCATGAACCGCAGGACCTTCATGGACGCACTCCTCGATACGGTACGCACGACGGCGATGATCTTCACGCTGCTGATCGGCGCCATCATCTTCAAGAACTTCATGGCGCTGGCGCAGGTTCCGACGATGATCGAGGAAATGATGGCCGGGCTCTCGTTGACGCCCATGGGGATGATGATCGTGATCCTGCTCATCTATATCGTCCTCGGCGCCGTTTTGGACACGCTGGCGATGATATTGCTGACCATCCCGGTCTTTTTTCCCCTGGTCGTCGGTTTGGGATTCGATCCCGTCTGGTTCGGCATCGTGATCGTCGTCGTGGTCGAACTCGCGCTCATAACCCCGCCCATGGGCATCAACGTCTTCGTCCTGAAAGGCATGGCGAGCGACGTGCCGCTCATGACCATCTACAAGGGCGTAATGCCGTTCGTCGTGGCTCAGGCGGTACTGCTGGTTCTGTTGCTTCTATATTCCCCGCTGGCGCTGTGGTTGCCGAATACCGCGTTGTAGTACTTGAAAACCCGACCGGTTTTTGCCGTACGTTCCCTCTCCCCCGGTGGGAGAGGGACGCGGTGGGTTGGCGAGCGACGCGAGCCTAGCCGTAGCTGGGTGAGGGGGAATTTCCATATCACCCTCCACCCATTTCAAGATTCACCCCCACCCCGGCCCTCCCCCTTCGAGGGGGAGGGAGTCATCATTTGGGGACCGCGGAGATGATCACCGTCGCTTCGGCCATGGGGTACTCGTCGGTGATGGTGAGATCGATCCGGGCGTCCATGCCGTCGGGAATTATTTCGTCCAGCCGGTCCCGGGCGCCGTTGGTCAGTTCCATGGTGGGTTTGCCGCCCGGCAGGTTGACCACGCCCAGGTCGCGCCAGAAAACGCCCTTGCGGAAGCCGGTGCCGAGCGCCTTGGAGCACGCCTCCTTGGCGGCATAGCGTTTGGCGTAGCTGGCCGCGCGGAGCCGCCGCTTGTCGGATTTCTTCCTCTCGGTCTCGGTAAAGCAGCGCCGGACGAACCGGTCGCCGAACCGGTCGAGGGTCTTTTCGATCCGCCGGATGTCGATCAGGTCGTTGCCGATGCCGATGATCACGCGGTCCGGTCTCCGGCCGCGCTGGCCCGGGCGTTGTCCATCAGGGCGCGCATCCGTTTGATGGTGCTGTCGAGGCCGCCGAATATGGCCTCGCCGATCAGGAAATGGCCGATATTGAGCTCGACGATGCTCTCGATTTCGGCGATGGGGCCGACCGTGTCGAAACCGAGCCCATGGCCGGCGTGACATTCGAGCCCCAGGTCTTCCGCATAGGCCGCCGCCTCGACGATCCGTCGGAGTTCGCGCGCCCGCGCAGGCCCGGCCGCCTCGCAGTAGGCGCCGGCATGAATCTCGACCACCGGGGCGCCGAGGGAAACGGCCGCGTCGAGCTGCGCCGGGTCCGCCTCGATGAACAGGGAGACCCGAATCCCGGCACGGGACAATTCGCCGACCACCGGCGCCAGGTGGTCCAGCAGCCGCCGGGCGTCCAGACCGCCCTCGGTGGTGATCTCTTCCCGCTTCTCCGGGACGATGCACGCCGCGTGCGGCTTATGGCGCAGCGCGATGTCGAGCATCTCGTCCGTGGCCGCCATCTCGAGATTAAGGGGCAGGTCGATCTCCGCCATCAGGCGCGAAATATCGCCGTCCGAGATGTGCCGCCGGTCTTCGCGGAGGTGGGCGGTAATCCCGTCGGCCCCCGCGGCGGCGGCCGCCGTGGCCGCCTTCACCGGGTCCGGGTGCTCGCCGCCCCGGGCGTTCCTGATGGTGGCGACGTGATCGATGTTCACGCCCAGCCGCAAATACCGGCTCATGCCGTGTTCTCCGTCTGGTGCGCCTGCCGGTCGCGGCGGGCGGCAAGTATCTTATTCCGGCGGGCGGCGCGGGCGGCCTTATATCCGCCGAGCAGGCCGCGGGCGATATAGTAGCTGGCGATCCAGGCCACGATTGCGGTCGGGATGCTGCCGATCAGCATGGCCCCGAAAATCGGCCATGCGGAGTCCTGGAGATACTGGAAATCGGCCTGCAGCATCGATTTCACCATGTTGCCGAACAGGGCGGTGAAATTGGGGCTGTCCCCGTTCGGGTGTTCGCCGAACCCCATGAGGCGGCCGAGTTGGTAAATCCAGACCCAAATGATGGGAAAGGTCCAGGGATTGCCCACCAGGGTTCCGATCCAGGCGGCCAGGATGTTGCCGCGGGTGATCCAGGCCAGGAAGGCGCTGGCCACCAGGTGCAGTCCGATGAACGGCGTAAACGAGACCGCGGCCCCATAGGCAAAGCCGACGGCGATCGAATGGGGACTGCCCTTCAGGCGGGCCATGCGGTGGCCGAGATAGACCGCGGTCCGCCGCCAGCCGATGCTCGGCCAAAAGGCGTTCCTGATCTGGTCTACCGGTGAGCGCCGTTGTCGCCGCCGAAACATGTCGTATCTCTCCACCGGCCCCGAAGCCGGCCCCTCAATTCCAGTCCCTGATCAGCCCCTGGTCATCCCCTGATCATCCCCTGATCATCCACGGGCGCGCTCGACGGAGTTGACCACCGGCGCGGCGCGAAGCGCCGCGATTATATTCGTCAGGTGCTTCAAATCACGCACCTCCACATCGATCGACATCTCAAAGAAATCGGTGCTTCGGTGGGTTATTTTCAAGTTTGAAATATTGCCGCCGTTGCGCCCGATGATCATCGACAGTTCGCCGAGGGTTCCGGGTTCGTTGGTCATCACCACTTCGATCCGGCCCACGTGCCCCGCGCCCTGCGTCGCCTCTTCCTCCCACGACACGTCAAGCCAGCGTTCCGGCGTATCGACGAATTCCTCCAGGATGCCGCAGTCGATGGTGTGGATGTTGACGCCCCGGCCCTTGGTGACGATGCCGACGATGCGGTCGCCGGGAAGCGCGTGACAGCAAACCGCGAAGTGGACCGCCATCCCGGGGATCAATCCCTTGATCGGCACCGATCCGGCGCCGTCGGGCTTCAGCTTGTCGCGGACCTGCGACAGGGAAACGATGTTGTCCTCGTCGCCTTCGGCGCGCGCGCCCGGGAAGACCGCCTCGAAGACCTGCCGCGCCGTGAGATGGCCGGCCCCCACCTCGGCGCACAGTGCATCCGGCGTATCGAGGGCGAATACCGTCAGCACTTCGCCGAGCGCCTTGTCCGACAGTTCATAGCCTTCCTTGTCGAAGGTGCGCTCCAGGATGGCCCGGCCGAGGGATGTGTATTCCTCTTGCTGCTTCATCCGCACGAACCGGCGGATGCTGGCCCGGGCCTTGCCGGTGACGACGAAGTTCTCCCACAGGGGCGACGGGGTCTGAGCGGCCGAGGTGATGATCTCGACCTGGTCGCCGTTCGCGAGCTCCGTCCGAAGCGGCATGATCTTGCCGTTGATCCGCGTGCCGACGCAGGTGTCCCCGACCTCCGAGTGCACCGCATAGGCGAAATCCACCGGCGTTGCGCCGATGGGCAGCGCGATGACGTCGCCCTTGGGCGAGAAGACGAATACCTGATCGGGGAACATCTCGAGTTTCGTGTGTTCGAGAAAATCCTCCGGTGTCGCGGCGTGCTCGAGGATTTCCAGGAGCTCCCGCATCCAGCGGTATTGCCGCCCCGCGGTGCGATCCCCGCCCTGCTTGTAGCGCCAGTGCGCGGCGACGCCGAAATCGGCGATTTCGTGCATGTCCCGGGTGCGGATCTGAACTTCGATCCGCTGCTGGTGCGGGCCGATGACGCCCGTATGCAGGGACTGGTAGCCGTTGGGCTTGGGGGTCGAGAGGTAATCCTTGAAGCGTCCCGGAACCACCGGATAGGTGCCGTGGATGATGCCGAGCGCCCGATAGCAGTCTTCGACGGTGTCGACGACGATCCGGAAGCCGATGATGTCGGCCAGCTGCTCGAAGGAGATGTTCTTGCGCTGGCTCTTTCGCCAGATCGAATAGGGTTTCTTCTCGCGGCCGATGACCTCGGCCCTGAGCTTCGACGTCTGCAGGGTCGTCTTCAGCTCATCGATGATCCGGTCGACGATGTCGCCGCCCTGCTCGCGGAGGAATTCGAGGCGGGCGAGGATCGATTCCCGCGCATCGGGATTGAGTTCGGCGAACGACAGGTCCTCGAGCTCGTTCTGCAGTTCGTGCATGCCGATGCGTTCGGCGAGCGGCGCGTAGATCTCCATGGTTTCGAGGGCGATGGCGCGCCGTTTGTCGGGATCGCGGATGTGGATCAGCGTCCGCATGTTGTGGAGCCGGTCGGCCAGCTTCACCAGGAGAACCCGGATGTCCTCGGACATGGCGAGCACCAGCTTGCGGAAATTCTCCGCCTGCGAGGTGTGGTCCGATTGCAGCTCGATCTGGGTGAGTTTGGTCACCCCTTCGACCAGCTGGGCGATCTCCTCGCCGAACTGCTCGGCGATATCGCCGCGGGTGGTGTCGGTGTCCTCGATGGTATCGTGCAGCAGCGCGGTGACGATGGAATCGCCGTCCAGCTTGTAGTTGGTGAGGATGCCCGCGACCTCGATCGGGTGAGAGAAATAGGGATCGCCCGAAGCGCGCTTTTGCGAGCCGTGCGCCTTCATGGCGAACACATAGGCGCGATTGAGCGCGTCCTCATCGACCATGCGGTCGTAGGCGCGTACCCGTTCAACCAGTTCGAACTGACGGATCATGACGCTCCTCCAACGTCCCGTTGGGGAATCATGATAAATTCAAGCCATGAAGAAAAGATTGCCCCGGAATTCAGTCCGCCGCCGATTCCGGGCGCAGGGGATCGGTCCCTAAGCGGAGACCGGCCCATTACTCCTCATCGACGATATCTTGGCCGCTGAAATCAGGGGCACCGGCCGCCGCTTCGCCGCCGTCGTCTTCCGCCGCCGCCGGCGAAACGGGGGGAGCGCTTTCGGCGTCATCAACCGGAACGGTTGAGGGTTCCATGGGCGGCATCAATTCGCCCGTATAGGCGTCGCCGGCGAGCAACTCCATTTCTTCTTCTTCGAGTTCTTCGACCTCGACGTGCTTCTGAAGACCCTTGACCAGGGATTCCTCGACCTCGCCTAGATCGATGGTCTCGTCGGCGACCTCGCGAAGCGCGACAACCGGGTTCTTGTCGTTGTCCCGGTGGACCGTCAACTGGGCGCCCGACGACAATGCCCGCGCCCGGTGGGCGGCAAGCATCACCAGTTCAAACCGGTTGGAGACTTTCTCGATACAATCTTCGACGGTAACCCGGGCCATTCAATGCTCTCCAGACAGATGACCGGCCGCGCAATCCGGGCCGGTCGATTCGAGGCGCAGAATATATATGCCTGGGGTTGACAAAGGCAAGTCATTCCCTGCGTCCGGCCCTGTGTTGGCCCTGCGTCCCGACGCGGTGATTTAGTCCATGGGAACAACGACTTGTTCGTCATTCAGCCGGGCGAGCAGTTGGCCGGCGGTTCGGCCCGATTGCGGGTGCCGCCATTCCGGGGCGATTTCCGCCAGGGGAAGCAGGACGAAGGCCCGGGACGTCATTCTCGGATGGGGCAGTTGAAGGCCACTGCCGGCGCGAATCAAACCATCGAAATCCAGCAAATCCAGATCGAGGGTCCGTGCGGCATTGGGCGCGCCGCGAACCCGCCCGAACTGCCGCTCGACCGTCAGCAGGGTTTGCAGAAGCGTTTCCGGCGTCATCTCCGTCGTGAGCGCCGCGACGGCATTGACGAAGTCGGGCTGATCGGACGCCGGAACGGGCCGGGAGCGGTAGAACCGGGAAACCCGGACCGTCCCGGCGGCCAGACGGGACAGCCGGTCGAGCGCCGCCTCGCAGCTCGTCCGGGGCGGGCCCGCGGGGCTTGGAAGGTTCGCGCCGAGACCGATGAGTATCATGTCCGCTCTTGTACCATCGTGTCCGAAATATGGACATGCCGATATATCACGACTGTAGGGTCCCCGAACAAATTGTGCCGGATTGGGATGTCGGTATACTCCCCGGGTCAGGGTGATCGATGTTTGTTATACTCTGTCCGGGGTAAATTCACCCTGAGAATATGTGTGAGATTCAATAAACAAATAATTGATAAAAAAGGATTTATTATGAATTTTTACCCCGAGGAACGGATTGGGCTGTTCATTGACGGCTCCAATTTGTACGCCGCGGCGCGGGCGCTTGGTTTCGATATCGATTACAAGCTGCTGCTCAAGGTCTTCGCCGGCCAGGGGCGGTTGGTGCGCGCCTTCTATTACACCGCCTTGGTCGAGGATCAGGAATATTCGCCCATCCGGCCGCTGGTCGACTGGCTCGACTACAACGGCTACACCATGGTCACCAAGCCGACCAAGGAGTTCACCGATACGGCGGGCCGGCGGAAGATCAAGGGGAACATGGATATCGAACTCGCCGTCGACGTGATGGAGATGGTCGAGCACCTGGATCATGTGGTGATCTTCTCCGGCGATGGTGATTTCCGCCGTTTGGTCGAAGCCACCCAGCGTCATGGCGCCCGTGTCACCGTCGTTTCCACGGTCCGCTCCAAGCCGCCCATGGTTGCCGACGAGCTGCGCCGGCAGGCCGATTATTTCGTCGAACTCCTGGACCTCAAGGACGCCATCTCCCGGGACAACGGTCCGCTGGAGGATGACGAATTCGGTCCTGAGTACGACGACGACGATGAACCAGGCCCCGACGAAGAGGTTGCCGGCGCGGCCTAGGCCTGCTCCCATCCAGACCTGAAATGACCGACGATCTCGAACCTTCGCCGGAGTGCGGACTGTGTCCGCGGCTCGCGGATTTTCGTGCGGCCAACCGGACGGCCCACCCGGATTTTTTCAACCGGCCGGTCCCCGCCTTCGGTCCCCTGGATGCCGAGATGCTGATTGTCGGGTTGGCCCCGGGGCTCAAGGGCGCCAACCGCACGGGCCGGCCGTTCACCGGCGACTATGCGGGCGACCTGCTCTATCCGACCCTGATCAAGTTCGGGTTCGCCAGGGGCCGGTTCGGGGCCGACCCCGATGACGGGCTGACCCTCGAGAATTGCCGGATCACCAATGCGGTTCGCTGCGTCCCGCCGGCCAATAAGCCGGTCGGCGCCGAGGTGAGGGCCTGCGGGGAATTCCTCGCCGCCGAGATCTCGGCGATGCCGAACCTCAAGACGGTTCTGGCGCTGGGTGCGCTGGCCCACGGGGCTGTTCTCGCCTCCCTCGGGCTCAGGAAGAGCGCCTGCAAGTTCGGTCATGCCGCCGAACATCCCCTGCCCGGCTACAGGCTGGTGAACAGTTATCACTGCTCCCGCTACAACACCAATACGGGGCGGCTGACCGCCGAAATGTTCGAGGATGTCTTCCGGCTGATTACCGGCGCCGCGGCCTAAGACACAAGTCAACCGTAGAGACTGGCGAACCGGACCGCCCGATAGACGTCCCAGCCTTTATTCTCGTCCCGCTGATCGAGGAACAGCTCGAACAACACCTCCGGGTCGTCGTCGTGGGTTACCTCGACGATCCGCGCCGAACCGATTCCCCGGCCCGGGTCTTCCGAAACGCCGCCGTCCTTATCGCCGAGCAGTCCGCCGAAGCAGGCCAGCACATTGCCGGTCACGGGCAGCGCCTCGGCGCCGCAGATGAACGGGCAGTAGTAGGCCTCCTCGCCCGGGCCGCCGTAGGACCACACCTGCCGCACCGTCATCGCCTCCTCGTCGATGTCGTATTCGACGACGCGCGAGTAGTTCCTGTCGGCGGGCAGCTTCTCCTCGTAGGGCCGGGCCCTATAGTTGCCGTTGTCGAACAGCATCAGCGTGCCTTGCGGCGTGATGACGGAATTGTGTTGGTGGAACTGCCATTCCAGCGGGCCTTCGGGTTTCAGCACCCTGCCCGCCCAGGGTTCGCGCCAGCCGTCCGGGGTGCCGAGGATCCATTTCACTTGGCCGGACGCGCGGTCGATCTTGATCACCGCATCCTGGTGCCGGACCGAGAGGATCAGCGAGTCGTCCCGGGTGTCGTGGACCACGGCGTTGGTGTGGCTCCAATCGCAGGAATCCGGAATCCCCTTCTGCTCCCAGTAACCGCCGAGGGAGTCATAGCCGAAACGGTACGGATCGAGGATGTCCAGGAGCTTCCACTCATTGAGCACCCGTCCCTCGCGGTTGAACTCCACCACCACGTCGCCGACGGCGTTGGCCGGCCGGGGCCGGGCGTCGGGGTCGGTCTCGCTTGCCGGGTAGTCCCGATATTCCCGCACCTCGATGGAGAGCACGAGGAAATTGCCGTCTTCGGTCTCGAATATCTCGTGGTGAAACGCTTCGGCATCGACCGGCACGGCGGTCCCGTCCCGGTGCAGATCGGGCCAGCGCCGGGCGGCGGCCCAGTGGTTCACCTGATTGCCGAGCATGTCCAGCTCGACCGCCTTATGGTCGAAAGACAGATAGATGATGTTGCCGTTCCGCGCCCGGATGATGTCGCCGGTGGTATGGCCGACGTCCCGATACCAGACCACTTCGCCCTCGGCGTCCAGCGCGACGATGACGCCATAATACTTGGCGCCCGAGAACGCCGACTTCCGGATCCCGAAGACGGTGAAGCCGGGTTCCATGCGGCCGGGCTTGCCGACCCTCACCTCGAAGCGCGGAAAATCCTCGGGCAGGGGATCGGTCTCGAATTCAAACACCTCGCCGCCTTCGATCCGCCCGCCGTATTCGTCGACGGCCGCCACGGTCAAGGTGTGGGCGCGGCCCGGCCGCATGCCCAGGACGACATGCTCATGGCGCGGCACGAATTCGCCGCCGGTGGGGATGCGCCACGTCCGGTCGCCGTCGCTGACCTCGATCTCGGCCCGGGTCGGCAGGGAGGTGGAGAAACACACCCGTCCGGCGAGCGGCGCGTGACCGCTCGGGTTGAGTTCGAAGGCCGGTGATTGGAAGAACGCCAGTTGGCTTTCGGCAAAGGCTGGAACGGCTGCGGACATATATTTTCCCCTATAGAGCCGATGCGGCCCTGCATATTTCACGGTTGATATAGGTGATATGTTCTTTATTCACAATATTTAATTGGAATAAATTATTAATACACAAAAACTTTAGTGTATTTTATATTCCCGTCCCAAACTCGGGGATTGGTTTCCGTCCCTGATGTGTTATACCCCGCGGCGTTTCGGGTCCCCTGAATTGATCTCCGGAGAAGCTCGTTGGAAGTCGTCTGCCTCGATATGGAGGGTGTCCTGGTCCCGGAAATCTGGATCGGGGTGGCCGAACGCACCGGGATCGAGGAACTCCGGGCCACCACCCGCGATATTCCCGACTACGACGTGCTGATGACCCAGCGGCTGAGGATCCTGGACGAGCATGGGATCAAGCTGCCGGTCATCCAGGAGGTGATCGCCGGGCTCGGCCCCCTGCCCGGCGCACGGGAGTTTCTCGACGAACTCCGAACCCTGTTTCAGGTGGTGATCCTGTCGGACACGTTTTACGACTTCGCCGAGCCGTTGATGCGGCAACTGGACTGGCCGACGCTGTTTTGCCATCGCCTGACCGTCGCCGAAGACGGCCGGATCGCCGGCTACAATCTGCGGATGAAGGACCACAAGCGCGAGGCGGTCAAAGCGTTCAAGGCGCTCAACTACACGGTCTATGCCGCCGGCGACTCCTATAACGACACCACCATGCTGGGCGAAGCCGACGCCGGGTTCCTGATTCATGCCCCGGACAACGTCATCCGGGAGTTTCCCCAATTTCCGGCCCGCGACGAATTCGACGAACTGCTGGCGTCCTTTCGCGACGTGAGCCCGCGGTTCTAGGCCGCGCGGCCGCCCCATGCTCCAGATCAACGGCCTTACCTACCGGATCGGCGGGCGGACGCTTCTCGATCACGCCACGGTTTCCGTGGCCAAGGGACGGAAGGTCGGCCTCGTCGGGCGCAACGGGGTCGGCAAGACCACGCTGTTCCGCCTGATCACCGGAGAGATTTCCCCGGATGACGGCGAGGTATCGGTGCTCGGCCGGGCCCGCGTCGGAACCGTCGCCCAGGAGGCGCCCGGCGGGCCCGGGAGCCTGCTCGACACCGTGCTGGCGGCGGATGCCGAGTTGGCCGCGCTGACCGCCGAAGCCGGGATTGCGGCCGATCCCCATCGCATCGCCGAGATCCATACCCGGCTTGCCGACATCGACGCCCATACCGCCCCGGCCCGGGCGGCGGCGATCCTCGCCGGTCTCGGCTTCGACGAGGCGGCCCAACGGCGCCCGTGCGCGGAATATTCGGGCGGCTGGCGGATGCGGGTGGCGCTTGCCGGCGCGCTGTTCGCCCGGCCCGATCTGTTGCTCCTCGACGAGCCCACCAATCACTTGGACCTTGAGGCGACGATGTGGCTCGAGAGTTATCTCGCTTCGTGGCCGGGCACCCTGGTGGTGATCAGCCACGAGCGAACGCTCCTGAACCAGGTCGCCGACGGGATCGTTCATCTGCACGGCCGGAAGCTCACCGCTTACCGCGGCGGCTATGACACGTTCGAGAAAACCCGCCGGGAAAGGCTGGCCCGGGAAGCCGGCCTTCGCGCCAGGCAACTGGCGGAACAGCGCCGCATCCAGGCCTTCGTCGACCGGTTCCGGGCCAAGGCCACCAAGGCCCGTCAGGCCCAGAGCCGCCTCAAAATGCTGGCGCGGATGGAACCCATCGCCTCGGTCATGGAGGAGCGCACCGCCACGTTCGAGTTTCCCAGTCCGGATCCCGCACCGCCGCCCCTGATCACCATGGACGGGGTTGCCGTCGGCTACGACGGGAAAGCCGTGCTGCGGGATCTCGATCTCCGCATCGACATGGAGGACCGCATCGCGCTCCTTGGCGCCAACGGCAACGGCAAGTCGACCCTGGTCAAGCTGCTGGCGGGACGGCTCGATTGCCTGGACGGCAGGATGCGCCGCCCCAGGAAACTCAAAGCCGGCTATTTCGCCCAGCACCAAGCCGACGAACTCGACCTGAAGGCGACA
>JAJDXO010000016.1 GCA_022823235.1 Rhodospirillales bacterium
TCTTCAGGAAGCGCTGGCGGTCGCCCACTTCGCGTACGGCCAATTGGATCTCGGCCGGGTCGCCGCCATACACGACGGCGATCCCTACACGATGGGCTTGGTGCAGGCGTTCAAGGCCGCGTTCGAGGCGCTTGGCGGCACCGTCACCGTAGCGGCGGTCGACAAGGGCGCGACCGACATGGCCCCGGTTCTCGCCCGGCTGGCCGCCGCCAAGCCAAACGGCGTCTTTCTGCCGCTGTTTCCGGCGGAAGCGGGACACATGATTCGCCAGGCGCGCGCCATTCCCGGCCTTGCCGGGTTGCCGCTGATCGGCGGCAACGCGCTGCCCGAACCTGAGTTTCTGGCAATTCCCGAATCCGCCGGGATGTATATTTCGGGCCCGCCGCTCGACTTCCCCGGGACGGCCAACGAGGCGACCGGCAGAGACCACGGCGGGCTGCTCGCCGCCTACCGTGATCGTTGGGGGGAGGAGCCCGAATCCGCCTATTTCGCGTACGCCTACGATGCGGCGACGCTGCTGCTCCACGCCATCGCGGAGGTCGCGGTGGCGGCGGGCGAAACGCTCCATATCGATCGCGCGGCCCTTCGTGCGCGGTTGACGGCGGTTTCGGGGTTCCGGGGAATTACCGGCGCGATCGGCTGTGACGCGTTTGGCGATTGCGCCGCTGTGGGGCTGGCCCGGGTGTACCGCCACGGCGGCGGCGGGCGTTCCGACCTGGCGGTCGTCTACAGCCACATTCCGTAAGGCGCATGGGCGCGGTCCTAGCCGTCGCTCAGGAACGCCCGGACCACGTCGTCGAAAACGGCGCCGCATTCCATGTGCGCGCAATGCGCGGCGTTGGGGAGGACGCACAGGCTGCCGTCCCGGACGTTCCGGGCAACCGCCGCCATTGCCTCGACGGTGAAGGTATGATCCGTATCGCCGCCGATAACCAGCGTCGGCGGCGTAATCTCGCCCAGGCGGTCATGGATATCCCAGGACGTCATGTACCGGGGGCCGAGCCTGGCCGCCTCCGGCGATCCGCCGCGGCCGCAGGCGACGGCCTCTTCGAGGTACGGGCTCGCTTCGCCGGCGGCGAACCAGTAGGGCGCCATCCACCGCCGTAGACCGTCCACGCCTTCCCTCTCCAGCACCGCCAGACGCTCTTCGGGGCTGCGCGCGGAGGCCGCGCCCCGGGTCGAGCGGACGACGCCCGCCGACGAGGAATAGACGACCAGTTTCCGGATCCGGTCCCCTGCATCGAGGGCCATCTGCTGGACGATACAGCCGCCCATGGAATGTCCGATGAGGTGAAATGTCTTCAGGCCCCGGTCGTCGGCGAAGCCGAGGACCGCCGCCGCCAGTTCCCCGATCGACCGGCAGGGCGGCAGTTGCCCGCTGCCGGCGAAGCCCGGCAAATCCGGCGCGACGATGCGGAATCGATCCCGGCAGCCTTCGGCGAACCGCCGCCAGAACCCGCCGCCCAGCAGAAATCCGTGCACCGCGAGCACCGGCTCGCCTACGCCCCATTCGTGGAAATTCAGATCGCCGGCCATGTTTCCCCTTATTAGCGCATCAACGGACCTCGCCCCATCGTATCCGATCAGGGCCAAGTCCAGGTCAGGATATCCCGCACCTGCCGGGACGGTTCCAGCCACGCGATAACGATTTCGGTGCTGAGGGTCAAAGCGAATGCGCCCAACAGGGAAACAAAAATCCCGGCCAGGACCCAAGGGCCGAACGGCTCGTGATCCCGGTTCAGAAACCAGGCAAAGATCACCTGGAATATCGTGGTGGTCTGCAGGATCGGCGTCACCACGCTCACCGGGGCGACCGCAAGCGCGGCGAAACGCAGCATCTGCGAGATGCCGATCAGCACGCCGGAGGCCGCGAACCAACGGAAGGAGAGCCGCGACATGGACGTCACCTCGGCGAAAACGCCGGGACGGAGCCAAATCGCGGCAACCACGGCGGTGGCGGCCAGATACGCAACGACCTCGCTCGAGATCCCCGCCCAGGGCCCGAATCCGGAAAGTGCGGCGGACAACAGGATCGGGGTGGTACCGAAAGCCGCCGCCGAGATCAGCGCGAAGACGAAGCCTGTGAGGAAGTTCGGCGTGAACCGGATACCCGCGCCGGACTGCCGGGCATTCTGCTTCTCGGTCTTGGCGCGGAACTTCTTGCGGTCCGGCATCATCAATATGGGTCCGGCAATGACCAGAATGATCCCGGCGACACGCAGCGCGGTCAGCGTCTCGTCGAGAATGGCGATCGCCAGCACCACCGCCAGCAGAACGCTCACCTGCTGCACCGGCCTGACGAAATTTCCCCCCATGGCCTTGATCGCCCTCATATTGGCATACCGGCCAACGGTAAAATGGATGATCCCGGCCAGCACCAGAAGAAGGTAGGTCTCGCCGGTGAACTCCCAAAACAAACCGGCCGAACCGGTGACCAGCGTCCCGACAATGAACAGCGGCACGCCGATGGGAACGGAAACGGAAGTGCCCTGGAGCGCGGTGCCGGTCAAAACGCCGCGGCGCATCGCCGCGTTGTTCAGCCCGAAAAACAGGGCGGAGACCAGGGAAAGAATGGAGCCGAGCATGAGACGCGCTCTAGTGTAACCGCCCGGGCGCACAGCTCAATGCAATCGGCCGGTGAAACCGGTCAGTGAAACCGGTCAGTGAAACCGGAGGAAAATGGCGCCCCCAACCCGTCGCACTCATTACCAAACTGGCTAATTCATTGGATTATAAGAATTTTTTAGAGCCGACGATAATGGTGATCGCCTTACCGGATGATCGCGGTCGCCCGACGCACCACGAACGGTGATGATCAATCCGAGGATAGCTGGCTGCTAATCAGAGCTATCCGATTAATCTGAGACCCTACACCTTGTAGCTTCTGAACGATCAACTTTCTCGCGTCCTCATCCTCACACCCTGCCGCTTCTTTTCGCCAGTTATAATGATTCAGATGTCGCTGATGGGTGGCAGCAATGCTCCCGTCCCTAATGGCAACCCCGGTAACCACGGCGCGACCTTTTCGATAATGTCGCTCTTTGTGATACCGGAGGCCGGTTGCGTAAATTCGCTTTTTCACTTCCCAGATAAGCTTGTCAAACACAGCGTCGCCAGAGATTACCAGATCGTCCATATAGAGAGTGAGTGTGCACCCGGCATCCTCTACGAGTTGCGATACATCGGCCCACAGATCGTAGTATGCGTAGTGAGCAACGATGTCGCTTGAGGGACTGCCGGTCGGCAGGCGGTCTGCGCGCGTAAGTAAGTGCGCCAGGGTCGCAGAAACGTCTGAACTGCAATGCATCACTGTGTTGAAGAACCAGTAGACTCGCCGACAGGGCACAGATGGATAGAACTCAACAATGTCGAGAGACCGAATTTCCCGCGACTTAGCGTGGCGTACCGCGTTGTCGACGTTCGAGCGCCCCTTTACCGGACAAAAGACAAACTCGTAAGGTTCTATCCTTCGCAAGTATTCAGCAATCTTCGTATGAACGGTCTTGAGTTGGTGGGTAGGCACCTCAACATGTCGGGTCTTTCCCCGATCATCCTCTATCTCCCGCTCCCAGTAGTGCTGGTCAGCCGATTTAGCGAGTTTGTCGAGTTCCTTCCTCGACATGCCCAACTGCCGCGCAAGCTTGGCCCGGGATTGCATACCAAAGAGCACCGACTGCGAAAGTGGGTAGCGTTTCCGTTTAGGCATGATTGGCCTCCGACCTCTCGGCAATGAAATTCAAGAGGGCAAGTATCTTTTTGGAGACAAACGCTCGGGTTGTTTCTGCTGCCGATTCCTTACCAATGTTCTCGGAGAAGAAGAGTATGCTGGAAACAGGCATATCAAACGCCGCCGCATAACGTTCAAGCGTAGCCAACGTCGGCGTTTTCCGCCCAGTCTCAATCTCAGAGATATAGGACTTGGAGACGTTCAATCGATCGGCCACATCTTTTTGTGATAGATCGTGAAATACTCTGATCAACCTAAGTGCTTCCCCAAGCATGGCACCATTTCCGTTTCGTCACCTGGTGTATCAATTGGGGAGGCGACCTTCAGTCTCGAACCATCTTGACGAACGCGACTATGAGCCGGCCAATCAAGATGAGAACTTTGACTGTCATCGGATGGACCAGGACCTTCAGAACCTTAGCCGCAATCCTCCGAGCAGACCGCCACCGCCGCTTACTGGTGGTGTCATCTTTCATGACTGTCTCCTCATCACCGGATAAAGCGGAACGCTTCATCCTGTCGCCTTGATGAAGAGTTGGAGCAGCGGTTTTTCCCCAATTGCACCCGCGGCGCGGCAAGTCGCCGCCGCGTCGCGCGCCCGTCCCCACAGCGTGGTCCGGACGAATGGGTAGGGTTCCTTATCGGTACCCCACAGGCCGACGAAAACGTCAGCCCAGAGAATGGCGAATATCCAATCCAACCAGTGAAAGTAATATGGGGGCCAGTTGGCTGATTGTCAATCTTTTCCCGCTCAGAGCGAACAAAAATGTGGTCTACAGACGGTAGAATCGCAATATGTAGCGGTTGAAGCCCAAGGGCGCTTCAAACCCGCATCATAAGTCATTAATAATAAAGGAAAACGGCGGCCAGTCACCTAGCCGCCGCCGTTTCCAGCTCCCGCTTGGCCCGGATGATGGGCTTTACGTCTACCCGGCGCTTGGCATGCCATAGATCGTAATTCTTCTGCATATTGATCCAGAAGTCCGGGCCGTTATCGAAGAGCGTGCCAAGCCGCACGGCCATATCGACGCTGACGGCATCGGGGTTCTTGTCTCTCGTAATGTTGTAGAGGGCCTGCCGGCTGACACCGAGTGCGGCCGAGACCTTCACCATGCTGAGGCCCATCGCCTCGACGGACGCACGGACGGTCTTGCCCGGATGCGACGGGGCCCTGGTTCTCTCGCGGGGCCTTACTGCATATTTGGCCATCAGTGATGATCCTCCAAATCTACCCGGATGGGACTGTTGGTATCATCGGTCGATTCATCCGGAGGAAAATGGCGTCCCCAACGGGATTCGAACCCGTGTCGCCACCTTGAAAGGGTGGTGTCCTAGGCCTCTAGACGATGGGGACGCGACCGGGCACGGGTCTACTTGGGCGGGGAGCGAAAATCAAGAGCCAACAGCGCCCGGTCGGATACCGGATGGACGCAAACTGCTCTACGTTGCCGGCGCCGCGTCGTCGAGCATCAGCTGCACGGTGGTCCGTCCCTGCCAGCGGTTGGGCCGCACCCGGCCGGCCACGTGGAGCGGCAGTCCGCCGTGATTGAGCAGCCGTTTGCCGAGTTCCGTATCCGCCGTCCGGAAGGAAATGGCGTTGAGCCGGGCCGAGCCGCCGCCGGTGAAGATGCACCGGACATGATCGGCGCCCACCACGTCGGCCTTGGCCACCCGCACGCCCGGGAGTACGAAGCGGGGCTCGGCGTTGCCGCTGCCGAAGGGCGCCAGGCGCTCCAAATGTTCGGCAAGCTCCAGGTTAGCGGCCTCGACGGCGAGGCTGCCGTCCACGGTGATCCGGGGCGCCACATCACCCGCGGCGGCCTCCGCCGCGAGCCGCTCGGCGAGGAACGCACGCAAGTCGCCGATCCCGTCCGGATCGACGGTGAATCCGGCGGCCATGGCATGCCCGCCGCCATTGACCAGCAGGCCCTTCTGACGGGCCGCGATAATCGCCGCGCCGAGGTCGATACCGGCCATGGACCGCCCGGACCCCAGCCCCCTACCGCCCTCGGTGGTGACCACGCAGGCGGGCAGGCCGAACCGTTCCACGAGCCGCGCGGCGACGATCCCGATAACGCCCGGGTGCCAGTCGCTTGCCGAGACCAGGACGACGCCGTCGTGGCGGCCGGATTCGGCTTCCCGGATGGCGGCCTGGAGCACCCCCTCCTCGATGGCGCGGCGCTGCCGGTTGTATTCGTCCAGCGCGCCGGCGATCTCGGCGGCCTCGACGGCATCCTCGGTGCTCAGCAGGCGGGTGCCGAGATCGGAGGAGCCGAGCCGCCCCCCGGCATTGATCCGCGGCCCCAGTACGAAACCCAGGTGATAGGCGCTCGGCTCCTCATCCACGCCCGCCGCATCGGCGAGCGCCGCAAGACCGGTGTTCTCGCGCCCGGCCAGCACCTTCAGGCCCTGGCGGACGAAGGCCCGGTTGACGCCGGTCAGCGGCACCACGTCGGCGACGGTGCCGAGAGCCACCATATCGAGCCACCGGCGCAAATCGGGTTCGGGCCTGTCGGCATAGTGGCCCGCCTCCCGCAGCGCCCGATTGAGGCCCACCACCAGCAGGAACGACACCCCCACCGCGGCCAGTTGACCGTGAGGACTGTCCTCATCCAGGCGGTTCGGGTTCACGACGGCATGGGCCTTGGGCAGGCCGGCTTCGGCCACGTGATGGTCGATGACGATGACGTCGAGCCCCATCCCGGCCGCCGCCTCCAGGGGTTCATACGCCGTGGTGCCGCAATCGACGGTGACCACGATATCGACACCCGCCTCCCTCAACCGCCGGAGTGCCGGTTCGTTGGGGCCGTAGCCTTCGTTGAGCCGGTCGGGGATATAGACCTCGATCTCGGTGCCGACGCCGCGGAAAAACCGCCGCAGCAGCGCGGAAGACGTCGCGCCGTCAACGTCGTAATCGCCGAAGACGGCGATCTTCTCGCCGTTCTTGACCGCCGCGGCCAACCGCGCCACGGCCTTGTCCATGTCGATCAGATGGGAGGGATCGGGCAGCAGCGCGTTGAGCCGGGGGTCGAGATAGGACGGAGCGTCGTCGAGCCCAACGCCGCGGGCGGCCAGGACCCGCCCGACGATTTCCGGCAGATCGAGCCGCTGGGCGATGGCGAGACCGAGACGGTCGTCCCCCGGCCGCCGGACCCACCGCTTTCCGGAGAAGGAGCGATCGACTCCGTGAACGAGCGTGTCTCCGTTCCGCCCGGCCACCGGCTACCTGTCAGCCGGATCGAATCCGGTCTTGCGGGTGAAGTTGTGCTCGCCCTCGATATAGCGGAGGGTACCCGACTTGGAGCGCATGACCAGCGAATGAGTCGTGGCGCCGTCCTTGTAGCGCCGGACGCCCCGCAGCATGGCGCCGTCGGTGACGCCGGTGGCGGCGAACATCACCTCGCCGCCGGCGAGCTCGTCAAGCTCGTATTTCTGGCCGAAGTCCTCGATGCCCCAGCGGATTCCGCGCTGGCGCTCATCCTCGTTGCGGAATACAAGGCGGCCCTGCATTTGTCCGCCGATGCAACGGAGCGCGGCCGCCGCAAGAACCCCTTCGGGCGCGCCGCCGACCCCCATATAGATGTCGACGCCGCTGTCGGCCTGGGCGGTGGCGATGACGCCCGAAACGTCGCCGTCGCCGATCAGCGAGATGCGGGCGCCGGCTTCGCGCGTCTTGGCGATGATCTCCTCGTGGCGGGGCCGGTCGAGGATGCAGGCGACGATGTCGCGCACGTCGACGCCCTTGGCCTTGGCCAGGTTCTTCAGGTTGATGCCGGTATCCTCATCCAGATCGACCACCCCGGCCGGCAGGCCGCCGCCGACAGCGATCTTCTGCATGTAGGTGTCGGGCGCGTTGAGGAAGCCGCCTTCCTCGGCCATGGCGATGACCGCCAACGCATTGGGGCCGCCCTTGGCGGTGATGGTGGTGCCTTCCAGCGGATCGAGGGCGATGTCGATCTTGGGCCCGTCGCCGCCGCCGACCTCTTCGCCGATATAGAGCATGGGCGCTTCGTCCCGCTCCCCTTCGCCGATACGGACGGTGCCCTCGATGTGCAGCGAGTTGAGGGCCCGGCGCATGGCATCGACGGCCGCCTGATCGGCGGCTTTTTCGTCGCCCCGGCCCATCAGGCGGGAAGCGGCGAGGGCCGCGGCCTCGGTCACCCGGACCGCTTCCAGCGCCAGGTTCCGGTCCATCTTGGCGTCCCGCATGATGGGTTGTTCAGACACGGACATGGTTGCCCCCTCCGGCATGCTTGCCTCCCTTAGGCCGTCCCCGGATCGTCCCGCCGATGACGGGCATTCCGCTAATCGAACGACACGATCCGGATCAATCGCGTCGGCTCCAATACAGCATCCGATTCGGCGATCGCGTCAACGGTCGCCGCGACCGAATCATCCCGGGTTTCGTGGGTGGTCAGCACCACTTCCACCGCTTCACCGGGCGCGCGGCCCCGCTGGATGATCGCCTCCATTGAAACATTGTTTTCCTTCAGTGCCGAGGCAATTTCCGCGAATACGCCGGGCCGGTCGACCACCGTCAGGCGCAGGTAGTAGCGTCCCCGGCGCTGGGTGATGGGGGACGGGTTCGGCGCGGTCAATTCCCCGCAGGGCACGCCGAAGGCCGGCGCCGTGCGGCCGCGCGCGATATCCACCAGATCGGCGACCACCGCCGAGGCGGTCGGGCCCTCACCGGCGCCCCTGCCCTCGTACATGGTGGTCTCGACGGCGTCACCGTCGACCACCACGGCGTTGAACACGTCCTCGATATGGGCGATCGGGTCGGCGAGCGGCACCATGCACGGATGCACCCGCTGCTCGACGCCCGACGGCGTGCGCCGGGCGATGCCCAGCAACTTGATCCGGTAACCGAGTTCCTCGGCGAACTCGAAATCCAGCGGCGAGACGTGGCGGATGCCTTCGGTATAGATCGAGTCGAAATCGACCTCGGTGCCGAACGCCAGGCTGGCGAGGATGGCCAGCTTATGGGCCGTATCGACGCCGTCGATGTCGAATGCCGGATCCGCCTCGGCATAGCCCAGTTCCTGCGCCTCGGCGAGCACCTCATCGAATCCGCGGCCGGTCTCGCGCATGGTCGACAGGATGTAATTGCAGGTCCCGTTGAGGATGCCGTAGACCCGGTCGAAACTGTTGGCCGCCAAACCCTCGCGGAGCGCCTTGACGATCGGAATGCCACCCGCCACCGCCGCCTCATATGCCAATGCGACGCCGGCGCCCTCGGCCGCGCGGGCCAGTTCCGTTCCATGATGCGCCAGCAGCGCCTTGTTGGCGGTGACCACATGGCGGCCCGCGTCGAGCGCGCTGTCGACCACGGATTTCGCGATGCCGCCGGCACCGCCGATGAGTTCGACGACCACCTCGGCGTCGGCCTTGCCGGCCATCTCGGCCGCATCGTCGTACCACTCGCAGGCCTCGAGGACGATGCCCCGGTCCTTGGACCGGTCACGGGCGGAAACGGCGACCACCTTGAGTTCCCGGCCGCAACGCCGGGTCAGAAGATCGGCGTGCGTATCCAGCACCCGGATAACGCCGGCGCCCACCGTACCGAGCCCGGCGACGGCAATGGTCAATGGCTTGCTCAAGACGCGGCTGCCCGGCGTTGCTCCGATTTCTCCAGGACGTCGCCATAGGAGCCGAGGAAGGCCTTGACGTTCCGCGCCGCTTGGCGGATACGCTGCGGGTTCTCCACCAGGGAGACCCGGACGAACCCGTCGCCGCGCTCGCCGAAGGCGACCCCGGGCGACACCGCCACCTTGGCCTCGCTCAGCAGCATCTTGGAGAACTCGACGGAACCCAGGTGCTCCAGGGCGGGCGGGATCGGGGCCCAGGCGAACATGGTCGCGGGCGGGCTCGGAATATCCCAGCCAGCCCCGGCCATGCTCTTCACCAGTACGTCGCGGCGGTCCCTGTAGAGCGCGCGGATTTCGTCGACGCACTCCTGCGGACCGTTCAGCGCGGCGGTCGCCGCGACCTGGATCGGCGTGAAGGCGCCATAATCGAGGTAGGACTTGATCCGCGCCAGCGCCGCGATCAGGTGCTTGTTGCCGGTGGCGAAACCGACCCGCCAGCCGGGCATGGAATAGGTCTTGCTCATGGACGAGAACTCGACGGCGATCTCCCGGGCGCCCGGGATCTGCAGGATCGACGGCGGCGGGTTGTCGTCGAAATAGAGCTCGGCATAGGCCACATCCGACAAAATATAGATGCCGTGATGGCGGCAGAAATCCACCACACGGGCATAGAATTCGAGATCGGTGGTGATGGCCGTCGGATTATTCGGGTAGTTCAGTACCACGGCGGTGGGCTTGGGCACCGAATGGACGACGGCGCGCTCCAATGCCTCGAAGAACACCTCGTCGGGGGCCACCGGAACGTTTCGTACGCTCGCGCCGGCAATGATGAAGCCGAACTGGTGGATCGGATAGCTGGGATTGGGCACCAATATGACGTCGCCGGGGCTGGTGATGGCCGAGGCGAGGTTGGCCAAACCCTCTTTGGAGCCGAGCGTCACGATGGTTTCGCTCTCGGGATCCACCTCGACGCCGAACCGGCGCGCATAGTACGCCGCGTTGGCCCGGCGCAGGCCGGGAATACCGCGCGACGCCGAATAGCGATGGGTCCTGGGATCGGTCACCGTCTCGGTGAGTTTTTCGACGATGTGGGGCGGCGTCGGACTGTCCGGGTTGCCCATCCCGAAGTCGATATGTCCTCACCGGCCGCGCGCGCCTTTGCCTTCATCGCATTTACTTCGTTGAAGACGTACGGCGGCAGCCGCTTTATCCGGTGAAATTCCTTTTCCATGGCCTTACGACAGCGCTCGCACGCGCCCCTTCCATTGGCTCATTTAACTGCCAGAGTGGGGGGTTTAACGCCCTTGGGCCTAGAAATCGATAAAAATCTCGGCTCGCCGGTTGCCGGCTTCTCCCGACGGCATGTACTCGTAATATATGGGATACTGGGCGGACACCGCACCGACGAATAAACTGTCGGGCCGAGCGCCGAGTTTGACCAGCTCCCGGGCCACCGAATCGGCGCGGGCCGCCGATACCCGAAAGTTCACCAGCTTGTGCCGGACCAGGTCCATGGTCGCGGTCCGGCGGCTGGCGTGCCCGACAATTCGGATGGTGCCGCCGGTCTGGCGCTGCTGCGCGAAGACCTGGCGGATGATTCGCCGGTCCCGGCTATCGAGGCGGGACGACCCGTTGAGGAACTGGATGCTCGCCACCTGATAGGAACCCCGGATCGCCGCCGGCCTAAAATCCAAGAGGCTCCGGACGCCGCCGACCGTGGAGGCGGCGTCGGCGCCGGGGGGAGGCGCCGGGAGCGAATTGCGCGGCGATAATGTGGGCGGACTGGTGGAAGCGCCGCCCGCGGTTTGAACGCCGGCGCTGGAGATCACAACGGTTTCAAACTCGCCGCCGTCAACTGCCTGCGGGGCCGGTGCGGTGGATCGGGCCCGCTGCGCCGGCGCGGCTTGTGGCGCCGGGGCTGACGCGGTAGGCGATGTCGGCGCCGCTTGCCGCGGCGGGGGAGCCGGTTTCGGTTTCGGTGCGGGCACCGCCGCGACCCGAGACCGGGGCCGAACCGGAGGAGACGGCGTTGCCGCCCTGGGGGGCGTCTCGATCCGGGGCGCCGCCGAACGTGCGGCGGCCTTGGGGGGTGTCTGGGGCGGTGTCTGGGGCGACGTCTGGAGCGGATTCACCGGATCGCCCTGGCGGCGGACCGTTTGGCGGGAATAACGCTGGGCGCCGTTCCGGTCCGAAACCAGGCCGCGCTGCGATTGGGTGCGCTGCTCCCGGGACGAGGGGTCGGGACGCTCGGGCACGGTGTTCAGATTGGGGATGGGCTGATCAGCGCCCGGGACCGCCTGCCCGGACCCGGACTGAGGCCCGTTCCGGCCATTCTCCGGCGCCCGCGGTTGGTCGTCGCTGCCGAAGACAAGATCGCGTGCGCCCTTGTACCATTCCACGGGGTTGACGGCGTCGGGAATCGAAGAACATCCGGCAAGCAACGCGACTAGACCCACCGCAAGAAATCGCCGCCGCCGCTTGATCCGTCTATGTGCCAATTTCCTCATCGTCCGTGCGCCCCTCGAGTGTTGGCCGAATGACGTAAGCCGATTCGGCGCTCACCCTGCCAGCCAAGAGTTAACAGATTGCAAAGATTCGGCAGGCTTCCGTCCTGCCTTTTTGGACGCCGCTCATATACGAGTCGGCGTATTCGGCCAAGACTGAATCAGCCGCCGATCGACTTGATGTGCCTTTCGGCCATCTCCGCGTAATGGGCGCACTGGTCGGGCCACACGGCGACTTCCTCGTCTCGCAGGTCGCGCCAGTACTTTGCCGGATTGCCGGCCCATAGCTCGCCCTTTTTGATGTGCTTCCCGGGCGTTACCAGCGACCCGGCGGCAACCATGGCGCCCGTTTCGACCACCGCGTTGTCCATGACCGTGGCGCCCATGCCGACAAAACACCCGTCTTCCAGCGTGCATCCGTGCAGCAGGCAGGAATGCCCGATCACGATGTTCGAGCCGATGAACGTATCGGCGACCCCTTCGGTGATATGAACGACCGTATTGTCCTGAAGATTCGTACCGCTGCCGACCTCGATGGTGCCGCAATCCCCGCGAAGCACGCACCCGTACCAGATGCTCGATCCGGACCCGATTGTGGTTTTGCCGATCACCGTCGCAGTGGGAGCGATAAACGCGTCGCCGGCGATGGCCGGCATGATGCCTTCAAAGGGGAGAATAAGTCCGTGCATGGATGAAATCCGGTCCAGGTGGGTACCGGGTGGAAACCTAGAGCAGTATCCGGCCAAATTGAATCAATTTGATGGCGCGCGGGACGGATTTCCGCCTGGGCTTCGACATTTAATCTTGAGATCATAATGGTCTCGTATGACAGGATAGACGCAGCCGAGGTGAGACATGGCGACTGAACTGAGACCCATCCGCTACGAGGCGGCGCTCGAAGAGGCCGAACGCCTTTGGGGCGCCAAGAGCGGCACGCCGGAAGGCGACCGCCTCGATGTACTCGCCACGCTGATCGAAGTCTATGAGGCGAAGCACTATCCCATGGATCCGCCCGATCCGGTCGAGGCGATCCGGTTCCGGATGGAGTGCCGGCCATGAACGACATTGCGGGCGAACGCGCCGGCCCGATACGGAACCCGCCGCACCAACCGCCGGTTTGCATGCGCCGCGGCGATGCGCTATCAATTTGATAGCAATTTTGAGGGCAAACCGATGGCGGCGATCAATGTGCGGCAACTCGATGACGAGGTGGTGGCCCGCCTCAAGCAGCGCGCCTCGTCGAACAACCGCTCCCTGGAGGGCGAAGTGCGCCACATCCTGGAATGCGCCGCCGACGACGACATGGCGGCGAAGCGGGCCAGGTTCCTGGAGGCCTCGCGCCGGTTGCGGGAGAAGACCAAGGGCCGCGAGCACACCCCAGCGGAAGTGCTGATCCGCGAAGACCGCGACCGCGGCCATCGCGACGGCTTCTGATGCGCTTCGTGGTCGATGCAAGCGTGGCGGTCAAGTGGCTGGTCGCAGAAGACGACGCGGATATCGCGGACCAACTGGCGGCGAGCGGGCAGGAGCTTCACGCGCCCCGCCTGATGGCTTCGGAGGTCGCCAATGCACTATGGCGCAAGGCGCGGGCGGGCCAGATCGAGCGCGCCGAAGCCGGTGCCGCCATGGCTTTGCTTACCGACATGCCGGTGCGCTGGAACGACGACGAGACCGTCGGCGCGGACGCGGTTCGTCTTGCGCTGGCCCTCGACCACCCGGTTTACGACTGCGTCTATCTCGCACTGGCGCACCGCATCGGCGCGATCATGTTGACGGCGGACGGCCGATTGGCGAATGCCGTCGCCGCGACCGAACACGGCGGATCCATCCTGACGCTGGCCGATTACGCGACGACGCGATGACCGCCGCGCCGCGCGACATTTTTTTCTCTCAGGCGCGCGCGGCTACACCCCCTCACCCCGACCCTCACTTCCGCGCCGGCGCCGGTTGACAACAGGGGTGTTTTCCCGTACTTCCCGCGGCCATAAACGGTTCCCCTGGAATTGGAACCGGTCGTAATTCCGGACGATACCCGAATGAGTTTCGACGACCTCGGCTTAAGCGAAGAGGTCCTCCGCGCGGTTGCCGACGCGGGCTACACCGATCCGACGCCGATCCAGGCGAAGGCCATCCCCCATGTCCTGATGGGACGCGACATTCTTGGCTGCGCGCAGACCGGCACCGGCAAGACCGCGTCGTTCACCCTGCCGATGATCGACATCCTGGCCGCCGGCCGGGCGCGCGCCCGGATGCCCCGGACGCTGATCCTGGAGCCGACCCGGGAGCTTGCCGCCCAGGTCGCAGAGAATTTCGACACCTACGGGAAGTACAACAAACTCTCCAAGGCGCTGATCATCGGCGGCCAATCCATGGACGACCAGTACAAGCTCGTCGACCGGGGCGTCGATGTGCTGATCGCGACGCCGGGGCGGCTGATCGATTTGTTCGACCGCGGCATGCTGCTGCTCAGCGACGTGAAAATCCTGGTCATCGACGAAGCCGACCGGATGCTCGACATGGGCTTCATGCCCGATGTGGAGCGCATTGTCGGCCTGCTGCCCAAAATGCGTCAGACGCTGTTCTTCTCGGCCACCATGCCGCCCGAAATTCGCCGCCTCGCCGATGCCTTCCTGATGAATCCCAAGGAGATCACCGTCGCGCCGCCGGCCACCCCGCTGGAGAAGATTTTCCAGGGGATCGTCACGGTGACCCGAAAGGAACGCGACCGCGGCGGCGGATATCCGAAATTCAAGCGTGAAGCGCTGAGGGCGCTGTTGGAAAAGGAAGATGTGCGCAGCGCGCTGATCTTCTGCAACCGCAAGCGGGACGTGGATATCCTTTACCGCTCGCTCAGGAAGCACGGCTTCGATGCGGCGGCGCTGCACGGCGACATGGCGCAATCGGCCCGCACCGAGACCCTGGGGAAATTCAAGGCCGGCGAAATCAAACTCGTGGTGTGCAGCGACGTCGCCGCGCGCGGTATCGACATCATCGATCTCAGCCACGTCTTCAATTTCGATATTCCCACCCACGCCGAGGACTACATTCACCGGATCGGCCGCACCGGCCGCGCCGGCCGAGAGGGCCGCGCCTTCACGCTGACGACGCCCGAGGACGACAAGTACCTCCACGCCATCGAACGGCTGCAGGGCCGCAAGATCGAGGAATTCGATGTCGGCCTTGGCAAACCGGGCCGCGCGGCGCGTACGAAACAAGACGATGCCAAGCCGGAAAAGAGCTCTTCGCGGCGCAAGTCCGGCAAGCGGGCGCGCGACGACAAACAGGACGGCAAGCCAGACGACAGGCAAGACGACCGGCGGAACGAACAGCGCGGCAAGAAACCCGGCCGGGCCGGGAAAGACGAAGCGGTCGTCGGGATGGGCGACCATGTTCCCGCGTTCATGCTGCGCCCGGCAAGGGCGCCCGGCTAGCCGCTTTGACAATCCCCCGTCTTTGACCTCAAACTAGGCGGCGTCGGTTTCGGAAATTCCCCGGGGAGGACCGCTCCATGCAGACAATTTTCGTGCAAGTGAAGTGCGAACTCGGCGAAGCCTATTCCGTCGCGGACAAGGCGGTCGAAACGGTGGAACAGGTGTCGGAGGTTCACTCCACATCCGGTGAGCATGATCTGCTGATCAAGTGCTATCTCGACGACGCCACCGACATCGGGCATTTCGTCACCGAACGAATCCAGCGCCTTCCCGGCGTCAAGGACACCTTCACCCTGATCACCTTCAAGGCGTTTTCCTAAGGTGCCGGCCGGGTTCCACGGACCCCGCCATGACAGGAACGGTTACAGGTAGTACTCCCTGAGCGGCGGAAAGCCGTTGAAGCCGACCGACGAGTAGCTCGCCGTGTAGGCGCCGGCATCGAGAATGTCGATCTTGTCACCGGCCTTCAGATTCATCGGCAGACGGTAGTCGGCGCGCTCGTAGAGGATATCCGCGCCGTCGCAGGTGGGGCCGGCGAGAATCACAGGGCCGGTCTCGGCATCCGGATGTTCGGTCCGGAGCGCATACCGGATCGCTTCATCCATGGTCTCGGCCAGCCCGCCGAACTTGCCGATATCCAGATAGACCCAGCGGACCCGTTCGCCGTATCCCTTGGTCGAGACCAGCACCACCTCGGCGCGGATCAGGCCCGCATTGGCGGTCAATATCCGCCCGGGCTCGATCATCAGCGCCGGCGGCCGGTTGCCGAAGGCGCGTGCGATCCCGGTCCGGATCGCTTCGCTCACCGCCGGCAGATCCGGAACCTCGTCCCGGTAGCGGATGGGGAAACCGGCGCCGAGATTGACCAGGTCCAGGCTGATCCCCTTTTCCGCCAGCGCGGTGAATATCCGCGCCACCTCGCCGATGGCTGCCTGCCAGGCGCCCGGCTCGGTTTGCTGGGAACCGACGTGGAAAGAGATGCCCCTCGCCGCCAGACCCGCGTCCCGCGCCTTGATCATCAGATCGACGGCCATCTCCGCCGAACAGCCGAATTTGTCGGAAAGCGGCCAGGCCGCGCCTCGGTTGGCGACCAGCATGCGGCAGAACACCTCTGAACCCGGTGCGGCCACGGCGAGCTTTTCCAGCTCCGGTTCGCTGTCGAACGCGTACAGCCGCACTCCCCGGCTGTGGGCGCTGGCGATATCACCCATCTTCTTGGCGGTGTTGCCGAATGCAATGCTCGAAGGATCCGCGCCGGCGGCCAGGCATCGCTCGATTTCGGACAGGCTCGCCGCATCGAAATTGGAACCGAGCTCGACCAGCCGCTGAAGCACCGGCGAGGCCGGATTGGCCTTCACCGCGTAGTAAATTTCGGCTTGCGGCAGCGCCGACCGCAAGGCGCCGAAATTCGCCGAGATAACGTCGAGATCGACCACCAGACAGGGGGTTTCCGGCTGCCGCTCGGCGAGAAATCGGTCGATTTTAGGTGTCATGGGCGCCTCCTGGGCGCTTCCCGGGCGCTTCCAAGGTCGAGCCGGGTTATACGATAATTTCACCGGTTTCAAAGGAGAAACCGGGCAATACCCGACCAATATACCTGGACATTTTTTGTGGACGAATTAAATATCCCCCGGAGCTATGGTAAGCGTCGTCGATTGCCGCCGCCTGGCGCGCTAACGAGGTAAAAATGTTTATTCAAACCGAAGCCCTGCCCGACCCGGATCGGCTGAAGTTCATTCCCGGCGAGACCGTTTTGCCCGGCGGTTCGGCGGAGTTCCCCGACGAGGAATCTGCGGAGCGTTCGCCGCTCGCCGAGCGATTGTTCGGTGTCGACGGCGTCGCCGGAATCACCCTCCACACCGATCACGTGGTGGTCGAAAAGGACCCGGACCTGGATTGGATGGTGATGAAGCCGATGCTCCTCGGCGCGATCATGGATCACTACACATCCGGCGCGCCGGTCATGCACGGCATGGAAGCCGAAGCGGCCGAAGACGCCCCCGCCGACGAATCGATCGTCGCCCAGATCAGGGAAATTATCGACACCCGGATCAAGCCGGCCGCCCAGCAGACCGGCGGTGATGTCGATTTCGTCGATTTCAAGAACGGCGACGTGCTGGTCGAGTTCCAGGGATCGGCCTTCTCGCTGATCGGCGGGATGACCAACGTGCTGCGGCACTACGTGCCGGAGGTCGTCGCGGTGAAGGATTACCGCGATGCACTGCCGAAGCCGGGATTGGATACGGTCGAGGCCAAGAGCATCCAGACGGTGCTGGACGAGCGGATCAACCCGGCCGTCGCCAGCCACGGCGGCCATATTTCGCTCATCGACGTGCAGGGCGATATCGCCTATGTCCGCCTCGAAGGCGGCTGTCAGGGCTGCGGGATGGCCGACGCCACCCTCAAGCAAGGCATCGAAACGGAAATCAAGGAAGCCGTCCCCGCCATCAGCCAGGTGCTCGATGTCACCGATCATGCGGGCGGCACCAATCCGTATTACCAGCCGGGCGCCATGTAGCGCCGCAACTCCCCGGGGGAATCATGGCCGAAGAACAGGCGCTCCAGGAGCGGATTACCAACTACCTGGGCAAGGAACTTTACGTCATTTTCTCGAAGCCCGAGGCGCCCATGGAGAAGGTGCGCGAGGTCTCGCCCGCCCACCTCGATCATCAGGTGCGGCTGGAAAAAGAGGGTATTCTCTACGGCGCCGGTCCGGTGTTCGACGAAGGCGCGGACGCGCCTACGTTCGGGATGATCATCATCCGGGCCGAGGATTTCGACGCGGCCAGGAAAATCGCCGATTCGGACCCCATGCATTCCACCGGGGTGCGCTCCTACGAGCTCCGCAAGTGGAAGATGAACGAGGGGTCGTTCCAGGTCACCATCAACTTCTCGGACCAGTCGGCGGAAATCGGGTAAGCCCCAACTCTCTCCCCCATGGATGGGGGCGAGGGAACGCACGGCAAACCCCCTCACCCAGCTACGGCTAGGCTCGCAAGCTCGCCAAGCCTCCGCGTCCCTCTCCCTCCGGGGGAGAGGGAACAAGAGTCGTCATGCCCCGGCTTGTCCGGGGCATCCACGTGGATGGCCGGGTCGGGGCCCGGCCATGACGCCATCGTTTTATGCCTCTCCCCGCCGGGGAGAAGGAACGAGAGCCGCCATCGCCGGGCAGGTCCTACATCCGGTCTTTTTCGGCCCGTTCCGAATTCACCACGTGCCACATGAACCGGGCGGCGACGCTGCGCCACGGGCGGTAGATTTCGCCCGCCGCCAGCATCTCGGCGCGGCTCGGGCGCTCGGGCAGCCCTTTGAGCTTCTGGTATCCGACGACGATGCCGAGGTCGTCCACCGGCCACAGGTCGGGCCGCTTCAGGGCGAACAGCAGGTAGACCTGCGCGGTCCACGGGCCGATGCCCTTCAGCGCGATCATCGCCTCGATGGCGTCGTCATCGGCCTGGCGGGCCACCGAGCGGAGGCTCAGATCGCCGTCCACCAGGGCTCTCGCGATGGCGCGGCCATAAGTTCCCTTCTGGCGGCTCAGGCCCACCTTCCGGTGATCATCGTCGGTGAGACCCAGGAAAACTTCCGGGGTCATGGGGTCGGCATATTCGTTGAGCCGGGCCTGGATGGCCCGGGCCGACGCGGTCGAAACCTGCTGGGCGCAGATGATCTTGAACAGGGAATCGAAGCCCGGCCGGCGGCCGCGCAGGGGCGGCGGGCCGAGCTCCCCGTAGGCGCGCCTGATGTCGGGATCGCGCCCGGCGAGCTCGGTCAACGCCTCGACCATCACCGATTTGGTTATTTTAGTCGCCATGCCGGGCAGCTAAACTCACGCGGACGGCATCCGCAAGGGAGATGACACGTGATTGTCGAGCAAATCTGGACCAACAACAATTTCCGCAATTTCAACTACCTGATCGTCTGCCCGGAAACCGGCGAGGCGCTCGCCGTCGATCCGCTGGAGTTCGGCCAGTGCCTGGATGCGGCCAGGGACAAGGGCTGGGAAATCACCCAGATCCTCAACACTCACCACCACCACGATCATACGGGCGGCAATGGCGGCATGGTCGAGGCCACCGGCGCCAAGATCCTCGCCAACGCCAAGGCCAGGGACGACATCCCGGACATGGATATCGGCCTAAATGCGGGCGACGTGGTGAAGGTGGGCAAGACCGTCGAACTCGAGGCCATGGACACCCCGGGCCACACCATGAGCCACGTCTGCCTGCTGTCGCGCACCGATCAGCCGGCGCTGATCTGCGGCGACACGCTGTTCAATGCGGGCGCCGGACACTGCAAGGGCGGCGGCCACCCGGAACCGCTCTACGAAACGTTCGCCAAACAACTGGCGATCCTCCCGGACAATACGCTGATCTACCCCGGCCACGACTACATCGAGAACAACCTCAACTTCACCCTTGATCGGGAGCCCGACAACGCCCGTGCCGCCAGCCTCAAGGAAGAGGTCGCGGGCCAGGATACCAACCGGGCGATGGTGACGACGCTGGCGCTGGAGAAAGAGGTCAACACCTTCTTCCGGCTGCACAGCCCGACGGTGATCGCCCGGCTGCGGGAAGCCTTCCCCGACCTTCCCGACAAGCCCGACGAGAAGACGGTGTTCCTGAAACTCCGGGAGTTGCGGAACGACTGGTAGCTGCTACCCGGCGGGCCGCCGGACCGTTTTTCGGGCGCCGCGAGACCGCGCCGCTTGCGTTACTCGTCCTCTTTGCTTCGGACGAATTCCGGGAAGGAATCGATGCCGAGAACGGCGTCCTGTCCGAGCCGCTCGGCGGTTTCCGAAATTCGGCATCCGACCGCGTAATCGATCGCCAGCCAGACGAGCAGGGAAACGCCGAATGCGAACCCGCCGATCGCCGCCATCCCGAGGAACTGGACGGCCGGATCGCCGCCCCCCTCGATGCACACGGCAAGCGTGCCCCAAAGCCCGGCCCCCAGATGCGCCGGGATGGCGCCCACCTCGTCGTCGATCCTGAGGCGTTCCAGCAGCTTGATGCCCAGCAGGCAAAGCACCCCGCCGATCCCGCCGATAGCCACGGCCCAGAGATGGGCGGAAATGCCGGGAGCGGCGGCGATCGCCACCAGCCCCCCGATCCCGCCGTTCAACGAGGCGAACAGGTCTACCCTCCCCAGGACCCAGCGCGACAGGCACACCGCCGCAACGACCCCGGCCGCGCCCGCCAGATTCGAGTTGACGAAGATGTTGCTCAGCGCAACCGCGTCCGGAACGCCGGTCAGCCCGGTATGGGAGCCGGCGTTGAACGCGAGGAACCCCAACCAGATGATGAATGCGCCGAGGGTCACCATGGGCACGTTGTTCGGCGGCGTCTGCCTGACCGTCCCGTCGGGCCGGAATTTGCCTCGCCGGGCACCGACCACCAGAACGGCGGCGAGCGCGGCCCAGCCGCCCGTCGAGTGGACGATCGTCGAACCCGCCAGATCCCTGAAGCCCATCGCGGCAAGCCAGCCGCCGCCCCAGGTCCAGGACCCGATCACCGGATAGATGAACGCCGCCAGTATGGCGATGAACGGCAAGAAAGAATAAAGCTTGACGCGCTCGGCAAGCGTTCCCGACACGATCGAGGCCACCGAACCCACGAACACCATCTGGAACAGCCAGTCGGCCATCGCGGCCCGGCCCCTGCCCGTGACCTCCGCAGCCGCGGCCTCGTCGCCGCCCAACAACGCCCGCTCCGCCCCGGTGGCGCCGTGGAGCAGCGCCGGGGATCCGATCCACCCGCCCTCGTCGACACCCACGAACATCAGGTTGTAGCCGACGACGTAGAAGACGATCGCCGTCGTCGCATAGGCCCCGATGTTCTTGAGACAGATTACCGAAGCGTTCTTGCTCCGGACGGATCCCGCTTCCAGCATCGTGAACCCGGCGCACATCCACATGACCAGGGCGCCCCAGAGCAGGAGCGAAAAGGTGTTCAAGACGAATGCGGTCTCGGGCGTCATGCCGGAAGGGCGCTTTCGATGCGGCCGGGTTACTCGGCGGGCTGCTGGACGGTTTTCCGGGTGCCGCGGGACCGCGCCGCCCAGCCGGCGGCGACGGCGAAGCCCAGCGTAACCAGCATCAGGACCGCGGAGGTGAAGAATAGCCACGCCGGCGCGTTCTGATCCATGATCGAACCGTAAAGCACCGGGCCGAAGAACCCGCCGACGGAAAATCCGGTGGAGACGAAGCCGAACGCCTTGCCGGTCGCGCCGGCCGGGGCGATCGCCGCGACCATCAGATCCCGGGACGGCATCACCGCGCCGATCATGAAACCGACGAATGCGAGCCCGATGACCACGCCGCCCACCGGCGTCACCGACATGCCGACGAGGATCAGAACGGCGGCGGAGAGGGAGTAGCCGACGGCGGCGATGGCGTCGAAGCGCTTGAGCCAGGTGGTGACCATGCCGCCGGCGAACACCCCGATGGTGATGCCCCAGAGATAGATGGCCAGCGTCTGGTTGGCGGCCACAAGGTCGATCTCGAACATCTCGATCATCGCCGGAATGCCGAAGGTCTGGATGCCGTTCCCCGACATGGCGGTCGCCACGTAGAAGCCGAACATCAACAAAATCGGCGTGGTGAAGATGAACGATCTGCCGGCGGCCTTGCCGGTATCGGTCCGGGCGGTATCGGTCTCAGCGGCGGGCGCCGCGAACTCCCGGTCATTGAGGAAGCGGGCAAAGATGATCAGCGATACGGCGCCGATCATCCCGGCGATACCGAGGATGTGCATGATCTCGCGCCAGTCGAAGTTCGGCGCCAGGAAGCTGACCACGGTCGGCGTCGCGGCGAACCCCAGGAATCCGGCGCTGGTGTGGATGGCGTAGGCCTTGCCCCGCCACGGCCCGCGGACCCGGGCGGTCATGATGGTGTAGTCGGAGGGATGAAACTGGCTGTCGCACAGTCCGGCAACGGCGGCGAGGACGATGAGCACCGCCACCGAGTTGGCGAAACCCATAAGGAACATGCAGACCGAAATGCCGATCAGTCCGAAGATGATGAACAGCCGTGCGCCGCAGCGGTCCATGACCACGCCCGCGGGGTACTGACCGGCCGCCGACATGCCGGCATAAGCGGTCATGATCAGGCCGAACAGCACGAAGGCGCTCTCGGCGCCGAGATCGGCCTTGATCAGGGGCAGCAGCGACGGCACCACGAGGATGTAGAAGTGGCTGAAAAAATGAGCCATGGAGACCAGGCCGATGGCCAGGACCTCGTGGCTCCGGCGCGTGCCGGGTTCGCTCATGCGATGTTTCCCCTACCCCAATCCCGGGTGTTGATCATCTGCGTATCCCGGGCGCCCGGCAGTTGCAAGGCTTAGTGCGGGGCGGCGGTCCCCCGGCCTAGATCAACCCGGCAAGGGGCGAGGACGGATCGGCGTATTTCTTTTTGGGCATGCGTCCCGCCGTATAGGCCAGCCGGCCGGCTTCGATGGCCAGCCGCATGGCCCGGGCCATCCTGATGGGGTCCTGCGCCTCGGCGATCGCCGTGTTCATCAGGACCCCGTCGCAGCCGAGCTCCATGGCGATCGCCGCATCCGAGGCGGTCCCCACGCCGGCGTCGACGATCACCGGCACATTCGCCTGCTCGATAATCAGCCTGAGGTTCACCGGGTTCTGGATACCGAGCCCGGACCCGATGGGCGCCGCCAGCGGCATAATGGCGACGCAGCCCATATCCTCCAGGGTCTTCGACAGTATCGGATCGTCGGTCGTGTAGACCATGACCTTGAACCCGTCCCCGATCAGCGCCTCCGCCGCCTTCAGGGTCTCGGTGACATGCGGGTAAAGGGTTTTCTGATCGCCCAGGACCTCCAGCTTGACCAAATCCCAGCCGCCGGCCTCGCGGGCCAGACGGAGGGTCCTGAGCGCATCGTCGGCGGTGAAGCACCCGGCGGTGTTGGGCAGGTAGGTGTATTTCTTCGGATCGACGAAATCGACCAGCATGGGCTCGTCCGGGTTGGTGACATTCACCCGGCGGACGGCCACGGTGATGATCTCCGCACCCGAGGCTTCCAGGGCGCGGGCGGTCTGCTCGAAGTCCTTATACTTGCCGGTGCCGATGATCAGCCGCGAGGACAGGGTCCGCCCGGCGATCTCGAAGGTATCGCCGCTGGGCGGCGTGCCCGTCCCCTCCGGCGCGCCGCCGCCGATAAAGTGGACGATTTCGAACTTGTCGCCTTCGGTCACATCGATATCGCCGTATCGGGATTTGGGCACGATTTCCAGGTTTCGTTCGACCGCGACCTTCCGGGCGTCGAGCCCGAGGCCGGCCAACATTCCCTCCACGGTCACCGGCGCATCAATATCGAGAGCCTCGCCATTTATGGTCACATTCATCTTGATGCCAATTATTAAATGTTCATTAAGAAGGTACGGCTCACAATGGGGCCGTTTGGCGCAAGTATGGTGGCCGATCCCCGGCCTTTCAACCGCATTGTCGCCGGGGGCGGCTGCGCGGGCCGGCGGTTGACGGAATTGCGGCGCAGGTTATGGTCCCGGCACGCGAGGACACGACATGGCAAAGAAAATTCTGATCCTGAACGGGCCCAATCTCAACCTGTTGGGAACCCGGGAGCCGGAGATTTACGGCGCGGAGACTCTGGCCCAGATCGAGGACGCCTGTGCCGCCAGGGCCGGCGAACTCGGCCTGACCATCGACTGCCGCCAAAGCAACAGCGAAGGTGATCTGGTCGACTGGATTCAGGAGGGCGGCCGGGACTTCGACGCCATCATTCTCAATGCCGGCGGCTACACCCATACGTCGGTGGCCATCCTCGATGCCCTGAAGACCTGCGGCATCCCGGTGATCGAGGTGCACCTGTCCAATATTTATCAGCGCGAGGAGTTCCGCCACAATTCCTATGTTTCCCGCGCCGCCCGGGGGATCATTGCCGGCTTCGGCAGCCACGGCTATCTTCTTGCTCTGGACGCCGCCGCGAACCATTAGCACCGTCATCGGGAGCGACCGTGTCGACCCACGACAAAGATCCCGAAGATTTGAGATTGACGCCGGATGTTCTGCTGCGCGCCTATGCCGCCGGAATATTTCCCATGGCGGAGAGCCGCGACGACCGGACCCTGTTTTGGGTGGACCCGGAGTTTCGCGGCATCCTGCCGCTGGACGGCGTCCACGTGCCGCGCCGCCTCCGCAAGACCGTCCGGCAGCGGCCCTTCGAGGTGACCCGCGACAAGGCGTTTCGCCAGGTCATGGAGAATTGCGCCGCGTCGGCGCCGGGCCGGGACGAGACGTGGATCAACGACGATATTTTGCGGCTTTACACCGCGCTTCACGAGCGCGGCCACGCCCATTCGGTGGAGTGCTGGCGGAACGGGGAACTGGCCGGGGGACTGTACGGGGTGGTGCTGAAGGCCGCATTCTTCGGCGAGAGCATGTTTTCGAAGGCGCGGGATGCCAGCAAGGTCGCCCTCGTTCACTTGGTGGCGGGTCTCAGGGCGGACGGCTTCACCCTCCTCGACACCCAGTTCGTCACCGAACACCTGAGCCAGTTCGGAAACGTGGAAATACCCCGCCACGACTATTTGCTGATGCTCAACCGGGCGCTGCGCACGGATGCCGTTTTCGACAGCCGGCGGTCTTCCGATCACTCGGCGGACGAGGCCGAAGCGTTTTTGCAGTCGATCACCCAAACGTCATAGACCGGGTGCTCCATGGCGGAGAGCGCCGGGCTCGAAGCGAACATCCAGCCGCGATAGACGCTGAGCGCCGGCTCGTTGGGGCGAACCTCCCAGACATCCAGAAATACCGCGCTCTCCGGGGGCTCCTCCGGCGGCTTCTTGTCGCAGCTTCGGGCGATGATTTCGAGGGTCCCGAACCGCACCGTATCCCCGACCGGCGCCTCGAAGGTGGACACCCGGGCGGTCACTTTGTCGAGTCCCTGCAGCACGGCCATCGAATAGGGCTCGGCTGGGAGCTCTCGCGGCACGAACAGAGCCGCGGCCGCGAACAGGAGCGAAGCAGGGAGACGCGTCATGCCGTTCATTCTTGAAGTTCGGTCATCGTCGTTCAACCGCCGGACCTAGCGCCTGATTGCGGCAAAACGAAGGCGCACGTAGTCGGCCGTCCAGTTCCCGTCCTCGTCGCACAGATGGGGGCGGACATCGTCGATCACGTCGTCAACGAAGCTCTCGACATCGCCCTCGGCAAGGGCATCGGTGAAGGCTTGCGAAAAAATGGCCAGCCAGTCCCGCATGTCCCCCGGAAGCGGCGTCGGCCGCGGAATCCGTTCAATCCGCATCACCTCGAAGCCGCCGGCGGCGAGTTTGGCCCCGTATTCCTCCGTGCCGGGGAAATACCAGGGATCGACCGCCGCCGCATCCATGCCCCGCTCGTCCAGACGACGATGAAGCGCGGCCTGGATATGGGCGACATTTCCGGCGCCGCCGAACTCGCCGACGAACCGGCCCCGGTCCCGGAGCGCGCGGTGGACCCCGGCGATGACCTCGTCGGCCGCCGTCATCCAGTGTAGCGCCGCATTCGAGAACACCGCATCGAATTCATCCTCGAACGTCAGGGCGTCACCGGACATCACCCGGGCATCCAGCCCCCGGGCCCGCGCCGCCTTCACCTGGTTGGGGCTGGCATCGACACCGACTACCTCGGCCCCGGCGGCGGCGATCTCTTCGGTCAGCGGCCCATCGCCGCATCCCAGATCGAGAATCCGCTCGCCCGGCCTCGGCGCCAGCAGTTCGAGAACCGGCGCGCCGAGATCGGAAACGAACCGGGCGTTCCGGTCATAGGCGCCGGGATCCCAATGGTCGGCCATACCAGCCTCGTTCAATCGCCGCCGTTGGAGCCCCCGGTGGCGAGAAATATGATCTCGCCCACCTGATCCTCGATGGTCTTGAAATCCTCGGTTTTGGCGAGCTTTCCGCCGGGCGCCAGTTTTTCCGCCGAACGGCCCGGCAGCAGGCGGATATATGTGCCCCCGAGCAGACCGTCGCCGGTGACGACTGCGGTGGTATCGGCGGGAAGCCGCACGGCGTCATCGATGGTCATGGTCACCACGGCATCGAAATCCTCGCTCAGCCGCCGGTCGGTGACCGTGCCCACGTTAATGCCGTTCACCCGAACGTCGCTGCCGGACCGCAGCCCGCCGACCTTGGTGAAGAGCGCGGTAATCCGATAGCCGTCGACCGTCTGAATCTGCGTCGTCGTAAAGAAAATCCAGACGAAGACGACAGCCACGCCGAGAACCACGGCGCCCATAACGGTCTCGATGAGGTTCTTGTTCATTTCTTCGCCCTCTCGGCCTGCGCCGATCTGCCCTGTCCGATGACCTGATCGAGCAGGTCCTGCAATACCAGTGATTCCTGCGTGAACTCGATTTCGTCGCCGGCTTCGAGAATTTCTTCCTCGGCCCCGGGGTTTACCTCGATAAACTTCGAGCCGAAGAGGCCGTTGGTCAGGATGCGGGCATCGGAATCCGACGGCAGTTCCACTCCGTCGTCGATATTCAGGGTCAGCCGGGCGCGGAAGGACTCGGTCAGAATCATCCGGGTGACCTCGCCGATCTTGATGCCGCTCATCAACACCTCATCGCCGACGGTCAGGCCGTCCACCCGATCAAAATCCGCGGTGATATCGAAGCCGGCGGTCTTTTCGGTGGTGGTTGTGGCGAACGACAACACGCCCAGGACAAGCAGCGCCAGAAGGGCAACGAACCCGACGATGCTGTGTCTGGATTCCTCGCTCACGGGGACCGCGGCCTATTCCGGCGTCCAGGCTTCGTAGTCGCCGGTCGCCCGCTTGCGCTCGCCACCCATATAGTCGTGGCCGGCGGGCCGGTAGGCGTGCGCGGTGCCGGTCACGTTCGGCAGGTGGTCCTTCTGCCAGGCGCGGGCGTCGGCCGCCTGTTCGGTCAACGGATTCTCGACGGTATGATGGAGCCAGGCGTGCCACTCGGGCGGAACCTTGGACGCTTCGACGTCGCCCTTATAAACCACCCAGCGGCGCTCGCGGCCATTGAGCTTGCGGCCTTTGCCGCGGTAATACCTGTTGCCGAACTCGTCGGTCCCGACCAAATCGCCGTTCAGGAGCGTATAAATGAAGGTGCCAATCGACATGTCAGCGTCCGCTCGATGATTGCGAGGCAAGATGTGGTCACCCGCTGTCGATGTCAATATAGCAGTTCGTCCGACACCTCAATGACCGAACCATCGCCGCCGAATTGCCGGGATTCGCCGGCAAGTAATTGGGCGAATTTTCATTTAAGGGTCATTCTCACGACAGGTTGGCGCAACCGATCTGAACCCATGCCGGACATTAGAAATGTCCGTTTAAACTTTGTAATTAAAAGATATTCTTTAAATTATCCACATCCCGGATCAGGTCTGTGGATAAACTGAGGCAGCGTTTCAGGTGCGAAATCCAACCCTTTGAATTACTTCGAATTACTACAATATCTAGTAATAATCTTTCACAAAAAACGCAAAATATTGAAAAAAGTTATTGCCTCGCTGAATCGCCTCCGCTAGATTTTTGGTCCTAAGAGGCCGTAGCCTACAAGATGTTGTGGGCATTATGGCAAAGCGACGGACCGGCCTGGGAACAGCTTCAAGAGCTCGAAGAAGGCGCACTGTCGGTCTTTGCCGGGGAAAATCGGGGGTAAAATGAGGGTTTCACGCCAGTTTACGAATGTCGGTTCCGGTGCTTATGCGGGGGTGGAGTTCCGGACCACATCAAGCGAAATTCGCAACCCGGACGGGTCTCTGGTCTTCCGACACGAAGCCATTGAGGTCCCTGCCGGCTGGTCGCAGGTCGCTTGTGACGTTCTGGCGCAGAAATATTTCCGCAAAGCCGGCGTACCGGCCCACTTGAAACGGATCGAGGAGAATGACGTCCCCTCCTGGCTATGGCGCAGCGTTCCCGACGAAAAGAAACTCGCCGAGCTGCCCGAGGGAGAGCGCTACACCGGCGAATCGTCCGCGAGGCAGGTCTTCCATCGCCTTGCCGGCACCTGGACCTACTGGGGCTGGAAAGGCGGCTACTTCGACGGAGAGGACGACGCCCGCGCCTACTACGACGAAATGTGCGCCATGCTGTGCCGCCAGATGGTGGCGCCTAACTCGCCCCAATGGTTCAACACGGGGCTGCACTGGGCATATGGTATCGACGGCCCCGCACAGGGCCACCACTACGTCGATTTCAAGACCGGCAAGCTGACCCGCTCCAAGTCGGCTTACGAGCATCCGCAGCCGCACGCCTGCTTCATTCAGGGCATATCCGACGATCTGGTGAATGACGGCGGCATCATGGACCTGTGGGTCCGTGAGGCGCGGCTGTTCAAGTACGGGTCCGGCACCGGCACCAATTTCTCCAATCTCCGCGGCGAGGGCGAGCCGCTCTCCGGCGGCGGCAAGTCGTCGGGCGTGATGAGCTTCCTGAAAATCGGCGACCGGGCCGCGGGTGCGATCAAATCCGGCGGCACCACCCGGCGGGCGGCCAAGATGGTCATCCTCGACGTGGACCACCCGGACATCGAGGCCTTCATCAATTGGAAGGTGAAGGAAGAGAACAAGGTCGCGGCCCTGGTCGCCGGGTCCAAACTTCTCGAGAGACACATGAACGCCGTGGTCGATGCCTGTCACGCCGGCGAGGGCGATGACAAGTTCGATCCCAAGGCCAATGAGGGGCTCAAGACCGCGGTCCTCGGCGCCCGCAAATCGATGATCCCGGAAAACTGCGTCCAGCGGGCCATCGAGTTCGCCAAACAGGGGTATCGCGAGGTTGCCATTCCAACCTACGACACCGACTGGGACTCGGAGGCCTATCTCACCGTTTCGGGCCAGAACTCCAACAATACCGTGCGGGTCACCGATGAGTTTCTGCGCGCCGTCGAGAAGGATGCCGACTGGAATCTGATCCGGCGCACCGACGGAGAGGTGGCCAAACGTGTGCTGGCGCGCGAGCTTTGGGATGGAATCGCCGAAGCCGCCTGGGGTTCCGCCGATCCGGGACTGCAGTTCGATACCACCATCAACGACTGGCACACCTGCATCAATTCGGACCGCATTTACGGCTCCAACCCGTGCTCCGAGTACATGTTCCTCAACAATACGGCGTGCAATCTGGCATCGCTGAACCTCAAGGCCTTCCAGCGCGGCGACGGTAGCTTCGATGGCGACGCCTTCTCCTATGCGGTCCGGCTGTGGACCATCAATCTGGAGATCGCGGTGATGATGGCGCAGTTCCCGTCCAGGGAAATCGCCGAACTCAGCTACCGCTACCGCACCCTCGGCCTCGGCTACGCCAATATCGGCGGCATGCTCATGTCCATGGGGGTTCCCTACGACAGCGACGAGGGCCGCCGTATCGCCGGTGCGATCACCGCGCTGATGACCGGCGTGTGCTACGCGACGTCCGCCGAAATGGCCGAGTTGCTGGGCCCGTTCCCGGGCTACGAGCCAAATGCCGAGCCGATGCTCAGGGTGATCCGCAATCACCGCCGGGCGGCATATGGCGAAAAGACCGGTTACGAGGACCTGTCCATGCCGCCGGTGCCGCTGGAAGATGCCGGCGGCAGCGCCGCCGGCCCGATCATCGCCGATGCCAAGGCCGCCTGGGACGGCGCCCTGGCGCTGGGCGAACGGCACGGTTTCCGCAACGCGCAAACCACGGTGATCGCGCCCACCGGCACCATCGGTCTGATCATGGATTGCGACACCACCGGCGTGGAACCGGACTTCGCCCTGGTCAAATTCAAGAAATTGGCCGGCGGCGGCTACTTCAAGATCATCAACCGCACCGTTCCGGCCGCCCTCGAACGCCTGGGCTACGCCGGGTCCGAGATCAAGGACATGATTTCCTATGCGGTCGGCCACGGGACGCTGAAAGGCGCGCCGGCGATCAATCACCGGGCGCTGGCCGGGAAAGGTTTCACCGACGAGGCCATCGAGGCCATCGAAAACGCGCTGGCCGACGCCTTCGACATCAAATTCGCCTTCAACAAATTCTCCCTCGGCGTCGAATTCTGCACCGAGGTTCTGGGCTTCACCGAGGCCCAGCTGGACGACATGTCCTTCGACATGCTGCAAGGCCTGGGCTTCTCGAAGGACGATATAACCGCGGCCAACACCTACGTCTGCGGCGCCATGACCCTGGAAGGGGCGCCGCACCTGAAGGACGAGCATCTGCCGGTCTTCGATTGCGCCAACCCGTGCGGGCGCGACGGCAAGCGCTTCCTCGGCACCGACAGTCATATCCAGATGCTGGCCGCGGCGCAGCCGTTCATTTCGGGCAGCATCTCCAAAACCATCAACATGCCCAACTCGGCGACCATCGAGGACTGCAAGAACGCCTATATGCTGTCCTGGAAACTGGGCCTCAAGGCCAACGCTCTTTATCGCGACGGCTCTAAACTGTCCCAGCCGCTGAATGCGCAATTGGTCGATGAGGACGAGACGGAGAGCTTGGCCGATGCGGTCGCCGATCAGCCGGCGGCGCTCAGGGCGCAAATCGTCGCCGAGCGGGTGGTCGAGCGCTACATCGCCGACCGCCGGCGGCTCCCGGACCGCCGCAAGGGCTATACCCAGAAAGCCTCGGTCGGGGGGCACAAGGTCTACCTCCGGACCGGCGAGTATGAGGACGGCCGGGTCGGCGAGATTTTCATCGACATGCACAAGGAGGGCGCCGCCTTCCGCAGCCTGATGAACAACTTCGCCATCGCCATTTCCATCGCGCTCCAATACGGCGTGCCGCTGGAAGAGTTCGTCGAGGCCTACACCTTCACCCGGTTCGAGCCGTCCGGCATGGTCGAAGGCAACGACTCCATCAAGATGGCGACGTCGATCCTCGACTACATTTTCCGCGAGCTCGCCGTTTCCTACCTCGGCCGCCATGATCTCTCCCACGTCCGGCCGGACGATCTGGCGCCCGATACGGTCGGCCGCGGCGACGACGAAGAACTGCTGTCCGACGACACGAAGGAAGTGGTCGAACGCCTCGCCAGCACCGGCTACGTGCGGAGCAACTTCCTGGTGGTCAATGGCGGACGCAGCAATGGTGCTGCCGATGGCGGACGCGGCAACGGTGCCGCCGAGGGCGCCAACGGATCAAGCGCCGCCGGCGGCAACGGCTCCGCGGCGACCATGAGCCTGGAGACGGAATCCATGCCCGACGGCGCGCCGGCAAGCGCCGAGGCGATGGTTATCAGCGAACAGATCATCGCGGCCGGCGAGACCCGTCTCGACGCGGTCCGCGAAGCGAAAATGAAGGGCTACGAAGGAGACGCCTGCGGTGAATGCGGCAACTTCACGCTGGTGCGCAACGGCACCTGCATGAAGTGCGTGACCTGCGGGGCGACCAGCGGCTGCTCATGAGACACGAGATTACTCAGTTCCTCCCTGGTGAACTTGGGGTGCGAGACGGTACGGACCTGCCAGCCATTGCCGTACCCGACGCACCCCACTTTTTTTCCGGTGGAAATGAGATTCGGTTACTCCCTCGTGAACTTGGGGTGCGAGACGGTTAGGTCCTGCCAGCCATAGCCTAACCCGACGCACCCCACTTTTTTTGCAAACAATTAAGGCAAGATTGAGGCACACGGGATTGTGCCCGGCCGAGCGCGCTATTTGCTGGCTCCGTCCCCACGGCGGTCTTACATTGACGCCAACCCTGAAACGACCGGGAGGACGCCATGGCCGGAACAATCGACGCACGCCTGCGGGAGAAGGGGATCGAGCTGCCTGAAGCCGCCTCGCCCGTCGCCAATTACGTGCCCTGGACGGTGACCGGCAATCTGGCGTTCATTTCCGGCCAGCTCCCCTTCCGGGACGGCGAACTCGAATATCCGGGCCGGTTCGGCGAGAACATTTCCATGGAGGACGGGGTTTCGGCGGCGCGGCTCTGCGGGCTCAATCTTGTGGCGCAATTGCGCAACGCCTGCGGGGGCGACCTGGACCGGGTGGCGCAGGCGGTCAAATTGACGGGCTATGTCAACTCGGCGCCCGATTTCACCGACCAGGCGGCGGTGATGAACGGCTGCTCGGACCTGATCTTCGAAATCTTCGGGGACAAGGGCCGTCATGCGCGCGCCGCGGTGGGCTGCTCCACCCTGCCCCTTGGGGCCGCCGTCGAAGTGGACGGCGTGTTCGAGATCAGCTGAGGAGGAGGAAATGGAATTCAAACGGATTGATCATACGGCCCTGCATGTGAGCGACCTCGCCAAGTCCAAGGCGTTCTACGAGAAGCATTTCGGTTTCGAGACCTATTTCGAGCACGAAGTCCCGCGAGGGCCCGCGGGGCCGTTCGGCATCGCTTATCTCCGGCTCGGCGATACGGTGCTCGAGCTCACCGGCTATGCCGATCCGCCGGTCAACGGTTTTCACTTCTGCCTCGAAACCGACGACTTCGAAGGCGCGGTGAAGACGCTCCGGGACGCCGGCGTCGAGGTCCAGACCCCGCCCCACAAAACCGCCGCCCGCGAGCCCCGGGAGGAGCACTGGACCCGGGTGGTCTTCAAGGGCCCGGACGGCGAACTGATCGAGATCAGGGGGTAGAAGAAGCGGAAAGAACCCCGCCCGCTCTTGCTCGCGCCTCACCCCTCGCCTAGTCTTTCCCCATGCCCGATGGGAACGAACAAATCACCGTCAAGGTGGTGGCCAACATGTCAGAAGTGGACGCCGACGGGTGGGACGCCTGCGCCGGCGGCCGCAATCCCTTCGTCAGCCACGCTTTTCTGAACGCACTCGAGGAGTCCGGCTCGGTGACCGCGCGCACCGGTTGGCAGCCCCAGCATCTGGTGGTCGAGGACGAGAATGGTGACGTGGCGGCCTGCGCGCCGCTCTACCTCAAGAGCCATTCCTACGGCGAGTATGTGTTCGACTGGGGTTGGGCCGACGCCTGGGAGCGCGCCGGCGGCAGCTACTATCCCAAGCTGCAATCGGCGGTGCCGTTCACCCCGGCGACGGGCCCGCGGCTGCTGATCCGTGAAGGCGCGCCGGACAAGCTCCACGACATTCTGCTGTCGGCCATGGTCCAATTGGCCCGCCAGCACGAGGTCTCGTCGCTGCACGTCACCTTCCCCCCGAAGGAACAGTGGGACCGCATGGGGGCGGCCGGATTCCTCAAGCGGACCGGCAAGCAGTTTCACTGGGAAAACCGGGGGTATGAGAGCTTCGATGATTTCCTGGGCCGGCTCGCGTCCCGCAAACGCAAAGCGATCCGCAAGGAACGCCGCGAGGTAGAGGACCAGGGGGTGAAACTCCGGGCCCTCGGCGGCGGCGAGATCACCCCCGGCCATTGGGACGCGTTCTATCACTTCTACATCGACACTATCGACCGCAAATGGGGGCGCCCCTATCTCAATCGCGAGTTCTTCGCCATCCTCGGCGAGACCCTGTCGGAACTCGCCGTCATGGTGGTCGGCGAGGAAGACGGCGACCTGATCTGCGGCGCCCTCAATCTCAAGGGCGAGGATACGCTCTACGGCCGCAATTGGGGATGCTCCAAGGATGTCAAATTCCTGCACTTCGAGGCCTGCTACTACCAGGCCATCGACTACGCCATCAAACACGGCCTGCGGTGGGTGGAGGCCGGCGCCCAGGGCCCCCACAAGATCCAACGGGGGTATTTGCCGCGGGAAATCTACTCGGCGCACTACATCGACGATCCCAGATTCGCCTCGGCGGTGAAGGATTTCGTCGAGCGCGAGGCCCGCGAGGTGGAATACGAGATCGCCGGACTGATGCAGTATTCGCCCTACCGTTCGACGGAAAACGATTAGATGGCGTCGCTCGATAAGTGTCTGGATTGGGGACTCTGGATATTCTTGGGAATTGTCGTTGTCGGCTCTCTCGCTGCGGCCTACTTCGACGATCAGCCGGGCATCCTGATCGCCGATTTAATCCTGCTTGGGGTGTGGATCATTGCCGCGACGTCGAGGCGGCTCCATAAACGCCGCCGGCGATCGGTGGGTAGTTAGACAGCGGCGCCGAGCGCGGTTTCGATGCGCCGGCAAAACTCCAGGAGCTCCGCTGTCAGCGTGTCTTCGTTGTCGTAAAACCGGGTCGCCGGCACCGGCACGGAGATCGCGCCGACGCCGCCCAGGGAATCCCGCACCGCCGCGCTGACCGCGCAGATGCCCTTGATGTGCTCCTCCCGGTCGAAGGCAAGGCCGGTGCGCCGCACCTCGTCGAGTTCTTTCATCAGGTGGGTGACCCGGTCGGGCTCCTTTGGCAGTTCGGCCTCGGCGAGCGCCTCCGCCCGCGGGATATCCAGGGCGGCCAGGATCGCCTTGCCGTGGGCGGAGCAGTGCATGGGAAAGGCGTCGCCGAGGCTGAACTCGGCGCGCAGTTGGTTGGGCGCCACCACCTGATCGATGAAAACCGCGTCATCGCCATCCAGCACCGCGAAATCGACGGTTTCCTTGATCCGGCGGGAAAGCTCTTCCAGATAGGGGTGTGCAATCCGCGCCATATCGGCGCGCGCCGTCGTCGCCAGCCGGGCCAGAGCCGGACCCAGCCGGACCCGGCCCTCGGGACTAGCCGCCATCACCCAGCCTTCGGTCTCCAGGGACCCGACAATCCGCTGAACCGTCGAGCGCGGCAGCCCGGTCCGCGATGCAATCCGGCCAAGGCTGAGACCGCCCGCCTCCCCTTCAAGCGCCCGCAGCACGGCGGCGGCCCGGGCGATGACCTGGATACCGGTCTTACGGTCTTTCGAGGCGTCTGCCATGGTCCCGCCGTCTCGTTACAGGAAGGAGAATTGCAGCAGACCCGTACTCAGAACCGGGAAGTTGATCAGGACGATCAGGACCAGAAGCATGGTGACCGCGAACGGGAAGGCGCCCGAGAAGATATCGTAGAGAGTCACGTTCGGATCGTTGATCGTACTCTTGATGACGAAGCACGATATCCCCAGGGGCGGGGTCAACAGGCCGATCTCGGCACCGACCACGGTGACGATGCCGAACCAGATCAGGTCCACGCCGAACTCCTCGAGCGCGGTCAGGAACAGGGGCACGACGATCAGGATAATCGATGCCGTGTCCAGGATGGTACCCAGCGCCAGCATCAGGATCACATACATGGTCATGATCTGACCGAGCGTGAGATCCAGACCGGTGAGCCATTCGCCGAACATGGTCGGCAGGCCGGCGACGCCCAGCATCCGGCTGTACATGCTGGCGGCGATAATCAGGAATAGAATGGCCGAGGTGATGTAGCCGGTTTCGACCAGTACCTCCCACAGATCGCCCCACGACAGGGCGCGCTTGAACCAGGCGATGAGCATGGCGGCCAGGGACCCCATGGCGCCGGCTTCGACCGGGGTCACGACACCGCCGTAAATGCCGCCCAGCACCACCAGCACCAGGATGACGACAGGTGAAATCTTGGCCACCAGATCGCCCCAGGTCATGTTGGCCCAGTCCTCGCCGGCCACGTCCTTGGATTCGTCGCCGCCGACGAAGCTCGGCCAGGCGTAGGACAGAATGAGGATCAGGATGCAGTAGGCGATGGACAGGATGATCCCGGGAACGATGCCGGCGATGAACAACTGACCCACCGACTGCTCGGTGACGATGGCGTAAATGATCAGCATGGCGCTCGGCGGGATCAGCATGCCGAGCACGCTGGACCCGGCGATCACACCGACGGTAAACCGGGACTTGAAGCCGAACCGGTTCATCTCGGGCACCGCGACGCGGGTGAACACCGAAGCCGACGCGATGGTCGAACCGGTGATCGAGGCAAAGATGGCGTTGGCGGCAACCGTCGCCATGCCGAGTCCGCCCCGGATCCGGTAGAACATGAAGTTGGCGACTTCGTAGACGTCCTTGCCCAAGCCCGCCTTGCTGACCACCAGACCCATCAGGGCGAACAACGGCACGGTGGCGAAAACCTGCTCGGCCACCGTGTCGGCAATGGATTCGGACAACAGAGCGACCGCGATATCGACATTGTCGCGGATGATCCAGACGCCGATAAACGACACCATGCCGAGGGCGATGGGGATATAGAGCCCCGTATAAATCAGGACGACGATAAGGACGACGGACGCAGCGCCGATTTCAACTGGAGACATATGCGTACCTTCCCGCCCGGCTATCCGCTCGTGGGCGTCGTCTCGGGCTCGGTCCCTGCTCCGGGCCGCAGATAGCGGTACCCGAACGCCAGAAATTGCAGCAGGGTGACGAAACAGCCGAGAACGATAATGACTTTGATGGGCCACTCGGGCGCGGTGAACACGCCCTCATCGCCGACGTAGTAATTATGGACCCAGGCGTCGATCATCTCGGGCACCGCGCCAACCAGCACGATGGCCAAGAAGATAGCGCCGATGAGGTCGAACGCCGCACCCAGGAAGCGATGCGCATGTGGCTTCCGGGCCCGCATGAAATTGAAAAATCCTTCGGACCGGGTCAAGCGGCCGCGGCGGGTCGCATCGCCCAACTGAAGAAAGACAATCCCGACGATGGAAAGTTCCACCAACTCCAGGACGCCGTGAAACGGATGGGCGAACAGGGTCCGCGAGAACGCATCCACGTTGATCATCACCATCAGGGCGAAGACCCACAGCGTGCCCAGGGTATTCATCCAGGTCAGGACGAAATTGAGCAGGACAACGAGGGCGCCGTCGTTTGACGGCGCCCTCGCAGACACATCAGACATCGTGAGGTCCGCTGATCAGCTTGCGCTAACCGCTTACTCCTTGTCCCAATGGCGCAGGATCGGCTGCTGGGCAGCCCGCATGGCGTCCATGTAGGCAGCCAGCACCTTGGTGCCCGGCAGGCCTTTCTTGTCCTGCGCGGCGGCCCAGTCCTTGGCCACGTTCGGCATGGCCTTGGCCCACTTGTCCCGCTCGGTGGCGCTCATGACGTGAACCTTGCCGCCGTTGGCCTGGTAGGCCTTGTAGCTGGCTTCGGCCACATCGAGGGCTCTCTGGGAGGTATGGTCACGGTAGGCGATCGAGGCCTCCGCGATGGCCTTGCGGACGGAAGCGTGAAGTCCGTCCCACGCCTTCTTGTTCATGGTCACGACCTTGGAGTTCGCCGTACCCATGTCGCCTTTGAGCATATAGGGCGCGACCTCGTACATTTTCCGGCCGACGACCGCTTCGGGCCACAGCATGATGGTGTCCAGCACGCCGGTCTTCAGCTTGTTGTAGTATCCCACGAGGCTGCCGGGGACCGTGGCCGCGCCGAAGCCCTCGACCCAGCGGGCGTTCAAACCGGCAACGCCGATCTTGTCACCCTTGAAATCCGCAGTGGTCTTGATCGGGTGCTTGGAGAACATCTGATAGGTGTCGAGCACCGCGACGCTGGTCAGGTAGACCTGATTGAACTTGGCAAACGCGGACTTGAACTCCGGAAACTTCTCGGCCAGGCCGTCGATGGTCCTGGAGAGGAGCCGGGGGTCGGTGGTCACGAACGGACTCGCATAAGCCACCATCTGGAGCGGAACCTTGTCCTGGTGAAACACGGTGGTCACCACGCCGATGTCACCCAGGCCCTTCTGCATGCCGCCCATGACGCCACGCGGCTTGACGATCTGACCGCCCCAAGCCTGGTTCCAGGTGATCTTGTACTTGCCGTCCTTGGCCAGCCGCTTGTCGACCTCGGGGATCATGAAGTTGGCAAATTCCTTCACCCACATGGACTTGAGCGAATAGCCGTCGATGGCCGTCATTTTGATCGTCTCGGCGGCCTTCGCCTGCCCGGCGGAAAATCCCGCAACCAACGCGCCGGCGGCGACGAGGGCGGTGGAAATTTTCAATGCATTGAATTTCATTTTTTCCTTCCTGTGTCGTTCACAAATTTCTGAAAAACTGTATCGCGATGCGATAATAGCGTATCGGCGGGCCGACCTTAGGTCAGACGATTATCCGGTGTCAATCGGCGATCTTCGCGCAATCCATTGCAGGCGCAATAAAAAAACGGGCGGCGATCACCAGCCCGCCTTCTTGGCTCGAAATTGCAGGAAAATTACTCGACCAAGGCCGGGGTCTTGGACTTTCCGGAACCGCCGGGGCCCTTCTTCGGCCCGTCATCCGGCCCGTCATCCCTGCCCTTGTCCCTGCCGCCGCTTTTTCCGGGCGAGCCCTTGGGCAGCGCGATCTTCGGGAAGTCGAACGCGACCTTGCCGTCCTTGATCGTGGCGAGGACCGAACCGCCCTTCGACAGCTTGCCGAACAGCAGTTCTTCGGCGAGCGGCTTCTTGACGTGTTCCTGGATGACCCGTGCGAGAGGCCGCGCACCGAACCGCTTGTCGTAGCCCTTCTTGGCCAGCCACCCGCGGGCGGTCTCGTCCAGTTCGATGGTCACGTCGCGGTCGCTCAACTGGGCTTCCAATTCCATGATGAACTTGTCGACCACACGGCTCATGATCTCCGGCGTCAGGTTGTCGAAGGCAATGGTTGCATCCAGCCGGTTGCGGAACTCCGGCGTGAACATCCGCTCGATCGCCTCTTGGTCGTCTCCGGTGCGTTCTTCCCGCTCGAAACCGATGGCCTGCTTGGCGAGTTCGCTGGCTCCGGCATTGGTGGTCATGATCACGATGACGTTGCGGAAATCGACGCCCTTGCCGTTGTGGTCGGTCAGCTTTCCGTGATCCATCACCTGCAGCAGAATATTGAACAGGTCGGGGTGGGCCTTCTCGATCTCGTCCAGCAAGAGGACGCAATGGGGATGTTGATCGACGGCATCGGTCAGCAGGCCGCCCTGATCGAAGCCCACATATCCCGGAGGCGCGCCGATCAGTCGTGAGACCGTGTGCCGCTCCATGTACTCGGACATATCGAAGCGGGTGAGTTCGATGCCGAGGCTGCGGGCCAGCTGCCGGGCGACCTCGGTCTTGCCGACGCCGGTGGGGCCGGAGAACAGGTAGCTGCCGATGGGTTTTTCGGGCTCGCGCAGGCCCGCCCGCGCCAACTTAATGGCGCCGGCCAGCGCATCGATGGCCTTGTCCTGACCGAAGACCATGGTCTTGAGGTCTCGCTCCAGATTGCCGAGCGACTTCTTGTCGTCCCGCGACACGGTTTTCGGAGGGATACGCGCGATCTTGGCGACCACTGCTTCGACGTCCTTCACCGAGATGGTCTTCCGGCGTTTGTTCTCGGGGACCAGCATGCGCGATGCGCCAACCTCGTCCAGCACGTCAATCGCCTTGTCGGGCAGCTTGCGGTCGTGGATGTATCGCGCCGCGAGTTGAACCGCCTGACGGATGGCTTCGGAGGTATAGCGAACCTGATGGTGCTCCTCGTAATAGGGTTTCAGGCCGCGCAGGATCTTGACCGCATCCTCGACCGAGGGCTCGGTGATATCGATCTTCTGGAACCGGCGGACCAGCGCCCGGTCCTTCTCGAAGTAGCCGCGATATTCCTTGTAGGTGGTCGACCCGATGCACCGGAGCGCGCCGCTCTGCAGCGACGGCTTCAGCAAGTTCGAGGCATCCATCGAACCGCCGGAGGTCGCGCCCGCGCCGATGACCGTGTGAATCTCGTCGATGAACAGGATGCTCTTTTCGACGTTCTCCAACTCGGTCAGCACCGCCTTGATGCGCTCCTCGAAGTCGCCCCGGTAGCGGGTGCCGGCCAGCAGGGAACCCATATCAAGGCAATAGATCGTGCTGCCGAACAGTACCTCGGGCACGCTCTCCTCGACGATCCGCTTGGCCAGGCCCTCGGCGATGGCCGTCTTGCCCACGCCCGGATCACCCACATAGAGCGGATTGTTCTTGGTCCGGCGGCACAGGACCTGGATGGTCCGCTCGATCTCGGCTTCGCGGCCGATCAGCGGGTCGATCTTGCCGTCGACGGCCTTCTGGTTGAGGTTCACGCAATAGCTCTCGAGGGCCTCGTGGCCCTTGCGCACCACTTTCTCCTCGGTGGCTTCCTCCTCGGTGCCGTCCACCGACTGGGAGCTCGAAAAGCCCGGCACCTTGGCGATGCCGTGGCTGATGTAGTTCACCGCGTCCAGCCGGGTCATGTCATGCAGCTGAAGGAAATACACCGCATGGGCCTCGCGCTCGGAGAAGATCGCCACCAGCACGTTCGCCCCGGTGACCTCCTCACGGCCCGAAGACTGCACATGAATCGCGGCCCGCTGGACCACCCGCTGGAAGCTGGCAGTCGGCTTGGGCTCCGACAGCTTGCTGGTGGTCAGATCGGTCAACTCTTCATCGATGAAGTCCGTCAGGTCCTTGCGCAGTTGCTCGATCTCAACGCCGCAGGCGCGGAGAACGGCGACGCTGTCCTGGTCTTCCGTCAATGCCAGCAGCAAGTGCTCGAGCGTCGCATATTCGTGGTTACGCTCGGTGGCGAGTCCCAGCGCCCGGTGCAGACTTTGTTCCAAATTGCGAGAGAGCATGACCCATGCGGCCTTTGTTGTTTAACTTGCTATTCCTTTTCGATCGTGCACTGCAGCGGATGCTGATGCTGCTGCGCAAGATCCATGGTTTGATTCACTTTCGTCTCGGCGACTTCGTACGTGAAGACTCCGCAAACACCGACACCCTTCTGGTGGACGTGCAGCATGATCCGCGTTGCCTCCTCGTGGCTCTTGCTGAAAAAAGATTCCAGCACGTGAACGACGAATTCCATCGGCGTGTAGTCGTCGTTCAGCATCAAGACCTTGTACATGGACGGCTTCTTGGTCTTGGTCCGGCTTTTTAGAGCGACCCCGTGTTCAAGATCGTCGTCGCCGTTTCGTCCGTCGTCGTCGCGTTTCATCGTTTCTTGGTTGGTCTCAATGCGTCTCGTCCGCGTCAGGAATCTGCCAGTCTGCGCCCGTGGCCATGGGCACCGAACCCCGAATATATGCCGTCCGGGCCGGACGTGCAAAATTCCATTCCGGGAATACCGCTAATTTTATACCGCCGGTTCGTCGTTAACACTTTCTTTAAGCCCATTTGGAACAGTCCAGTCGGGGTCGTCGGATACCCGGCCGGTGCCGGAATCAATGGCGGCCGCCCGCCGCGAGCGGCTTCAGGGACCAACCTAAGGGCGGATGGACAGGTCTTGGAACATGCCGTACCTTCGGTCTTTGGGGGTAGAGAGTTCGAGCAGGCAACGGCGCCTCAGGGGGGCGTACGGAGGCTCATGGTGATTGACCGCATATTCTCTTGTTTCCGCCTCGCTGCATTCGCGGCCGGTTTGGCCGTCGCCACGCTCCTTTTGTTTCCCCATTCCGCCTCGGCGAAGTATGCGTCTATCGTCCTCGACGCGGATACCGGTGAGGTCTATCACTCGGTAAACGCCCAGACCCGGAACTTCCCGGCCTCGCTGACCAAGCTGATGACGCTCTATCTGCTGTTCGAGGCCGTGGAGAACGGTAAACTCAGCATGAATTCCCGGATGAGGGTTTCCCGGCGGGCCGCGGCGCAGCCGGCCTCCAAGCTGGGCCTGCGCGCCGGCGACACCATCAAGGTCGAGACCGCCGTTCTGGCGCTGATCATCAAGTCGGCCAATGATGTCGCCACGGTGGTCGCCGAGACCCTGGGCGGAACCGAGCGCAAATTCGCCATGCTGATGACGGCCAAGGCCCGCGAACTCGGGATGAGCCGCACCACCTTCCGCAATGCCTCCGGCCTGCCCCATCGCGGTCAACTGTCCACGGCCCGCGACATGTCCACGCTGGCTCGCGCCGTCCAGGCGCACTTTCCGAAGTACTACGGCATGTTTGGCCGCAAGGCCTTCGCTTTCGGCGGCCGCACCTACCGGACCCACAACAAGCTGCTGAAAACCTACCACGGCGCCGACGGCCTCAAGACCGGGTATATCCGTGCTTCCGGCTACAACGTGATCACCTCCGCGGAACGGTCCGGCCAACGGCTCATCGGCGTGGTGTTCGGCGGCAATTCCGCGCGCTCCCGGAACCGCCACATGGCCAGCCTGCTGGACCGGGCGTTCGACAAGAAGCGGCGGGAAGCCCTGGCCTCGAACGGCGTGGTGCCGGGCCGCAAGCCGAGCCACCGGCTGCCGGGCGCAACCACCAATCAAAAGGTGTTGACCTCTTCCGGGAACGTCTGGGGCATTCAAGTGGGCGCCTTCTACTCTCGCCGCCCAGCCCTTGCCGCCGCCCGCAAAGCCGCGCAAACGCTGGGCGCCATAGCCGAGGGCGGGCAGATCACCTTGATGCCGCTGCACAGGAGCAAGCGGCGAATTCTTTACCGGTCGCGAATTCTGGGAATTGGCCGCACCGATGCTTATCGCGCCTGCCGGAAACTCACCCGTCATCGGCTCCCGTGCATGGAGGTGCGCCTGCCCGCCGGCGTGGCCTACGCGTCCACGGGGCCGGCATCGGAAGCGTCCCTGAACTAGAGCAGTATCCGGTCAGATTGAACCATTTGACCGGGATTAATTCGCGTCGTGGCCAGACGCGCCGCGAACGGCGATGCCGGCCCATCGGCGGAGCGGCGCAACGCCGCCACGGCGCGAAGGAACCCGGCCTCCGGTGGCGCTCCCCGGTCCCCCGGGTGCGTTGCGGGCCTCGTCCGATGCACACACATCGAACTTCGGCCCGCGCCTGCCCGGCTAACCGATGAGCGCCATCAAATTGATCCAATCTGGCCGGAAACTGCTCTAAGCCGAAGCCGATCAGATAAAGCCGTTGGGCGGCTCGATCCCGCTGGCTTCGAGCTGCTCGGCGACCGCCGACTTGAGCCGGGCAAGCGCCTGTGAATCGGCCGCTTCGCACCGGGCCACCAATACCGCCTGGGTATTGGATGCCCTGAGCAGCCACCATCCGTCGCTGGTTTCGACACGGACACCGTCAATGTCGCGCACCGTGATGCCGCGGCGTCCCTTGAGCCGCGCCTTGACCTCGTCGATCACGTCGAACTTCCTGTTGTCGGCGCACTCGAATCGCAGTTCCGGCGTGTTGACCATCTGCGGCAGGGAGTCCCGCACGTCCGCGAGCCGCTGATTGGCGGCGGCGAGCACGCTCATTACCCGGACGGCGGCATACAGGGCGTCGTCATATCCGTAATGGCCGTCGGCGATGAAGATGTGACCGCTCATCTCGCCGGCCAGGGGCGCGCCGGTTTCGGCCATCTTGGTCTTGATCAGCGAGTGGCCGGCCTTCCACATCACGGGCTTGCCGCCGGCGCGTTCGATTTCGTCGAACAACACCTGGCTTGCCTTGACGTCGGCGATGATGGTGGCGCCCGGATTGCGGCTCAGCACGTCACGCGCCAGCACCACCATGATCTGGTCGCCCCAGAGCGCCCTGCCCTCGGAGTCGACCAACCCGATCCGGTCCCCGTCGCCGTCGAAGGCGAACCCCAAATCGCAATGCTCCCTGGTCACCAGCTCCTTCAGCTGCTCGAGATTCTCCTCCACCGTCGGATCGGGGTGATGGGCGGGAAACGTGCCATCGATCTCCGTATTGATGGCGTAATGGGAGTGGGGCAGCCGCCTCAGCAGCTTCTTGAGAACGTCGCCGGCGGCGCCATTGCCTGCATCCCAGGCGACCCGAAGCGGCACGCCCAGGCTGAACCCTTGGACAAGCTGATCGACATAAGCGTCCTCGACCTCGACCTCCTCGACCTCGCCGCTGCCCGATGAGAATTTTCCGGTACCTGCCCGTACGCCCAGCGCCTGAATGTCGGCGCCATGGAACGGCTTGTGACCGAGCACCATCTTGATGCCGTTATGGTCCGGCGGATTGTGGGAACCGGTGACCATCATGCCGGCATCCACGTCCAGATGGTAGGTGGCGAAGTACAGCATCGGCGTCGGGCCCCGGCCGATCAGGCGCACGTCGGCACCGGCGGCGGTCAGCCCCTCGGTGAGCGCGGCACACAATTCAGGGGAGCTGATCCGGCCGTCGTAACCGACCGCGACCACCGGATTTCCATCCCGGCCGGCGGTTTCACCCGCGATCGAGCCGAAGGTCCGTCCGATGACCCGAACGTCATCGGCGTCCAGGGTGTCGCCGACGATGCCGCGGATGTCGTATTCCCGGAGGATCGTCGGGTCCAATTTTCGGCTGTCGGTCATAGGGACCCCCTCGCGCGCCATTTATTTTGCGGCGGACGGCGATGCTCCCGGCCGGCCAACACAACTGTAGTCAAACCCGGCGGCAACCATCTCATCCGGATTATAGATGTTTCTGTAGTCTACCATGCAAGGCTGCTTCATGAGCGATTTCACGCGTTCCAGATCCAGTGCCCGAAACTCGTTCCACTCGGTGACGATGGCGACCACGTCGGAGCCTTCGACGGCGTCGTAGGAGGTCTCGCACCAGGTCACCCCGTCGATGAGTTCCCGGGCTTCCTCCATTCCCCGGGGGTCGAAGACCCGGACCTCGGCGCCGGCTTCAATCAGTGCCGGCACGATGTCGAGGCTGGGCGAATCCCGCATGTCGTCGGTATTCGGTTTGAAGGTCAGCCCAAGGACCGAGACCGTCTTGCCGGTCAACGATCCCCCGCACGCCCGGATGACCTTGCCGGCCATGCGCCGCTTGCGATCATCATTGACCGATACCACCGTATCGACAATCTTGACCGGGCTTCCGGCATCCTGGGCCGTCCGCACCAGGGCGAGAGTGTCCTTGGGGAAGCAGGACCCGCCGTACCCCGGCCCCGCATGAAGAAACTTGCGGCCGATCCGGCCATCGAGACCGATACCGCGAGCCACGTCCTGGACATCGGCGCCCACCGCCTCGCACAGATCAGCCATCTCATTGATGAACGTGATCTTGGTCGCCAGGAAGGTATTGGCGGCGTACTTGATCAACTCCGCCGTCCGCCGCTGGGTGAAGATAATCGGGGTTTCGATCAGATACAGCGGCCGGTAGAGGCCCCGCATCACCTCATTGGCCCGCTCCGAGGTGGATCCGATCACCACCCGGTCCGGCCGCATGAAGTCGTTGATCGCCGAGCCTTCGCGCAGGAACTCGGGATTGGAAACCACGTCGAATTCGGCGTCGGGACGCGCCTGGCGGACGATGTTCTCGACCTCGTCCCCGGTGCCCACGGGCACCGTCGATTTGGTGACGATCACGGTGTACCCGTCCATGGCTTCGGCGATTTCGCGGGCCGCGTCGTAGACGTAGTGCAGGTCGGCGTGCCCGTCGCCACGGCGGCTCGGCGTGCCGACGGCGATGAATACCGCGTCGGCCCCCTGAACGCCGTCTTCAAGTCTGGTTGCAAAGGACAACCGTCCGGCCGCGACGCTCTTCTCCACGAGGGCGTCCAGTTCCGGCTCAAAGATCGGTATTTCACCGGCATTCAGCCGATCGATCTTGGCTTCGTCCTTGTCGACGCAAACCACTTCCACGCCGAACTCGGAGAAACAGGCGCCGGAAACCAGACCAACATAGCCGGTACCGATCATGGCGATTTTCATGTGGGACTATCCTTCACGTTCAAGTGCGGCGCGAATTCAGGTTTCGCCTATCATCCGTAGGCCGCGAGAATTTTCTTTACACGATCGGTCATATCATCCCGATCCAAACCGAACGCAATGTTGGCTTCAATGAAACCCAACCGGTTGCCGCAATCGAAACGGCGGCCCTCGAACCGGAGACCATGAAACGAGATGTCTCCGATGGTCCGCGCCATGGCGTCGGTCAGCTGGATTTCGCCCCCCGCCCCCTTCTCCTGCCGATCCAACTCCCTGAGGACCTGGGGTTGCAGGATGTAGCGCCCGATAATCGATAGGGTGGACGGTGCGTCGGCCGGGTCCGGTTTCTCCACCAGGGCCCGGGCCCGCGCCAGCGTCCCGTCATCCTCCGCCACATCGAGAATACCGTAGCGGTCGGTATGCTCCGTCGGGACATCCTCCGCCGCCACGAGGTTGCCGCCGGTCCGCTCGTAGACATCGATCATCTGGGAGAGGCAACCGGGCTCCGCCAGGATGAGATCGTCGGCCAGCAGCACGGCAAACGGCTCGTCACCGATGAGATAGCGGGCACACCATACGGCATGCCCGAGCCCCAGGGGATGCTGCTGACGGGTATAGGCGATGCGGCCGGCCTCGGGCATGACCTCGCGGATGGCGGCCAGCGCTTCGGTCTTTCCCTGCTGCTCGAGGGAGCGCTCCAGTTCGGAAGAGGCATCGAAGTGGTCCTCGATGGCGCTTTTGGCGCGGCCGGTGACGAAAATGAACTCCTCGATCCCCGCTGCCCGGGCCTCGTCGACCGCGTACTGGATCAGCGGCCGATCGACCACCGGCAGCATTTCCTTGGGCATCGCCTTCGTTGCCGGCAGGAAGCGGGTCCCCTGGCCGGCCACCGGAAATACCGCTTTTCGAATTGGATTTGCCATGAACCCCCCAAAGAGAGGCCGGGGACCGGCCGGAATGGAAGCAACGCGCGGCGCGCGCTCCCCGGGTTGTGCCATAGGCATCTTCGCCGGGCAAGGACACCGTTTGCCGCCGTCGGCCGCGTCCGGCCGCAAGTCGTACGGGACAAGATGGGGCCGGCAGGGTATTTTTCCTTGAGCCAGAACATAGCCACGACGGCTGAACGCGCGGAAAGGATCAAAGCGATGGACGGCAAAATTGCATTGGAGGAGCACATGGCTCTTCCGGAAACCCTGGATGATTCCCTGCAGATAGTGGGCGCGTCGCCCGGCTGGGAGCTGCTTCGCGACCGGCTGCTGGATATCGGGGAGTTGCGCCTCGAACAGATGGACAGGCATGGAATTGAAGTGACCCTGGTGTCGCTCAATGCCCCGGCCGTTCAGGCAATCGTCGACCGTCAGGAAGCGGCGGAGATATCCACCCGGGCGAACGACCACCTCGCCGAACAGGTGGCGAAGAACCCGGACCGGTTCCGGGGGTTCGCCGCGCTCCCCATGCAGGACCCGGAAATGGCGTCGAAGGAATTGACCAGGTGCGTCAACGACCTGGGCTTCGTCGGCGCGCTGGTCAACGGCTTCACCCAGCGCGACGTGTCCGATTCCGTCGTCTATTACGATTTCCCCGAATACCGGAGTTTCTGGGCGACCGTCGCCGAGCTCGACGTGCCGTTCTATCTGCACCCCCGGGCGCAGATCAAAGAGCGCGATTTCGCCACCTCGGGCCATCCGTGGCTGGAGACCGCCGTCTGGGGATTCGCCCGCGAGACCTCGATCCACGCCCTGCGCCTCTGCGGCTCCGGCCTGTTCGATGAATATCCCGGCCTCAAGGTGGTATTGGGACACCTGGGTGAACGCATCCCCTACGACCTGTGGCGCATCGACGCCCGGATGACGATCACCGGCGCCGAATACAAGGGGTCCCGGCCCATCGGTCAGATTTTCAGGGAGCATTTCCACATCACGACCTCGGGCAATTTCTCCGATACCACGCTGCGCTGCTGCCTGGATGAAATGGGCGTCGACCATCTGATGTTTTCCGTCGACTACCCGTTCGAACAGACCGACGAGGCGGCCACTTGGTACGACGAGACGCCCATCCTCGACGATGAGCAGCGCCGGCAAATCGGCCGCGACAACGCCAACAAACTGTTCAAGCTGGGTCTCGACTAGAGCAGTTGCCGGGCGGGCGCCGCCAGGGCCGGGAGAGCGATCCGCCGGATCAAATCCCCAGCAGCAGATCCTTGGCCTGGTTGATCTTGGTCGCGAGATAGGTCGAACCGCCCCGGTCGGGATGCAATTTGGTCATCAGGTCCCGGTGGGCTTCCTTGATCTCGTCCTCGGTCGGGTCGCCGTCGAGCCCCAGCACCTCGAGCGCCTCGTCACGGGTCATGGCGCCGCTGCCGGCCGCCGCCCTGCCCGACCCGTCACCGGCGCCGGCGGCGCCCGCGCGCTCCCGCCACTCGTCGGGATGATAACGCTCCAGGTAGGCCATCAGGACCTGCGCCGATTGTTCGTCCGCCGCGCATTCACCAAGCAGGCCGATGAGCTGGTCCAGGGACAGGTCGCGCAGCATCCGGCCCTGGTAACCGCCCTGCAGCACCTCGCCGTCCATCTCGCCCGATCCCAGGTCCAGATTCATGCGCAGGAAAGCCGTCTCGACTTGGGATGACTGCCCGGCGCCCGCCCGGGCGCCCGACGACATGCGCTGCCAGTTCTTATGCATCCTCTTGAGCGCCCGGAAACGCATGATCCATGGAAGCAGGGCGGGCAGGAGAAAGAACAGAAACGTCGCCCCGCCCCGAAGCACCAGAAAAATTGTCAGGGGGACGAAAATGACGACAAGCGCAATTTTCAGGACCTTGGCCAGCTGAGCCGGCGGCGCCGAGGCAAACCAACGGGCGGCCAGAAACACGCCGATGAGGATCGCGACTCCCAGGATGAATGTCGGCATGGGCCCGCTAACCCCGATTCACCTGATGGGCGATTTGCAGGACGGCGCCTCCCTGGCTCTTGGCCAAATCCTCGAGCGCCGGCCGGCCGCCGGCGGCGTAGACCGCCACTGCCTGAAGAAGTTCCCTCAAGGTCTGGGCACTCGAGGAGTCGAACCGGCAATAGGCGCCGTTGGTCAGCGCGGCGATTTGCTTGAAGGCGAACTCCGCCATGCCGTCATACCCCTCCTGGAAGACGAAGACCGGCACACCGAGAATGCCCAATTCGCCGGCAATGTGGCCGAGTTTGTCGACATCCTCCTCGACGCAATCGCCGACAAACACCAGCGCGTCGATAGGTTTCTGCTTGGTTTCCTGGACCGCGTGCCGCAGCACCTTGGCGATCTGGGTCTCGCCCGCCAGGCAGAAGACACCGGTCATCTGGCGAAGCAGCGCCTGTGAATCGGTCATCCACTTGGTGGCCTTGAATTCGCCGAAGCCGCGGTAATAGCAGAGCTGAATTTCCAGACCGCCCAGCGCCGCGGTTTCCTGGAACATGGCGCCCTGGAGACTGCTGGCCCGGTCCCAAGTGGGCTCCCGGCTCGCCGTCGCGTCCATGGCGAACAACAGGCGGCCGGGATCGCCGCTGGAACTCGCCCGTTTCGGCGTCAGCGCGACCTTCTGGAGGAATTCCTGGACCTCGTCCGACGAGGACTTGGTCGGCAGCTTCCTGTCGGCCATTCGATATTTCCTCGCCTAGCTGCGTGCTCCGGCGGCTTGCATCGGCTTAGTCCGGGCGCTCGTCCCGCCCGGATTTCCCGCTCAAAATAAGAAAAGCGGGGGCAAGGAGTCTAGAGCAGTTTCCGGCCTCAAGACAACACGTGCAAAGGGGTCCCTCGGCCTTTTAGCTCTTGTGGATCGTGCCGTCGGGACGGAAAGCGTGAAAGACGAAGGCAAAGGTGATGTCGTGAACGATGTCGACCATGCCGTTCGCGGTTTTCCTTTGCACCACGACGTTGCCCACATCGCGGCCCCGGGAGATGTCGCGGCTATCGAGGGCCGAGTTCTGGCCCATTTCCCAGGTCATGACGATATCACCCGCCTCGATCCGCTTCTTCTTGCGGAGAAGCTCCATCGTCCAGGCCTGATCCCCGACGGCGATGACCCGGGCCATGGCGGGAATCCCGCTCGGCAGCGGACCGCGATAGAGGAACGGGCGGGTGGCCGTGTCATAGCCGACATACGGATTGCCGCCGCCCCGGCCGCCGAAGGGAATGGCGGGTTTCAACACGGTCCCCTCGGGAAACCGGGCCTTGAATTTCGCGAAGCTCTCGATACGCGACGGGAGCATCTTCAATTGCTTGCCGGTGAGTTCGCCGACGATGGCCTCGCCCAGGAACTGCTGCCACCAGCTTTCGGTGGTCCGGTCGTACATCACCAGATCCGAATTGCGCAGCTTGCCGGTGGTGCCGAATTCCAGAACCTTGCCGTCGACCCGGGCGTCGAACACGATCGCCGAGTTGCACAGCGGGCAATAGGTGACCGTGACCGGAATACCGCCGACCTTGTCGTTGACGACCTCATGGCGCATCAGGATGCCGAGGGGATAGGCCTTGGCTTCGCCGTTCATGGCGAAGCTGATCACCGGCACGGTATCCGCGAGGCCGCGCACGTCCTTGGCCGGCTCGAATTTGGGATTGTCGATGGACGGGATGCCGTCCTTGGGCGGGCCGCCGGAAATGATCTCGGAATATTCGACCGACTTCTTGCTGAAATCCGTGGCCGGCCACGCGAATTTCCAGATTACCGGATTCGCGGCGGCGGCCGCGGCGGTCAAGGCGACGAGAGCGCCGGCCAGGACGCTCGAAACGGCCATCCGGCGGGCGCGTGCAAGGATATGCGGGGGCGTGTTGCTCATGCGGGAAATGTGCGCCCGCCCCGAATTCGCTTCAACTCACTACGCATCACGTCTCGGTGATGCTTCGGCTCAGCCGATTACCGCCGTAACGTCGACGTGAATCAGCGCATCGCCGCCGGCATGAAGCTGGTGCGTATGCCGGGCCGGCCGCGCATCCTCATCGGGGAACATCTCCACCCAGGGGCGGTTGACCTCGGACCTCTGGGACGGCTCCTTGAGCCAGACATTGATCTTGACGATGTCGTCCGTGGTGCCGCCGGCGGCCTCGACCACCGCCCGGATATGGCCGAACGCGTTGTCCATCTGCTCGTCCAGGGATTCCGGCATGGCGCCGGTTACCGGGTCCTTGCCGCTCAGCAATCCGCTCATCAGCAAATTACCGAGCAGGCTCGCCGCCGGGATCGGGTTCGAATGCTTGAATCCGTCGATTTCGATACTCTTGCGCTTGGCCATGTGGGTTCTCCCGATTGAAGCTGAAACATCCGGGGCGCGAACGGCCCCGATCACCACCCGGGCGGCAGGTTGCCGGGCATCTATTGAAGACCGTCGAGATATTCCCGGCGCCGTTCCGCCACCCGGTCCCGGATCTTCGCGCCGTACTCGGCCATGGAGGATATGTCATCCCCGGTCAGCCGCCCGGGCACGCACTCCCGAAAGCTCGGCCGTTCCTTGGCCCGCGCCCACCAGGCTTCGGACAACGGCCGGCCGGCGATCCAAACGTCCAGCAACGTCAAATATTCCATCCGCGCCACATAGGGCATCAAATTGATATCGGCGAGGCTGTAGGTCTCCCCCAGGATCCACGGCCCGCCGGACTCATCGAGCGCCTGCTCCAGGTTCTTGAACAGCTTCTCGAAGTTGGCGATCGCCTGGAATACGTAAGGCGATTCGGTGCCCTCCTCGAATGTGGACTTGAACCGGGCGCCCCGTGACGCGTCACCGGCGCTTTTGAACCGCTGTTGACGCTTCTCCTCCGGCATGGACTTCATCTTTTCCCGGAACATGGCCGAGAAGCTGAGTTCGCGGGTGGCTTCGAAAATGCCTTCGTCGACGTACTTGGACCACACCCGCATCCGCGCCTTTCCATAGGCATCGTCCGGGACCAGGGATGGTTCGGGACAAATGTCATCCAGGTACTCGCAGATCAGGGTCGATTCGACGATGATCTTGCCGTCATCGACGAGGGTCGGCACCACGCCCTTGGGGTTCAGCTTGAGGTATTCGGGATCAAACTGCTCGTTGTTGAACAGGTTGATGTTGTGGGTGTCGTATTCGAGACCCTTTTCGTCGAGGGTGATGAACACCTTCTGGGTGCAGATGGAATTCCCCGATTTGTAGAGCTTCATCCTCTCTCCCCTCACGTCGCGCTTTGTTGGCATAACCATACCGCTCGGGCATCATGAGACAATGACCGAACGGATCGAATGCGCGGTAATCGGCGCCGGCGTGGTGGGATTGGCCGTGGCGCGGACAATGGCCATGGCGGGCCGTGAGGTGATCATCCTCGAGGCGGCGGACGCCATCGGAACCGGCGGCAGCTCCCGCAACAGCGAGGTTATCCACGCCGGCATCTATTATCCGACCGGCAGCGTCAAGGCGCTGACCTGCGTCGAAGGCAAGCACCGGTTGTACGAATATTGCGAAAGCCATGGGGTAGCCCATCGGAACTGCCAGAAGCTGATCGTCGCGACCGATAAGGATCAGCTCGATACCCTCGAGGGCATCCGCCGGACGGCGGCCGAAAACGGCGTCACCGATCTCACCTGGATCGAACAGCCCGCGTTGAGGGAAATGGAACCCGCCTTGCGGGCCGTCGCCGCCCTGCTGTCGCCCTCCACCGGCATCATCGACAGTCACGGGTTGATGCTGGCCTACCAGGGAGATGCCGAAGATGCCGGGGCGGTCATCGCCTTCAACACGCCGGTGACCCGGGGGATGGCGGCCGCCGACGGCACCCTGCACCTGGAGACCGGCGGCGAACAGCCGATGACGCTCGCCTGCGACATGGTCGTCAATTGCGGCGGGCTGCACGCGCCCGATATCGCCAACCGCATCGACGGATTGCCGGCCGAACACGTTCCGACCGCCTACTACGCCAAGGGAAACTACTTCACGCTGGGCGGCAAGGCGCCGTTCAGCCGCTTGATCTACCCGGTCCCCGAGCAGGCCGGGCTCGGGGTACATCTGACCCTGGATATGGGCGGCCAGGCCCGCTTCGGCCCCGATGTCGAGTGGATCGACGGAATCAATTACGAGGTCGATCCCCGCCGGGGCGACGTTTTCTATGAAGCGGTCCGCAAATATTGGCCCCAGCTGGAGGACGGGGCGCTGCAGCCGGGCTATTCGGGGATCCGTCCCAAAATCCAAGCACCAGGAGAACCGGCCAGGGATTTTGTCATCAGCGGCCCCGAGGACCACGGCGTTGCCGGCCTGGTCAATATGTTCGGCATCGAATCGCCCGGGCTGACGGCCTCTCTCGCGCTGGCCGACGCGGTCGCCGGCCGGTTATCCGATCAGTGATACGGCCGGGATGGGGGCTGAATCGAGTTCCCTCGCCCCCGTCGGGGGAGAGGGATGCGAAGGCTTGGCGAGCTTGCGAGCCGTAGCCGGCGCTGGGTGAGGGGGAGTCTCTAAATTACCCTCACCCCGACCCTCTCCCAGAGGGAGAGGGAGTTTGCTGTGCGTCCCTAAAGCCCGCTCGGGATCATCTCCTCGACGACGAAACCCTCCGCGGGCGGAAATCGGTCGGCGATCATCTCGCGCGCTTCCGATTCGTTGCGCGCCGTCACGTCGTGGAACTGGACATCGGCCCAGTGATCGCCGTACAGCGAATGGCTCCGGTTTTCCTTCACCGCCGCGCGGACGTCGCGATTGTAGACCGCAACTTCGAAGACCCGCAGATCGTGGGTGTTGTACTGAAGCATTTCTTTTCGCTCCGATTTCAGTCCCGTACCGCCCAACGGCACACAGACGGTTGCCGCCGGGACAGGCTGAAAGTATGAAATCCGAATTGTTAAGAATTGCTTGCTGGGCGCCGGCGCCGATCAGCCGCGCCCAAAAAGCGGCGCCCGGCGAGAGCAGTATCCGGCCAGATTGGATCAATTTGATGGCGCTCATCGGTTAGCCGGGCAGGCGCGGGCCGAAGGGCGATGTGTGTGCATCGGACGAGGCCCGCAACGCACCCGGGGGACCGGGGAGCGCCACCGAAGGCCGGGTTCCTTCGCGCCGTGGCGGCGTTGCGTCACTCCGTCGATGACCGCCGATGGTCCGGCATCGCCGTTCGCGGCGCGCCTGGCCACGACGCGAATTAATCCCGGTCAAATGGTTCAATTTGGCCGGAAACTGCTCTAAAGCGGCGGACGATCCTGGCGCCTGTCCGGCCGGCTAATTCCTGGCGGTCGGGGTCTTCCGTTTGGCGGTGGTTTTGCGGGTCCGGCCCCCCGGTTTTGTGGCGGGTTTGGCGGCGGATTTCGCGGTTGTTTTCGAAGCCGGTTTCGCGGTTGTTTTGGAAGCCGGTTTCGCCGCCGGCTTCGTGGCCCGCGCTTCCAGTTCGGCGACACGCTTTTCCAACTTTTCCTGTTCGGCCCGGGCCTTGGATGCCATGGCCTTGACCGCGTCGAATTCGTCCCGTGTGACCAGATTCAGTTCGGACAGCACCGCTTCAATTCTCTGTCGAACCACGGTTTCCACTTCATCCCGGATGCCGGCCACGGTCCCCGCCGCGCCGCTTGCCACGCGGGCGAGATCGTCGAGAAGTTTGTTGCGACTTTGCATATCCGCCGCTCTCCATCTTGTTTATCCGCTTGCTTGCCGGGCCATTATGCGGACTTTGGCACGCCCAGCAATAGAACCCCCCGCCCGGATCCCCGCCCGGCGTCTTGCGGCCGAATTGCGGGCGACCTATAACGCGCGTCACATGTCCGACTCTTCGCCCACCTATCTGGTCACCGGCGGTGCCGGGTTTATCGGCTCCAATCTGGTTGCGGCGCTTGCCGAGCGGCAGGCGCGGGTCGTCGTCTGCGATTACGACGATGATGCCGGCCGGCGGCGCAACCTGGCCAAGCGCGATCTCGCGGACTGGGTCACGCCGCCTAACCTGTTCGCGTATCTGCGCGACCGGGGGAATTCAATCGACGGCGTATTTCACCTGGGCGCCGTTTCGTCGACCGTCACCACCGATTGGGAGTTGGTCGTGCACCAGAACTACGGCGTCTCGCTCCGGCTTTGGGATTGGTGCGCCGGCAAAAATATCCCGCTGATCTACGCCTCGTCGGCGGCGACCTATGGCGGAGGCGAATCCGGGTTCGATGATGACGGAAGCGCCGAGGCCCTCGCCAAGCTGACGCCGCTCAACCCCTATGGCTGGAGCAAGCACATATTTGACCGCAAGGTGGCGGAGATGGCCGGCAACGGGGAGCCCGCGCCGCGCCAATGGGCAGGCCTCAAGTTCTTCAATGTCTACGGACCCAACGAGTACCACAAGGGCGCCCAGGGGAGCGTCGTGCCCCAGATCTATGAGCAGATCGCCGGCGGCGGGCCGGCGCGGCTGTTCAAGTCGCACCACCCGGACTATGCCGACGGCGGACAACTCCGGGACTTCGTCTGGGTCGAGGACTGTGTCGACGTGATGCTTTGGCTGCTGGATCATCCGGCGGTCAACGGCCTGTTCAATTGCGGCACCGGCCGGGCCAGGAGTTTCGAGGACCTCGCCGCCGCCGTATTCAGGGCGCTGGGAAAGAACGCCGACATCGAGTACGTACCGACGCCCGAGAACATCCGGGACAAGTACCAGTATTTCACCGAGGCGCGCATGGAGCGCCTGCGGGCCGCGGGCTATGACAGGACGTTCACGGCGCTCGAGGACGGTGTCCGGCGGTACGTCCGGGATTATCTGATTCAAGACGATCCGTTCAAATAATTCTGATTTGGCTTAGCTCCGTCACCGGCCTGGAACCTCTGCATGCTTGCCATTCCCTTTCCCGCCATTGACCCTGTGATCGTCGACTTCGGGCCGCTCATCGGTCTGCCGCTGGCCATCCGCTGGTATTCGGTCATGTGGCTCGGCGGGTGTGTGCTCGCTTGGCTGTATGTCCGCTGGTTCATTGTCCGGCCGCCCCACGCCATGAGCGATCGGGATGCGTCCGATTTTCTGTTCTGGGCCATTCTGGCGACCGTGATCGGCGGACGGCTCGGCTATGTGGGGTTCTACATGCCCCAGCTGATGCTCGATAACCCGCTCAGCTTGTTTGCCATTTGGCAGGGCGGCATGTCGTTCCATGGCGGCCTGATCGGCGTGATCGTCGCCATTATCCTGTTCGCCCGGAAACGCAACCTGGATTTGTTGGCGATGAGCGACGCAATCGCCTGCGCCGCGCCGATCGGCCTGTTTCTGGTCCGCATCGCCAATTTCATCAACGGTGAGCTCTATGGACGGGTGACCGATGCGCCGTGGGGTATGGTGTTTCCGGGAGGCGGCGATCTGCCGCGCCATCCGAGCCAGCTTTACGAAGCCGCCCTCGAAGGCCTGGTGCTTTTCCTGATCCTGTTCGTGGTCTCGCGTTCCGAACGCATCCGGATGAAATCCGGCATGCTGACCGGCATCTTCTTCATCGGTTATGCCGCGGCCCGCGGCCTGGTCGAACTGGTCCGCGAGCCCGACGCCCACCTCGGTCTCCTGCTGGGGGGTGCGACCATGGGCCAGCTTCTCTCCATCCCCGTGCTACTGTTGGGCCTGTATCTCGTGATTCGCGCTCAAAGGACCGCGTGACAAACCTCAACCGCATTCTCCGCGAACTGATCGGGCGGGACGGGCCGATCACCGTCGCCGAGTACATGGAACTCGCCCTCTCGCACCCCGAACACGGCTATTACACGACGCGGGAACCTTTCGGCGCATCGGGCGATTTCACAACCGCTCCCGAAGTCAGTCAGATGTTCGGCGAACTGATCGGACTGTGGCTGGGGGTGGCGTGGCGCAACATGGGGCGGCCCGATTCCGTCCATTTGATCGAGCTGGGCCCCGGCCGCGGCACCCTGATGAAAGACATCCTGCGGGCGGCGAGGGGTGTATCGGGTTTTCGCGAAGCGATTTCCGTGACGCTCGTGGAAATGAGCGGCCGGCTGATTGAGGTGCAGCGGGAGACCCTGCGCGGCGCCGAGATTTCGATCCAATGGCAGCCTGCTCCCGATCCACTGCCGGTCGGACCCTGCCTGGTCGTCGCCAACGAGTTTATCGATGCGCTGCCGGTCTCGCAGTTCGTCAGGGCGGAAAACGAATGGCGGGAGCGTCTGGTCGGGCTGGAAGACGGCCGGCTGACATTTGCGGTCTCCGATCAAGGGACGGACCGGGCGGATGCCGTTGCCCGGGATTTGAGTGCGACTCCCGGAGATATCGTTGAACGAAGGGCGCGGGCGGAAACGCTGGTCCGTGACATCGGCTCCCATCTTTCGGCCCACGGCGGCGCCGCCCTGTTGATCGATTACGGGCATCGTTTGAGCGGGATCGGCGATACCCTGCAGGCAGTGCGGTCCCACGAGTACCACCCGCCTCTCGATGCGCCCGGCACCGCCGATCTCACCGCCCATGTGGACTTCGAGGCGCTGGCGCGTGCCGGCCGTGACGGCGGCGCCCAAATTCACGGACCGGTAACCCAGCGATCGTTCCTCACCGAACTCGGCATTTTTCATCGCCACCGGTCCCTGGCGGAGACGGCCGACGGCGCCCGGAAGCGTTCGCTCGATTCGGCGCTTCACCGCCTCATCGGCGTCAACGAAATGGGCAGCCTGTTTAAAGTGCTGGCCCTCGCCGCGCCGGGACTGCAAATTGAGGCCGGTTTCGACGGGACCGAGTGAAGCCGGGAGCGCCACGCCGGGATGATTACCTTTGCCGCCCTCAATGGCCTGACCAATATCCGCCATGCGTTCTTCACCAAGCTCGGCGGCGTCAGCACGGGCGTCTATGATTCTCTCAATTGCGGCTACGGCTCGGGCGATGCGCCGGAGAACGTCACCCGCAACCGGCGGATCGCGCTGGAGCGTCTCGGCGTGACGGACTGGCCGCTGGTGACGGCTTACCAGGAGCATACCGCCGACGTGGTTACCGTCGCGGAACCCTGGGAGCATCACGATGCGCCGGTTGCCGATGGTCTGGTCACCGACCGTCCGGGGTTGATTCTCGGCATTTTGTCGGCCGACTGCGCGCCGGTGATGCTGGCCGACCCCGACGCCGGGGTGGTTGGCGCGGCCCATGCGGGCTGGCGCGGCGCGCGGGCCGGCATTCTCGAGGCGACCATGGCCGCCATGTCCGGCCTCGGCGCCGATCCGGCGAATACCTTTGCGGCCATCGGCCCGTGCATCGCCCAGCGCTCCTACGAGGTCACCGACGGGTTTGCCGAGCCGATCCTCGAGGAAGACGAGCGCAATGCCGATCTGTTCGCGCCCGGCCGTCGCGATGGTCATCCCATGTTCGATCTGCCCGGATATGTGGGCCGGCGGCTCAACGACATGAAACTGCGGCACGTAGTCCGGTCGCCCTGCGATACCTGCCGGGAGAGCGATCGGTTTTTCAGCTATCGCCGGTCGGTTCTCAATGACGAGCCGGATTACGGGCGCGGCCTCTCCGTGGTTACTCTTCACGAATAGGCGGCACACTGGCGTCACCCATGCCCTATATGGTTATGCTTCTGATATTCACGTTGCTGGTCATGTTGGCTTTCTGTGCGGCATAGCTCGATCCTGGTTTCCATTGTGGCGCTCGGTGCGCTGGCCGCTTGCGGGCCGATCCCGCAGCCGTTCGCCCATCAGGGCGGGCCGGAGCGCTCAAATCCGCTGATCAAGGTGCCGGCCGGCCTTGCCGTGCGGGTCGATCCGCCGAGCGGATTGAAGCCCGGGCCGGCCGCCGCCGAGACGCGCGCGGCGCTCCGCCGCGTTCGGGTCGCCGGCGTATCCGGCGCGCCGGGAGACGGTGATACGGCCCTCGCCGGCGCTATCCGCCGGGCGCTGCTTCGCCACGGCGCCCGCATCGTCGGCGCGGAAGGCGAATCGGACTACCAAATTGTCGGACAAGTGGATCTGACCCCGCCCGCCGCCGGCCGTCAGGACATCACCATCCGGTGGGTCGTCAACGGTGCCGACGGCTCGGAGTTGGGCGACGTCGTGCAGCGAAACGCCATCCGGGCCGGCGCCCTCGATCGGCCGTGGGGGGCCGTCGCCGGGGTTATCGCGGCCGCCGCCGGTCCCGGCATCATCGAGGTCATGGACAAGGCCGAGGCGGCCAAATCGGCGGCACGACCGGGCCGGTGAGTGATCCGCGGAGGCGGCCCGGGATTCTCGTTTACAGACTTATGACGCGCTGATACATAGGTCGCGCTCGAAAGCGGCGCCGCTGATCTCCGGGGGGAGGTCTCCTTTGAGCGCGCCGCCCGCCGACTCGGGGGTCCGCCAGGGATGAAAATCCTCACCTGCAACAGCAACCGTCCTCTTGCCGAAGCCATATCCGCCTACCTGAATCTGCCGCTGACCAAGGCCAGCATCCGGCGCTTTTCGGATATGGAGGTCTTCGTCGAGATCAACGAGAACGTTCGCGGCGAGGACGTCTTCGTCATTCAGTCGACCTCTTTTCCGGCCAACGACAATCTGATGGAACTGTTGGTTACCCTGGATGCGCTCCGGCGCGGATCGGCCCGGCGGGTAACGGCGGTGGTGCCATATTTCGGCTATGCCCGCCAGGACCGGAAATCGAGCCCCCGTTCGCCGATCTCGGCCAAGCTGGTGGCCAACCTGATCACCAGCGCCGGCGCCGACCGGCTGCTGACCCTCGATCTTCATGCCGGCCAGATTCAGGGCTTCTTCGATATTCCCGTCGACAATCTTTATGCCCAGCCGGTGTTTACCAAGGACATTGGCGACCGGTTCGACAACAACCACACCATGGTGGTGTCCCCCGATGTCGGCGGCGTGGTCCGGGCGCGGGCCATCGCCAAGCGGATCGACGCCGATCTGGCGATCATCGACAAGCGGCGCGAGCGGGCCGGCGAATCCGAGGTGATGAACATTATCGGCGACGTGAAGGACCGGCGCTGCATTCTGATCGACGATATCGTCGATTCGGCGGGCACCCTGTGCAACGCGGCTCAGGCGCTCAAGGATGCGGGCGCCGAATCGGTCTCCGCCTACGTCACCCACGGCGTGTTGTCCGGCGGCGCGGTGGCGCGGGTTTCGTCTTCGCCGATGGAGACCCTGGTGACCACCGACAGCATCATGGCGACCGAGGCCGTGCGGGTTGCGCACAACATCAGCCAGCTGACGATTGCGCCCTTGATGGCCGAGGCGATCCGGCGGATTTCGGACGAGCATTCGGTCTCCTCGCTATTTGACTAATCCCCGTTAAACCACTAAAACGCGGCACTTTCCCGGCGGCGGCACCCCTGGAGGCCGCCGCATTTGATTGAGGAGCGCGACACATGGCTGACGTTTCGACGTTCAATGCCGAACAGCGTGACCGGGCCGGCAAGGGGGTGGCACGGGCGCATCGGCGCGAGGGCCGCATTCCGGCGGTCATTTACGGCAACAAGATGGAACCGGTGATGATTTCCCTGGATGGGCGGGAGCTTACGAAGCAGCTCTCCCAGACCGGATTTTTCACCCGGGTTTTCGAGGTCAAGGTGAACGGCGACAGCCACGACGTGCTGGCCCGCGACGTACAGGTCGACCCCCTGACCGACCGTCCCCTTCACGTGGATTTCCTGCGCTTCGGCGCCGATACCAAGATCGCGGTGGAAGTGCCCTGCGCCTTCCTCAACGGGGACGATTCACCGGGCCTCAGGCGGGGCGGCGTGCTGAACGTCGTCCGCCGCGAGGTTGAATTGCTGTGCTCGCCGCTGAACATTCCGCAGGAACTGACCTTCGACCTCACCGGTCTCGACATCGGTGATTCGATCCACATCAGCGCCATCGAGCTGCCCGACGGCGTGACCCCGACGGTGACCGACCGCGACTTCACGGTGGCCACCATCGCCGCCCCGACCATCCAGGTCGAGGAAGAGCCCGAAGAGGATGAAGAAGGCCTCGAAGGCGAAGAGGGCGAAGAGGGCGTCGAAGGCGAAGAGGGCGTCGAGGGCGAAGAGAGCGGCGGCGAAGACGAATCGGACGGCGGCGAAGAGTAGTTCGAAGCCTGATCCGGCGTTTTTCCGGCGCCCGCCAGAGCAGGCCGCAGGAGGCAGCCATGCTGCTCTTGGTCGGTCTCGGCAATCCCGGGGCCAAGTACGAGAACAACCGGCACAATGTCGGTTTCATGGCCGTGGACGCGCTGCACGACCGCTACGGCAAGGGTCCTTATCGCTCGAAGTTCGGCGGCCATCTGGCCGAGGCCGAGATCGGCGGCGAAAAAGTCCATCTGTTCAAACCGGCCACCTACATGAACGCATCGGGCCGGGCGGTGCGCGGCGTCACCCGGTTCTTCAAGATCAAGAACAAGGATGTGACGGTGCTCTACGACGAACTCGACCTGGTTTCGGGAAAGATCAGGGTCAAACGGGGCGGCGGCGCGGCCGGCCACAACGGCATCAGGAGCATCAGCGCCAATATCGGTCCGGAGTTCAGGCGGGTGCGGATCGGGATTGGCCACCCCGGCGACAAGGACCGGGTGACCGGACATGTGCTGGGGAACTTCACCAAGGCCGACCGGGGCTGGCTGAACGACATGCTGATGGCCATCGTCCAGGCGGCGCCGGTGCTGGTGGAGGGCGATGACGCGCGCTTCATGTCCGACGTGGCGCTGATCACCAATCCGCCGAAGGAAAAATCGAAACCCGGCAGCGAAAAGACGGCAAAGGAAAAAGACTAGGTGGGATTCACCTGCGGCATCGTCGGCCTGCCCAATGTCGGCAAGTCGACCCTGTTCAACGCCCTGACCGCCACCGCGCAGGCCGAGACGGCCAACTATCCGTTTTGCACCATCGAGCCCAACTCGGGCCAGGTGAACGTGCCCGACCCGCGCCTCGACCGGATTGCCGAAACCGCCGCCGTGGAGAAGGTAGTGCCCACCCAACTGGAGTTCGTCGATATCGCCGGTCTGGTCGAAGGCGCCTCCGAGGGCGAGGGGCTCGGCAACCGGTTCCTCGGCAACATCCGGGAGGTGGACGCCATCCTTCATGTGGTCCGGTGCTTCGCCGACGACGACATCTCGCACGTTTCCGGCGGCATCGATCCCCTGGGCGACATCGAAACGGTGGAAACGGAGTTGATGCTGTCCGATCTGGAAAGCCTGGAACGCCGCCGTGAGCCGCTGGTCAAGAAATCCCGGGGACAGGACAAGGAGGCCAAGGCGCAGCTCGAACTGGTCGACCGGACGCTCGAACTGTTGCGCGGCGGCAGGCCGGCGCGCGCGCTTCAGGTGGGAGAAAACGAAGCCAAGGCATTTCGGATGCTGCACCTCCTGACCTCGAAACCGGTGCTCTACGTCTGCAATGTCGAAGAGGATGCCGCGGCCGGGGGAAACGGCCATTCGGCCGAGGTCGCCGAATACGCCGCCGCGGCCGGCGCCGGTACGGTCGTGATTTCGGCCAAGATAGAGGCCGAGGTGTCGCTATTGGCCGGGGACGACAAGCGGGAGTTTCTGGAAGCCATCGGCCTGGAGGAGACCGGCCTCGCCCGGCTCATCCGGGCGGGCTACGAGCTGCTTGGCCTGATTACCTTTTTCACCGTCGGGCCCAACGAGGCCCGCGCCTGGACAGTGACCGACGGTACCCGCGCCCGGGACGCGGCGGGCGCCGTTCACACCGATTTCGCCCGCGGCTTCATCGCCGCCGAGACCATCGATGTGGACGACTTTTTGTCGCTCGGCGGCGAGCAGCCGGCCAAGGATGCGGGCAAGATGCGCCAGGAGGGCCGCGACTACGTGGTCGAGGACGGAGACGTCATCCTGTTCCGATTCAACGTCTAAATCGCGTGGGTCCAGATCATCCCGGCGGCGAGCACGATCAGGATGATCCCGGTAACGATGGATATGCCCCGCGCAACGGAGGGCGTAACCAGCCACCGGCGGGCCTTTTCGGCGGCGGCGACGATGGCGACTTGCCAGACGATGTTGATGGCGATGTAGGCGGCGCCGAGGACGGCCAACTGGGCCGCGGTATTGTCCTTCTCGACGACGACGAAGCCCGGCATCAGGGCAAGGAACAGCAGGATGACCTTGGGGTTGAAGACATTGCTCATCACCGCGTCCCGCCACGCCTTGTGGATGCCGACCGGGGGACCGTCGCCGGTCAGCCCCAACCCGCCGCCGCCGGCCCGCAGGGCCTGGTAACCGAGAAACGCGATGTAGGCGCCGCCGACGATGGCGACGCCCTTGAACAGCACCGGCGAGGCGGCGACGATGATCGTCAGCCCCGCCGCCGCGGCGATGGTGTGAATGGCGAGACCGAGCTGGACGCCGGCCATGGCGACCATGCCCACCCGCCCGCCGGAGGTCATGGTGTAGCGGATGATCAGCACCGTGTCGGGCCCCGGCGAGACGATAATGACCGAGGCGGCGATGAGAAACGCGATCAGAATGGCGGGATCGACGGGCATGGTCCGACGAGGTAGGCGCGGCCATCCGGCAAGTCAAGCGGTGCCTCCTTGCCGATGTCGGGGCAAGGAGGTAGGCTCGAGCGCGATTGCTTCGCAAGTAAAACAACACGATTGGGACCAAGATGGCTGAGAACCGCCCCGATGCCGTTGAGCGAATGTTCGATGACACTCGCCGCGCCGGACCGACGCCGCTCGCCAACCAGCTTCAGGCGGTCGCCCGGATCGTATTGCGAAGCGCCCTCAGGCGATACCCCAAGGAGCTCGACCTGTCCTTTGTACATGCCGCGGTGATCGGCGGGATCGGCACATTCGGTCCTATCGCCGCCCGGGACCTTGCAGCCCTGCTAACCATGCACGAGGGCCAACTCAGCCGAACCATGGGTGAACTGGTGGAGAAAGGATGGGTTGACCGAATGGCCGATCCGGCGGACTCGCGGCGAAAGATGCTGATGCTGACCAAGGCGGGCAAACGGCTCTATCGGCAGGTGATTGCGGTACAAGATCGACGGGAAGAAAGATTTTTGTCCGGGATCAGCAATGAGGACTGGGAGAATTTCCTCGCCACCCTGTCACGCATCCGCTCCAATGCGGAGGCGGTGCTCGCGGAGGAAGCTGCCGATTAATAGCCTGCAAAAATTTTTCACAATTTACTTTACTAGTGAAGTATAAAGGTGTATGATGGCCGACATACAGCGGGAGAAGGGCAATGTTTCCGAAGAACCACTGGTATGCGGTCGCCTGGGATCACGACATCAAACAGGCACCGTTCGGGCGAACCATCTGCAACGAGGATATGGTTTTCTTTCGCCGGCCGGACCGGTCGCTCGTGGCGTTGGAGAATATATGCCCCCACCGGCTGCTGCCTCTGTCCGAGGGCAAAGTCGCGGGCGACAAGATCACTTGCGGGTATCACGGACTAACGGTCGACGGCGCCGGAACGTGCGTTCATATGCCGGGTCAGGAAAACCTAAATGGTAAACGCCTGGTGCGGACATTCCCCGTCGCCGAGCGCCACCGCTTCGTTTGGGTGTGGATTGGCGACGACGACCTTGCGGACGAGGGCCTGATCCCCGATCTCCATTGGTGTTCCGACTCCGCCTGGGTGGCCGACGGGGATACGTTCCACATCAAATGCGACTACAGACTGCTCGTCGATAATTTGATGGATCTCACTCACGAAACCTATGTTCATCCCACATCCATCGGCCAGGAAGAGATCGCCGAGTCGCCCATCGAGACCACCTCGGACGAGCGGTCGGTTACCGTTACCCGGTGGATGCACGGTATTACACCACCGCCATTCTGGGCCAACAATCTGGGCTCGTCGGAAGATTGCGACCGCTGGCAGGTCTGTCATTTCACCCTCCCGGCAAATGTGATGATCGACGTCGGCGTGGCGCCAACGGGAACCGGCGCGCCGGAAGGGGATCGCGGCAAGGGCATCACCGGCATTGTCATCGACCTGATGACCCCGGAAACCGAGACGACGACCTGGTACCACTGGGGAATGGTCCGTAACTTCGACATCAACAACCCGGCGCTCACCAAGCAGATCAGGGAGGCCCAGGCGACGGTGTTCGGTGAAGACGAGGTGGTGCTGGAAAGGCAGCAGGAAATCATCTCGCGCCATCCCGGGCGCCGACTGGCCAACTTCAACATCGATAAGGGCAGTATGCTGCCCCGGCGTTTGATCGACCATGCGCTGACAACCGGCGAGCAGACCGCCGCATGAGAAAACCCCGGGGCTTTAGTCGAGCGTGTGCGCGCGCTACTTTATCGCCAACCAACCTATTGCCAACCAACGCGCCTGACAGGGAGGACCGACATGGCCGCCAGAAACAAACCCCCGTACCGTGCCGATCACGTGGGATCGCTGCTGCGCCCCGATGCGCTGTTGATCTCGCGCAACAAGTATCATGACGGGGAAATCGGCTTCGACTTGCTGCGCGAACACGAAGACGCCTGCATCAGGGAAGCGGTCAAGATGCAGGAGGATGTGGGTTTGACGGCCGTCACCGACGGCGAGTTCCGGCGCGCCAGCTTCCACGTCGATTTCATCCAGAAGGTCGTCAACATCGACGCGCCGTGGGATTTCGAGCGGGCGGTGTCGGTCTCCGACGAGAACAAGGAGCATGAAGCCAAGGATGAAGCCAAGGCGACCCCCTTCGTGCCCAGGGTGGTCGGCAGGATGGCGCTGCCCGAGGGCGGCATCGAGGTGGAAAATTACAAGTTCACCTCGTCGTTCACCGATCATCCGGTGAAGGTCACCCTGCCGTCGCCGACCATGACCCATTTCCGGGGCGGCCGCGACGCCATCGACAAGGACGCTTATCCCGATCTCGACGGGTTCTTCGCCGACCTTTCCAAGCTGTATCGCGAGGAGTTGGCGCTCCTGGCTGAAGCCGGCTGCCGCTACGTCCAGTTCGACGACACCAATCTGGCTTATCTCTGCGATGAGAAAATGCGCCAGGGCGCCATCGACCGGGGCGAGGATCCGGACGAATTGCCGGCGACCTATGCGGCGCTGATCAATGAGTCCATCCGCGGCCGCCATCCCGACATGGCGGTCTGCGTCCATCTCTGCCGGGGCAACGCCAAGAGCCAGTGGTTCGCCTCCGGCGGCTACGAGCCGGTGGCCGAGAAGATGTTCAATCTCACCGACGTGGACGGATTTTTCCTCGAGTATGACGATGAGCGCTCGGGCGGCTTCGAGCCGCTGCGCTTCGTGCCCGAGGGCAAGCAGGTGGTGCTCGGCCTGGTGACCACCAAGCGCTCGGATTTGGAGAGCAAGGACGAGTTGAAGGCGCGGATCGAGGAGGCGTCCCAATACGTCGATGCCGATCAGCTTTGCCTCAGCCCCCAGTGCGGGTTTTCCTCCAACGCCATCGGCAATCTGGTGACGGTCAACGACGAAATCGCCAAGTTCCGGCTGATCATCGAAACCGCGGAGGAGGTCTGGGGCTAGGTCCGCTCCCCCGCCCCGTCGGAGGGCGAGGGGGTTATGCGATACTACGCCGCCAGTTTCAGCCCCTTCAAAATCTTTCGGCCCGAGCGGGCGAGGAGGGCCTTCTTCTCCTCGAGCCCGCGGTATTTGAGCTTGCCGTTCGCCTTCATCACCTTACCGGCGATCAGGACCGTGTCGACGTTGGAGCCGTTGGCGTGGAAGACGACGCTCTCGACCGGGTCGTGCACCGGGAACATGTTCAGATCGTTGCCGTTGATCAGAATAATGTCGGCCTGCTTGCCGGGTTTGAGCGAGCCGACCCGCTTGTCGATGCCGAGCGACCTGGCCGCATCGATGGTCGCCCAGCGGAGCGCCTCAATCGGCTTGATGGAGAGCGCCTGCGCCGGCGCCTTGGTGCGCCTGGCGGTCGCCCGGTTGTCGATGTTGCGCTGGCTCTGGAGCGTCATCCGCATGACGGTGAACATGTCGCCGGAGATGTTGCTCTCCACGTCGACGCCCACCGAGAGCAGCCCGCCGAGGTCGCGCACCCGGCCGGTCAGCGGTGCGCCGTGGCCCATCTGCAGTTCGACCTCGGGCGTCACGGTGACCGATGCGCCGGTATCCAGGATCAGTTTGAGCTCCGCGTCGGACAGGTAGACCCCGTGAACCAGATTGTGCCGCCTGTCCAGAAGTCCCGCCTTGGCGAGCTTTTTGTACCCGTCCTTGTTCATCCGGTTCGGCGCGCCCCAGACATGGGCGCTGACCAGCAGGTCGAACTCCTTGGCGAGCTCGAAGTCGTGCCTGGTCACTTCCCAGGTGGAAAAGTCGGGGCCGAGCACCGCCATCCCCAGGGTGATCAGCCGGTCGTCCGAAGCGAAGGGGCCTTTCCGCAAGCGCTCGATCTCGGACCGGGGGTGCGGGATGTGGGTATAGGGCGTCTGGTTCTTCCCGGCGTCCGGCTTCGGCGAGCCGTGACCGAACACCGCCCGGATGCCCGATTCCCTCAAGCCCTCGATGGCCGCGTCGGTGTGCCCGGGGGTGGCGTTGTTGTGGCACCAGTCGAAGATGGTCGTCGCGCCGTTGCCGATCTGATTGAGGGCCCCCACCAGATTGCCGAGATAGGTATCGTTGGCGGTGTAGCGGGGCGCGATGGCGGCGTGCATGTGATGGAGGTATTCGGGGATCGACCAGTTGCCGGCGACCCCCCGGATGCCCGTCTGCCAGGTATGCAGGTGCGCGTTGACGAAGCCCGGCATGGCGATCATGCCCGCGGCATCGATGACCTTGGCGCCCGGCGACCGGACGGTCCCGCCGACCTTCTCGATTTTGTCGTCGTTGATCAGGATGTCGCCCTTGGCGAGGTTCTTGATGCCGCGGTCCATTGAAATGATGGCCGCACTTTTGATCAACGTCCTGGACATGTCCCGGGGCTCCCTGAAATTCGTCGGTTAACATCGTGGATTGATGTTGGCGGCAGCGTTGGGCTACCCTTCTCGCCAACAAATCACGCGCCCTCGGGAAGGGCAAGTACGAAGGGAGAACGCCATGCCGGACTCGGTTTTGAATCTGAATTTCCTGTCCCACGGGACGCTCGAATCCCGCGACCTGGATAAAATCCGTGAGTTCTACGAGAAGTTCCTGGGGCTCGACGTGATCCGGACCAGCAACATTTCGCTGCTCATCAGGTTGGGCGGACCCAACACCATTGCCGTGGTCCACAACCCCAAGAAGCCGGACATGCCGTTCCTCAATCACAACGGCCTCGATGTCGAAACCCAGGAAGAGGTGGATGCGGCCTATGAACTGACGGTCCGGCATCAGGAGGAGTGGGGCATTTCACAGCTCCGCAAGCCCCGGCTGCAGCACGGCACCTACTCGTTCTTCTTCAAGGACATGGACGACAATTGGTGGGAAATCCTCTCCAATCCCAAGGATGGGTACTCCTGGCTGTTCGAGCAGGGCGATCAGGAAGGCCGCGGCCATCTGGACGAAAAATTCGACCGCCCGGGAATGAGCGCCGCCGAGTAGCCGTCAGAGCCAGACCGTCGACAGGAACGGGAACATGATCAGGATGATGGTGACGAACAGCATCATGATCACGTAGGGGAAGGCGCCGGCGAAGATTTGATTGAGCGTCACCGTCGCGTCGTCGATGGTACTTCGCACCACATAGACGGCGATACCGAAGGGCGGCGTCAGCAACCCCATCTCGACCGCGATCACGGTGACGATTCCGAACCAGATCAGGTCGCCGCCGAAGGCGGTGACGATGGGCAGCACGATGGGCAGCAGGATCAGCATCATCGAGATGGAATCCAGGAACATCCCGAAAATGATCACCAGGATCACGTAGAGGACCAGGAAACCGGCGAAACCCAGATTGGTCGCGCCGATGATCTCGCCGAGGGACTGGGGAAAACCGCTGAGCGCCAGCATCCGGCCATAGATGTTGGCCGCCAGGATCAGGAACAGAACGCTGACCGTGGTGTGGCCGGTCTCGACCAGCACGTTCCACAGCTTCCGCCAGGTGAGCCGGCGCTTGAGCAGCGAAATCACCAGCGCGCCGGCGGCGCCGACGGCGCCCGCCTCCACCGGCGTGAACAGTCCGCCGTAGATGCCGCCCATGACGACGACGACCAGCAGCAGGATGGGCAGGATTTTCCAGAATGCGGCGGCGACGCTCTCGCCCTCTTCATCGTCGTCGTCGTCCCTCGGCCGGCCGACGAATTCGGGGAAGAAATGGGCCATGCCGACGATCGAGACCGCCATCACCAGCGCCAGGATGATGCCGGGGATGATGGCGGCCAGGAACAGCAGCCCGACCGACTGCTCGGCGACGAAGGAGTATACGATCAGCAGCAGGCTCGGCGGGATCAGCATCCCCAGCACGGACGATCCCGCCACCGTGCCGACGGCGAATTTCCGGGTGTAGCCGTGCGCCACCATGTGGGGCGTGGCGACCTTGGTGAACACCGCCGCCGAGGCGATGGAGGAGCCGGTAATGGCCGCGAATATGGCGTTGGCGAACACCGTCGCGACGCCGAGGCCGCCCTTGATCTTTCTCAGCAGCCACCGGGCGACGTCGAAGGTGTCCTTGCCGATATCGGATTCGCTGATCACCAGGCCCATGAGCACGAACAGGGGCACCACGCCGAGGAAGAAGTTTCTCAGGAATTCGTTGGAGGCCAGCTTGACCGTGTTGATGGCGACGGTGGGGCCGCCCAGCATGATCCAGATGCCGAAGAAGCCGAGAATGATCAAGGCGATGCCGATATGGATGCCGGTGAAGATCAGGATCAGCATGCCGACGATGGAAACGGCGCCGATGGTGACCTTGTCGAAGTCGGCCTGGAACATGGCGGCGATGGCGGCGATGACCGCGACGACGATCAGCAGGTTCAGCCAGCCGACCTTCTCGTCCGGGCTCTCGGCGCGGTGCCTGCGATAGGCGGCGACGGCATCCGACAGGTATTCGAGTGTCAGCACCAAATACTTGACGGCGACCACGATGGCGCCGATGAGAATGATCAGCCTGAGCGGCCAGACCAGGATGGTGAACTCATTCTCGACCCCGAACTTCAGGTCGGGCCACGCCTCTTCGAGTTTGTCGACCGTGCCGAAGGCGATCAGGCCGAAGACGAATACCCCGGCCGCCGAAAAGATGGTGTGAAAGAGAGCGCCGACCACCGGACGCTTCTCGGCCAGCGGGTCGATGAACATTTCGGCGCGGGCGAACCGCCCCACATGCAGCGAGTGGGCAAGCTGCAGAAACACCGATCCCACCAACGTGTAGCCGACGATTTCCGGCACGCCGCGGATGGGATCGTTGAAAGCGCCGCGCGCGATGACGTCGGCGCAGATGAGAAACATGATGCCGAACACCCAGATGGTGCCGGCGGAGTTCATCACCGAGGTTACGTGAGTGACGAGATTGGCAAGGGGCCGGAACATACCCGGCCCCCCGCCTTTCCCGTCAGCCGAAAGGCCCGGCTGGTCAGCCAAGCCTACTTATCCCAGTCGCGCAGCGGTTTGACGCCTGCCTTGCGAACGCCGTCCATGTAGGCCTTGATGACTTTCTTGGCCGGCTGTCCCTTGGCCTCGACGGTCTTGGCCCACTCACCCGCGAGATCGGGGAGGAGCATCGCCCACTTCTTCTGCTCTTCGAGCGGCAGGATGGTGATCTTGGCGCCGGCCTTGGGCAGCAGCTGCGAGAAGTGCTTCTTATGGTTGCTGGCGACGGCATTTGAGACTTTCTCGCCGTATTCGCGGCCCAGGTCCCGGAACATCTTCTGAAGTTCCGGCGGCAGCTTGTCGAAGGTGCGCTTGTTCATGGTCAGCGCACCGGTGATGCCGCCGCCGAGGCCGGCCTTGGTCACGTAAGGCGCCACTTCATAAAGCTTGAAGGGCAGCACCGAGGAGCCGGGCAGGATGGCGCCGTCGGTCACCCCGGTCTTGATGCCGTTGTAGTAGATCGTCAGGCCGCCGTTCACGGGAACCGCGCCTGTTCCGGTCAGCCACTGGGACGAAGCGCCAGGGGCAAACAGCTTCAAACCCTTGAGGTCGGCGAGCGTTTTGAGCGGCTTCTTGGTGATAAGAACGTAATCGTCGATGGTCTGGGGGCCGAGATAGACTTGGTTGTGTTTCTCGAGCGCCGCCTTCAGGGCCGGGATGGTGTCGTGCATCTCGTTCTGAATGGAAGCGGCGATGACCGTGCTGTCGGTGACGAACGGCATATAGAAGGTGGCGTTGTGCAGCGGCAGCTTGTTGGGCTCCCAGAGCGTGCCCACCCAGCCGAGGTCGCCCAGGCCTTCCTCGATGCCTTCGAGGGTGTTCTGGAAGTTATAGAGCGCACCGGCATACGCCTCGGTCCATTTGATGGTGTGGCCGAGCGCCTTGGCGCGCTTGACCGATTCCGGAACCACATGGTTCTTGATCACCGCCACCCACGGAATTACGGGGGGATGCGAGGAGCTGGCGGTAAGCTTGAATTCTTTGGCATTGGATTGACCCGTGACCGCAAGCGTCGTGAACGCGGCGGCGGCAACACCAAGGGCCAATCCCTTGAAGGATTTGGGCATTTAGTCTCTCCCTGTTCGTCCAGCACGTTGGATATCGACCGTGCCACCGGCTGGACACTGCGGAAAACCGGCACGGCAATCGATTGCAGGGCGGATTGTCCGTCAGATCGTTTCGATTTTCAATCACATTCGTGCCGGGGCGATATTCTCCCGGCCGCAAATTTTTTTGACGGGCCTTTAGACAGGCGTGTTCAGCGGGTTTTCTTCCAGTGGCGGTAGGCGGCGGTGAAATCCTGATCCGCACCCTCCGCCGCAAGGGCGTCCCGCCATAGATCCTGAATGAGCGTTGCGACGGGCGCGTCGACCCCGATCTGTTTGGCGAGGTCCCCGGCGATGCCCACATCCTTGGCCATCAGAGACAGGCCGAACCCGAATGCGAAAGTTCCGGGCAGCACGTGATCCTTGATGGAGTGTTCGGTGTTGAAGTTTCGGCCGGTGGAGACGTTGATGATGTCGATCATGGTGGCCGGATCGAGGCCGAACTTCTCGCCGACCAACATGGCTTCGGCGGCGGCGGTGAATCCGGCGGCGAAGACATAGTTGTTGAGCGCCTTCATGGCGTGGCCGCTGCCCAGCGGGCCGGTGCGGAACAGGTTCCCGCCCATGGCCTCGAGAACCGGCGTCGCTCTTCCGATGGCATCCTCGTTCTCGCCGCCGATCATGATGGTGAGCGTCGCGGCCTCGGCGCCGAGTACGCCGCCCGACACCGGGGCGTCGATCAGAACGATATCATGGGCCGCCAGTTCGGCGCCCAGCTCCCGGGTGCCGACGGGCTCGGACGAGCTCATGTCCACCACCAGGGTGCCCGGCCCGAGACGGCCGGCCAGTCCGCCGTCCGTTTCCATCAAGACCGCGCGAACGTCCGCCCCGGTGGGCAGCATGGTGATGATAATCTCGCGTTCCCCGCCGACCTCGCCGATGTTGGCGGCGGCGGCGGCGGCGTGCTCCCGGACGAACGAAGCCGTCCGCGCCGCATCCAGGTCGAACACGGTGACCGCGTGACCCGCCTTGGCTAAGTGGGCGGCCATGGGCCAGCCCATACTGCCGATACCGATAAATCCGACCTTCAAGGGATCATTCTCCGCGTGCTGATCTAGACCCCGCCCCAGATTTCGTTGGCGGTGGCGACCACCAGCTCCAGCTTCCGGCGCTGATCATCCATGGTGATCTTATTGCCTTCCTCGGTGGATGAGAAGCCGCACTGGGGCGCGATGCCCAACTGATCCATATCGGCGTGCCTGGCTGCCTCGTCGAACTTCCGTTTGAGGTCGTCCAGGGGTTCCAACGCCGGCGTCTTGGTGGTGATGAAGCCGGGCAGCACCCGCTTGTCGCCCTTGGGCAGCAGGCGGAGCGGCTCGAGCCCGCCGGCGCGGTCGGAGTCGTACTCCATGAAGAAGACGTCGGCGTCCGTCTTGTTGAAGATGGCATCCGCCGCCGGGTCGTAGGCGCCCTCGGCGATCCAGGTGGACTGGAAATTGCCGCGGCAGAGATGCATGCCGATGGTCATGTCGTCCGGCCGGTCCTTGATCGCCTCGTGCATCATCCGGGCGTACTTCTCGATCAGCTCATCCGGATCCTCCCCGCCGGCCTCCTTTTCCGCCCGGATCTTGGGATCGCACAGATAGGCGAAGAAGATGTCGTCCATCTGCAGATAGCGGCACCCGGCCCGGTAGAAGGCGTCCACCGCCTGGGCGTAGGTCTTGGCGATGTCGGCGAACAGGACGTCCGGGTCCGCATATTCGGGCGGCCCGATATCCGACTTGAGCAATCGGAAATGACAGGCGCTGGGGCCGGGAATGGAGATCTTCGGTACCTTCGCCGCCACCGAGGCCAGGTAGGTAAAATGCCCGATCATGGGATGATCGGCGGGGAACGACAGCGGGCCCGAGATCACCGGCACCACCGCCAGGGCGAAGGTGCCGACGGCCCCGTCCGACGAACGCTCCACCAGATCGAGCCCGTTGAGTCCGGCCATGAAATCGTAATGCCAATAGGCGCGCCGGAACTCGCCGTCGGTGACCGCCGGCAGGCCGAGGTCCTCCTGGAGCTTGACCGCCTCGACGATTTCCGCGTCCTCGGCTTCCTTGAGGTCGGCGGGTGTTTCGCCCTGGCCGAACCGGGCCAGCGCCCCCTGTTCAAACAGTTGCTCCCGCGCCCGCTTGACCCGTTCCGGCCGAAGCAGGCTGCCCACGTGATCGGCCCGCGGCCGGATTTTCCCGTTCGTCATTTCGTGTGTCCCCCGGTGGTTCGCAGATTTCAGTATAGGAATGCGCCCGTTGCCGCCAAACAGGTTTTGACGTCCGGGTTTGGGACGGTGCCCACAGCCATGCGATCGAGGTTTTCGCCCGGGTACGGTGTGCTAGCATCTTTGCAGCGATCACGTTTCGAACAGGGACTTCACCATGCTCACCGCCACCAAAGACATCGTCATGCCCACCACCATCATTGGCTCCCTGCCGCGGCCCAGCTGGTATACCGAAAACCTGGCGGGACGAACGTTCCTTCACGCCATGCTCGATAGCCGGTTCCGCGAACAGTACACGGACGCGGTTTCGGTCTATTTGAGGGAACAGGCGACGGCGGGACTCGATATCTGCACCGACGGTGACGCGCACTACGACGAGGAGGTCGGCGGCCAGAGCTGGACCAGCTACCCGCTCTACCACATGGACGGGTTCGACCGGAAAAACCCGGCGCCGGCCATCATGAAGACCGGCGGCGTCGGCTTCCCCATGGGCCACATCCTCCACGACTACCTCGAAGCCCGGATCATGCCCAAGCTGGTGGGGCCGGTCGGGCGCGGCGATCTGCAATACACCGCCATGTGGAAGACGGCCCAGCGCCTGACCGACAAGCCGGTGAAGTTCGGCACCATCACGCCGGAGCTGTTGGCGGCGGCGGTCGACGACGAATATTACCCGGACCCGGTCGAGCGCATTCACGCGCTGAGCGCGGCGATGAACGAAGAGCTGACCGAACTGGCGGATGCCGGCTGTCCGGTGATCCAGATGGAAGAACCGCAAATCCACATGATTCCGTCCCGGGGCAAGGTGTTCGGCAAGCTGGACATGGCGGAGATGGTCGAGGTGTTCAACAACACGGTGAAGGGCCTCCGCGACAAGGCCGAAGTGTGGTGCCACACCTGTTGGGGCAACCCGTCGCAGCAGCGGATGTTCAAGGAAATCCAGAGCTACGCGCCGGCCCTCGAGCACCTGAATCAGGTGGATGCGGATGTGATCACGTTCGAATCGTGTTCGTCCGGCCGCATGGACCTGGAGGCCATCGGCCGGCACATCACCGAAAAGAAAGTCGCCATCGGGGTCATCGACCATCACTCCCTGCAGGTGGAGCAGCCCGAGGACGTGGCCGACCATATTCGCGAGGCGCTTCGGCATATTCCGGCCGAACGCCTTGTGATCGCGTCGGACTGCGGCATGGGCCGGGAAGGGATGGCGCGGCGCCACGCCCGCTACAAGATGGTGTCCCTGGTCCTCGGCACCAACATTGTGAAGAAGGAGCTCGGCCTGCCGGAGGCCGAGTGCCTCGCCGCCGACGGCCGTTATTCGCTGGTCAAGACCGAGTAGCGGTTCGACGTTGTTCATGTGAGCCGGTGCGATTAATCTGCCGGGCGGACGGCTCTTTCGAACGCGACACACGAGCCCGGCAAGGGGGCGGGGACATGCTGGACCAGGTGCAAGGCTTTACCACCCGGGACATGGAGTATCTGCGGTTCGGCGACCGCGGGATCGGTCTCAGATTGTTCACGCCGGACGGGAAGGGCCCCTTTGCCCTCGTCGTCGATGTTCACGGCGGGGCCTGGAACAACGGCGATTTGAACAGCTGCCGGGACCGGGACGAAGTGCTGGCCGGCGCCGGTCTCGCCGTGGCGGCCATCGATTTCCGCCATGGGCCGGACAAGTACCCCTCGTCTCTTGCCGATATCAACTACGCGATCCGCTGGCTGAAGTCGAAGGCGGAGGCGTTCGATATCGATGCCGGACGGGTCGGGATTTCCGGTCAGTCGAGCGGCGGACATCTCGCCATGTTGGCCGCCATGCGGCCCGCCGATCCCCGATATACGGAGCTCGCCGTCGAGGGCGCCGGTCCGGAGATCGATGCGGCGGTCCGCTGCGCCGGATTGTCCTGGCCAGTGATCAACCCCCTGTCCCGCTACCGGCACGCCGTCCGGAGCCTGGAAAGCGGCGAGAACGCCGATTGGGCCGGGGCGCTGCCGGAGCTTCACCACATTTATTGGGGGACCGAAGAGGTGATGGAGGAAGGCAACCCGATGCTCGCCCTGGAGCGGGGCGAGGACGTTGAGACGCCGCCCGCCATTTGGGTTCAGGGGCGCCCGGATATCGTCCACGATTACCGGGACCTGTCCTCCGGCGCCGCGGTGAACGAGCCGGAACGGTTCGCGGCGAACTACCGCGCCGCCGGGGGCGAGATCGAGGTCGTGTATGTCGAGCAGGCGCGCCGCGGGACCGAAGTGTCCTGGAATCCGCTGGCCGAATTCTTTCTCAAGCACCTGAGGTGAGAACCATGGTATTGAATCAGCCGTTTGAGCGCATGGACCCGGCGAGATGGTAAAGGGTCCGTTCCGTGCCGACCACGTCGGGAGCCTGCTGCGTCCGCCGGAGCTTCTTGAGGCCCGCGAGCAATTCAACAACGGTGAGATCGATGCCGGCGCCCTTCGCGAGGTCGAGGACCGGCTGATCCGCCGTGCGGTAAAGTTGGAGGAGGAGACCGGCATCCAGGCGGTGACCGACGGCGATTACCGCCGCGAATCCTGGTCCAACGATTTCCTGGATGCCATCGAGGGCGTGAAGAGCGCTTCGCCGCCGGCCAAGCGTTCCGACGATCACCACACGACCGATGTCGGCGGCGTGGTGAAGACCTTCAAGCTGCCCGCGCCGACCACGCACGGCAGGCTCGGCTGGCCGGCGGGCGGCATTCAGCGCAGCTCGTTCAACTTCCTCAAAGGCGAAACCTCCCGCACGGCCAAGGTCACCATGCCGTCGGTGAGCATGCTGCATTTTCGGGGCGGCCGCGGCGGCGTTTCAGAGGAGGCCTATCCGGACATGGAGGAATTCTTCGCCGATGCCTCCGGGATTTGGCGCGCGGAGATTCTCGACCTCGCGGCGCAGGGCTGCCGCTACGTGCAGCTTGACGACACCAATCTCGCCTACCTCTGCGACGAGCGGTTGCGGGAAAACGTGCGCGAGATGGGCGAGGATCCGGACGAACTGCCGCATCTCTATGCCCGGCTGATCAACGATGCCATCGCCGACCGGCCGGACGATATGGCGATTACCATTCACCTCTGCCGGGGCAATTCCTTCAGCCGGGGCCACGCCGAAGGCGGGTACGAACATGTGGCCGAAGACATCTTCAACGAGGTCAAGGTGGACGGGTTCTTCCTTGAATATGACGACGAGCGCTCGGGCGGGTTCGAGCCGTTGCGCTTCGTTCCCAAGGGATCGGGCGGGCCCAGGATCGTCCTCGGCATCGTCACCTCCAAGTTCGGCGATTTGGAGGACAAGGACGGCCTCAAACGCCGCCTCGACGAAGCCGCCCGGTACATGCCCCCGGAACAGATGTGCCTCTCGCCCCAATGCGGGTTTGCCAGCCACACGGGCGGCAATCTGCTGAGCGAGGACCAGCAATGGGCCAAGCTCCGCCATTGCGTCGAGGTGGCCGAAGAGGTTTGGGGCACAGCGATTTAAGCTTTTCCCGATCCAATTGCCGGGCCGGCGGCGCCCGCTTAAATCGGTAACCTGGGGAAAATGCCTGGAGGGACGACGTGGAATTCTTCGCCTGGGGGGTGAACCATTCGGGAGTCGCCGGCAAGCGCTCGGCGATCATCCGCGAACACTGGGACTTCATCGACCGCTACAAGGACAGGCTGATCGCGCGCGGACCGGTGCTCGATCCCAGCGACCCGTCGCGGGTCACCGGCTCCATCCATATCGCGGAGCTCGATGACCGGCGGGAGGCCGAGCGCTTCGTCCACGAGGAGCCGTTCTACCAAGCCGGTTTGTTCGAGCACATGCTCATCCGGCGTTTCGAGTTGGAACTCGGCCGCACGCAGTTTGAATTCGAGAGCGCGGGCGATCTGCCCCGTTTCTTCATCTATTGTCCCGCGGCCCCCGGCAGCGAGACCGGCCGGGCGCGGGCGGCCGATGAATACGACGCCTATTGCGCCGGGTTCGATGCGAATTTCCTGTGCCGCGGCGCGCTGATCGGCGACCGGGGCGGCTGGGCCGGAAGCATTTATCTGATGGAGATGGCGGACACGGCCGCCGTTGGCGGATTCCTGGAAGGCGAGCCCTGCCTCAAGGCCGCGCTCTACGGCGACGTGCAGGTCCATCGCTGGACCCCGGGCGGGCCCGAGAACCTCAGCCCGCGCGGCGAGCTTGCCTGAGGGTCCGTGACCCCGATAACCTGTCCCCATGCCGCCGCCCCTGGAAACACTCCCGCCGGGATTTCCGCCTTTCGAGGTCAAGGTCTGCACGTCCGAGCGGCGCGAGCCCGGCTGCATGATTCTCTCCCTCGGCCGGGGCACCCGCGCCGTCCAGCAGCGATCCGGCTTCGAAGCCCTGGTCGCCATCGACCGGGAGGGCCGGCCGGTTTGGTGCTGGCAGTCGGACTCGTCGGTCATGGACGTGAAGCGCACGCCCCGTAACACGCTGCTGGTGGTCACCACGGACGGCTGCATCCAGGAGATCGACGCGGGCGGGGCAACGCTGCGAAAGTGGAGCACGCCGGGCGCGTCGCCCAGCCCGGCGGGTAATGAAATCCCGGTCGACACCCTCTATTTCCATCATGCGGTTCGCGAACTGCCGGGCGGAAATCTGGCGGCGCTCTCCATTTCCGCCAGCGAGTTCGATGACTATCCCCTCAGCTTGAAGGACCCCGGGGCCGGCCGGGGAAAACGCAAACTGGTGGCCGACGTGCTGGTCGAATTCACCCCCGAGGGCGACGTGGTCCACGCCCACGATTTTTTCGACATTTTCGATTCGCGCCGGACCGCCTATGGACTCGATGCCCCGTTCTGGACCATTTGCGGCGTGGTGCCCGACGGCGCCGACCTGACCCATGCCAACGGTCTCGCCCACGACCCCGCCGACGACAGCTTCATCGTCACCGTCCGCCACCAGGATTGCGTGATCAAGATCGACCGGGCGACCGGCGCGCTGAAATGGATCCTGGGCACGCCGGACGGCTGGACCGGGGACTGGGCGGACAAGGTGCTTAAGCCGGTGGGCGAGACGTCGTGGCACTGGCATTCCCACGATCCGAGCATCATGGCCGACGGCTCGATCCTGCTGTTCGACAACGGCGAGAGCGGCGCCTTCCCGCCGGCGCCGCCCCGCGACCTCGATGACTGCGTTTCGCGCGCCATCGCCTACCGCGTGGACGAGGCGGCGGGCACGGTGGAGCAGGTGTGGTCCTTCGGCGGTCCGGAACTGGGGACGCCGTACTCCATGTATATCAGCGGCGCCCACGAACTGCCGGCGACCGGCAATGTCTTCGTCACCTTCGGCGGCATCATCCTGACCCGCGGCGGCGAGCGGGTCCACCTGCCGCCGGCGGGCCGCGGCTCGGCGGAAGTCTATGAGGTCACCCGCGCGGACGATCCGGAAATTCTGTTCCACGCCGAGATCAACAACCGCCACACGGACGACGAGGCCGGCTGGGGCGTCTTCCGCGCCGAATGGGTGCCGGACGGCTTCTTCGGCGGCTAGGGGCCGTCATCCTCCGCTTGTTCCGGCCCCTCCGGTCTGACAGAACCGTCGGCGATGAAATTACTGCTCAACAACGGCTATTTGATGATCGTGATCACCGCGATCACTTGGTCGGGCAATGCCATCGTCGCCCGCGCCGTCCATGAGGTGGTGCCGCCCATCGGCCTGTCGTTCTGGCGCTGGGCGGCCACGGTGCCCATCTTCCTCGTCCTCGCCTGGCCCCATTTGAAACGGGATATCCCCGAAGCCGCCGCCAACTGGAAAATCCTCGTCGTGCTGAGCGTGCTGTCGGTGAGCATCTACAATTCGTTCATCTACATCGCCCTCAATTCGACGACCGCGACCAACTCGTTCCTGATCAACTCCTCCCGCCCCGTGATTATCGTGATCCTGTCGCTGATCATCCTGCGGCTCGCGGTCACCGGCCGGCAGGCCGCCGGACTGGCGCTCGGCCTGATCGGCGCGGCGGTGATCGTGTTCCGGGGCGATCCCGGCGTCGCCGCGGCCCTGGATTTCGTGCCCGGTGATTTGTGGGTCCTGGCGGCGACCATCGCCTGGGCGCTGTACACGGTCTATCTCCGCAGGCGCCCCAAGGTCCATCTCGCCAGCTTCATGTTCCTGACCGCAATCATCGGCCTCGCCGTGCTGGCGCCGTTCTATTGGTGGGAGCATGTCTATGTCCGCCCCGTGCCGCTCGCCCCCGAAACCTTCTGGGCGGTGGCCTATCTTTCCGTCGTCGCGTCGGTGATCGCCTATATGGCCTACAACCGGGCGGTCGAAATCCTGGGCCCCAACGTGGCCGGCCTGACGTCCTATCTGGTGCCGGTGATCGGCGTCACCCTGGCGATCGGGCTGCTGGGCGAGAGCTTCCGGCTGTTCCACGCCGTCGGCATCGCGCTGCTGCTTACCGGCGTCTATCTGGCGACCAAGGCCAAGGGATAGTATAAGCCGGACATGTCAAATAACTCCGGCGATCTGATCCTCACCGAGCGCGACGGCGCCGTCGCCACCGTCATCCTCAACCGCGCGGAAAAGCTCAATGCCCTGAACAGGGAGATGTGGGCGGGCCTCGGCGGGGCCTTCCGGGCCCTCGACGGCGACGAGGACATCCGCTGCGTGATCCTCCGGGGCGCCGGCGAGACGGCCATGGGGCCGGGCGCCGACATCGCCGAGTTTTCCGACGTGCGCGCCAACCCGGAACAGGCGGCGGAATACGGCGGGCTGATGCACGCGGCCATGCACGCGATCCGCGACTGCCGTCATCCGACGGTGGCGCAGATTCACGGGCTCTGCGTCGGCGGCGCGCTCGAACTGGCCTTGGCGTGCGATATCCGCATCTGCGGCGAAGGCTCCCGGTTCGGCATTCCCGTCAACCGGCTGGGTCTGGTGATGGCCTATCCGGAGATCGAGGCGCTGGTCGGCCTGGTCGGCCGCTCGTCGGCGCTGGAAATACTCTATGAGGGCCGGGTGTTCGATGCCGCCGAAGCCAGGGACAAGGGCCTGGTGAACCGGGTGGTTGCCGACGAGCGGGTCGCCGGCGAGGCCCGGGCCGCCGCCCGCCGCATCGCAGACGGCGCGCCCCTGGTCAACCGCTGGCACAAGAAATTCGTCGACCGCATTCTCGCCGGCGGCGAATTGTCGGCGGAAGAAGAAGCCGAAGGCTTCGCCTGCTTCGATACGGACGATTTCAAGGAGGGCGTCCGCGCCTTCCTCGCCAAGGACAAGCCGGACTTCAAGGGCGAATAGGGGCGAATAGGGGCGAGCGGCATGGGCGGCCTGCTGGACGGTATCCGGGTGATCGAACTCAGCCACGTGATGGCCGCCCCCACCTGCGGGCTGCATCTCTCCGACATGGGCGCCGACGTGATCAAGGTCGAGCGGCTGCCGGACGGCGACAGCGTCCGCCGGAACGGGCCGTTCGTCGACGGCGAGTCTGCCGGGTTCGCGATGATGAACCGGGGCAAGCGGGGCGTGGCGCTGGATCTCCGCTCCGGCGGCGGCCGCGAGATTCTGCGGCGGCTGGCGGACCGGGCGGACGTGTTCATCGAAAACTACCGCCGGGGCGCCATGGAGCATTACGGCGTCGGCTGGGAGAGCGTCCGCGAAACCAACCCCCGGCTGGTCTATTGCACCGTCTCCGGTTACGGCGCGACCGGGCCGCTGGCCGGGCAGGGCGGTTTCGATCTGGTGGCGCAGGGGATGAGCGGACTGATGAGCATCACCGGCGAAGGTCCGGGCCGGCCGCCGGTCAAGGTCGGCGCGCCGGTGACCGACATTACGGCCGGGACGCTGGCCGCCATGGGAATCCTCGGCGCGCTGGTCGCCCGCGAGCGCACCGGCGAAGGGCAGTATGTGGACACGTCGCTCTACGAGGCCGGGATCATGCACACCTACTGGCAGTCGGCGATCTTCCTCAATTCCGGCGAGGTGCCGGCGGCGATGGGGTCGGCCCATCCGATGATGGCGCCCTATCAGGCGTTCCCCACCGCCGACGGATGGATCAATGTGGGCAGTGCCAACCAGGGTCTGTGGCTCAAGCTGATCGAACTCCTGGGCGCGCCGGAACTGGCGGACGACGAGCGGTTCGCCGAACCGCCGCGGCGGATCGAAAACCTGGATCGGCTGGTCGACGTGCTGACCCCTCTGTTTCGGGCCAAGTCCACCGCCGAGTGGCAGGCGCTGCTCGACGGGGCGGGCATTCCCGCCGGGCCGGTCTACGATGTCGCGCAGATGGCGGCCGATCCCCAGACCCAGGCCCGCGGGATGATCCGCGAGACCGAGACCCGTGAGGGCTCGGCCATGCGGGTGCTGGGTCATCCGGTGAAGTACTCCGCCGCCGAAACCCCGGTGCGGCGGCCGGACCCGGCCCTCGGCGAGCACAACCGCGAGGTGCTTCTCGAGTTCGGCTATGACGACGCCGACATCGATGCCTTCGAGGAGTCCGGCGCGATCGGCGGCTCCGGGGGCACGGACTAGGCTCCGGACTCAATTAGGGGATTTTCCTTCGTCATCACCGGGCTTGACCCGGTGATCCACGTCCGGCGGCAGGCGATACACGTGGATGGCCGGGTCTAGGCCCGGCCATGACGCAATCATTTTATGCCGCCGCTACACTCCAATGGCGGCTCAATCGAGTCCGGAAACTGCTCTGGCCGTCCGCGAGATACTTCGGGCGGTAATCCGGTCCCGGTTCGGCCCGGTTTACTCCGGCGCGTCCTTGCCGGCGGTGAAGGTAAAGCCGGTCTTCTCGAACTCGGCGGTGAGCCCCGGCTGGATCGCCTCGATCTGCTCCCGCGCCTTGACCGCGAAGTCGATGTCGTTGAGGTCATGGACCCCGCCGGAGATGATCACCTGCAGGATGCCTTCCTCGTCCGAGATATTGCGGAACCCCCGGCAGACGCCCGGCGGCACCGAAATGGTGTCGAAGAGGCCGAGTTCCACCCGTTCGGCGCCGTCGTCGTTCCAATAGACCTCGAAGCGTCCCTTCATCACGGTGAAGGTCTCGTAGGTCTGGAGATGGGCGTGCAGCGACGGGCCGGTGCCGGGCGGGCAGACCGCATGGGTCATGGTGATGCCGCCGGCGCCGGTGATCGGCGCGGACGCATTGATCGGCGTATCCAGGCCCTCATCCAGACCGATGACGCTCATCAGCTTCCGCGACCAGACGATGTCGGCGGCCTCGACGGGAATGCCGGTGTTCTTCTGGGCCTCCAGCGGCTCCAGTTCGTCGTACCGGGCGACCCGCTCCTGCATCTCGGCGCCCGTAATCTCGATGGTGCGCATGTCTTTCCCCTCCGGTGAGTGCTGCCGACCGGAATGGTGCCGCGATCCCGGCGGGAGATCAACCGTGCCGGATCGCGGCAGGCGTCAGGATGACCGGATCAGGCCGCCTGCGGGCCCTGGTCTTCCTTCTTCGGCCCGGACAGCCTGGCCTTGAGGCGCGAGAGATCGAACTTGATGTGCGCCCAGGTGATCATCGGCAGGGCGACCAGCAGATCCCAGACCGCATCCCAGCCGCCGCGCAGCACGACGGGGAACATGATCCAGGGCGCGGCGGTGATGATCTGGATATGCTCCTGGGTGTGGAGCCGGTCCCGGTTCCGCAGCACCTTCTCCACGTTCTTCGGGAACGACCAGTCGCAGCGGTAGATCACCTTTCCGTCCGGGTTGATCACATAGATCATGTTGGGGAGCGTGCCGTACTGGTGGTGCATGGTGCCCTGAAGATCGTCGACCAGGACCGTGCGCGGGTCCTTGTAGACTTCCATCATCTCGGCCGCCAGCTTGAGCTTCTGCTCGTCGGATTCGTGCGGGCCCAGGCGCGAGCCCGGATGGGCCTCGCGGACATAGATCAGCAGGAACTCCACGTCCGGGTAGTTGTCCTTGAGCCTGGCGAAGCCCTTGACGTTCTTCACGTACATGGAGCAGGTGATGGAGCCGGTCTCCAGGACCACCCACTTGCCCTTGTAGTCGTCCAGGCTCACCTCCCGGCCTTCCGGGGTGCGGACGGTGAAATTGGCGGCGAGTTCGCCGGCCTTGGGTCCGTTGAACGAGCTCAAATCGTATTCGGACATCTTGTAGCGTTTGTAATTGTACGTCGTGGGCATAAATGCCTCCGTCGAAATTCCGCAACGCGGCAACCGCGAAACCGGCACTCTATCCGTTTTGTCTTATATAAGAGTGCGCCGGCATCGCCAAGTCAAAGGCCCGCGGGGGCTATATCAAGCCTTATGCGCCATGAAATCCACCATCGCGTCGATGGCCTGGGCCCAGTTCTGCGCGGTCGTCCGGCCCGATTTCTTGCGCGGCTCGAAGGAATGGTCGCCGTCCTCCAGCCATACCACCTCGCAGGCGTCCGACAAGGGGTAGCCCGGCACCTCGTCCATGGTGCCGAAGGGATCGCGGGTGCCCTGCAAAATCAGCGTGCGGGTGAGGAGGGTATCGACGCTCCGGAACCGGGCGGCTTCCGGCTTGCCGGGGCCATGGAAGGGAAAGCCCAGGCAGATCAGCCCGGCCACCGGATCGCCGGCGCTTTCGGCTTGGTCGGCGGCGTAGCTCGCCACCCGTCCGCCCATGGACTTGCCGCCGATATACAGGTTTTCGGGCCCGAAGTGATTGATCACCTCCATCCAGGTGTCGATCAGCACCTCGGCCCGGTCGGGCGGGCGGCGGGTCCCGTCGGCCCGCATCTTCCGCATGTAGGGAAACTCGAACCGGGCGACGCGGATGCCGCGGGCGCCCAAATTCCTAGCGAAATGGTCCATGAAGTCCGAATTCATGCCGACCCCCGCCCCGTGGGTGAACGCGAAGGTGTGATCGCCGCCAACCGGGCCGTCGAAATGGAGCGGCGGGAGGGGCATCGGTCAGTAGGGCGCGCCGTGTCCGCCGAAGGTCACCCGGGTCAGCTCCCGGTATTCCGGAAAGAAATCGTCCACCGCCATGTGCTGGGTCGCCGAATTGTCCCACACCGCGAGGGTCCCTTCCCGCCACTTGTGGCGGTACTGGAACTCGGGCCGCGCCGGGAGGGTCAGCAGGAAGTCCAGGATGCCCCGGCTTTCCGGCTGGGGAATGCCGACGATGTGGCTGGCGAAGGTCGGATTGGCATTGATGATCTTCCTGCCGGTCCTGGGATGGGTGCGGATGAGGGGCTGGGCGATGGGCGGGTTGGCGGCCTTGTGTTCGATGTAATGCTCGCCGCCCCTTTTGAACGTTATCTGCCGGCCCGGGAGCCCCATGTCCCAGCTATGCACCACCTTCAGGTCTTCCAGGTAGACCTTCATCTTGTCCGACAGGGAGTCGTAGGCCGCGGTCATGCTGGCCCACACGGTGTCGCCCTTGCCCTCGGGGATCACCCAGGAATAGAGGCTGGTGCCGCCCGGCGGCTCCGCCGCCCAGGTCAGGTCCGCGTGCCATTGCGCGGTGCCCGTCGGCGGCGTGTTCTCGTCGTTGATGACGACCTCGACTTCCGGGTCGTCGTCCAGGTGATCGAAGAAGGTGTCGGACGGCAGGAGCGGTCCGAAGATGCGCGTCGCTTCCTTCTGGTCGTCCGGGGTCAGGTCTTGATCCGGGAAGAAAATGACCTGATGGTCGTCGAGGGCCCGGCGGAGTTCGTCCTTTTCACCATCGGATATCTCCGCCGTCAGATCGACATTGTGGATCACCGCGCCCAGGCGCGCGCCGACGGTCTCGATCTCCAGTCTGGAATTCTTCATCCGACCTCTCCCGGAATGTCCGGCCCGGAGTATAGACCAACCCGGCGGGCGAATGCCGCAATTCGTTTACGGCGCGGCCTCTCTCGCCCAGAGCAGTATCCGGCCAGATTGGATCAATTTGATGACGCTCATCGGTTATCCGGGCAGGCGCGGGCCGAAGTGCGATGTGTGTGCATCGGACGAGGCCCGCAACGCACCCGGGGGACCGGGGAGCGCCACCGAAGGCCGGGTTCCTTCGCGCCGTGGCGGCGTTGCGCCGCTCCGCC
>JAJDXO010000019.1 GCA_022823235.1 Rhodospirillales bacterium
CGAGCCAACCTCATGCATCGAAAGCGCATCGACCGCCTCCTCGAACCCAAAACACCGCCGCCCGGAAATGCAAACCAAATGGAAATACAATGGTCGTGAAAGTTAAACCGGACAGTGGTGGGTCAAGCCCGGTGATGACGAGTTGCGGGTCAAGTCCGGGCATGGCCGGGGCATGACGACTGCCGGAATCAACCGTCCAGTTCCCGCTCGACGAGATCGGACAGGGCCTCGGGGTCGACGATGGTCACCCGGTTGCGGCTAAGCTCGACCCAGCCCCGGCGGCGCCAGTTCTGGAGGTGCTTGTTGACCGCTTCGCGGGACGAATCCATGAGTTGACCCAGTTCCTGCTGAGAGATCTTGAGTTCCAAATTGCCGGAACCGATCTCTTCCATATCGCCGCCGGGACCGCCGGGATAGCCGGACATGCCCAATAGCCGCTTGGCCAGGCGCGCCGGCAGGGCGAGAAACGCCGAATCCTCGACCAGTTCGCTGGTCGCCCGCACCCGCTGGCAGAGCATCTCCAACAGGTGTGTGGCGAGGCGGGGTTCGCTCTCCATATAGCGGACGAAGTCCCGGCGCCGGATGCGCATGAGTTCCGAATTGACCGCCGCCACCGCGTCCGCCGTCCGGGGCCGGCCGTCGAGGAGCGCGATCTCGCCGAATACCTGTCCGGCCTCGATGGTGTTGAGCACCACTTCCTTGCCGCTCGGCGCGCCGGCGCTGATCCGGATACGCCCGGACATCACGCCGTAAAGCGCGTCCCCGGGATCGCCCTTGGAAAACAGCAGCTGGCCGGCGGCCAACTCCCGGGTCACCGCCATATCGGCGATGTTGCCGATGACCTCGTCCGCCAGGTCGCGGAACAGGGAATTGGTGGTCAGCAGTTGGCGAATGCCGGCGCTCGACATTGCTTTCGATCCTCTCCCCACGCCCCTTTCACCGGCCCGGTTTCATTACGAAATTGTAATCCCGAGTGTGAACGGGATAACGGAATCCGGGCCGCCGCCAAGATACGATCCCGGGCACTTGGAGCAAAGCGTTTTGCCTCCCCTGGAGACGGCCGGCGCGGCGGTTGTCCGGTCCCGGCGGTTCGGCTAGCCTAGGCGGGTAATTGGGGAGGGGACCATGTCCGCGGAGCTCTGGCCGGTCACCGAAGAATTCGCCGCCGAGATCGGCGACGTCGATCTGTCCAAGCCGCTCGACGATGCGGATTGGCGGCTCATCGAGGATGCCTATAACCGGTACAGTGTGCTGGTGTTTCCCGACCAGCACCTCGGCCACGGCGATCACGCGACATTCGCGGCGCGGTTCGGGCCCGTCGCCAAGACCATCGACGTGGACTGGGAAGACGTGGAGCTTCGGCTGCCGCCCGACATCTCCGACGTCTCCAACCTGGGGCCGGACGGCAGGGTCATGGCGCCCGGCGACCGGAAGCTGGAAATCCTGAGCGGCAACCGCCTATGGCACACGGACAGCTCGTTTTTGACCACGCCCGCGGATGCCTCGCTGCTGTACATGCCCGCCATTCCGCCGGTCGGCGGCTTCACCGAATTCGCCGACATGCGCGCCGCCTGGGACTCCCTCGACGAAGAACTGAAGGCGAAGGTCGAGGGACGGATCGCCATGCACTCCATCGCCACCTCGCGCAAGAGGATGGGGGTCGAACTGACCGAGGCCGAGCTCGACGTCTTCCGGGCGGTGCCCCAGGCAATGGTCCGGACCCATCGGGCGAGCGGCCGGAAGTCGCTCTACATCGCCGCCCATGTGGGCGACATCGTCGGCATGGACCGGACGGAGGCCGAACGGCTTCTCGAAACGCTGATGGCCCACGCCACCCAGCGGCAGTTCGTCTACGCCCACCGCTGGCGCCCCTATGACCTCGTGGTCTGGGACAACAAATGCACCCTCCATCGCGGTCGGCCGTTCGACGAAGGCCGCTGGCCGCGGGACGCACAACGGGCGACGGTCAGCGATGTCGGGCCCACCTGCGAGCAGGAAGGCCTGGCTTATCCGGCGGAGGCAGCGCAGTAGCGGCCCGTCATTCGCAGCTGATGTCCGTCTTCACCACCTGATGGAGCGTGGTTCCCGATGAACCGCCCCGGCGAATCCCGCCGCCGGGAAGATGGATCCAATCGCCGAACGAGGCCATGCCGACCACCCCGTGGATCGGGACCGGCATGGGCGGAAGCTGTGTCCATTTGCCGGTTTTCGGGTCGTAGACGTCGTGCTCGGTATGGACGCCGTCCTCGTTGGTGCCTTCGAGCCCCTCGCCGCCGAAAACGTGCAGGCAGCCCTTGTGCACGATGCCGTTGAGCCCGCTGCGGGGCTCCGGGAGCGGAGCCATTCGCTCCCACTTGCCGGTCTCGGGATCGAAGGCCTCGACCGCGTCGATTTGCGGGCTGCGGAAGCCGCCCCCTTCCCGGCCGCCGGCGACGAAGATCTTTCCGTCGAGGGCGACGGCGATCATGTGGTTCCGCTGGGTCGGCAGGTCGGGCAGGGTCTTCCAGCTGTCGGTCCCGGGATCGTAGACCGCGAAATCGGATCCTCTGGGCGGCCGGCCGCCGGCCACATAGATCTTGCCGTCCAGGACCGCCGCCATGCCCGCCGAGCGGGAGGTCGGCATCCTTGCCCGCCCGAGCCAGCGGTCGTTGCCGACATCGTAGACCAGATTGGTGTCGACATAACCGGCCGCGCGGCCCCGACCTCCGGCCGTAAGCTGCCCGCCGATGACATAAAGCCTCCCGTCGACGACGGCCGTCATGGCGTGGTTGATCGGTTGAGGGAGCCGGGCGATGAACGACCACTTGTCGGTCTTTGAATCATAGACCTGCACCGTATCGACGGTTATCCGGGTCGACGGATAGCCGCCGATGACAAACAGCTTGTCGCCCATCTGGGTCACGGCGGTTTCGGAATTGGGTTCGAGCAGCGGCGCGCGCTTTTCCCAGGTGGTCTCGGCATTCGAAACGGCGGGCCACAGGGCCGCCGCGGCCGCAATCGGTATCCAGGACGGTTTCATCGGATCCCCCTCCGGTATCTGTCCTTCTCCTGTAACGGGCGGCGATGACCGTTCCGTCCCGTTTGCCTACTTCTCCTCGCTGGTCGCCTTCGGCGTGTAGCCGCAGCTCAGGCCCCCGTCGATGACCACCTCCGAGCCGGTCATCATGGCGGATTCGTCCGACGCCAGGAAGACGATCGCGTAGGTCACATCCCGCGGCTGGCAGATCCGGCCAAGGGGAACCAGGTCGTGGAGCCGCTGCAGGTCCGCTTCGTCCTTCAGGAACTGCTCGATCAGCGGCGTCTCGATGAAGGTCGGATGGATGGAGTTGGCCCGAACGTCGTACCCCTTCTGGGCGCAGTCCAGGGCCACGCACTTGGTCATGTAGGCGACGCCCGCCTTGGTGGTGCCGTAGCCGATGGTGTTGGGATTACCCATCTTGCCGGCGACCGAGGAAATATTGACGATCGACGCCCGGCCGGTCTCGGCCATCAGCGGCAGCGCCGCCTGGCAGCCGAGAAATACGCTGGTCACATTGACGTCGAGCAAGGTCTTGAAGTTGTCCTCGGTCATGGTTTCCGTGTTGCCGTGAATGCTGATGCCGGCGTTGTTGACCAGGATATCGAGCCCGCCGAAGGCATCCCTGGTATCGCCAAGCACCCGGCTCCAGGCGGCGGCGTCGGTGACGTCGTGCCGCATGGCGATGGCCGCCCCCTGATAGGATGCATTGATGCCGTCGGCCGTCGCCTCCGCGGTCGCCGGATCGATGTCGGTGACCGCGACCCGGGCGCCCTCCTCCGCCAGATGTTCGGCTGTCGCCTTGCCGAGACCCGATCCGCCGCCCGACACCAGGGCAAGCTTGCCCTCCAAACGTCCGCTCATTGTTTTTTAGTCCCACGCAAAAAAATCTCTCCACGAGATTAGAGCATTTCCACCGCTTTGACAGGGCCCGGTGGTCCAGGCGCAAAAAGGCCGGCTTCCCCCCCGAGAAGCCGGCCTTTCTCGGCTGCGGGGACTACTTCTTCGTAGCTGAGTAGAACCGCGCCTTAAGGTGGTTCACGACTTCGGGCTTGGCCTGCCGGATGCCGTCGAACACCCCTGCCGCCTGTTCGCCCGAGTACACGATCCACTGGGTCCCGAAGCGCTTCTTGAACTCGGCCTTGAACGCGGGATCGTTCTGCGCCTTCATGAACCCTTCGCGGAGCGCCGCAACGGCCTCCTTGTTGGCGCCGGGAGCCGCCACGGCCATCCGGACGGCCGCCGAGCGGACCCACTTCACCGCGTCCCACTTCACGCCCGAGGGCGCCTTGCCGTGGATCTGCTTATAGAGGCCCGCCAATGACGGCATGTCCGGGAATTCGGGATCGTTGTCGATCACCTGGCCGTCAGGGGTCATGGTCGGCAGGTAGAAGAGGCCCATGGCCTCACCCTTGTTGACCATGATCGGCTGATAGCGCGCCCGGAAACCGGCAATGCCGACATTCGCCATCTGCGCTTCTTTCGACTGGATGGCGGTGAACATCTTGGCCGCGCCCCGGTAACAGCAGATGAGCTTCGGCTCGACGCCGAGCAGGTCAAGCGCGGCCATACCGGCAACGTCGAGGGACGTGGTCCGTCCGCGGATCGCCATCTTGATCCCGCCTGCCTTCATGATATCCGCCGGCGACTTGAGTCCGGGCCCGGCGTCCGTCCGGGCCATGGTCAGGTGTTTGTCGTAGACCAGCCCGAGATGAGCGAATTCACCGTGCTTCGCGCGCGCACCCGTGGCGCCCATCACCTCTTCGGATATTTTCGACGGCGAGAAGAGAATGGTCGAGGCGTCCTTCGGTCCCTTCTCGAAGAGGAAGTTGACCGCCTTGGAGCCGGCCGCGCCCGGCATGTTCTTGACCACGAAGGTCGGGGTGCCCGGCGTATGTTTGGACCAGTAGGGGGCGAAGGCCCGGACCACCAGCGTGGCGCTGGATCCCGGAGGGAACCCGACCAGGATGGAAACCGTTTTCCCGTCGAAATAGGCAGCCTGGGATTTGACCGGGACTGCGAAAACCGCGCCCGCCACCATCGCGGCGGCGGCCGCGGCCGCCAAGAACTTGAATTTCATGTAGTTGCTCCCTGCACAAAAATCGAATGTCGCCCCTTGGGGCATCAATATCTGATCATGATCATTTTTTTGTCGGCGATAGTCAACAGGCTGTGACGAAACGGGTCTCGGCGCCGTGGCCGGGGAATCCGCCGCGGACGGCGCCCGCGCCGACATCGCCGAAGAACGGCTGGAAACCCTGCGACAGCGGACGGCTGTTGGGAATCGAGAGCCACAGCCGCAATAAATGACGTTTCTTTTCGGGCTCGCCGAAATCCTCGAATTCGGTCCGCATGTGATAGGTCAGGTGGTTGTTGAGGAACTGAATGTCCCCGGCCTCGAACATCATTTCGAGATAAAATTCAGGCCGGTTGTTGAGCGCCTCCACATAATCGAGCGCCTCGATTTGGGCGCCGGTCGGCGGCGGCGTCGCGCCCGACCGGGTCGCCGATCGGATGTGGGTCGGCGTGTACCGGCTGGCGAAGTACCCGTCTTCGTCCGCGAAAATAGGCTGGGTGTAGTATGGCTCCTGTCCGGGCAGTTCGTTTCCCTGGCGGCTCCACCAATAGTTCCCGTAGAGCACGTCCAGCAGGTCGGGCCGGGTGCGCAATATCTCGTTGTGGATCGCGGCGGCCGAGACGATCCGGCTGATGCCCCCCGATCTGGCGGGATGCAGGCAAAATAGCCCCGTCACGTCGGCCGCGTCGGTGTGGAACGTCAGCTCTCCGCTCGACGTGTAGCCCCGGAACTCGGGCCCGTCCCTGGGCGTGCCGATATCCCTGACGTCGCCCAGCAGGTCGCCCCGCTTGGACTGGGAGACCGCCCAGCCCACATGGAGGCCGATCCCCCAGTAGATCGTCCGGAGCTCGTCCTTGGAATAATCGGCAACGGGGAAGCCTCTGTAGAGTTGGGCGCCCGTGCCCTCCTCCAGTTCGCGCCGCATCTCCGCCAGATCCCCGGCGAAGGTCGGCAGGGGAAAATCCTCCACCGTCATTTCCGACAGGCCGAGGCCTTTTTTCCTGGTCGCGCCCAGCGCCGCGTCGATCTCGGCGACGTGGGCCCCCGTCATGCGCCGCAGCCAGCCCCTGCCGTTCGGCAGGTCCGGACCGCGCCAGACCAAAGGTCCCGTGAGCTCTCGATGCATGGGCTCAGTGTCTCAGATTAGACCCGCGGGACTCAAGCGGGCTTATGCCGGCTTGCGCCCAACGCCGAGGCGATCGGTGGAAAACACCTCATAATGATCGCCCATATTGTACGGCTCGAAGGCCTCGGCTATGCGGCGGTGAAGGTCTTCCAATCCGTCCGGAGGCAGGTCTTCGATCCGTTGGCCGTATTGGCGTTCCAGGAGACGCTGCCAGAACCGCCCGGCGGGCCGCGCCTGCAGCTCCGCCAAGGGCAGTTCCCCTACACTCTCCAACCCGGCCGCGGTCAGCAACTCGGTGAGCTCGCCCTCGCCCGAGTACCGGGAACGGCGATTCGGCCCGGGCGGCTCCTCCTCCCCGAAATAGGCGTATACCGTCTTCCGGAGGACGCGGTAGAGATCGTTGGCCTCGGCGGGCCCGTGGACCATGTAGACGGCGCGCTTGCCCGGCTTCAGGACCCGCGCGGCCTCGCGCACCGCGGGCTCGCCATCGTCCGGGAACATGATGCCGAACCGGCAGGTCACGGCGTCGAACGAGTTGTCCTCGAACGGCAGCGCCATCATGTCGCCGATCTCGAAGCTCATGTTGGCGAGTTCGAGATTGGCGGCGCGGTCACGGGCGCCTTGCAGCATCTCCGGGTTGAGGTCATAGGCGGTGACGGATCCTTCCGGCCCCACATGCAAGGCGATGGAGATGGAGGGCTCGCCCGTGCCCGAACAAATGTCGAGCACATCGTCTCCGGGCCGGATGCCGGCGGCGGCGGCAATCGCCTGATTGCCGGCGTCCATATCGGATTTGCCCTCGGGCGAGGTCCTGGACCAATAGGCGCCGCGCTCCGCCCAGGAAAAGGAGGGTTGGTGTTCTTGTTCCGTCATGTCCGACGACTGTCTATCGAATTGAAGCGGGCTTTTCCAGATTAACCCGCCCAAAATTCGGCCGCGAGCGTGTAGTCTGTCCGCCCATGTCCCGGTTCCGCAATATCCCCGATCATTCGCGAAGGCCCGCCCATGCTTGAACAGGTTTCGGCGCTCGAAAACTTCGTTTCGAATTATCCCTTGGTGATCATCCTCGCGGTGACGCTGGTCATCTTCGGGCTGAGGCTGTTGGGGGTCGGCAAGCGGGCCATCACCTGGATCGGCGCGGGCGCGCTGGTGGCCGTGGCGGCATTAATCGCCAACAGCATTCCGGATTGAAATCGGCCTAGGATCCGGACTCGATTGAGCCGCCCTACGAGTGTTGCGGCGATGAGGACGGGGGACAGGAATGTGCCGGCGCGTTTGCCTCAACGTGTTGCGATTCACCTTCACCCCAACCCTCTCCCAGAGGGAGAGGGAGCAATCGCGTTGCCGCATCAAGTCCCCTCTCCCCCTTCTTCAGGGGGAGAGGGATGCGAAGGCTTGGCGAGCTTGCGAGCCATAGCCGGAGCTGGGTGAGGGGGAAAGCTTGAGTCCCGACCCTAGATCTGGCCCGCCCGGGCGTTGGTGAGCGTCCGGAGCCGGTCGCCGATGAGATTGAAGCTCAAGATGGTGAAGAACATCACCGCCGCCGGCACGAACGTAACGTGCGGGGCGTAACCGAGCTCCGAATAGCCTTCCGAAATCATCTTGCCCCAGGTCGGCGTGGGCGGCGGCAGGCCGACACCCAGGAATGACAGGATTCCCTCGATGACGATGACCCGGCTCATGCCGATGATGGCCAGCGCCAGCACCGGGATGATGACGTTGGGCAGCAGTTCCTTGAACATGATGCGCAGGTGGGACGCGCCCTGCGCCCGGGCGGCGACGACGAACTCCCGTTCGCCATAGAGGATGGTGTTGGCCCGCGCGACCCGGAGATCGCCCACCATGCCGAAGAAGCCGAGCACCAGGATCATGTTGATCAGCGTCGGGCCCAGGAAGAACAGAATCGCCATGATGGCGATGATGTTGGGAAATGCGAGAATGCTGTCGACGAAAATGCCGATGGCGCCATCCACCCGTCCGCGGAAATAGCCCGCGCACATGCCGAGCGTCACCCCCAGCACCAGTGAGATGAACGGCGCGGTGAATGCCAGTTTGAGCGAAATCTGGGCGCCGTGGACGATGCGCGACAGCATATCCCGGCCGATCTGGTCCGCCCCGAGGATGAAGCCGTCCTGCCCGATCGGATGGAACGTCTTGGAGAGGTTGGTCTTCAGCGGATCAGCGAAGGGCAGGAAGTCGGCGAACACCGCGCAGAAGGTGATCAGCGCGATCCAAAAGACCGCCAGCCAGAATACGAAGCCGAGGCGAATCCACAGCGGCCGTTGGGCATCGCCGGCCTGCGCCTTTTTGCGGCGCGCGATCCGGCCATTCGCGGTGGTCGCCGTGCTCATCCGCGGCCTCTCCGGTCACCGACAGTGACCCGAGGATCAAGGATGGCGTAGAAGACATCGACGGCGAGATTGATGCAGACATAGGCGACGGCGATGAACGTCACGGCGCCCTGCACCACAAGGGCATCCCGCCCGTCGATGGCCTCGAGAATCAGCTTGCCCATGCCGGGCAAGGCGAAAATCTGCTCGATGATGACGGCTCCCGAAATCAAGAAACCAAGCTGGAGTCCCAGCACCGTCACCAGGGTAAAGGATGAGGGCCGCATGGCGTGACGGAAAAGGATATAGCGCGTCGACATGCCCTTGGCCCGGGCGAGCGCGATGTAGTCCTCCTGCAAAGTCGCGATCATATCGACCCGCAGCACCCGGATCAGGACCGGCGCCTCGAGAATGCCGATGACCAGAGACGGCAGGATATAAAACCGGAGATTGGCGCCCAAATCCTCGTCGATGGGAACCCAGCCCGCCGAGGGCAGGAGCTGCCAGGTGACCGAAAAGAAGAAGACAAGAATAATGGCGAGCACGAACGGCGGGGCCGCTACGATGGCGAAGGTGACCGCGCTGACCCCCCGGTCAAAGGCCTTATCCGCATGCAGCGCGGAATAGATGCCCACCGGCAAGGCGATGGAGAGCGCGATTATCTGGGCGAAGATGAGCAATTCCAGGCTCACCGGCAACCGCTCCAGCAGCAGCTCGGTGACCGGGATGGACATGACGTAGGATTGGCCGAAATCGCCCTGAACGACGTCGCCCAGCCAGGAGAAATAGCGGACGATGATCGGTTTATCGAGCCCCAGCTCCTCGCGGATCGCCTGGCGGGCCTCTTCCATGCTTGCCGGGTTGTCGGTCGCGTCCACGCCGCCGAGAATTGCGTCCGCCGCATCGCCCGGCAGGACGTTCAACAGGGCGAAACTGGCGAACGTCACCAGGAAAAACACCGGAATCATCCGGAGCAGACGATTGCGGATGTATCTCACCTAAGGCGGCCTTTGCGGCAGCGGGGCCCGGGTGTTGCCCGGGCCCCAAGAGCGCTACTTGTCCAACCAGACCCGATAGTATTTGGGCCAGATGTTGATGGGTCGCGGCAAGCCCTTCACATAGGGCCACATGGCGACCGTCACGTCACCCTGTTCCCAGCCGAGCCAGCGAATCTGGTCGGCCAGCACCTGCTGGAGGTTGCAGCTCGCCTTGTAGCGGGCATCCTTGCCGCGCGCCGCCTTCATGGCGCCGACGGCCTTGTCGACCTCGGGGTCATTGACCTTGTAAATGTTGGCCCGCGACTTGGAGTGGAAGTTCATGGCGACCAGGCTCGGATCGGCATTGGCGCCATAGTTATTCCACCACACGTCGAACTTGCCCGACTGGACGGCGCGCGCCCACTGAGGACCGCGGGGCCCGGGCTTCACGTCCACTTCAACGCCGACTTCCTTCCAGTACGCCTGGAACGTCTCGGCGACGCGGATCAGGTCACGCAGGCCGACGATGTTCAGGGTGAACTTCACCGGCTTGCCGTAATCGGCGAGCAGCGCCTTGGCTTTTTCCGGGTTGTACTCCGGCCAAGCGGTGTCCGGGCAATGCCAGGGGTGTCCGCGGCCATACATGTCGATGGGCGGGTCCTTTGGTTTCTTGGTGATGACCCCGGTCAGCGGCTTGCGGTCCAGCGCATGGACGAGCGCCTTGCGCACCCGCACATCGTTGAAGGGCGGCTTCTGGTTGTTCCAGCCGACACCGAGCCCGGCGAAGAAGTTGGGGCCGTTGGAGGTCGCCAGACGCTTGTCCTGCTGGGCGTCGTCCTTGAGCCACGGCGGCACCCAGACGAGATCCATCTGACCGGACTGCAGCGCCTGAAAGCGGCTGATCTGCTGGTTGATGATGGTGAACCGAATCTCATCCACGTGCTGATTGGCCTTGTCCCAATAATGGGGGTTCTTCACCAGAACGATGGAGCTTCCCCGGCGCCATTGCTTGATCACGTACGGGCCGACGCCGACGGTGGTGGTGTTGAACTCGGGCTTGTCCTTGTTGGCCTCGAGCCAGGATTTGGGCCGCACCCACCACAGGAGATCGGGCTGAGCCATGATGGTTTCCCAACCCGGGCTCGCCTCGGAGAAGATAAAGTCGACGGTGTATTTGCCGGGGGCCTCGACACGGTCGAGACGCGGGCCCAGCCTGCCCCGGAAACGGCCGCCGAATTTGCTGTTCAGCAGCCGGTCGAAGTGGGCCTTGTAGTCCTGGGCCGTCATCTCCTCGCCGTTGGAGAACTTGACCCCCTGACGCAGGGTCACCCGCCAGCGCTTGAAGTCGTCCGAAGGTTCGGCCTTGAGGCCAAGCCGCGGCACGACCTTGAACGTATCGGGATCCATGTCGAACAGATGCTCGTGGATCGCCTCCATGACGAAGGCCCGTTGGCGTCCGGTGACCGGCACCTTCAAGCTGTCGAACCCGCCGATGTCGGCAAGAATGGCAATTCTCAACTTGCCGCCCTTCTTGGGCGTTTGGGCACCTGCGTCCCAAGCGCCGAAGGCGACGAGCGCCGTCGCCATGGCCGCGGTGGTGACCGCGTTTCGCAATCGTCTAAATCTCATGGAAACCTCCCATTTCTCTACAAATTGGCTGGTGTTTATGAGCGTTGTCGTGCAGCGCCGTTGACCGGCGCCGTTTCGAGTTTCGTATCTGCTTCTCATCCCGATCCCCCGGATCGCCCGTCTACGGCCTGTTGATACCCGGTTCCAATCCGAGCATCTGACGTCCGTAGGCGGTCATATTTATATCCCAATTCAGGAAAATTTGCTGCGCGCCGGCGTGAACGTCCCGGAACTTCCGCTGCAGATCGTTCGACAGAAACAGCCCGTTGGCGCCGGCGGCATAGAACAGCCGGTCGACGGCCCGCACCGCCAACGCCGATACGAAGGACATGTCCCGGCGGTTTCGCTGGACGATGTCCGGATGCAGCGTCTCCCTGTCGCTCAACATATCCATGGACTCGCGGAGGTTCTGGAGCGTCACCGTCTTGGCCGCATGATGCTCGGCCGCGGATTCCGCGATCCGCAGCTGCAGGCTCTGAAATTCGCCGATCTTGGCGCCGAAGCGGCTGGAACGCTCCTTCATCTCCCCGACGAAGTCGTTGATGAAGCCCTGCGCGATCCCGACGCACACCGAGGACAGGCTGTAGGGCGTGGTGGTCAGCGGCGGCAGCTTATAGGTCGGGTGGTCCGAAACATCGGCTTTGCGGCGCACGCCGCCGGCGCCGTGACCGACCAACCGGCGCTCGGCGGGGATGAACACGTCCTTGAACTCGACGCTCTTGCTGCCCGAGCCGGACAGCCCCATTACGTCCCAGCTATCCTCGAGAATCCTGCCGTCGGACCGCGGGACCAGGGCCCTCGCCCGCTCGCCGGTTTCCGGGTCGCTTCCGCCGCCCATCCACCAATCGACGTAGTCGCAGCCGCTCGAATAGTTGATTTGGGCATTGTAGAGATAACCGCCGTCGACCGGCTTCATGACACCCTTGGGATCATTGCCGGTGGACAACAGGGCGTTCGGATTGGCTCCCCAGATTATATCCAGGGTCTCCCTGGCGCTGTTGGCGATGGTGACATTGTGCTCGGCCAGCACCGCGAGGTTCCAGGCGGAGGATCCGCAGGCGCCGGCGACATCCATGATCGCCTCGCAGACGACGTCGTAGCCGAGTTCGTAGCCGCCATAGGCCTTGGGCTTGCCGATATCGAACAGGCCGCTGGCGTGAAAGTCCTTGATGGTCTCGGGCGGCGCCTTCTTGATCCGCTCGCATTCCTCGGCCCGTTCGCGCAATCGGGGCAGCAACGCCTGAACCCGGGCCAGTACCTCGGCCGCGTCCGGTGTTTCCCGATCAAAGGCTTGGGCGTGAATATCCATGCGTTTCCGGTCACCTTCGTCATCCGGTCCCCCGGACTCAGTCTCGAAAAAAAGTGCCGCCGCACCCGAAACGGATACGGCGGCAAGGTGTCGCCTTAGGTTAAACCACAAACAAATTCACGCGCCGGGCGTACCGCGCCGCGTGTTGAAATCTCCCGGAGTGCCTGAATGTCGGCCAATTCCTCTCCGCTCCCCCGCATGGATCGCCCGTCCGAGCCCGCGCCCGGTTGTTGCGGCGATCGAAGCCGGGGAAATCATAGCTTCCCGAGCCATGCCGTGAAGATACGATGTCTGCCGGGGGTATACCCGGCTGGCATATATTCCCGGACGGTATATACTTGGCGGAACGAAGGCGAGGGAGGAAGCCGGGGATGTTCAATCACCCCATGTCTCATTTGCAGCTGAAGCAATTGCGCCAGCTGATTGCCGTGGCCGAGAACGGCAGCATTCGCGCGGCCGCCAAGCAGCTGTCCATCGCCCAGCCGGCGCTCAGCCGGTCCATCCGGGCGATCGAGGACGACCTGCAGGTAAAGCTGATGGAACGGGGGCCCCGGGGCATCGTGCTGACCAAGTACGGCGAGACCCTCTGCAACTACGCCAGGATCATCGACGCCAACCTCCGGTTTGCCGCCGAGGAGTTCGACGACATCCGGGGCGCGCGGAGCGGCACGGTGCGGATGGGGATCGGCCCGCACGAAGGCTTTACCATCGCGCACCTCGCCATCGACAGGATGTTCGAGCGGCGCCCGAATCTCGATGTGACATTGGTCGACGGCGACTTCGAGGTCCTCGCGGCCAGACTGCTCGCCGGCGAGATCGACTTTATCCTCGGGCCCGCGCCCCTCGAAGGCGTAACGCCCGGCCTGACCAGGGAAATTCTGGCCAATATCCGCCCCGTGGTGGTCGTCCGGAGCCAGCATCCCCTGGCCGGTAAGCAATCCATCGACATCGAGCAATTGGTCGACGTGGATTGGATCCTGCCGGGGGAAGGCACCAATGCCCGGACCCGGCTCAACAACACTTTCTGGCGCCATGGCCTGGTGCCGCCTGACGGCCCCATCAGCGCCTATCCGTCGATGACCGCGGTGGCCCTGGTCAAGCAGCGGGACCTGGTCGCCATCCTGCCCCGCCAGTTGATCGACGAAGACCGCAAGGCCGGCCTGATCAAGGTGCTGCCGGTCGCCAGCGAGGACTTTCTCCTGCCCGTGCGGCTGACGACCCGGGAGTTTGGCAGATTGTCGCCCGCCTGCCGGGATATGATCGCGGAAATCAAAAAGGTCTGCGAGGACATCGGCGACCAACTCTAGCCGTGCGGGTTGCCGATGCTACTTCCGGGGGCTGAGCGGTTTCAGCCCAAGCTGGACCCGGCCGTAGTCGGTGAGATTGATATCCCAATTGAGGGCCAGTTGCGCGGCCCCGGCGTGGGCGTCGCGGAAGCAGCGCTGCAAATCGTTGCTCTCGAACAGGGCCGCCGCGCCGGCCGCATAAAACAGCCGGTCCACCGCGTTCAGCGCCAGCCGGCAGGCGAACGCCATGTCCCGCTTGTTGCGGTTCATCAATTGCGGTCCGAGTTCGTCATGGTCTTCGAGCCACGCCTGGGATTCCCGGAGGTCGTGCAGGATGATCCGCCTCGCCGCCTCGGCTTCCGCCGAGGATTCGGCGAGCCGCAGCTGCAGGCTCTGAAAATCGGCGATCCGGTCCCCGAAGCGGGAAGACCTTTCGCTCATCCAGCCGGTGAACCGGTCGATGACGCCGAACGCCACGCCCACCGGCACCGAGGCGAGATCGAAGGGATACGCCGACCATTGGGGGAGCCGCCAAAGCCCGCCCTGATCGAAGCGCCCGCCGGGGCCGAACGGGTAGGTCCGGTATGCCGGCACGAAGGCGTTCCTGACCACCACGTCCTTGCTGCCGGTTCCGGCGAGCCCGGCGGCGTGCCAGTTGTCGTCGATCTCCCGGTCCCCGGCCCGGTACATGATGTGCCGGCGGGCCTTCATGGATCCGGTGATGTGCCAGGCGGCGTGATCGCAGCCGCTGGAGAAGCCGAACCGGCCGTTGAGCCGGAACCCGCCCTCGGTTTCCTCGAGCACGTTTCCGGGGCTGTTGCCCGACGAAATCAGCACGTCCGGGCCGTCCCCCCAAACCTCGTCCTGGGCCTCGGCGGGATAATGCCCGACCCGGTGGGCGTGCTCGCCGAAAACCGCATAGCACCAAGCGGTCGAGGCGCAGCCCCGGGCCAGTTCCATCACCGCCTCGCAGAAGACGTCCCAGCCCAGCTCGTAGCCGCCATGCTCGCGGGGCATGCAGACCCGTATAAGGCCCGATTGGCGGAGCGCCCTCGCGTTCTCGCCGGGAAGGCGGCGGAGCCGCTCGGTCTCGGCGGCGCGGGTCCGGAATTCCGCCGCCAGGGCGCGCGCCGTTGCAACGACGCCGGCGGCGGTCGCCTCCGCCGGCGCGCCCGGACCGTCCATCGGCGCGCCCGGACCGTCCATCGGCGCTACCACCTGACGGGCGCGGGATCCAGCCCCAGGGCCATCCTGCCGTAGGTGGTGCCGTTGACGTCGAAGTTGAGGGCGATCTGTTTGGAGCCCGCGCTGACGTCGCGAAACGCCCGCTGGATGTCGTTGTCGAGGAACAGCCCGTTGGCCCCGGCGGCGTAGAAAATGCGCTCCATGGCCTTGGACGCCAGGATGGGCGCATAGGCCATGTCCCGCTTGTTGCGGGCCAGCATGAGGAAGTCCGGCTCTTCGTTGTCCTCGAAGTATTCCATGGTCTCGCGGAGATCGCTCAGGATCATCAGCCGGGCCGCGTGCAGCTCGGCCGCCGATTCCGCGATCCGCAATTGCAGGCTCTGGAACTCGGCGATCTTGGCGCCGAACCGGCTGGAGCGCTCCTTCATTTCCGCGGTGAAACGCTCCAGCGCCCCCTCGGCGATGCCGACGACGACGGACGCCAGGCAGAACGGGTTGACCGACCATTGGGGCAGCCGGAACAGCGCCGCGTCGTCGAAGCGGGGTCCCCGCTCTCCGATGGGAATCGTCCGGTGGTCCGGAATGTAGACCTGCTCCAGTTTGATGTCCTTGCTGCCGGTGCCCGCCAGTCCCATGACGTGCCAGTTGTCGACGATTTCGCAGCCCGCCTGCGGCACCAGGATTTTCAGCGGCTGGCCGTCGACCGGCATCCCGGTCAGGTGCCAGTCCGCGTGATCGCAGCCGCTGGAATAATTGAACTGCCCGGTGATCAGCCAGCCGCCGCCGGTCCGCTCCATCTTGCAATGAGGGCTGTTGCCCGAGGCCACCTGGGCGTCCGGGTCGCCGTCCCAGACATCGTGCTGGGCCTGCATGGGGTAGGTGCAGACGGTGTGCGCGTGCTCGCCCAGCACCGCGTAAACCCAGGCGCTGGAGCCGCACCCCCTGGCGAGTTCCATGGAGATCTCGCAGAACACGTCCCAGCCCATCTCGTAGCCGCCGAACTCCTTGGCCTTCACGACGTTGAGGATTCCGGCCCTGCTGAAGTCCTCGAAGGTTTCGTCCGGCATGCGCCGCTCGGCCTCGCACGCGGCGGCGCGCGCGCGCAAGGTGGGTACGAGTTCTTTCGCCCGTTCGATCAGCGTCGCCGGCGAGGGTATCCCCTGCCCGGCGGCGGCGCCCGTTCCCATATCCTCCATGGGTTTTTCCCCCGTCAATTCGGCCGGAGAGTATCAAGAGCGGCCCATGCGGGGAAATGCCCAACCCGCCGGGGCCATATCGTTTCGGCATAGGCTTCGGCCGCATCGGGCGGGAGCCATGCACCAGGCGCATAGCGGCGTTTTCGGGGACATGGACATTCATGGACATTCATGGACATTTATTGACACCCATTTGGGAGGTACCCCCCAAATTGACCGTACAAACTTGCATAGCTCGCCTCCAAATACACAA
>JAJDXO010000040.1 GCA_022823235.1 Rhodospirillales bacterium
GGCCTCCCGGGCCATGATGTAGATCCCGGCGAGGATCAGGATGGCCGCGCCGATCATTGAGGGCGGATTTCGCGCCCCTTGGCGGACACCGGCCGGAAACCGCTTTTCCCACGGGCGCGGGCCATGCACCGGGCGCATAGCTGTAAGTCGTTGAAATAACACGATTCACAAATAATTCCCAATTCGGGCCTTTTCGGGAGAATGGACATTCATGGACATTAATGGACATTTGATGACACCCGTTCGGGAGGAACCTCCCAAATTGACCGTACAAAACTGCATAGCGAGCCTCCAAACGCAAAACGCCGCCCCGGCAAGGGACGGCAGCCGCCTATACATTTAGCCCGGAAACGGCCGGCGGCAAGGGGGGAATTGGGCGGCGGCCGGACAATACATACGATTATCGAAGGGCGCGCGGCGCTTCCGGAACCGGAAGACGTGCGGCGATACTCAGGGCGCGGCCGGGCCTGCCGTCCAGGGATCGATCACGTCGATGCCGCATTGCGTGAAGTCCCCGGCGTTCCGGGTCGCCACCGCCGCATCCCTCGCGCGCGCGATGGCGGCGATCTGGCAATCGGCCTCCGGGATCGGGCGGCCCAGGGACCGGCGGGTCGCGGCGATCGCGGCATAGGCCCTGGCCGCGGCGCTGTCGAAGGGCAGCACTCGTCCGGCGAAGTCCTCGCCGATCACCGCGTCGATCTCGGCGGCGAGACGGTCGCGGCGCCGGCCCGCGGGCAGGATGGCCGCGCCCGTGCGCAGTTCCGCCTCGCTTACGGCGGTAAGGTGGAGCCGGGCCGAGTCCTGCCCGGAAAACCACGTCATGACCGCGGGATCGGGCGCAAGCCGCATCAGCTCGGACACGACATTTGTGTCCAGCACGATCATGGCCGCGCGCTCAACCGAACTCGGGCGGGGGACGCATCGGCCCGCGCTCGGGCAATTCGAGATCGACGCCGCCGAGCGCAACGAAGCGAGCATGGATGGCCCGGCCCAAATCCTTGGGCGGCCGCGCCTCGCCAACCGAACGGCCCAGAATATCGCGGGCCTCCTCTTCCATCGAGCGGCCGTTCTCGGCGGCGCGCACGCGCAGGCGGCGCTTCACTCCTTCGTCCAGGTTCCTGATGGTGATGCTGGCCATGGACCTCCTCCATTCGCGCATTTGACGCAAAATTAAGCATTGCTAGCATTGAAGTCAATCGCATTGATCCGACCGTCCCCCCTCCGCGGGTCGGTGCTATGTCCGCCCCATGAAATCCCGGAGCGCCGACACGACCCTGTCGGGCGCTTCTTCCGCGAGGAAATGGCCGCAATCCTCGAATTCGTGGAGCTCGAAGTCCGCAAGCGCGGATTTCCACCGTTCGAGTTCCTTCCGTCGAAACGCAATGTCTTTCAGGCCCCAGAGAAGGAGCACCGGCTTGTCGGCAAAGGCCGCGCGGTCGTCCCAGATCGAGCGCAGCCAGCCGCCCGCGCTCACGATATGGCCCGGCAATGCCGCGTTGGCGGCGCGCGCGGCGGGCGACGGCTGCGCGTTGCGGTAATGGGCCATGATTTCCGGCGTCAGGATGCGCCGATCCCCCACCGCCTTCGGCATCACCGAGTTCACGAACATGTTGCGATGCCGGATCAGGTACTGGCCGATCCAGCTCGACATCAGGAAGCTGAACGCCTTGAAGTGGAAATCATCGCCGACCGGCCAGCACCAGGTATTCGCGATGACGAGACGCCGGATGCGTTCCGGCCGCCGGCGCGCGAAGTCGAGGCCGATGGGCCCGCCCCAGTCGTTCATGAAGAGCGTGATGCCGCGAAGATCGAGATGGTCGATCAACGCGGCGAACCGGTGCGCGTGACTTTCCGGATGATGGTCTTCGCGCCGGCTGCTGCGGGACGACAGGCCGAAGCCGACATGGTCCGGCGCGACGCAGCGGAATTCCGAGCGAAGCTCTCGAATCGCATGACGGAATTCGAACGACCAGGCCGGGTTGCCATGCACGAAAACGATAGGGTCGCCCGCGCCCTCGTCGATATAGTGCATCCGGTGATCGGGAGGCGCAGCGAAGAACCGGCTCTCGAACGGATAAAGCTCGTCCGAAACCCAGCCCGGGCGGCTTGCCGGCGCGACCCTGTTCATCCGGACCACAAAGCCTCCAGCTTCGCGAGGCAGCGGTTCCAGCCATCCACATGCTCATCGCGGGCTTCGTCCCCGGCAAATCGGGAATGGGTCAGGGTCAGGCGTGTCCCGCCGGGCGCGGGTTCGAACTCGACCGTGACCAGCGTCTCGACCTCGCTGCCGTCCCAACGCCAGGTGTGAACCAGACGGCGGCAGGGCACGACTTCCCTATATACGCCGCGGGTGAGCCATCTCTGCCCGTCGGCTCCGCGCATTTCGACCAGGAATGTTCCGCCGACCGCGACCTCGGCGACCGCGCGCACCACCGATGCGTCGCCGGGCGCCAGCCATCGACGCAGCATCTCCGGCTCGGTCCACGCGCCGTAGACCGCCTCCACCGGCGCGTCGATCATGCGATGAATCGTCAGGTAGACGCTCCGTTCCGAATCTCCCGCGGAGGGTTCGAGCCCGGTCATCGTGATTCATCCGGGCTGTCGGGGCCTGCTTCGACGAGCGCCGCGAGCGCCTCCAGGCGTTCCGTCCAGAAGCTTTGGTGGAATTCGAGCCAGGAGCGGGCGTCATTGAGTGCGGCCGGATTGATCCGGCATACCCGCTCCCGTCCCCGAGCTTCGCGCGTCACGAGGCCGGCCCGTTCGAGCACGCCCAGATGCTTCGACACCGCGGCGAACGAGACGGGAAAGGGCCGGGAAAGTTGGCTGACCGTCGCCTCTCCCCCGGCCAGACGATCGAGGATGGCGCGGCGGGTGGGATCGCCGAGCGCATGGAAAACTCGATTCAGATCATTTTCAACCATATGGTTGAGTATATAGTCGGCAGAGCTGATGTTCAACCGATCGGTAGAAAGTTATCGTGACGGGAACTGGCGGGATGGGTCACGCTTCCCGGGTATGGCGGGGTCGGGGCCCGGCCATCCACATGGGCCGCCGGTCATGCCGGCTGGTACCGCCGGACGTCGATCTCGTCGGCCCGCGCCCGCATCCGCGCCGCGTCGTACCATGCCTGCATCCTGAGCAGCAGGTCCATGCTGAGGCCGAACGCCTTCTCGACCCGCATCGCCATTTCCGGCGAGAGCGATGCCTTGCCGTTCAACAGGTCGGAGAGCGTCGCCCGGCGCACGCCGAGAATCCGCGCCGCCGCCGAAACGCTCAACCCCAGTTCCTCAAGGGCCTCGATCCGGATGAAGGTTCCGGGGTGCGGGGGGGTCATCCCCATCTTGATGCCGCCGCTGGTCATCAGTGATAGTCCTCCAGGTTCATGCGCTCGATGCCGCCGTCCCTCTCCTCGAAGGTGATCCGCCAGTTGCCCGACACGGACACGCTCCACTCGTTCCGCCGCTCGCCCGCCAGCCGGTGGACCCGCCAGCCAGGCGCCGCCTCGCGGATGAAATCCTCCATGGTCTCCGCCATGGCGAGCGCGGCCAGGATGCCGCGCACCCGCTCCGCCAGGTCCTGCTTGAGCAGCCGGGGCGAGTCGGTCTCGTAGAGCACACGCAAGCCCCGATGGCGAATGGAACGGACGATCATGCGGCACATGTGTACGGCATTACCGTGCAGGATGCAAGCGCCCGGCTGCGGGGCGGAGCAGGACAGGAGGAGGGGAAATTGGGGGCGAGTAGGCCGCAAGCAGTCATGGCCGGGGCGCAGCTTGTCCTCCGGCCAGCGAAGCCGGTCCGGTGGGCCCGGCTCGGTCAATTCAGAGCGAATTGACCTTACATGACGTAATCACGTTATGCCTCGGCAGCCGCCGCCTCGGCGGCGCGGGCCTCCCGGGCCATGATGTAGATCCCGGCGAGGATCAGGATGGCCGCGCCGATCCAGGTGAACAGGTCGGGAAAATCGCCGAAGACGAACCAGCCGAACACGGTCGACGAGACGATGCCCCAATAGAGGAACGGCGAGACCAGCGAAGCCTGTCCATACCTGAAGGCATTGACCAGCATCATCTGGCCGGCCAGGCCGAGGACGACGAAGCCGCCCAGGAAGCCGGCATCCTCCAATTGCAGGGGCACCCAGATCCAGGGCAGCAGCGGGATCGGCAGAAGGGCGCCGAACAGCGCCGAGTGGAGAGCCGAGCCCAGCGGCGGGTCGGCGTCCGCCAGCTTGCGGTTGGCGGCGTAGAAGAGGCCGACGCAAATTCCGGCCCCCAGCCCGATGACGTAGCCGACCCGCTCGCCGCCGAAATCCGGCCTGAGGATGATCAGCACGCCGGCGAAACCGGCCAATACCGCCATCCAGCGCCGGATACCGACCTTCTCGCCCAGAAAGACCGGCGAAACGGCGGTGGTGACCAACGGGCCGACGAACGTCATCGCCGTGGTATCAGCCAGCGGAATGAAGTTCAGCGCCCAGTAAAACAGGCAAACCGCGCCCAGGATCAGGCATCCCCGCAATGCCTGCATGGGAAGCGGCCTGGGGATCAACGCCGCCGCGCCGTGCATTTTGGCGACCACGGGCGCCAGCGCCAGCCACATGAAGACGTACTGCAGCCAGGCGAGGCCGACCGGGAAATAGGTATCGCCCAACAGCTTGGCGAACCCGTCCTTGACCGGAAACAGGGTCATCGCCGCCATCATCAGAAAGATGCCGAGGAACGGGCCGGACCGGCTCATCCGGGGGCCTCGACCTTGGCGCTGCTGACCAGCCACAGCCCCACCAGCATCACCGCGAACGCGATGAAATGGTAGATTTCGACCGTCTCGCCAAGCAGCCACAGCGCCGCCACCGTGATGAAAAACACCCGGCAGTAAACGAAGACGCTCGATTTATTGGCGCCGACCGCGTTCACCCCGGCGGTCCACAGCACCATGGAGAAAATCGCCACCACCAGCGTGGCCCAGGCGACCGCCGCGATGGTCACGCCATCGAGCGTCATGGGCTGAACGGCAGTGGTTTCCCAGATGTAGACCGGCAGCAGCCACAGCACCCCGAATATCTCGATCCATACAAGCTGCACCATGAAGGACAGATCCCTGGGCGCTTTTCTGAGCACGACGGCGTAAAGCGAAAATCCGGTGATCGAGACCAGCAGCCACAAATCCCCGGTGTTGAATCTCAAGCCCGACAGGGACCCCAAATCCCCCTTCGTCAGCACGGTCAGAACGCCGGCGACCGCGATCGCCGCCCCCAGCGCCTGACCCGGGGTCAGCCGGTCGCGGAACAGCAGCCAGGAGAGCAGAAAAGTCACGGCCGGCTGGGCGACGGGAATGATCCCGGCATTGATGGCGGTGGTGAAATTCAGCGCGATGTAGATCGCCGTGTTGCCGAGCATCACCAGGCTGAAGGCAAGCAGCGCCAGCACCTTCCAATGCCGCCGGACGACGGAAAAGCTTTTCCGAAAATCGCCCCAGACGAAGGGAAGGATCAGCGCGACGGCAAACACCCAGCGCCAGAAGGAAAAACCGACCGGCGGCACGTGCCCCTCCACCATCTTGCCCACAATCTGGTTGGACCCGAACCCCATATGGGCCATCACCAGCAGGAAATACGGCCACACGGCCAGGCCGGTGACGGCGTCCACCGGCGCGCGGATGCGGGACGGAATGTTCAATCCCGCCTCAGAACTTCGGGAAGACCTGCCGCTCGCGGAGCCAATCGGACATGGGCATCGGCTCCTTGCGGGGCGCATCGCCGAAGCCCTCGTGCTCGTCCTTGGCCGGCCAGACGTGATCGGACACGACGGCCTCGCGGACGATGATGTGCTCGTCGGTCACGTTGACGACCAGGAAGTCGGTGGCCATGGCGAGGCGGCCCTTCCAGTGTTCGCGGATCGCCGTCTCCATTTCGCCCACCGTGTCGAAATCGTTGAAGAAATGGTAGGCGACGAAGAGCTTGGGATCGCACTGGTTGACGACGTAGGCGGCTTCGGCGGGCGCCGAGTGGATCATGGTGCCGATGGCCCTGGCGGAGCGCTCGTCATAGCCCGACCGGACCATCAGCTGATCGACCGTGTTGAAGGTCTCGTGGACCAGCACCTCGACGCCCTTGGCGTTCTCGAGCATGAATTCGCTGGGCGTGGTGTCGCCGGAATAGACGAAGGAGCGGCCCTTCCACTCCAGCTTCAGGCTCACCGGACCGTCATAAATGTGGACCGCCGGAAAGCTGGTGATCTTCACGCCGTTCTCGTCATAGATCACGTGAACCTTGGAATAATCGAATTCGTGGCAATTCACCTCGGCGCCGATGGCCGGCAGCGCGCTCACCCGGCTGTCCGTGTCCCAGCGGTAGGATTCCATCTGGTGCTCGATGAAATGGGCAAAGCCGTATTCCGGCTTGTTGCTGGAGGGGCCGTAGACCTCCAGCGGCTTCAGGCGCCCGCCGGCCCAGCTGCCGACCCAGACCTGACCGAAGTCCCCCACATGATCCGTGTGCAGGTGGGTCGCGAACCACGCGGTGATGCGCTGATAAGGAATTTCCAGGGCGGTGAAGTTCATCTGCGAGCCGTAACCGAAATCGAAAACGAACTTGTCGCCGTTGCCGAGCTCGATCAGCCAGGAGGCATTGGCCTGAGAGCGGCGGAGGAACGGCCGGCCGGTCCCCAGCGCGGTGATCCGCATTTCGTCGGGCCCCAGTTCCTCGGTCCGCGGATAGAATTGTTCGGCGTAGCCGTCGCGCACGGCCTGGGTCATGGTCTCCCCCCTCAGGATCGGATGATTTCGAAAAATGTCACAGAGCGTCGGCCCATTCCACCAGCACATCCGCCACTTCCTCGATGAAATGGGGATGGGCGTGGAGATAGTGCGGCGCGCCCTTGAGCACGTGGTCCGTCACCCGTCCTTCGGCCGCCTCGCCCCAGGCCCGCACCTGGCTCGGGAAGACGGCATTGTCGGCGGAATACTCCACGTTGAGCACCGGGACCGAGGTGCGGCTCAGGCAAGCGGGGCCGTCGGCCCGCGAGGTCCGGGGCGACCATTGGCTGAGGAACGACCTGAGCGTCGTGAACCGGCCTATATTGTTGGCGGCGTAGTTGACCGTCCTGGCATCGCCCCAGAGGGTGCCCGCCTCCCGGTCGTTGGCATCGAGTGACAGGTCGAGGAACCGGGGATCGGCCATGGTCCGGTTGACGACGAATGCCTGATCGCGGGCAGGGTGGGCATCGCCGCCCCGGTCCAGTTCGTCCAGCCGCGCCAGGACCCAATCGGTCAGGCGGTCGCAGCGCGCCTGCTGGGCGTCCCGGTACCTTGCCAGCCAATCGGCGTCATAGGGCGGACCGTTGTCCGGGTTGTACATATCCAGGCCCGCGTCGGTGGCCAGCAAATCCGCCTCGTCCGCAACCGCCGCGTCGATCCATTCCCGGAGGGTGATCGCCCGGCCGGGGTGGGCGCAGAGCAGCGCAATCCCGTCGATCGGCGGCAAATCTTCCGGCGCGATTTCGATGGCGCGCCCGTCGGGAGTGGTCTCGATGGTCAGGTTTTCCGCCTGGTCCTGATACATGGCGGCCAGCGCCCCGCCGCCCGAGTTGCCCAGCAGAACGATCTTGTCGTAGCCGCGGTTGCGCAGTTCCCGGATGCCGGCGCCCAGATCCTGGATCGCCCGCTCCATCAGCAGCATGGTGTCGTTGGCGATATAGCGGGTGTTGAGGCCCAGCAGCGCGCGGCTCCGCCGTTGCAGCGGATCGAACATATAGTGCGCCATGAAGTTGCTGGTGGGATGAATGACCACGAACGCGGTCTTCGGATCGCACCCGTCGGCGGCCAGCCGGCCGAAAATCTTCGGCGCGTTCATCTGGAGCCCCGACTGGCTTTCCATGTGGCCGCCCTGCCGGACGCTCAGAACGAGTAGCTCGCCGTTCATGGGGACGATCCGCGCCTGCCCAGCGGGGCCGGTCTATCGGCCGGCGTTGGCGTTCTCGTGCACCCAGGCCGCCTTGTCGGAGACGGTCTTGGTCTGATCCCATTCCTCGAGCATCGGCTCCGCGGTGTCGCGGAGACGCTGCATCATTTCCGGCGTTTCCGTGCGGACGGTCAGTTCCAGCCGGTGGCCGTTGGGATCAAAGAAGTAGATGGACTGGCAGAAGGCATGATCGGTGGGGCCGACCACCTCGACGCCGGCGTTTTCCAGGCGCTCCTTGGCCGCATTCAACTCATCCATATCGCCGATTTCGAGGGCCAGATGCTGCACCCATTCCGGCGTATTCGGATCCATCTGCATCTCGGGCTCTTCGGGGAGCTCGAAGAACGCGACCGAGGAGCCGTCCGCCATCTCGAAGAAGACGTGGATATAAGGACAGGCCTCGCCGGACGAGGGCACATTGCTCTCGGATACCGCCATGGCGAAATCGAGATCGAGCAATTCGGTGTAGAACTTCGCGGTCTCCTTAGCGTCCTTGCACCGGTAGACAACGTGATGAAGTTTCTGAATTTCCATGTTCGCCTCCTCGATTCCCGGTATTTTGGGAATACTCGGACAGTTTATCATTATGAACTCGATTTGCGAGGCATTAGCTAGTAAATGTCCGAACTGCGACAAAGGCCGTGAAAGCGCGCCGAAAACAAGGATTGCCGGGAAAACTCGCATGAAAATTTGCCGATACGACGATGATCGCGTGGGACTGGTCCGGGACGGCCGGGTGTTCGATGCCACCGCCGCCCTCGACGGCCTGGAACCGCAAGGCTGGCCGCAGCCGCCGGGGGATCAGTTCATCGCCAATCTGGACCGGCTGAAGAGCCGTCTTGAGGAAGAGGCCGGGCGGTCGGCGCCCAAACCGCTGGCCGACGTGCATCTCCGCTCGCCCGTCGCCAATCCGACCAAGGTCATCGGCGCGCCGGTGAACTATCGCGCGCACCACGAAGAATCCCTGGACGATACCGAAATCAGTTTCGGGCGCGAGATAAAAACCATCGACGAGTACGGGCTGTTCCTGAAGGCAAACTCCGCATTGGTCGGACAAGACGACGGCGTGGCGCTCAGGTTCGTTGACCGGCGAAACGACCACGAGGTGGAGCTTGCCATGGTGATCGGCAAGACGTGCGAAGACGTCGACGAGGCGAACGCGCTCGACCATGTGGCGGGCTACGCCATCGGACTCGACATGACCGTGCGGGGCACCGAAGACCGGTCCTTGCGGAAATCCGTCGACAGCTACGCGGTGCTCGGACCGTGGCTGGCGACCCCCGATGAGATCTCCGATCCGGACAAGCTGGATTTCGAGATCACCGTCAACGGCGAGGTCCGCCAGAAATCGAACACCGATAAACTGATCTTCAGCTGCCGCAAATTGATCGCCTACGCCACCCGGTTCTTCACCCTCCATCCGGGCGACGTCATCATGACCGGCACGCCGGAAGGCGTCGGGCCGGTGGAGCCGGGCGATACGATGGTCGCGACCGTGGACGAGGTGGGCCGGATGATTGTAAAGGTCCGCGCGTATTAGGCTCCGGACTCGTTTGGGGGATTTTCGTTTTTGCGGGCCCCCTCACCCTCATCTTCACCCCCACCCTAACCCTCCCCCTTCAAGGGGGAGGGAATAGATATTCCCTCTCCCCCGGAGGGAGAGGGATGCGAAGGCTTGGCGAGCTTGCGAGCCATAGCCGGAGCTGGGTGAGGGGGAATTCGTGTTGACGCCACTCGTCATACCCCTGCTCACCGCCCCCCCCCCTCAGCCGGTCATCAGGTCTTCGCCGATGACCGTCGGGCCGTCATAGTTGGCACCGATCATCCGGCGCAGCTCCTTGGGAACCGAACGCGGCATCAGGTGGGAGGCGACCAGGAGCCCCGGCTTGACGTCCCGGGCCACCAGCCCCAGCAGATCGGGATGGGTGTGGGTCTTGACCTTGTGGCTCTCGTCGATCTCCGGGTTCGTCCACTTGGTGTACTCGGTGCATTCGTGCACCAGAATGTCGACGCCTTGGGTGTGTTTGATGAGATTTTCCGAGGGACAGGTGTCGCCGGAAAACGCGGCCGATTTGTCCCTGGTGTCGAAACGGAAGCCGAACGGCATCTCCAGCGGATAGTGGTCCACCTTGAAGGCCGTCGCCGTCAGGCCGCTGGCGGTTTCCAGCGCCCGCCCCTCTTCCAGTTCGTGGACGACGATGTTGGGCTGCTCACGCTTCCTGGTGCGGGTGATCATCCGGAGTTCGATGTCCGGGGCATGCATTTCCAGCAGCAGATCGATCATCCTCCGCAGGCCGGGCGAGCCGTAGACGTGCAGCGGCCGGTCGTCCCCCAGCACCCAGCGCATGATCACGAAGTGGCCGAGATCGATGTAGTGGTCTGAATGCAGGTGGGTGATGAACAGGTGATCGATTTCCTGCGGCCGCGAGCCCGCCTCATAGAGCCGGTGGACGCACCCCGACCCGCAATCGATCTGGATCTTCTCCTCGCCCGCCTCCACCAGATAGGCGGGGCCCCGGCGGTGCGGGTTCGGAAACGGCAATCCAGTACCGAGCAGCGTCACTTGCATGATGTCCCCCATCACGGTTTTCGGGACATCAGTGTAGGCCCGGCCCCGGCGGGCGCCTAGAGCAGTTTCCGGCCAGATTGGATCAATTTGATGGCGCTCATCGGTT
>JAJDXO010000056.1 GCA_022823235.1 Rhodospirillales bacterium
GACGGGGCGAGGGAACCCATCGAAACTCCCTCCCCCTTGACGGGGGAGGGTTGGGGTGGGGGTGAAGATGAGGGTGAGGTGAAACGACAATCCCCCTCACCCGGCTACGGCTAGGCTCGCTTCGCTCGCCAAACCTTCGCATCCCTCTCCCTCCAGGGGAGAGGGAAATTGGGCTGCGCCGGACTCAGCGCACGACGAGGGAGACCGGCAGGCCGTGACCGTTGCAGGCCCGGCTGCGGGACATCTCCACCGCAACGGGATCGAACTCGCGCCAACGCGCCTGCTCGGCAAACGCCTGCTTATAGGCCTCCGCCTTGGAATTGTGCACGCCGACGACTTGCTGGGCGATGCCGTTGTCGACGACCGCCCAGTTTTTGGTCCAGGATTGATATTTAACCGAAAAGCGCATCGTTCCGCCGCCTCGTCGTTTGGTCGCTCCCAGCCTCACGGTCACTTATTTACAATTGGTGAATAAACCCGGTTTTCTCGGGTAGACTAATTCCACCCGATGTGACACCCGCGAGCGATATCCGATGACCCCCGAAGACCTGGCAGCAGTCAGAACGACCAGCGAGTTGATCAAGGCGGCACGGCAAAATCTTGATCAAAACGACTGGGATTACCTGATCGGCGGCGGCGAGAGCGAGACCACACTGCTGCGAAACCGCCAATCACTGGACGAGATCGCTTTCCGTCCCCGGGTCTTGAACGATGTCGGCAGCATCTCGCTGCGTCGTGATATATTGGGCGCGGAAGCGCGGCTTCCGATATTCCTTGCACCCATAGGCGGGCTCAACCGGCTGGTTCCCGAAGGGGCGGCGGCGCCGCTTCGCGCCGCACAGACCTTCGGCATTCCCGGCATGCTGAGCTCCGTCACCCAGCCGGAATTCGGCGAGATCAGAAGCCGGGTTTCCTCTCCCCTGATCTATCAGATCTATATCCACGGCGATGAGGCATGGGTAAACGACCGGCTCGATGCCGTCACCGAAGCCGGCTACACGGCTTTTTGCGTGACGGTCGATACGGCCCGATATGGACGGCGGGAGCGGGACCTGATCAAGCACTACAATCCGCGCGCCCACAATCGCGCCGTCCGTAGCGAAGCGCCGCACCAGTCGTCGTTCGACTGGGCCTGGCTGGCGCGGCTGCGCGAGCGATGCCAAATCCCATTTGTCCTGAAAGGTATCGCGACGGCGGAGGATGCAAAGCTGGCCGTCGATCACGGCATCGACGTCGTCTATGTCTCCAATCACGGCGGGCGGCAGTTGGACCACGGCCGGGGCGCCATCGAGGTGCTGCCGGAGGTCGTCGACGCGGTATCGGGCCGGGCGGCGGTCTATATAGACGGCGGGTTCATGCGCGGCACCGACGTGCTGAAGGCCGTCGCGCTGGGCGCCGACGCGGTCGGGATCGGCAAGCTGTACGGCTTGGCGCTCTCGGGCGCCGGAGAGGACGGCGTGGTCAAAATGCTTGAATTGATCGAGGAAGAGATGCTCAACGCAATGGCCAACCTCGGTGCGTCCGACCTCGGCCATCTATCGCCCGACCACCTTCATCCGGCGAAGGCCGTCCGGCCCCCGGGGGTTTTTTCCGCATTTCCGCTGATCGACATTGCCGACCCCCCGTACTGATCCCGTTTACCGGGAGGGCCGTCGCCGCTAGATTGAACCCGGACCACGACAAGTGCAACGGGAGTCCCCGAATGTCAGAACCCATGACCGCGCCGAAGGATGCGTCGAACGACGCCCCTCGGGCCGATTTTGAAATTCTCTACGAAGACGACGAGACGCGGATAACCCGCTGGCGGTTTGATCCCGGTGCCCAGACCGGCTGGCATCATCACGCGGTCGACTATGTCACCATCCAGGAATCGGGCGGTGAACTGCGCCTCGAGCGGGATGATGGAAGCGTCACCCACGTCGAATACGAGCCCGGCCGGACGGTCCGCTACGCGGCGCCGATCAGGCACAACGCCACCAACGTCAGCGGCGAGGAGGTCCGGGTCACCGAAATCGAATACAAGACCGTCTAGGTCCCCTTTCGGACCCTAACGGCCGCCTGCCGGTTTTCCCGCCGCTCTAGGATTCCCGCTCGGCCTCCATTCCGGCGCGTCCGCGGAGCAGCGGCACCGCCAATGCCGCCAGCACGACGATGGCGGCGATGCACGATATTCCCAACGCCCGCTGCAGCCCGATGACTTCTGCCAAAGAGCCGATCGCCAGGGATCCGAGAGCGGGCGCGCCCACCGAGAGGGACACCAGTATAGAGATTGCCCGGCCGCGCATCCTGGGATCGGAGATGTGCTGAACCAGGCTGTTCCAGCCCACATTGGCGAGGACGATGCCGAACGTTCCGACCGCCAATAATCCGAGCGCCAAATCGAAGGTTTCGACCGAGGCGAAAAACAGGACGAAGGCGGCCGCCAGAAACCCTCCGCCCAGCATGACAACCGTCATGCCCTCATTGCGGCTCCGCATCATCATCAGCGCCGCTCCCAGGAGGGCGCCGACGCCCGCCGCCGCGGTCAGGGGCGCCAATCCGACATCCGGCATGCCGAACACGTCACCGGCGAACCCGGCCAGGAGCTCGTTGTAGGGACGGATCAGCAGGCCGATGGTGAAGGCCCCGGCAATGAGCAGCCGCAGCGCCGGGTGGCCGGCGACGTAGATGACCCCTTCCCATAAATCGCCGAACAAGCTGGTCTCGCCGCGGCCCGGCGCGAGCGGATTGGCGTGATGCATCAGCGACAGCATCAGGACCATCCACAAAGATGTCCCGCCATAAACCAGTATGACCGCGCCCCAATCGGCGAGGCTGAAGATCAGGCCGGCGATGACCGGCCCGATGAAGCCGCCGACGTGAAAGGTGGTTGAATTGAAGGCGACCGCGGCGGCGATGTTTTCCCGCCCTGCCAGTTGGGGGATCAGGGCCTGCCGGGCCGGAAACTCGACCCCGAAGACCGCGCCCTGCACCGCGCACAGCATAATCAGCATCGGCACCGTGATGCCGCCGGTCAGCGCCAGGATGCCGATGGCCGCGGTAACGGCGGCATTGCTGAACCCGGAAAGCGCGGCGACGAGCCGATGGCCGTAGCGGTCCCCCATGGCGCCGCCGAGGGGTCCGACGAACATCACCGGCAGCATGCTGGCGAACCCGACGAGGCCGAGCACCTGGGGCGATTCGGAGAGCTGCCAGGCAAGCCCGCCCAGCCCGACGCGATTGGTCCACCACCCGTGGGTGTGGGCCACGTGTCCCATCACGTAGAGGCGATAGTCGCGCTTGGCGAGCGCATTGCGAAGTCCGCCGAATGCTTCCCGTTCGCCGGCCAAGGTCAGCGCGCCCGGTCCGCGGGCGCCGTGCTCCGCCTATCCCTCCGGTGCATATTTTCCGGTCAGTTGCGGCGTGTGCACCCCGTCCAAACCTTTTTCCGCATGCTCGAGACGGGTATCCGGGCCCCAGGTGCGTTCGAGGCCGTCGCGGATATTGATCCTCAGCCGCCCGCACCCCTCGACCTCGAGCTCGACCACGTCTCCGTCCTGAAAGGCATGGAGGCCCCGGTGGTTGGTCCCGGTGGCGAGAATGTCGCCGGGCTCCAGGGTGTGGCAATGGCTGGCCCACTCCACGCATCGCGGGATTTTGTGGGCCATGTCGTCGGTGTTGAAATCCTGCCTGATCTCCCCGTTGTTCCAAAGCCGCACACGGAGCTTCTGGGGATCGGCGATTTCATCCTTGGTAACGATATAGGGTCCGACGGGCGAGTAGGTTTCCCGGGACTTCATCATGAAAAAGGTGTTCATCCCCGGGCCCAGGCCGCGGGCCGAGCCGTCGATGAAATTCACATAGCCGAAGACATGGTCCATGGCGTCCGCCTCGCTGACGTCGGTGGCCCTCTTGCCGATCACCAGGCCCAGTTCGGCCTCGCCCTCGAAGATGGTCGCCGGGATATCCTGCAGCACCATGGTATCGCCGTGCCCTATGATCGAGCTCGGTGATTTGTGGAAGCCGTTGATCGGCGCCGGCTCGTCCCGGGTGCCGTCCTCCATGTAGTTGACCGCCATGCAGTCGATATTGAGCGGCCGGGGCAGCGGGGGGCGGATACGCACGTCGTCGGCCGCCGCGCCGCCGCCGGCGGAAGCCGCTTCGGCCAGCTTGCCCCGGTACTCGCCGTAATTCTCGATCAGTCCGCGCATCTGATCCTGGGGCTGGTGATGCGGAATATCGGCCACGGCCGCGGACACGTCGACGACGGTTCCGTCATCGCCGATCACGCCCATCGCAAATTCGTCAAAGAACAGGATTTTCATTTGTCTCTCCCCTGAGGCCCGAACGGGATCCGAAATGTTCGCGGCCATTCAAGCACAGGCCCCCGGGGAAGCAATCCCGTGGCCGAAATTGTCCGAAACCGGTTCGTCATCACCGATGGCTGGCCGTGACCGGCCCGGCGGTGTCTAATGCCGGGATGCCGAGAGCGCTTCTGATTGCCGCTGCATTGATCCTGTTGTCGGGCCCGGCCCCGGCGCAGACCAGGGTCGACCTGGAGTTGATCCTGCTCGCCGACGGATCGGGCAGCGTCGACGATGTGGAATTTTCGCTGCAGCGGCTGGGCACCGCCCGGGCGCTCCGCCATCCCAGGGTCGTCCGGGCGATCCAATCCGGCTTCCTCGGCCGAATCGCGCTCGCCTATGTGGAGTGGAGCGGTCCCGATCTCCACGTCCCCGTCGTCCCCTGGACCCTGCTCAGGACGCCGGCCGACGTGGAGGCCTTCGCCGCCAAACTGGAAACCCATCCCCGCGAATTGTACGGCGGCGGCACGGCCATCGGCGACGCCATCCTTCACGGCGTCGAGTCCCTCCAGGGCAACGCCTTCGAGGCGCGGCGCCGGGTCATCGATATTTCGGGCGACGGGCCCGACCGCAACGGTCTCCCCGCCGCCGTCGGCCGGGACGAGGCGGTGAAGCAGGGCATTACGGTAAACGGCCTTCCCATCCTCGAAGGGCGCTTCGGCCTCGACGAGTTTTTCCGCGCCAACGTGATCGGCGGACGGGGCGCCTTCGTCATCCCGGCGCGCACCTTCGCCGATTTCGAAACCGCCATCCGGGTCAAGCTGATTCGGGAAATCGCCTCCCTCCCCCACGCTACCCCCTAAAGAGCGGTTTCCGGCCAAATGGATCATTTAGCCGGAAACCACTCGGGCATCCTCAAGGATCATGTCGGCGGCCTTTTCGCCGATCATGATGGTCGGCGCGTTGGTGTTCCCCGATGTCAGCCTCGGCATGACGGAGGCATCCACGACCCGGAGCCGCTCGACCCCCCTCACCCGCAGGCGCGCATCGACCACCGCATCGTCGTCGGCGCCCATCCGGCAGGTGCCCACCGGGTGATAGCTGGTCCGGCCGTAATCCCGGAGATATTGGAGCAGCTCGTCGTCGCTCCGGCAGCCGGTCCCCGGCAGATGTTCGTTGCGGACGTAACGCTGAAAGGCCGGCTGTTCGGTAATGGTCAGGCCGCGGCGCAAGCCGCCGATCAGGGTATCGATATCCTTCCCGGCGGTCAGGTAGCGTCCGTGGATCAGCGGCGCCTGGTAGGGATCGGACGAGGCGATCACCACCTCGCCCCGGCTTTCCGGACGCATCAGCGTCACCACGTTCATGGCGCCGGGCCAGGGATGCGCGGTAGTGCCCACATAGTCGGCGCTGAACATCATCAGCAGAAACTGGATATCCGGCGAGACCGCCGCCGGATCAACGGTGACGAAGCCGCCGGCGAACGCCGCACCCATGGCGAGGTAGCCCTTCCGGGTGAACGCGTACTGGACCGCCACGCTCATCTTCTTGACGACGCTGTTGGCGACGTCGTTGGCGCTGTCGTGCCCCTGGAGCCGGTACATGACCGCCGCGTTATAATGGTCCTGCAGATTTGCCCCGACGCCCGGCCGGTCGAGCGCCACATCGATGCCGTGCCGCTGGAGGAGTCCGCCCGGCCCGATCCCCGACAGCTGGAGGATCTGAGGCGAATTGAAGGTTCCGGCGCACAGGAGAACCTCACCGCCCGCCCGGACCTGTTTGGCCGCGCCGCCTTGATCGAACTCGACCCCCACCGCCCGGCCGCCCTCGATCAGAATCCGCCGCACCCGCACGTCGGTCTCGATTTTCAGGTTCCGGCGCCGCTTGGCGGGACGCAGATACCCCACCGAGGTGGACGACCGGCGGCCGTTGCGCATGGTCCATTGATAGGGTCCGATGCCCTCCTGTTCCGCGCCGTTGAAGTCCGGATTGATCCTGAAGCCGGCGGTCTCGGCCGCCTCCAGGTACGCGCGCGACAGCGGCACCTGGTCATACGGGTCGGAGACCGCTATGGGCCCGCCGCTGCCGTGGTAGTCGTCGGCCCCCCGCTCCTGGTCTTCCATCTTGCGGAAATAGGGCAGCACGTCGTCATAGGACCAGCCCACATTGCCGAGTTGCCGCCACTGATCGTAGTCGGCCTTGTTGCCCCGCACGTAGACCATGCCGTTTATGGAACTGGTGCCGCCCAGCACCTTGCCCCGGGGCTGAATGATCGGCCGGTTGACCTGGGCGGGATCGGGCTCGCTGTTATAGAGCCAGTTGATGGCCTTATTGGCGAAATGCCTGCCGTAGCCGAGGGGAATATGTATCCACGGATTGCGGTCCGCGGGCCCGGCTTCCAGCAGCAGCACCTTGTCGCGGCCGGACGCGGTCAGCCGATTGGCCAGCACGCACCCGGCGCTGCCCGCGCCGATGACGATGTAGTCGAAGCTATCGGTCATGCCGCCTCGTTCGGCTCATTTCGTCACGGCGAAATTGGCGTGCGCCGTCACCATCCACTTGCCGCCGATGTTCCGGAACACGGTCAGGCGCGGGGCGCGTTTGGCCACCGGTTTCCCGTCGATGGTCTCGGTGATGCGCAGCATGTAGCGGACCACCAATATGTCGCCCGACCGGGTGGCCACGATTTCCTCGGGCGAGAAATCCCGCTCGATGGAAACCGCCCCGACGCCCCGCGAGACATAGCCGTCCCGGTCGAATCCGACGCCGTTGCCCCGCATGATCTGATATTCGGGCGCGAGAACTTTCCCGACCGCCTTTGGTCCGCCGATAATCGCATCGATGAAGGCGACGATCTGGGTCTTGGCCGTGTCGTGAAGGCTCTGGGCCGCCGCGCCCGCCGATAAAAGGCCCGATAAAAAAATTGCCGCCGTCAGGGTGACGGCCGTTTTCGCCGGTTTCATTTGTGTCTTCCTTTCAAGTTCCGGTTATGGCGGTCCGTATCTAAACGATCCAACCGGCCCCCGGCAAACGTATCCTCGCCAAGCCCAGCCATGCACCAGGCGCATATCGGTAAGTCTTTGAAATCATTCAATTCCCCAAAAATGACTGTTTCGGCGGAATGGACATTCATGGACATTTATGGACATTTGATGACACCCATTTGGGAGGTACCCCCCAAATAGTTCGTACAAATTTGCATAGCTCCCCCCCAAACGTAATTCACCGCCCCGGGGAGGGAGCGGCACTCGTCTATTCATTTAGCCCGCGCGGACGCCGGGACAAGGGGGGAGAGGGAACGAGGGCCAAAAGAAAATCCCCCTCCCCCTCGAAGGGGGAGGGTCGGGGTGGGGGTGAGTCCTAAATTGGGTGGGAGTGAATCGGCACTCCCCCTCACCCAGCTGCGGCTATGGCTCGCAAGCTCGCCAAGCCTGCGCATCCCTCTCCCTCCGGGGGAGAGGGAAAAATGATTGGGGGCGAGGGAACTCGATGCGGCAAACGCCGGACATCGGACAGGTTTCCATTGATGTCCATCCGCATCGCCATGAAACTGGCATTATACGTTTGAAGAACACCGGCTCTAGTCCCGGGGGGAAGATTTCATGCGCTACCACAAGTTCGGCCTGCTCGAACACGATGCCGCCCGGGCCACGCCCGGCTACACCATCTTCACGCCGCTCCCGGCGGGATGCCACACCACCTACCTGCTCGACATGGACGGCGGCGTGGTCCACGAATGGGACGTGACGGGATTTCGGCTCGGCTATTCCAAGCTGCTTCCCAACGGCAATCTGCTGACCGCCCTCAGGGCCGATCCGGACGCCCCCGCCGGCCGCGAGGAGGCGCGGGTCATCCGCGAGCTCGATTGGGACGGCAAGCCGGTTTGGGAGTGCGACGCCCCGGCCCAGCACCATGATTTTCACCGGCTGCCCAACGGCAACACGGCCTTCATCGGTTTTGAGCGGTTCCGGCCCGACTCCATCGCCCGGCTGCGGGGCGGCATTCCCGGCACCGAGATGGCCGGCGGCGGTGTCCTCGGCGACTATATCCGCGAGGTCGATGCCGACGGCGAAACGGTCTGGGAGTGGCGCGCCCAGGACCACATGGACATCGAGGACTACCCGATATTTTCGCTCAACGTCCGGGAAGAGTTCTCGCACGCCAACTCGCTTTTCCCGCTGTCCAACGGCGACTATTTGGTCAGTTTCCGGCGCAATAGCTGGATCTTCATTATCGACCGGGAAACCAGGAAGGTCAGATGGCGGAAGAACGATTACGGCTGGGGCGGTCAGCACGACGCCCAGATGCTGGACAACGGAAACATCCTGTTCTTCGCCAACGGACAGTTCGGCGACAACACCTCGCACTGCTCGCGGGTCATCGAACTCAATCCCGAAACCGGCGAGGAGGCATGGGTATATCAAGGCGATCCGCCGTGGACCTTCTACAGTCCGCACATCAGCGGCGCCCAGCGCCTGTGGAGCGGCAACACGCTGATCTGCGAGGGCCTCTGGGGACGGATATTCGAGGTGACGCCCGACGGAGACATCGTCTGGGAGTATATCTCGCCTCATTTCGGTCCCTGCGGCCCGGCTCAAAACCTCAATCCGGCGGACGTGGGCAATTGGGTCTTCCGCGCCTACCGGTACGCCCCGGACTCCCCGGAAATCGGCGGGCAGCTGCCCGGCTGAGCCGCAACCGGGTGAGGGGGTGAGGAGCGCCGGGATCGAAACTTCTCCTCCCGACCTCCGTGTCTCCGTGGTGAATATCCTGGATGCCCCGAACAAGTCGGGGCATGACGGTTTGGTTTGTGTCGCATATCCACTCGTCATACCCCGGCGCAAGTCCGGGGTATCCACATTTCCGATTCGGGGATGATTCCTGTTGAAATTTGCGTTTTTGGAATTATTGTAAATTACGTGATAGACGTTTGGTTAATATAACTATTGCATGAAGAAACCGAACGCTTGGTTTGTAAAGTTTCAAAGGAGATCGACATGGACGGAAACGATGGCGCGGCGGCCGGCAAATGCCCGGTCATGCACGGCGGGATGACAATCACCCAATCCACGGTCACCGACTGGTGGCCCAATACGCTGAATCTCGACATCCTCCATCAGCACGACACCAGGACCGATCCCATGGGACCGGACTTCGATTATCGCGAGGAAGTCAAAACCCTCGACTTCGCCGCGCTCAAGAAGGATCTCCAGGACCTGATGACCGACAGCCAGGACTGGTGGCCGGCGGACTGGGGCCACTATGGCGGGTTGATGATCCGCATGACCTGGCATGCCGCGGGCACGTACCGCACCGCGGACGGGCGCGGCGGGGCCGGGACCGGCAACCTGCGGTTTGCCCCCCTGAATTCCTGGCCCGACAATGTAAGCCTCGATAAGCCGCGCCGGTTGCTGTGGCCGATCAAAAAGAAGTACGGCAACAAGCTGAGCTGGGCCGACCTGCTCGCTTACGCGGGCACCATCGCCTACGAGTCCATGGGGCTCAAGACCTTCGGCTTCGGCTTCGGTCGGCCGGATATCTGGCACCCCGAGAAGGACACCTATTGGGGTTCGGAGAAGGAATGGCTCGGACGCGGCCGCTACGACGACGACGATGACGCGCAGTCGCTGGAAAACCCGCTGGCCGCGGTGCAGATGGGCCTCATCTACGTCAACCCGGAAGGCGTGAACGGCAATCCCGACCCCAGGAAGACGGCGCTGGAGGTCCGCGAAACCTTCGCCCGCATGGCGATGAACGACGAGGAAACCGTGGCGCTGACCGCCGGCGGCCATACGGTCGGCAAGGCGCACGGCAACGGCGATGCGTCGATACTGGGTCCGGAACCCGAAGGCGCCGACATCGAGGAGCAGGGTCTCGGCTGGCGCAATCCGGTCAGCCCGGGCGTCGGCCGCCACGCCGTGAGCAGCGGGGTCGAGGGCGCCTGGACCACTCATCCCACCCAGTGGGACAACGGCTACTTCGAGATGTTGCTGAACCACGAATGGGAACTCACCAAGAGCCCGGCCGGCGCCAACCAGTGGGCGCCCGTCGACATCAAGGAGGAGGACAAGCCGGTCGATGTCGAGGATTCGTCCATCAGGTGCATGCCCGTGATGACGGACGCCGATATGGCCATGCGCGAGGACCCCATCTACCGGGAAATCTCCGAGCGTTTCTACAAGGACCCCGACTATTTCGCCGAAACCTTCGCCCGCGCCTGGTTCAAACTGACCCACCGGGACATGGGACCCAGGGCCCGCTATATCGGCCCGGACGTGCCGGACGAGGACCTGATCTGGCAGGACCCGGTCCCGGCCGGCGGCACGGACTACGACGTGGACGCCGTGAAGGAGAAGATCGCCTCCAGCGGTCTCTCGGTCGCGGAGATGGTCTCGACCGCCTGGGACAGCGCCCGCACCTTCCGCGCCTCCGACCTCCGGGGCGGCGCGAACGGCGCGCGGCTTCGCCTGGCGCCGCAGAAGGACTGGGAAGGCAACGAGCCGGAGCGCCTCGCCCGCGTGCTGGCGGCGCTCGAGCCCATCGCCGGGGAAACCGGCGCCAGCATCGCCGATGTGATCGTGCTGGCGGGCAACGTGGGCGTGGAGCAGGCGGCGAAGGCGGCGGGGGTCGACGTCGAGGTGCCGTTCACGCCCGGCCGGGGCGACGCGACGGACGAGGCGACGGACGCGGAGTCCTTCGAGCCCCTGGAGCCGATCCATGACGGCTACCGCAACTGGCTGAAGGAGAGCTATGCCGTCGACGCGGAAGAGCTGCTGCTCGACCGCACCCAGCTGATGGGCCTGACCGCCCATGAGATGACGGCGCTGGTCGGCGGCATGCGGGTCCTCGGCGCCAACCACGGCGGGACCGGTCACGGCGTGCTGACCGACCGGGAAGGCGCCTTGACCACCGACTTTTTCGCCAACCTCACCGACATGGCCTATGCCTGGAAACCGGCCGGCGAAAACCTCTATGAGATCGTCGACCGGGAGACGGGCGCGGTGAAGTGGACCGCGACCCGGGTGGATCTGGTGTTCGGATCCAACTCGATCCTGCGGGCCTATGCCGAGCTCTATGCCCAGGACGACAACGGGGAGAAGTTCGTGCATGACTTCGTTGCCGCCTGGACCAAGGTGATGAACGCGGATCGTTTCGATCTGAACTAGGCTCCGTGCTCGATCAGGGGGGGCCGTTTTCGCGGCCCCCTCACCCTGTTCACCCGCAAGGGCCAAGGGCCAAAAGAAAATCCCCCTCCCCCTTGGCCTACTCCGCCGAAGTAGCCTTCGGCTACGAAGGCTGGAACGGGGGAGGGTTGGGGTGGGGGTGAATAGACACTCCCCCTCACCCAGTTCCGGCTAGGCTCGCAAGCTCGCCAAGCCTTCGCATCCCTCTCCCTCCGGGGGAGAGGGAACGCACGGCAAACCCCCTCTCCCTCCCTGAGGGAGAGGGTCGGGGTGAGGGTGAAGGGCGGCATTTTCTTTGCGCCCGCCGCCTTGTACGCTGCGTTCATGGCTGAACCATCCGTCCTGGGCGACGTCCGCGCCGAGCTTGGAGAATCGCCGGTGTGGTCGGCCGGCGAGAATGCCGTCTATTGGATCGATATTCGGGGCAAGCTGATCCACCGGACCGATCCCGATACCGGCCGGACGCGGTCCTGGGGCGTGCCCAGCCATCCCGGGATGATTTCGCTCCGCCGGAAAGGCGGGCTGGCCGTCGCCCTGGAGGACGGCATCCACGCCTTCGATCCCGCAACCGGAAATTTGGACCTGCTGGCGCCGCTGGAGGCCGAAATTCCGGAGAACCGCCCCAATGACGGCAAGTGCGATACCGCCGGACGGCTGTGGGTCGGGACCATGAACAAGCACGATCCCGATCTGGCGACGGGCGGTTTCTACCGGATCGATCCCGACCTGTCGGCGACGCTGATCGAAAGCGGCCTCAGGATTCCCAACGGCCTCGCCTGGTCGCCGGACGGCGCCCGCATGTTCCGGACCGACACGCGCTCGGGCGTGGTGCGGGCGTCCGGCTTCGACCCGGCGACGGGCGGCATATCGGGCGAGACGGAATTCTTCACCTTCGACCGCGCTCTCGACGGCGGGGTCGACGGCGCGGCCATGGACACGGACGGCGGCTACTGGACGGCTCAATATGGCGGCGGACGCCTGCGCCGGACAATGCCGGACGGATCGGTGGGCATGGAGATTCCACTCCCCGTCTCGCAGCCGACCATGCCGGCCTTCGGCGGCCCCGGAATGAAGACCCTGTTCGTCACCTCGGCCCGGCAGCAACTCGGCGGCGAGGAGCTGTCCGCCGAGCCCGGCGCGGGCGCGCTGCTCGCCGTCGAGACGGAATTCGCCGGCGCACCGGTGGGCGAATTCGGCGGTTAGCCGCCCCGTTCGTACACTTTCGCCCCGTTCGCGTAGGTCGCGCGGATCGCCCGGTCGTCGGCCAGCACGATCTGCGCGAACAGCAATTCCTCGAGAGTTTCGGCGCGGCCGGCGCGGTGGGCGATGAGATCGGTGGAGGCCGGGTCGATCACCGTCACATCGGCCTCGTAGCCAGGCGCCAGACGGCCGATCCTGTCCCCCAGATGCAGCGCCCGGGCGCCGCCGAGAGTCGCCAGGTAAAAACACTCGAAGGGCGAGACGGCGTCGTCGTGGAACCGCGCGATCTCGTAGGCCGCCTTCATGGTGGCGAAGGGCGACATGGACGTGCCGCCGCCCACGTCGGTGCCGAGCGCCACGGGGACGCCCGCCCTCTTCAGCTTGCGGAACTCGAAGAGGCCGCTGCCCAGGAACAGGTTGGATGTCGGGCAGTGCACGATGGTGGTGCCGGTCTCCGCGGCCCGCGCCGTCTCGGCATCGGAAAAATGAATACCGTGACCGAAAAGCGCCCGCTCGCCCAGCAGGCCGAACCGGTCATAGACGTCCAGATAAGACGCGGCCTCGGGGAACAGCCGCTCCACCCACTCGATCTCGCGGACGTCTTCCGACACATGGGACTGGACATAAACCCCCTCGTGCTCGGCGAACAGCGCCCCCGCCGCCGCCAGCTGTTCCGGCGACGATGTCGGCGCGAACCGGGGCGTAATGCCGTAGAGGCACCGCCCCACCCCATGCCATTTTTCGATCAGCGCCTTGGAGTGGTCGTAGGCCTCCTGCGGGGTATCCAGCAGGTCGTCCGGCGCGTGCCGGTCCATCAGCACCTTGCCGGCGACGGTCCTGAGGCCCCGGCGGGCGGCTTCCTCGAAGCAGGCGTCCACCGACTGCGGGTGGGTGGTGCAATAGACCGCGGACGCGGTAAATCCGTTGCGCACCAGTTCATCGAAAAACAGCTTGGCGGCGGCGGCGGCCACCTCATGATCGGCGAACCTGGATTCCTCCGGAAACGTGTAGCCGTTGAGCCAATCGATGAGCTTGCCGCCATAGGACGCGATCACTCCCAACTGGGGATAGTGCACATGGGCGTCGATGAATCCCGGCGTGACCAAGTGATCCGGGTAATGGTCGACGTCGGCGCCGGCGGGAATGTCCGCCCCATCGACCACCGAGGTAATCGTACCGCCCTCGATCAGGACGGCGCCGTCTTCGAGGTAGGTACAGGCGGCCTCTCCCGCGGTTTCGGGATCGTCGTCGAAGCTCAGCACCCGGCCCCGGACGGCCAGCGCCGGCGCGTCACCGCCTGCGGTCATGATCGTTGTTCAGGGAAGGCGACCGGCCGGTCCCGGGGTGGTCCGGAACCGGCCGCATCCGGCAATGCCTATTGCGGAATCTTGCCTTCGACGCCTTCCACATAGAAGTTCATGCCGAGCATGGTCTTGTCGTCCATGACCTCACCGGCCTTGAGGATGATCTTGCCCGACTGATCCTTGATCGGACCCGCGAAGGGATGGACGCTGCCGTCGATGATGCCCTTCCGGGCCTTCTCGGCCATCGCCACCACGTCCGCCGGAATGGCGGAGTTGTAGCTGGAGAGCTTCACCATGCCGGACTTGAACCCGCCCCAGACGTCGCCCGACTTCCAGGTGCCGTCGAGAACCGCCTTGGTGCGCTCGATGTAGTACGGCGCCCAATCGTCGATGATGGCGGTGAGGTGGGACTTGGGCCCGAAGGCCTTCATGTCGGACGCCTGGCCGATTGCCCAGATGCCCCGGCCCTGGGCCGCCTGCACCGGTGCCGGCGAATCCGTGTGCTGCAGCATCACGTCGGCGCCCTGGTCGATGAGCGCCTTCGCGGCGTCAGCCTCCTTGCCCGGATCGAACCAGGACGAGACCCAGACCACCTTCACGGTCACCTTGGGATTGACCGAACGGGCGGCGATGGCGACGGCGTTGATGCCCCGGATCACTTCGGGGATCGGGAACGACGCCACATAGCCGAGGACGTTGGACTTGGTCATCTTGCCGGCGATCAGGCCGACCACGTGCCGGCCTTCATAGAATCGGGCCGAATAGGTCGCGACGTTGTCGGCCCGCTTGAAGCCGGTGGCGTGCTCGAACTTGACCTTCGGGAACCGCTTGGCGACGCGGACGGTCGGGTTCATATAGCCGAACGACGTGGTGAAGATGAGACCGTGACCGGTCGAGGCCAGCCGGGTGATGACCCGCGTGGCGTCGGCGCCTTCCGGCACGCTCTCGACGAACGAGGTCTTAACCTTGTCGCCCAGCGCCTTCTCGACGGCGATGCGGCCCTGATTGTGCTCGTAGGTCCATCCGTGGTCGCCCACCGGGCCCACATAGACGAAGCCGACCTTCAGCGGATCGGCGGCCTGCGCGAGACCGGTCGCGGCGAGCATGACGCCCGCGGCGAGGCCGGAGAGCAGACCCAGTTTCTTGCCTAGTTTCATTTTCCTATTCTCCCTTTCGTTTGAGACTTAGCCGGTTGCGTGGAAGCTCTTGCCGAGACAGGCCGGCGCGTTGAGCCGCACCAGGGCACTGTCCCGGGAAATGATCACCAGTACGACGATTGTCGCGAGATAAGGCGCCATTGCAAGGACCTGCGGCGGAATCTCGATCCCGAGGCCCTGGGCGTGAAGCTGCATGATGGTGAGGCCGCCGAACAGATAGGCGCCGACGAACACCCGGGCCGGACGCCAGGACGCGAACACCACCAGCGCCAGCGCGATCCAGCCCCGCCCGGCGGTCATGTTCTCGACCCACAGCGGCGTGTGGACCAGCGACAGATAGGCGCCGCCGAGCCCGGCCATGGCGCCGCCGAACAGCACCGCCAGCAGGCGCACCAGATTGACCGGATAGCCGATGGAATGGGCCGCGTTGTGGTTTTCGCCGACGGCGCGGAGCACCATGCCCGCACGGCTCTTGTTGAGGAACCAGCCGACGGCGATCACCAGGACCACCGAGAAGTAGACCAGAACGTCGTGCCCCAGCAGCAGGGTGCCAATCAGCGGCCCGACGACCGGGATCTGCTCCAGGAGGGGAAATTCCAGGTGGGGCAGGCCGGGGAACGTCTTGCCGACCATCCCGTGGCCCATCAGCGCGCTCAGGCCCAGCCCGAACAGGGTCAGGGCAAGGCCGGTGGCGACCTGGTTGGAAAGCAGATAGAGGGTGAGGACGCCGAAGATCAGCGCCATGGCCGCCCCGGCGAAGGCGCCGGTGAAGACCGCGAGGGGACCGCTGCCGGTGGTGACGCCCGCGGCGAAGGCCGAGACGGCGCCGACGATCATCATCCCCTCGACGCCGAGATTGAGGACGCCCGACTTCTCGACCACCAGTTCGCCGATGCCGGCAAAGACGAACGGCGTCGAGGCGGTCACCACGGACAACAGGAAGGGAATGAACCATTCGGGCATCAGCCTGCCCCTTCCGCCGCGCCGGCCGTCTTCGGGCCGCCGAATTTCACCCGGTACTTGATCAGCACGTCGGCGGCCAGCAGGAAGAACAGCAGCATGCCCTGGAAGACGCCCGTGACCGCATTGGGCAGGTTCATCTCGATCTGGGCGTTTTCGCCGCCGAGATAGGTCAGCGCCATCAAGAGCCCGGCGAACAGCACGCCCACCGGATGCAGCCGCCCGAGGAAGGCGACGATAATCGCGGTAAAGCCGTAGCCCGGCGAAATGTTCGGCACGATCTGCTGGATCGGGCCCGACACCTCGACCATCCCCGCAAGCCCCGCCGCGCCGCCGCTCATCAGGAGCGTGATCCAGATAATCCTCTTCTCCTTGAAGCCGGCGAAGCTGGCCGCCATGGGCGCCATGCCGGTTACCCGGATCTGGAACCCGATGACGTGCCGGGCGATCAGTATCCAGCCGGTGGCGACCGCCGCCAGCGCGAACAGCCAGCCGACGTGCATCCGCGTGGTTTCGATCATCACCGGCAGGATGCCGGCATCCGGGAACAGGCGGGACTCGGGGAAGTTCTGGCCGTCCGGGTCCTTCCACGGCCCGTGGATCAGGTAGCTCAGCAGCAGGAGCGCCACATAGACCAGCATCAGGCTGGTGAGGATTTCGTTGGTATTGTAGCGGGTCTTCAGAAACGCCGGGATCGCCGCCCAGGCCATCCCGCCCAGAATACCGGCGGCCGCCATGGCCGGGAGCAGGAACAGGCTTTCGCTCGCGAAGAACAGCAGCGCCAGGCCGCCGCCCGCCAGCGCGCCGACGGTCAACTGCCCCTCGGCGCCGATGTTCCACACATTGGCCTGAAAGCCGAAGGACAGGCCGACGGCGATGAGCACCAGGGGCGTGCCCTTGACGAACAGTTCGGCGAACCCGTCGAGGGTGGAAATGGGCGTGATGAAGAACGACAGGATGGCCTCGACCGGATTGACGCCGAGGAGGGCGAACAGGAACACGCCGGCGATCAGGGTGAGAACGACGGCGATGAACGGCGAGGCATAGACCATCGCCTTCGAGATTTCGCCCCGGTTCTCGAGCCTAACCAGCATGGCCCCCCGCCTCGCCGTTGTGCGCCTCCCCCCCGGGATCCGCCTCGACCCCCGCCATCAGGAGGCCGATTTCATCGACGGTGATCTCGTCCGGCGGCCAGGACCTGGACAAGCGGCCCTGGCAGATTACCGCGATTTGGTCCGCGACCTCGAACAATTCTTCGAGGTCCTGGGAGATGACGAGGACGGCCGCGCCGCCCGCCGCCAGATCGAGCAGCGATTGCCGGATGGCGGCCGCCGAACCCGCATCCACGCCCCAGGTGGGCTGGAGGACCACGATGACCGACGGATCCTGGAGGATTTCGCGGCCGAAGATGAACTTCTGCAAATTGCCGCCGGAAAGCGAGTCGGCGGCGTTCAGTACGCCCGGGGTTTTGACCTTGAATTTCTCAACGATTTCAGAAGCATACGTGGAAGATTTCTTAATCTGAATGAATCCGGATTTTACAAGGTCCTTGCGGGTGGCGCCGGACAGGAACGCGTTTTCCCACAGCGTCATTTCCGGCACCGCGCCGTGCCCCAGGCGCTCTTCCGGCACGAAGCTCATGCCGGCGGCCCGGCGCTCGACGGGACCGGCCCCGCCGACGGTCTTGTCGCCGATGATGATGGAATCGTCGTCGTCCACCGGAACCTCGCCGCTCAGCGCGTCCATCAGTTCCGTCTGTCCGTTGCCGGAGATCCCGGCGATGCCGAGAATCTCGCCGGAGCGCACCTCGAAGGAGATGCCGTGAAGATCGACCCCGTACTGGTCGCTCGTTTCCATGTTGAGATTCCTGACCACCAGCCGCGGCGCGCCGGTCTCGATGCCCTCCGGCCGCTCCGGGCTCATCAGGTTCTTGCCCATCATCATTTCGGCCATGGAGCGCGCGGTCTCCTCCGCCGGGTCGCAATCGTCGACGACCTCGCCCATCCGCATGATCGTCGCGGTGTGGCAGAGCTCCTTGATCTCCTGCAGCTTGTGGGAGATGTAGAGGATGGAAACCCCTTCCCCGGACAGCCGCCGGAGCGTCTTGAACAGTTCCTCCACCTCCTGGGGAGTCAGCACCGAGGTGGGTTCGTCCATGATCAGCAGCTTCGGGCTTTGCAGCAGGCAGCGCACCACCTCAATCCGTTGGCGCTCTCCCACCGACAAGGTGTGGACGTAGCGGTCCGGTTGGAGGGGCAGGCCGTAGCTTGCCGAGATTTCCTTGATCCGGCTGTTGAGATCGCCCCTGGCCAACTCGGCCGAAATCCCGAGCGCGATGTTCTCCTCCACGGTCATGGCGTCGAACAAGGAGAAATGCTGAAAGACCATGCCGATCCCCAGGTCCCGCGCCGCCTTGGGATTGGGGATTTCCACCTCCCTTCCCTCCCATTTCATCACGCCCGCATCGGCCCGCTGAACCCCGTAGATGAACTTCACCAGCGTGCTCTTGCCGGCGCCGTTCTCGCCCAGCAGCGCGTGGATTTCACCGGGCATGACGGTGAGATCGACGTCGTTGTTGGCGACCACGCCCGGGTAACGCTTGGTGACGCCCTTCAGTTCGAGGCGCGGCGCGGTCATGACGCGGCCGCCTTCGTCGCCCGGTTTTTCACGTATTCGATGGCCGGCCACGCCGGGACCGCCGGCATCGGCGGCGGCTCACCAATCGCTTTGGACCTGAAGATGACCGGGACCATGTTTGGCGCGTCTTCCGGAATGTGAACGTTCAGCTTCGGCGGGGCATCCCGGCTCCCCGGTATTTTATACCTCGGCGGCCCGTGGGTTTTGAGATGCTCCTCATGGTTCCAGACAAGTTACGCCGGCGTCAACCGTCCCGTGCCCCGGACGAAGGCGGCCGGGCCCCTACTCCACCGCGTAGAGGCGCATTTCGACCCCGTCGGCCAGCCGCGCGCCGGTGCCGACGAACAGCATGTCGTTGACCCAGGCGTAGCGCTCGTCGCCGGTCTCGAGCCGCGCCTGGGTGCGCATGTAATAGTCCGCCGGATCGGCCGCCTCTCCCGCCGCGATGGCCCGGATGACCTCGGGCGGCCCGTGACGGAAGCCGTAATTGACGATCTCGATCAGCGCCCCGTCATGGGTCTCCATGGCGTAGCGGGTGTCGAGCTCCGCCGTGCCGCCCTCGAAGATCGTCTGCCAGTCGGCGCCGAGATTGAGGATGGTCCCCTTGATGCCGGGCCCGTCGACCGTGCCGCCGATGATGGGAATGATGCGCCGCCTGCCGGCCCGCCCCTGCCCCATCTCCCGGGCGGGGCCCAGTTCCACCGAGAGGTCGCAGAAATGCCGGAGCGTCGGGGCGCGAAGGTCGGTCATTCGTCAGCCCCCGCGTTGGAGTAGTGCACGGCGACGTTCCGCGATTTCATGAACTCCTCGATGGTCTCGCCCCGGAACTGGGCGTAGACGTCCGGGTTGGACATGCCGAGGACCACCGCCAATTTCTCGATGACGAAAAATATGACCCCGTAATGGATCAGGCCGATGAAATCCCGGGCCTCCAGCAGGTCGCGCTCCTCCCGGGTGATGCCGAACTCCTCGCACAGCGCATCCCGGTCCTCCATGAACCGCCGGCGGTGTTCCGGCTCGGTCAGCCGGTGGAGGAAGCCGTTCAGCCGGAACGCCTTGTGGCTCCAGTCGAGGGTGAAGGGATAGGTGCCGTCCAGTTCGCCGATGCCGTCCAGCTGACGGGCCACCTTCGCCCGGTGCTCTTCGATCACCCCGGGTTCGGTCTCCGACAGGTTTTCGTAGATCACCGTCGCGATGGTGGTCATGGACGGCAGCGTCAGGTCCCGGTGGACCCGCCTGACGTTGGCCGAGAGCGCGCCCCGCATGATCAGCCACATGATCACCTCGGCGCCCTCGAACCCGCCCCGCCGGGCGTATTCGGCGTGGGTGATTTCGGTGAGCGCCCCGGGGTCGTTCTCCAGCAGGTCGAGAAACCGGTTGTCCCAATCCAGATCGTTGTAGCCGGCCCGCTCGCCGTGCACCTGGTGGGACAGGCCCCCGGTCGCGGCGATCACCACCTTCAAGTCTTCGGGGTAGCTCTCGACGGCGCGCCGCAGCGCCCGGCCCAGCCGGTAGCAGCGGTTGGCGGTCGGCACGGGGTATTGCAGCACGCCGACCTGAAACGGGATGACCGCCTCGTTCCACGCCTTGCCCCGGTCGGTCATCATGGAAAGCGGCGAAAACAGCCCGTGGTCCACCGGGCGTTTCTGAAAGAACGAGATGTCGAACTCGTCGGCGAACAGGGAGTGGCCGATGTGGCTGGCGAGTTCCGCGTGTCCCTTCACCGGCGGGTATTCCCGCCGCCCGCCGCCCTCGTCGGCGGTCACGTATTCCGTGTCGACCCCCATGACGAAGGGCGAATAGTGATCCATGAAGAACGAGGTGACGTGATCGTTGTAGATGTGAAAGATCACATCGGGCTTGTTGTCGATCAGCCACCGCCGGACCGGATCGAACACCTGGAACACCGCCGCCCAGGCCGGATCGTCCGGCGAAGCGTTGTCCTTGGCGAAACCGATGGTCGGGGTGTGGGATGCGCCTATTCCGGCGATGATGCGCGCCATGTCACTGGTCCTCACATGGGAATGGGCCCCGGGAATTGGCCAGGGGAATTGACGCGAGTTTCCAACGGGGCGGCCGGCGCCGCAACGGCTGAGATCAAGTTGTCCGATGTCGGGGACCGGTGTTGGGAACAGGCCCCGAGCGGCGTTCTTTCCGGGCCGGCACCCGGGACAAGTTGCTTGATCTCCATCATCCGGCCTGCCATTTTCCAACATTCGAAAAATGGCCGGAACCGGCGTTTCTCGCGCGCGGTATCCGGTCGTGGTTTATCGGCTCCCCGGAGCCACCAAAAACGGGAGGACCTTCAATGAAATTCAAGAGCACCCTTATCGCCGCGGCGAGCGTCGTCATTTTCGCGGCGTCCGCGCAGGCGGCCGAGCAGTACCGTATCGGCGGCGGCCCGGCGGGCGGCGGCTGGCATCCGTCGGTGAGCGCCGGCGCCCAGCTTCTGAACGATGAAATCGGCAAGAAGTTCAAGTTCAACTATTCGCCCTCCAACGGCTCCGTCGACAATGTCCGCCGCGTCGGTTACGGCAAGTTCGATACGGCCTGGGGCCATGTCGGACAGGTCTTCCAGGCCTGGAACGGCGTCGGCCTGTTCAAGGAAGACGGCAAGCTGCGGGACTTCCGCGTTGTCGCCAACGTCCGCAAGCAGGCCCAGATCATCGCGGTTCTCGCCGACAGCCCGATCAAGTCCTACTCGGACATGCGCGGCAAGGTCGTGAGCCTGCTCAACAAGGGTTCGGGTTCGAACGTGAACTGCCGCAACATCATGTCGGGCGCCGGCCTCCTCAAGCACATCGACGTCCGCAACCTGGGCTTCTCGGATTCGGCCCGCGCGCTGGGCGACCGTCAGATCGACGTGTTCTGCTCCGCGGGGACGCCGTTCACCATTCCGGCCCTGACGCAGCTGTCGATCACCAAGCCGGTCCGCTACATCAGCCTCAGCGACGAAGAGCAGGCCAGCGTCATCAAGTCCAACCCGTTCTATGCCCCGGTCACGATCCCGGTGCAGAAAGACGTCAAGGGCATGAACGCGCCGGCCAAGTCGATCGCCTACGACGTGTTCTGGATCGCCTACAAGACCATGTCCGACGAGGCCATCGCGGCGATGCTCGACGTCGTCGCCAATCCGGATAACCTGAAGAAGCTGGTGGCCGTTGCGGGTTACTGGAAGACGCTGAACGGCGACTTCTCCAACCTCAAGACGCTGGGCATTCCGGTGCACCCGGCCGCGGCCAAGTATTGGAAATCCCGTGGATTCGACGTCGCTGCCGACAACGTCAAGGCGTTTTAGCCGACAATATTATCGGCGCGACCGCCGATCCTTTGGCGAGGCGCGGAGAAGGTTTCTTCTTCGCGCCCCGCCCGCATTCGCGGCCGCATGATAGAATTGCTGCTTCAATTCAGGCGCTTCGGTGACGTCCGGCTGCGCCCGATTTGCCGCGGGCAAGGCTCATGAGCACCAATTCCGTACTGACCAAGATCGGCATTATCGCCGACGAAATGACGCCCCCGCGCGGAATGGCGCGGTACGTCCGCCCGTTCTTCTCGGTCGTCGCCGTCTGCTACGCCTATTTCTTCATCCACATTTCCTTCTTCGGACCGCCGGTCGAGGAGGTCTTCCGCGGCACCTTCGTCCTCGGCGTCGGCGTGATGTCCCTGCTGGCCTTCAAGAACCGGCAGCGTTCGTACCGCGACAAAGCGGTCTGGCTCGACGAGATGTTCAGCATCGTCAACCTCATGATGCTCTGCGCCGCGATTGCGATCTGGATTCACTACCAGCTCGGCGATCACCCGAAGCGCTGGTTCCGCTACTACGACGACACCGTGCTCATGGTCGGCTGGACCGGCGCCGTCCTGGGTTTCCTGATCTACCTGTTCGAAGGCTGGAAGCTGAAACGGGGCGACGGATTTACCATATCCGACATCCTGTTCCTGGTTTGCACGGTACTGGGCGTTCTCTGGTACATCGATAACGTTCAGGACCTGCGTATCTCGACCGGCCGGCCCATCCCGGTGCTGCTGTTCATCTACGGTGTGATGCTGGTCGCCGCGAGTTTCGAGATTGCGCGCCGCATTGTCGGTCCGCTGATCCCGCTGCTCGGGTTTCTCTTTTTCATCTATTCATTCGAGGATGTCGCCCAGGCGATGCCGGGCCTGCTCAACCACCCGGGCTATCAGGCCGAGGAGGTGATGGACTTCCTGGTCGCGTCGACCGAGGGCATGTTCGGGCTGATTACGAACGTGTTCGCCACCTTCATCGTGATATTCGTGATTCTCGGCGCGTTTCTCGAGAAGACGGGACTCGGCGCGGTCATCATCAACACCGCCTACCGCTTGACCGGCGCGAGGACCGGCGGCCCCGGCCTTACCGCCGTAATCAGTTCGGGCCTGTTCGGCATGATCTCGGGATCCGGCGTCGCCAACGTGATGACGACCGGGACCCTCACCATCCCGCTGATGAAGCGTGTCGGCTATCGCCCGGCATTTGCCGGCGGCGTGGAGGCGGCGGCCTCGACGGGCGGGGCCTACATGCCGCCGATCATGGGCGCGGGCGCGTTCCTGCTCGCCGAACTCACGGAAACGCCCTACTTCACGATCGTGACGATCGCCGTCATTCCGGCGATCCTCTATTACCTGTCGGTTGGCCTGATCGTGTTCTTCCGGGCCGTCAAGGACGAGCTTCACGGCGTTCCCGAGGAGGAGCTGCCGAACTGGAGCGAAATCCTGCCGAAGCTGCACCTGCTGTTGCCGATCCCGGCGATGGTGTTCTTCCTGGTGGCGGGGGATTCGCCGTTCCTCGCCGCGGCGAAGACCATCGTCCTGATCCTGATGCTGAAGCTGATCGACCTGCTCGATTCCATGCCGACGCCCGTATCGCACAAGTCCTGGAAGATCTACCTGCCGATCTCGATCGCCGTCGGCGTCCTGGTCTACTTTTTCGGCGCGCAGATCGGCCCGCCGTTCATGTGGTTCGTCGTGGACTATGTCGGCATCGGTTTCGGCGATGCGGGCTATTGGGTCGTGTTCACCTTCCTGGTCCTCAAGCTCGGCGAGATCGTGATCTACGGGCGTGACGAGGCGCTGGCCGAAACGAAGGAAAAGGAGAGGGCGAAGAACGCGGAGAACATGATCGGCATCCAGGAAGACGAGAAGCCGATGCGCAACCTGCTCGATGTGTTCCTCGAGATGGTGCGCGTCATTTGGGTTTCCCTTGAAGCCGGTTCCCGCAACACGCTGGTCGTCAGCTGTATCGCGGGCGTTCTGGGCATTCTCCTGTCGGCCGCGACGAAGTCCGACCTGCCGGGCCGCGTCGCATCCCTGCTGGTCGAGGCGAGCGGCGGGATTCTGCCGGTCACCATCATTCTGGTTATCGTTGCCGGTTATATCATCGGGATGGGCCTGCCCATCGTGGCGAGCTACGTGCTGCTCGCGATCTTCGCGGTCGGCGCCCTCGTGGAGCTTGGCGTGCCGAGCCTTGCCGCGCACATGATCAGCTACTGGGTGGCGGTGGTGAGCGCGGTGACGCCGCCGGTGGCGCTGGCCGCCTTCGCGGCGAGCTCGATATCCCAATCGGACCCGGTCTCCACCGGCAACCAGGCGTTCAAGATGGCATCGACGATCCTGATCATGCCGTTCCTGTTCGTCTACACGCCGCTGCTGCTCGACGGGCCGACGATCAACATCGTGCTGACGACCGCGGCCTGTATCTTCGGCGTGATCGCATGGGCCATGTTCCTCGAACGGTTCGGCGCGGGCGGCCTGATCCGTCCGCTGGCGGGACTGGCCTCGGCCTGCCTGCTGTTGCCGACCGGCGCGGTCATCGGCGAGGTCTTCGGGTTCGATCCGGAGCTCCTGCTGCACGAACTCTACGCGGCCGGTGCGGTCACCATGGTCGTTCTGTTCGTGCTTCTCTGGCGCGAACGCCGGTCCGCCGGAGCGCCGGCGGCCTGACGCCGCGCGTGTTGCGTTCCGCCGCGGGCGTGACCTATCATCCCGCCGTGACCGGGCGGCGGCGACGGGAGGAAACGCGCCATGAGAATTTACACCATGAGACTGGCGGGACTTGCGATGCTGGCGGTTGGCGTCCTCGTCGTTTCCGCCGCGACGGCAGCCGAACGGGGACGTGACGGACACGTAAGCATCATCTACTGGCAGGCCCCCTCGATCCTCAACCCCTACCTGTCGGGAGGGACCAAGGACATCGAGGCCGCGTCGATCGTCCTCGAACCGCTCGCCCGGTTCGACGCATCCGGAAACCTGACCCCCTGGCTCGCCGCCTCGGTGCCCACGGTGACCAATGGCGGGGTGTCCGCCGACCTCAGAACCGTGACCTGGAAACTGCGCGAAGGCCTGCGCTGGTCCGACGGAAGCCCGGTCACGGCCGCCGACGTGGCGTTTACCGCCGAATACTGCCGGGATCCCGCCGGCGGTTGTTCCCAGCTTGCCAGGTTCGACGACGTGACGGCGGTCGAGGCGCTCGACGATCTCACCGTGAGGATCACCTTCGGCGTCCCCAAGCCCTACCCGTACGGTCCTTTCGTGGGCGCCACCTCGCCCATATTGCAGAAGGCCCAGTTCGGCGACTGCAAGGGCGCTCGGGCGCCGGAATGCACCGAAGCCAATTTCGGGCCGGTCGGCACGGGACCGTTCCGCGTCACCGGGTTCCGGCCGAACGACGTGATCTCGCTCGAGGCCAACCCCAACTACCGCGATCCGGCGAAGCCCGCCTTCGCGACCGTCACGTTCAAGGGCGGCGGCGACGCCGCGGCGGCCGGGCGGGCCGTGCTGGCGACCGGCGAATTCGACTATGCCTGGAACCTGCAGCTCTCACCGGAGGTGCTGAAGGGCATGGTGGCGGCGGGCAAGGGAAACGTGGTCTCCAGTTTCGGAACCCTTGTCGAGCGGCTGGTGGTGAACCTGACCGATCCGTCCCCCAAGCGGGGCGAGGCGCGCTCGACCCGTGCGCATCCCCACCCGTTCCTGGCCGACCGCGCCGTTCGCAAGGCGCTGTCGATGGCCATCGACCGCAAGCTTCTGGTCGAGATCGGCTACGGGCAGGCCGGACGCCCGGCCTGCAACGTGGTTCCGGCGCCTGAAATGTACGCGTCCAAGGCAAACGACGATTGTCTCCGCCAGGACATCGAAGGCGCGAAGCGCCTGCTCGACGGGGCCGGGTGGCGGCCGGGGCCGGACGGCATACGGCAAAAGGACGGCGTCAGGCTTTCCATCCTGTACCAGACCTCGACCAACGCGGTTCGGCAGGACTTTCAGGCCCTGATCAAGCAATGGTGGTCGGACATCGGCATCGAGACGGAACTCCGCAATATCGACGCTTCGGTGTTCTTCGGCGGCGACCCGGGCAGTCCGGACACCTATCAGAAATTCTTCGCCGACATAGAGATGTACGCCAACAATTTCGAAGGCGCGGATCCGGAATCCTATCTCGGGGCATGGCGCTGCGGCAACGAACCCCGTCCCGCCTCCCAGTGGCAGGGCGAGAACATGCCCCGATATTGCAGCGAAGCCTACGACCGGCTTCTCGGGGAAATGGCCGTAACCGGCGAAATCTCCGAAAGGGCCCGGCTCGCCAGGAGGATGAACGATCTGCTGGTCCAGGACTACGTGCTGATCCCGCTGGTTCACCGCGGGCGCGTCTCCGCGCATGCCCGCTCGCTCGGCGGGGTGCGGCTGAACACCTGGGACAGCGAGATCTGGAACATCGCCGACTGGCACCGGGTACGGTGAGCCGCCGCCGCCGGGACGCGTCCGCGACGCCAGTGGAGTAAGGCGCCCCGAACATGCCCGTCTATACCGTCCGCCGCGTGCTCGTCGCGGTTCCGACCCTTCTCCTGATCAGCCTGATCCTGTTCCTGCTGCTCGATCTGGCGCCGGGCGATCCGACGGCGCAGCTGCCGCTGACGATTCCGCCCGAGGTGAAGGAGAACATTCGCCGGTCGCTCGGGCTGGGCGAGCCGATACACGTCCGCTACCTGCTCTGGCTCAAGCAGTTCTTCGTCAACGAACCCCTTCACCTGCTGTCGCAGCTCACCGGGCTGGACCTCGGCGGCGACCGGCACAGGGTGATATCGTGGCAGACGCGCTCTCCCGTGGTCGATCTCGTGATCGAGAGGCTGCCGCAAACCCTGTGGGTCGTCGGGCTGTCCTATGTCGCGGGTATCGCCATCGGGCTGCCGGTGGGGATCGTCTCGGCCCGGCACCAGTACGGGTGGTTCGATCAGGTCGGGACCTTCGTCTCCATGGTCGGCTTCTCCGTGCCCACCTTCTTCAGCGGCGTGCTGCTGATCGTCGTCTTCTCCGTCGAGCTCGGCTGGTTTCCGTCGATCTACGATACCACCCACCGGGTCACCGGATGGGACAGCCTGCTGTTTCAGCTCCGGCAGATGGCGATGCCGGTCGCGGTGCTGGCGCTCTACAACGCGGCGCAGATCAGCCGCTTCATGCGGGCCTCCGCGCTCGACAACCTCACGCTCGACTATGTGCGGACCGCCCGGGCCAAGGGCCTGTCGGAACGGAAGGTGATCTTCGTTCATGTCCTGCGAAACGCCGTCGGTCCGGTGGTGACGGTCGTGGCGCTCGGCGTTCCGGGTATTTTCGGCGGCGCGATCATCACCGAGCAGATTTTCAAGGTCAACGGACTGGGACAGCTCCTGATCACGTCGATCCAGGCCAGTGACCTGCCGACGGTGCAAACCCTGACGTTCGTCTTCGCGGTGCTGATCGTCGCGTTCAACCTGCTGGCGGACCTCCTCCTCGGTATTCTCGATCCCAGGATCCGCTATGGTTGAGGCTGTCCCCGTCCGCCGCCTCCTCGAGCGCCACGTGGTGCGCCAATTCATGCGCCACAAGGGGGCGCTGCTCGGTTTCGCCTTCCTCGTCTTCATCCTGGCGTTCGTCGTGCTCGGCCCGCTGATCTGGACGCTCGATCCTCAGTTCATCGACATCCGGGCGCGGAATTCGGGGATGAGCCTCGCCCATCCGCTCGGCACCGACCAGCTCGGCCGCGACATGCTGGCGCGCCTGATGGCGGGCGGGCGCGCTTCGGTGGCCGTCGGCGCCGCCGCGATGCTGCTCTCGCTCCTTATCGGCGGCCTCGTCGGGCTCCTGGCGGGCTTCGTGCGCTGGCTGGACGGCCCCCTGATGCGCCTGACCGACCTGTTCCTGGCGTTGCCGCTCCTGCCCCTTCTGCTCGTCGTCATACTGTTGTTTCGCGAGGCGCTGCGGGCGGCGTTCGGACCCGAAGCGGGGATATTCATCCTCATGGTCGCGGTGATGGGCATCACCGGCTGGATGCAGACCGCCCGCGTGGTCCGGGGCGAGGTCCTGACCGTGAAGGAGCGCGAGTTCGTGGTCGCGGCGCGGTCGGTCGGGGTGCCGGAGCACCGGATCGCCGGGCGCCATGTCCTGCCGAACGTTCTCTCGCCCATCATGGTTTCGGCGACGCTGGGCATGGCCAACGCGATCATCACCGAATCGGCGCTCTCCTTTCTGGGCCTCGGCTTTCCTTCGGATTTTGCGACGTGGGGCCGTCTGCTGTTCGATGCCACCGATTATCTGCAGCAATATCCGGGGCGGGTTCTGTGGCCCGGACTGGCGATTTCCCTCACCGTGCTGTCGGTCAACTACATCGGCGACGGCCTCCGCGACTCGCTCGATCCGCGCAGCCGCTCGACGCACGCGGGCAACCTGTAGGACTCCGCCGCGGCACCGTTCCGGGCGCCGGGAGGACGATAAAGGTGCCTCGGTTGCCGCCCTCCGCGGTCCAATGCTACGTTCGACAAGAAGCGGCCCTGGCAAGGGGCATGGGGACCGGGCCGTTCCGCGAGCGGACAGGAGGACTAAAGTGAAACGGGTTTTTGAAATCGCCTGGCGCCGGCTTTTCGGGGCTGTACTCGGGACCATAATAATGTCGCCGCTTGTCCTCGCCGGCGGCATCGCCGGCGCCCAGGACTTCAAACCCGGGCCGCTCGGCGCGGTGGCGGTGGGGCCCGGAGAAGCGATCCAGATACGCACGGTGCTGTCCATGTCCTCCCTGGCGACGATACTGGGCACTCCCTCGCGCCGTGCGGTCGAGCTTGCGGTCGCCGACGTCGGTCCCGTGCACGGCCGCGCCGTCGCCCTCGGCGAGCCGATCGATTCGCGCTGCAGCGATGCCGGCGGGCGGGAAGCGGCGCGCGCCGCGATCGCCGTCCCTGGGATCGTCGGAATCGTCGGCACGTCTTGCTCGGTGGCGGCGGCGTCGGCGGCGGCGATTATCTCCGATGCGGGGCTGGTCATGATCTCGCCCACGAACACCGCGCCTTCGCTCACCTCCGATCTTCGCGGCAAGGCCGGCGTCAACCGGCATGCAGGGTACTATCGCACCGCGCCCAACGATCTTCAGGAAGCGCTGGCGG
>JAJDXO010000037.1 GCA_022823235.1 Rhodospirillales bacterium
ACCTTCCAGGACGGGCTGATCGACATGTTCGAGAAGCACGCCACCAAGGGCCGGCTGGTCTACATCGACGGCAAGCTCCAGACCCGCCGGTGGAAGAAGGACGGCGAGGACTCCGACCGCTTCGCGACCGAGATCCTGCTGGTCCCGGGCGGCCGGGTGCAGTTCCTGGACAAGCCGAAGGACGCCGCCCAGGCGCAGCCCGGCCCGGACGCGGCGGGCGGCGCCCCGGCCTCGTCGGCCGACGACCTGGACGACGACATCCCGTTCTAGAAGGCCCGTCATCTCCTCCCTCCCAACTGGGCCGGCGCCTCGTGCGTCGGCCCTTTTTTTGCTGCCGGACCGGAGCACGTCCCGTCCGGGCCTCGCGCCGCCGGCCCGCAGCCTGCCCCGGATGCGATCCGGGTCGTCGGCCGGAGGCGGACATTCGGTCCCGTGGAGGAAGAGGGGAGCGGAGGGTCGGGCAAGCCGACCAAGAGAGAGGAGAGAGGTGATCATGACCACCCGCTATGTCATCCGCACCGTTAACGAGGACTGGATCGACCTCGCCGGCGAACCCGTCCGCATCGACGATCGCCGCGCCGCCTGGGCCGAGGCCAAACGGCGCGTCGCCGCCGATCCCGATTTGAAGACCGTCGTCCTGAATCGCGATACCGGCGCACTCCTCTGGCAGAGCGATCCGGATATCCCGCCCCGTTATCAGGTCGTCACCGCCGACCCGGCCTTCGCCGGCGATGCCGGTTTCCCCGTCAAGGTTCTCTCCGAGCACAAGGAGAGGGACGACGCCTGGACTGCCTTCCACGACGCTGTTGCTGAGCCCGCGGACGACCTCGTGCTCATTTTCGACATCTCCGGATCCGGGCGGCGCGTCGTCGCCAACTCGGACGACTTCGATCACCTCAAGCCCGTCCGGGAGGTGGCGTGATGCCGGGTCAGCCGCGCAAGCGGATTGAGGGGCTCCGGGGTCCTTGCGGAACGGGACGGTGCATCGCCGGGAACGGCCGTGCGGGCGGCACCGCCGATGGGGGCAATGCGGGTGGAGAAGAGAATAGCCTGCCTGCGTGCTGTCCCATTGTGATCCACGTGCTCGCTACAGCAACCCTGAAGGGTCCTCCGGTCGCTTGGGCAGTCGCTTCGCTTTGTGCCCGAGCGCCCTGCGGCCTGGGCAAGAAGCTCTAGGGGCGGACCGTGAAAGCCGCCGACCGTGAAGATCGCAAGGGCGATCTTCCGCACCAAGATCGGCGGCTTTCCGCACCACTCCGCCCCAAGACCTTCTAGACCCAGGTGCTTCCGCTGCGCGCGCGGCTCCCAACAGGACATCACTTCGGGGCGCAACGCTCCGATCGCTCAACCCGATCATCAAGGAGATCGACATGACCTTCCACATCGACACCACCGACCACTTCGAGAGCGCCGGGCAATCCGCCACCGCGACCGTCTGCGAGAACGCCGCCCTGTTCGGCGCAACCCCAGAGCGGGACGAGTTCGACACCCGGGACGTCTGGGACGCCGACGAAGCCGTCACGGCAACCCGGGAAGCCTTCGGTCTCATGGCCGAGGTGATCGCATGCGACGGGTTCCAGCTGGCCGACGAGCGCGAGAGCCTGCTCTGGGGCTTCGTCAACATGCTCGACGCACAGACCCAGCGCCTCGACCGCGCCGCCGACAAGATGATGCCCGAGCTGCGGGACCTCCAGCGGGAGCAGGACGGCACCGAGATCAAGTCCCGCGAACTGGAGCTGCTGACGGACCGGGCGCGGAACCTCACCGACCGGCGCGACGCCTTCGAGACCATGCGCGACGCGGCCGCCGAGAGCTACCGCACCGTCACCGGCAACACCTGGCGGCCCCGGCGGGGATCGCACACCAGCCAGACCGGCACGCTCACCTCCGCCGCCATCGACGCCCGCGACTACATGCGCGCCAGGAAGGACCGCAAGGCACAGGCCCACCTGCCGCAGGGCACCCTGGTCGCCATCGCCGGGGGCAAGGACATCGCCGACCCGGCCGCCGTCATCGAGCGCCTCGACAAGGCCCGCGAGAAGTACGCCGACATGGTGCTGGTCCACGGCGGCGGCCCCGGCGTCGAGAAGATCGCGGCAAGCTGGGCAGAGCGCAACGGCGTCCACCAGGTCGTCTGCAAGCCCGACTGGGACCGCCACGGACGGGCCGCCCCGTTCCGCCGCAACGACGAACTCCTCAACCTCCTGCCGAAGGGCGTCATCGCGTTCCCCGGCTCCGGCATCACCGAGAACCTGGTCGACAAGGCGCGCACCCTCGGCATCCCGGTCCAGCGCGTCAAGGCGGCCTGACCGCAGCGCCTCGACGGGCCGTGCCGTTGCTCCGGCGGCGGCGCGGCCCGTTTTGCGTTCGCACACTGATCGCCCGGCTGCGCCGATCCTGGCGCACCGCCCGCCGCAGTTCAGCCGGCGCCACTGCCGGCGCACCCGCCGCCATGCTCGGCACGGTGCTTCGCACCGCCGCCCTCGCTCGTGACGACGCCGGTGACATGCGCGACGGCAACGCCGCGCCGCATGAGCGATACCGCAAGCGTGCCCATCCCCAATCATTGATCTGTTGCTTCCTGCTTCCTATATTACCGCCCGGAAGCCGCGCGGCGGTACGGGAACCGTCTCCGCAAGTGCGCGGCGGGCGCTGCCGCTCAAGCGCCGCTCGGGCTAAATGCCGTTTGCACAACGGCTTTCATCGCCCGACGGATTGAGCGGCCAGGAAGCACGATTTGGACGCCCTTCGGCGCTTGGTTTTCACACCCCACGCATCGATGATGCAGAGGGCGCATGCGCGCGCAGAGCCTGTCGTTTCGGGGCCATTCGCGGACTTTGAAAGACTTCCGGCGTCCCGGAGTTGTTGGGTCGAGTGTATGCTCTGGAGCATACGGACCTATCTCATTGAAATATCGTAACAATTGATTGCCGCGTATGCTCCGGGCATACGCCCGTTGCGTCTTCCGTGCCGGCCGAATGTTCCTAGAGCATACGCTTGGATATGTTCCTGCCGGACCTCGTCCTGCCTCGACCGTCGCTCCGATCGTCGAGATTTGTTCAGAATTCCGGCCCGCGGGAGCCCTTCAGAATGTGAGAGACGCGACCTCGGACACGTCGGAGTCGGATGAAAATGGCGTCGAAGCTCGCCGCGCCCGCTCGGTCCGCTTCTCCGACGTCGAATGGAAAACCGTCGAAATGGCCGCCACGGACCGCGGTATGAACGCCGCGGAATTTGCCAGGCATGCAGTGATAGGCGTTGCAACTGGATGTTACGGCGTCGAACAGGCAGCCCTTCCGCCGTAATTCAGCGAATTGATCGAGCGGATTTTCCGCAGCACCCAAATCCTGGTGACGCTGAATCGCGACGAATTGATCCCCGAGGGGCGAGGCAAAGAGTTGGACGAGTTGGTCAAGTCCACGCGCGAACTTCAGGATTCCCTATATCCGGTATCCGTTGTCGCTGAGACAGGTGGTAGAGCCGCTGTTTGAACACGGCATCGATACCCTGACAACGTCCCCCGAACTATTGGTGATTAAGCTCGCTGAAAAAACCGATGCGACTATCACTTGGGGTGTCAATCAAAAGCGCCCGATCCAACAGGCGGTTACCTTCTTCGCAGGATGTCTCGGGCAGCAGGCAGCATGCATGGCAAGCCGACAGGTTCAACCCGCTCACGCCCTGCCCATGGCTCTCAATGCAAAGTGGATCAGAGGAACAGAGGCCGGCGTTGCTGATCGATGCCAATACCGAGTTTTCAAGGCGGCCGGGAAGACCCTGCCGTACAAGCCCTCCGAGGGTCCCCTCTGAATCCCCGCTCGCGGTGTAGATAAGGAGGCCCGTCATCTTGTCGTCGCCCTCGCCACCGACATAGATCCTCTCTCGAAGCGATGATGAGTCATAACCGCAATCAAAAATCAGTTGCCTGATCAGCACGTGTGCAAACGTATGGATCATCAGGAATTCCGCACTAACCCGCCGCGTCTCCGTAAGCTGTCGTTCCTGGGCCAACCGGACATCGGAATTGCACTTTAGGCTGCGGTCGCGCATGGGGGTATTCCACGGAAGTTCTCATAGGGTTCGGCACCTAGGGCAGAAATGCCACCGAGGAAACCTTACGAAGGGCATGAATGCTCGACTCAGATCCGGCTGCGCTGCCTGCGCATGATGCCGACCTCTTTCGGGCGCATCTGCCGGAGACAGAAACCTCGTAATTCGTCGGCCAAGTTCCGCGCTCAAACGTCGCTGGAGTCTGCCATCAATTATTCGGGTGACTTCCTCGATCCTGGCCCTGGCACCTTGGTCCAGACTGGAAGACACCTGTGGCCACATATCGAGTCCGGCTGCCATGAGCGAATCGTCGGGAAAATCGACTATCGCGCCTACGCCATAAGGAACTATTCCCTGGCTCTTCCTGAACTGTGGGCGCCCGGACATCAATCTCCTCCCGATTCTTCTGCTTGGTCGGCCGCTGGTGCCGCATAGGCCGCGACCACTCTAGCCTCAGCTGTACCATCAACATTTCTCATCGAGGTAAGAACCGGCCAAGATCGCTCATTGAACCCCTATCGCCGCGCCGCGCCCGAACATCATGGAATTTGAGTAGAATTCGCCGGATTTCCGTCAGGAATTGCGAAAACGCTCAAGGGATGAATGCCCGAAAGGCTGGAGTTGGTCCCGAAACGCCGGCCGGCTCAGCCATCGGCGCCCGAGCGCAGCGATTCGTGCAAGGCCCTGGCCTCCGCGACCAGCGCTTCAACCTCGGCTTTGCGGCCTTCGCGGATCATCGCATCCCGTTTTTCCGTCGCCAGGAACCAGGTATAGCGGAACATTCGCTCTATCAGCGGCGCCAAGGACGGGGCCACCGATGGCGTGCGCGTGAGCGCCAGAATCCTCTCGCGGACGAACTCGGAAGCCGACATTTGGTGAGCGGCGGCCGCGCTTTTCACTTGTTCCCACTCGGACTCAGAGAAGCGGATGCCCCTGATCTTGCGGGCACCGCCCGCCTTTTCCGTGCCGGTCTCGCCGCTTGCTGTCCCCTTGATGTCGGTTTCGGTCATCGTTCCGCTCCTTTCGTTCGTCCGTCAGGCGCCGCGGCCGCCCCTTTCGGGGACTTTCCGTCGATCTAGAACCGGTGGCAGGTGGCGCGGAACGGCCGCAGGGTCTTGCGCTCGCCGCTTGTGGCCCCGTCCCCGGCGAGGACGCCGCCGTTCCGGCGTTTCCCTCGTCTGGCGGCCCACGCCTCCAGGTCCGTCTCCCGGTAGCGCACGCAGCCCCCGAAACGATAATACCTGGGCCCCGCCCCGGTGATCCGGTAGCGGGCCAGCGTGCCGGGGGCCAGCCCGAGCCGCTCCGCCGCCTCGCGGGTGTCCACATAGCCCCGGTCCTCTACGCGGCGGGCGGGCCGGTTCGGTCCGTGATCGCCATTTCCGGGCCGGGCAGGGGGCTCCGGAGACGGCAGCCGGGCGCCGGTCAGGATCGCCGGCATCGCGCCGGCGCGGGCGCGAATCTCGCGCCGCTCGGCGGGGCTCGCATGTGACTTCATCGCCGCGCGCACCGCTTCCACCGTCGCCAGCGTCGGCGAAACGCCCCCGAGCAGTTGTGCCACGAAGGAGGGGTTGCCCGTCGCTTCCCGTCCGAGCAGCGAACGCTTGACCCCCGTCACCGCGAGAAATGCCTCTACCTCCTTGAGGAAGGCAGGGCCAGCCGGCGGTTCGCCCATCACGGCGAGCGCCCGGTCCACCGTCCGGAGCCGCGGACTGCGGCCATCGCGCAGCGAGGCGACGAAGCCGCGGTCGCGGTACACGGCGGCGCCGAACGCCCCCACGCTCATCCCGTTTCGGACGCACCAGGCCTCGATTACCCGCAGAAACCGGGCATTTAGGACGCCGCCGGAACCTGAATTAGGTATGCTCATCCTGAATAGATAGGCGCGGCGGGAGCATGGGAAAACCGCTTTCGATATGGCAACTCCCGCGTTTTATGCCCCTGGCCCCGCTAGGCGCCCCATGTCCCCTCGGGGCGGTGAAAAAAAGACGAGCGGATGGAGCCTCCGCAACGGGTTTGATCTCAAATGGCGCATGCGGCCCTTCCTGCAAACATAACGGGCTCCTCGTACGACGCGGCCCAACCGGTGTTTGAGCGGGCCGACAGGCGGGAAACATTGAGTCGCCCCGAACCTCTATCGCACCTACGCGGTGCTTGAGCGGCGCATCGACCACACGCTGTCGATAGTGACCTTAAATCAAGTTGTTATCTCAAAAGCGTTCGCCCCGTCCCGGGTTTTCAATCATGTTCTTAGGTTGCGAATTGTCAGAAAACAATCTATATATCTGACAAATGGAGCTAAGCATGGCAACCACATCACAAGCCATCAAGGCCTATGCAGAAGCATTGCCGGAGGGAGCCACTCTCTCCGCAAAGGAATTGCTGCATTTCGGTGAACGTGCCGCGGTGGACCAGGCGCTCTCGCGGCTGGTCAAACGCGGTGCACTCATGCGCGTCAGGCGGGGCCTCTTCGCCGTACCGGTCAAAACACGGTTCGGCGAACGTGCGCCCTCTGTCGGCGCAGTCGTGGAAAACATCGCAAAAACGACAGGAGAACGAGTGTCGATCAGCGGTGCCTCGGCGGCAAATATCCTTGGGCTGTCGACACAAAACCCTGCTCGCCAGATCTTCTGGACATCTGGTCCAAGTCGCCATCTGAAGCTGGGTGCGCAAGAGATCGAGTTGAAACACGTCCCGAGCTGGCAGCTTCGGGCGCCAAACAGCCGGGCAGGGCACGCCTTTCGAGCCCTTGCTTACTTCGGGCAGTCCGAGGCCCGTGAAACTCTAAATCGGATAAAACCACAGTTGAGCGAAGAGGAGCGCCGCGAGTTGCTCGGTCTGCGCGTGGGCGCGCCAACCTGGATGGCAAAAGAACTGAGTGCCTTGGCCTTCCCTGCAGGGTCACCATGACCTCACGGCCCAGCTATTTCGCGCTCTCAAGCAGAGACAGGATAGATGCACTGGAAGCGGCCGCCTCGACCCTGGGGCGGCCCGCCGATCTGTTGGAGAAAGATATCTGGGTGGTCTGGGCCATCGATGCGCTTTTCAGCAGCCACATCGGAGATAATCTCGTCTTCAAGGGCGGCACGTCTCTGTCGAAGGCCTACAGGGCAATCGACAGATTTTCTGAAGACGTCGACCTGACCTACGACATCAGGCAGATCATTCCTGATCTGATTGAGGACCCGGACAATCCGTACCCACCCAACCGCTCGCAGGCAAAAAAATGGACGGAGACCGTTCGCGCCCGCCTCTTGGATTGGGTCAAGGCAGAGCCGCTTGCCATACTATCCGAGAAAATCAAAGCGGCCGGTGTCCCCGCGACGCTCAACAACAAAGACGGCGAACTCTATCTGGAGTATGACGCGGTTCGCAGTGGTACCGGCTACGTTCGCCCGGTAGTCCTCCTCGAGTTCGGGGCCCGCTCCACGGGCGAACCGGCCGAACGTCGTTCGATCTCATGCGATATCTGCGATGCACTCCCGGAGCTTGGAGCACCGACTGCCTATCCGCGCGTCATGCGTGCCGGACGAACCTTTTGGGAGAAGGCCACGGCAATCCACGCTTACTGCTTGAGAGGCACGTTCCGGGGTGGCGATCGCTACGCGCGTCACTGGTACGATCTCGACTGTCTCGATCATACTGGTATTGCGCAAACAGCCGTCGATGAACGAGACCTTGGCGAGGAAGTCGCGAGACACAAACAGCATTTCTTTCGGGAAAAGGATCGGTCAGGAGAGACGATTGACTATAGAGATGCAGTAAGAGGCTCTCTCCATCTGATACCTATTGGGGACGCCCTTGAAGCCCTCAGGCAAGACTACCAGCAGATGTTAGACGCCGGACTTCTCCAGTCGGACGCATCTATATTCGATGACCTAATCGACCGGCTTGCGGTCCTTGAGGATCGGGTCAATGCACAACATGGTGCTCCTTCCGGCTATTGACCTTCAGTGCCCGGTTAGACTGTTCTCCCCATTTCCAAATCCGGCGATATTTTCATGCCGATCTATTAGAGCATTGTAATATCTTGAATAAATTGACTTCTTCTTGACGCGTCAAAGCGAAAAACCCTGGATCGGTCATCAAATCGAATGCAAGATTCTTGCGAATTCTGACGGTGCTTCAGTAGCACTCGGCTCCTTTTGGCGGCGGTCCTTCCGCCCGGCACGGTCGTCGTGGTCGCCGGGAAGGTCATGGTCGTCTTCCCGATCCGGGTCTGGTCGCCGCCAGCGCCGAGGAGCCAGCGCGTTCGTGGAGCTGGCAGGCGTGGACGAGTGTCGAACGAACCTCACAGCCGTGTCGACCTTGACGTCGGTGATCGAGCAATAGCGCGGCTCCACCCAATCGGGGAAGCTCTCCTCAGGACACGGTCATTCCGCCGTCGATGATAATCGTTTGGCCCGTGATCATCTTGGCGCCTGTCAGCAGAAAAGTGATGAGTTCCGCCACATCTTCCGGCTGGACATGGCGTTTGATCAGAGATTTGTCGAGTGCCGCCTGCTTCCGTTCCGCCGGCCAGTCGGCTGTCCAGGGAGTGGCGACCTGCCCCGGTGCAACGGCGTTGACTCTGACCTTTGGAGCAAGCGCGCGGGCCAATGACCGCGTGAGGCTTACGACACCGGATTTGGAAGCCGCGTAGGGAATACTGCTTCCCTGTAGACCGAGACCGGCTGTCGAGGCGGTATTTACGACGGCACCCTCGGCTTCTTTCAACGCCTCCGAGGCCGCCTTCGAGACCCTGAAGACGCTGACAAGATTTGTGGCGAGCAATGCCTGCCACAGTTCCTCGCCGATCCTGTCCAGCTCCGCGGGCGGAATAGGGTCTTTCGTACCGGAAATCCCGGCGTTGTTGGCGAGGTAATCGAGACCGCCAAGGTCGGCCACGGCCTTTTCAACCATTCGTTCGGCAGTTTCCAGGATCGAAACGTCACCGGGCGCGGCAATGACATCGAGGCCTTCGGCCTTGAGTCTCGCAACCTGCTCATTCCCCGCGGGGTCATCCTCCAAATGGTTCATCGCGACCTTCGCGCCGCGGCGGGCGAGCATGGTTACGGTGGCCAATCCGATTCCGGACGCGCCGCCGGTTACAAGCGCGCGACGTCCGGTGAGATCCTGATTCTGCATATGGTCGCTCCGTACCTCATTCGAGTATTCGTCAATTTTGCGCCCACGTCGTTACCGTGGCGGCCGACGGCCCGCTCATCGGGCGATGAAGGACAGGACGTTTGCAATTATCTACCAAGGCCGGGAACGGAAGTCAGGTACGATCATTATGTTCAGATTCACTCAGATATTTCAGTTGCATACAAAAATGTCAGTACTTGGTGACAGTTTGATTTAGTCATACTCTTGCATCTGCGCGCCCGAGCAAATTCGGCCATCGTCGGCGGTTTGGACGTGAGATAGGGCACCCATTTGGAGCACAACACTCAACAGGCAACAAGGAATCCCAAATTGCCCCAAAAAACGATACTGACCTGCCCGGTCACCGGAAACGTGACGATGCCGTCCCAAAACGAAAACCTCCCGGTGAAACCGGCGGAAATCGCCCAGGCAGCCGTTGATGCGGGCAAGGCCGGCGCGGCGGTGGCCCATATACACGTGCGTGATCCCGAAACCGCCAAGGGATCCATGGATGTCAGCCTTTACCGCGAGGTCATCGACCGTATCCGCGATGCAGGATCCGAAATCGTTATCAACCTGACGACCGGCGAAGGCCAGCGCTTCGTACCCGGCGAAGATGAACCCAAGGTAGCGGGACCGGGCACAACACTTGCGCCTCCCAAATTGCGAGTGGCGCATGTGAAGGAATTGAAGCCCGAGATTTGCACGCTCGACTTCAATACCATGGTCAACCAGACCTGGACGGTAATCAACACGCCCCCCACTCTTGAAGTCATGGCCAATGCCGCCAACGTAGCCGGATCCAAGCCCGAGATTGAAATATTCGACTCCGGTGACCTGAACATGGCGAAGGATTTCATCGCCAGGGGAATCCTTGAACCGCCCGTGATGTTTCAGTTCGTAATGGGGATCAATTTCGGTGCGGCGGCCAATCCTCAGACATTAACCTACCTTGTTTCTCAGCTCCCGGAAGACTGCATTTGGGCCGCGTTCGGGATAGGCAGGCATTCGTATCCCATGCTGGCGCTGTCATATTTGATGGGCGGCCACGTTCGCATCGGCATGGAGGATACGATCTATGTTGCCAAGGGCGAGTTGGCGAAGAGCAATGCACAACTAGTCGAAAAAGCGGTCGGCATCGTCGAAAATCTGGGGGGATCGATGGCGACCCCGACGGAAGCGAGAGAAATTATTGGTCTCGAGCCTCTGTGACGTCTTCCGCCGCTGCGGCCGGACCGTGTCCTCCCTGGCGGTCCGGCCGCACCCGGCCAACTCATCGGAAGGTGCCGAAGATTTTTTGCCGCGGCCTGCCTCCACGCTGCTTTAAGGAACCTGTATGACCAATTCGAACCCTCCATCGGTCGACATGTCCTTGAATCTGAGCAAGGTTGAGACCGTTCTCGTCAAAACCGAAATTGAGACACCGGTGAGAACATCCTTTGGCATTATGCATGAGCGCCCAACGCTCGTGGTCCGGGTCACCGATGCTTCCGGGGTGAGGGGCTATGGCGAAATATGGTGCAATTTTCCTGTTTGCGGGGCGCCTCACCGGCAGCAGTTGGTTGAGACGGAAATCGCCCCATTCGTCGTCGGCAGGGAATTTTCCACGCCAAAGGAATGCTACAAGGCGTTACATGCGACACTGCATATTCTCAAATTACAGACCGGGGAGCCTGGCCCGATCGCCCAGGCTATTGCAGGTGTCGATATCGCCATATGGGACATGGTCGCGCGCCGGGCCGAAACTCCCGTCTACGCTCTGTTTGGATCGGAGAGGGACACCGTTCCGGCCTACGCCAGCGGCATTAATCCTGTAGGAGTACTGGATACCGTCGAGTGCGCACGCGCCCGCGGCCATCGGAAATTCAAGATAAAAGTTGGATTTGGGACCGAAACGGACCGGGCCAATGTTGAAGCCATCGCGGCCGACATATCCGATGGCGAATTCTTTCTTCTGGACGCAAATCAGGGCTGGTTGCCGGATGACGCCGCGGAGGCATTAAGGTGGATCGCTCCCTTCAAGCCTTATTGGATCGAAGAACCCATGCCGGTAGATATCCCGCTGGAAGACTGGTTTGCCTTGAAAGACCAGACCGGCATCCCGATCGCCGGAGCCGAAAATTTTACCGGCCGCGACCAGTTCGAAGCAGTTGTTGAAGAAAAATGGCTCGATATCATTCAGCCGGATATCGCGAAATGGGGTGGTTTCACCGAGTGCAGCGAAGTAGCGCGGAATGTTGTGAACAGCGGCCTGACATATTGTCCGCATTCGCTGGGCGGCGGCGTTGCGCTTGCGGCCTCGGCACATCTTCTCGCCGCTGTCGGCGGGCCGGGATTATTGGAATGCGATGTCAACGAGAATTCGTTTCGTGACGAAGTGTTTGAACCGCCTTTAGACGAAGGGATCGTCAAATTGTCCGGCGAACCGGGCCTCGGCGTGAACATCGGGGTTCTCGATAGACAATTTCCCTGACACCCGGCCAACTTCATCGCGAATATCGAGCGCCCTCCTGTTCAAGACAACTCAGGACCTCAAGGCGCCGTCAGCGACAAATTCGTGGCCCGTGCAGTAACTGGCGTCGTCCGACGCGAGGAACAGTACAAGTCTGGCGACTTCGATTACGTGTCCGTTTCGGCCCAGCGGCACTTGTGCGGCCAGCTCTTCTCTCGGGACCCCATGTTCATCGAGCATTGGCGTGTCCATGAAACCGGGATGCACGGAATTGACACGGATATTATGCGGTCCAAGTTCGACGGCAGCCGATTTCGTCATGCCGCGTACAGCCCACTTTGTCGCGGCATAGGCATGAGCCTTGGCCGCGGTCAATCCGGCAATGGAAGAGATATTGACGATACTCCCCGCCGGGCCCTTTTTCATGAGCGGGACGGCCGTCCGCATGCCCAGGAACACGCCGGTCTGATTGGTCGCGACCGTCAAATTCCAGTCCTCAAGCGAGGTCTCCTCCAGCGTGAGAACGCGAAAAATTCCGGCATTGTTCACCAATACATCGAGCCGGCCGTGCAATTCGTCCACTTTGCCGATGACGCGCGCCCAATCCTCTTCGGACGATACATCATGTTCCAAAAATCGGCAGGCATCGCCCAATCGAGCGGACGTGCCTTCACCAAGTTCCGTATTGATGTCGGAAATAACCACTTGCGCGCCGGCAGAGATGAATAGCTCCGCCTCCGCGGCGCCATGCCCCGCCGCGCCGCCTGTGATCAACGCTATCTTATCGTCGAGTCGATTCATGGTGACCTTCTTTCAATGAATGGCGCGGCGGGACTTGCTCCCTCGAAAACGGCGCGGGACCCGATTACGGCCAATCGCGAGCCGGAGATATTCCGATCAGTTTCCCTGACCCGATAAGGCCCAGCCGTAACGGGTCAACCGATGCCGTCCAACACGGTTTTGCCCACCGCGGCTCCACTTTCCTGATGAGTCAATGCCTCGCGCAGATTGGCGGCGTTCAACGGCCCACAATGTTTGTTGGCTGTCGAAACGAGCTTGCCCTCGTCCACCAACTGCGAAACGCGGTTAAGCAGATCGCTCTGGGCATCCATATCATCCGTCTGGAACATCGAACGGGCAAACATGAATTCCCAGCTGAAACTCAGGGCCTTGAGCTTGATGGAGGCAATGTCGATGGATTGCGGATCGTCGATCATTGCGATGTGCCCGCGCGGCTTGATTAGTTCGACGATGGCGGGGAAATGCTGTTCCGTTTCTGTGAGCGTCGCGACATACCGCGGCGCAATACCCAGCGCGGCCATTTCCTCATTGAGCGGGTTGCGGTGATTGACGACGTGATCGGCCCCCATTTTCTTGACCCAAGCCTCGGTCTCCGGCCGGGAGGCGGTGGCGATGACGGCTAGGCCGGTCAGCTGCTTTGCGAGTTGAATCAGGATTGAACCGACGCCGCCCGCGCCGCCAATCACAAGCAGCGCCTCCCCTGTACCATCGCCCTCTCGAAGCCCAAAGCTATCGAACAGAATTTCCCAAGCCGTGATGCTGGTGAGCGGCAGGGCGGCGGCATCGGCGAAGCCCAATGACTTCGGCTTCCCGCCGACAAGCCGTTCATCGACGGATTGCAATTCCGCGTTGCTTCCCGCCCGGGTGAATTCCCCGGCATAAAACACTTCGTCTCCGACGTCGAAACCGGTCACATCGGAGCCGACCCCGCGAACCACGCCCGCGGCGTCAAATCCAAGAATGCGCGGTTCGTCGTCCGGCGGTGGCCTATTGGCCCGTACCTTGACGTCTACCGGATTGACCGAGACACCGCGAACCTCAACCAGCAAATCATGTGGTTCGGGTTGCGGATCATCCGTTTCGAACTCCACCACAGCTTCATCCGCCGAAACCGACCCTCTCTGGGTGTAACCAATCGCCTTCATTTTTCCTCCGAATACACTGGGCTATGACCTAGCGGAGCAACCTGCAATCGTACGGCAGAAAGCACAAGTACCCACATATTTGTAAGTAGCTATCGCTATTGAATATTCCTGATGCTATGCTTTGTAAGGTGAGCCTTGAATAAAGTCGAATCAGAGCAATCCCGGGGGCTAAAAGTGGCGAGAAAATACAGTTGGAAAACCGGCAGCAACGTCGAAGCAACGCTGAGTGTTATCGGAGGCCGCTGGAAACCGGTAATTCTATGCAATCTGCTTATGGAGAGACAACGGTTTGGAGAATTGTGCCGCAACATGCCAAACGCGACCCAACGTATGATTACCCTGCAGCTCCGTGAATTGGAGGCGGACGGAGTCGTCAAACGACACGTTTATGCAGAAATTCCTCCAAGAGTCGAATACGAACTTACGGAATTCGGCCGGTCTCTCCAGCCGGTATTGGAGGTCATGCGGGAATGGGGAGTTGCCTTCAAAAAACAGCGGTTCGCCGAAGAAGGACAATCTTCAGAGGTTGAACTCGCAGAGGATGCCATGTAGCGGTTTTGGACCCCACGAGGCTTCCGCAATGACAATGTGTCAGACGGTTTTGGCCCGTTGGAGGTTTGATTATGGCTCGAGAAGCCGTCTCTTGATGCATGGTCCGATGCCGTTCAAGGCCCATCGCGCCAATTGACCGCGATCATAATCTTAATCACGAAATAATTGGTTACTTACAAATACTTACAAAAATGTAGGTACTTGTAATTCTTGCCATGCGTTTGCATCTTCAAATTCACTGCCAAGGTGACAAATGTGTCCGGGGTTGAGGCTGGACGGTTTGTTGCCCGGCAGCGGTTCTACGGGTTTGGATAATCTTGCAAGGGTGAGAATGGATGACGACAGGCGGTAAGCAACTATCGGGTAAGATCGCGGTGGTCACCGGAGCCGGGCGTGGTATCGGACGCTCCATCGCTATGGCTTTCGCCCGCGCCGGAGCGGATTTGGCGATTTGTTCGAGGACACAAGAAGAGCTTGAGGCGGTCGTGAAAGAGACCGAGGCGCTTGGCGTCAGATGCCACAAGGCCACAGCCGATTTGACCGATCCTGACGGTACAAGAGGATTTTGCGATGATGTCATCAAGGAGTTCGGCAGGGTCGATATCCTGGTGAACAACGCGGGCGCGGAACTGGAGATTCGCCCCGTCGCGGACTCGGATCCGGACCTTTGGTGGAGAACCGTCGAGATCAACGTGCGCGGCCCTTACCTCGTGACCCGCTTTCTCCTCGAGGGTATTCCGGAAGGCGGCAAGATTATCAACGTGACATCCGGGATGGGGAGGAGGGCCGGAATTGACAATAGTTCCTATCACATTTCCAAAGCCGCCATGTACATGTTTACCGGTGCGCTGGCAAATGAGCTTTGGCAACGTAAGATCGACGTCAACAATCTCGTTCCCGGGCCCGTGGCGACCGGCATGTTGAATCGTGACGCCGTGACCGGAGAAAAATCCGAACCTCAAGAAGTTCTGGAAAAGTTTGCGGCGAATCCGCCGGAGCGGTTCCCGCCGTGGGAGAGATTGAAGCATCCGGACGAGGTTGGAGAACTTGCTCTTCATATGGCGACACAGCCTGTCGGTGGTCCAAACGGTCAGGATTTTTCGCTGGCGCGCCGACCGTTGTAACCAACCCGAATCATCCGGAGCTCGTCCGCCCACCTGGATTGCCTGAGGAGACTGCAATTGCCCCTATTTGAAATTCGCATCTACCCCGTCAAGGACGGCTGTATGGATGAATGGGTCGAGTTCATGAGTTCGAAGATCGTCCCGTTCATTGAATCCAAGGGTATGAAAGTCGATGCCATGTTCAGGGGCGTGGAGGACCCTACGGTGTATGTCTGGATTCGCCGGTTTGATGACGAAGAACACAGGCAAGCGCTATACAAGGCCGTGTACGAGACCGACGAATGGCAAACCAATTTCAAACCCACGGTAAGGCGGCTGGTCGACGTGGAAAACGCATCGGTACATGTCGTGAGCGCCGCGGACGGCTCGCCGCTGCGATAATGAAATTTTGATGTCCAAATGAATTGCCGGCGGCCTTACTTACATTTTTGTACGTACTTGATGGTTTTAATGTCGTGTACCAAAGTTCTTCAGCCGACAAATCCGTGACTACTAACGATGGCGTCCGTGTTCATGAGATTGCCACACGGCGCGGTGACGTCGGATTTGACACCAAAAAAACCCGGGAGGATTTCTACATGACACGTACCAAAAAACTTGGCGCCGCGCTTCTGGCAGCGTCCTTTGCCTTTGCAAGCCCAGCTTGGGCCGAATGGCCGGAAAAACCGATTAAGATCATAGTTCCGTTCGGAGCCGGCGGCACCGCGGATACAATTCCGCGCACCTTTGAGAAGGCAATCAGTGCGGGCAAGCTGCTGAATCAGCCCATGAAGATCCTGAATGTTGGCGGCCACTTCTCTGTCGGTTCCCGTCGCGTCATGGAAGCAGAGCCGGATGGGTATGAGTTCCTGCTCATCCAGATTGCTCTCATGGGCGCCGAGGCCATGGGCGCAATCAAGTTCGGATGGCGTGACTTTGAGCCGGTCGCCCTGACAGGGCGTTTCTGCAACATGATCTCGGTCAGCTCGAAGTCGAAATATCACACGCTGGAAGACCTCATGAAAGATGCGCGCGACGGCGGCGACCCCGTGCTTGCCGGTGTCAATATTGGGGGTCAAAACCACATCACGATGATCCTGCTGGAAAGCTCGGACCCGAAAGCCTCATTCCGCCACGTGCAAACCGGCGGGGGCACAAAGGTCTTTCCGGCGCTCGTGGGAGGCCACATCGACGTCGGCACCCAAACCACCCTTGAGATCGTCAACAATAGTGTGGGCCCGGACGGTAAACTGGCGGCGGACGCGCCATTGAGACCGATCGCCTATACCGGGACCGAGCGCGATCCCCAGGTTCCCTCGGTCCCCACGGCCACCGAGCAGGGATACAAAGTGAACTTCTGCCCCGATTTCTGGTGGCTCGCGCCGAAAGGCACGCCGCAAGAAGCCATTGACGGTTTGGCCGACGCCCTGCAAGCCGCGGCAGACTCTCCAGGCGTGAAAAAACTGTACGAGAGCAAAGGTTTCCTGCCCACGTTCCTGCGGGGCCAGGCATTCAAGGATTATCTGGTTGGGATGTGGAACAACCTTGAGGGGCCTCTCGCCAAGATCAAGCAGAAAAAGTAACGCGGGAACTTCGGGCTTACTGGATCGTTGACAATGGAATCCAGCAAGATCCTGGAGATGGTTATCGCGATAGCGTTCATGGGCCTCGCTGTTGCGGTATTCGTCGAGGTGCGGGATCTTCCGCCGGGGCTGATCGATCCGCTTGGATCGGCCCCGGTGCCGCGCTGGACAGCCGCGATCCTGTTCGTGCTGAGCCTGGCGATGCTGGTAAGGGTGTTTTTGCCGTCCAAGGAATTGCCCGGGGCTGAACCCGTGGAAGCGGATGATATTGTCGTTGAGCGCATCGGCGCGGGCGTCGGTGTTGCGCTCTTGACCGTCCTTTACGTCGTCGTTCTTGCATCGCGGGCAATCGGGTTCAGTGTCCTGACGGCGGCATTTGTTTTCGCGCTTGTGGTGTTGCTCAGCAAAAACCGGGTCCGGGGAACTTGGACGGGCCTGGCGCTTGGCATACCTGTCGGCTTCGGCTGTGAATATCTGTTCACGCAAGTCTTTGTGGTCGATCTGCCGACCTGGTGGTGAGGAGGGGGCCGCGCGGTGATTGAGTCACTCCTCAACGGGTTTTTGTCCATGGCCTCGCCCTGGCCGTTCTTCTTTGTGCTGTTCGGGACGTTTCTGGGCGTAACAATCGGGGCGATACCCGGCCTGTCGGGCTCCATGCTGATCGCCCTGACCTTGCCGTTGACCTACTACATGGACGCGCTGACCGCGGTGTCGCTCATCATCGGGATGTATGTGGGCTCTGTCGCGGGCGGACTGATTTCGGCGTCACTTCTGCGAATGCCGGGCACCGCCGCCGCTGTCATGACGACATTTGACGGCTATCCAATGGCGCGCTCCGGGCGACCGGGACGTGCGCTTGGTCTGGGGATTGCCGCGTCCTTTGTCGGTGGGCTGTTTTCCTGGGTCGTTCTCGCCACCATGTCCAAGCCCATTTCCGTATGGGCAACCGGGTTTGGTCCGTTCGAGTACTTTACGTTGATCCTGTCCGCGCTGGTGCTTATTGCCGCCGTCAGTCAGGGCTCAATGCTGAAGGGTCTGATCGCCGGCGCCTTCGGCGTTCTGGTGTCCATGCCCGGGATCGATCCGTCCTCCGGGCAGCCCCGCATGACCTGGGACTGGTACGCGCTGAATGGCGGGCTGAAACTGATGCCGGTCCTGTTGGGCGCGTTCGTGGTCAGCCAGATTCTGAAGGATGTTCTGGAAATCGACCGCAAGTTCAAACGCGTCGACCTTGTCGACGACAGTATCATCCTGAAGCTGAGCGACTATCGCAAGCAGACCGTCAATTTCATCCGGTCATCCGCGATTGGTACGGTGATCGGCATCCTGCCCGGCGTGGGAGCCAATATCGGGTCGGTCGTGTCTTATACCGCCGCGAAGAACACATCGCGTGAACCGGAAAAGTTCGGGACGGGACATGATGACGGCATTGTCGCCTCCGAGGCTGCCAATAACGCCACCGTCGGGGGGGCGCTGATCCCGCTCATCGCCATGGGAATTCCCGGCAGCATTATCGACGTCTTCCTGATTGCCGCCCTGATGATCCATTCGATTCAACCCGGGCCGTACCTTTTCATCAACAATGCCGACATCGTCTGGGCGATGATTGCCGCCTGTCTGCTGGCGAACATCATGATGTTCGTCATCATGGCGTCCTTTGCGGGGCGCATGTCGCAACTGATGTATCTGCCGCGCGCCTACCTGTTGCCGGTTGTGCTGACCTTCTGCATCGTCGGGGCCTTCGCGCTCGACAATACGATGCTGGACGTCTGGGTGATGCTCGCCTTCGGGGTCATCGGGTTCTTCATGGAACGTGCGGGCATCCCGCTTGGACCTTTCATCATCGGGTTCATTCTGGCGCCATTGGCGGAGGTCAAGCTGCGCAGCGGGTTGAGCGCGACCGCCGGAGATATCACCCCGATCTTCACGCGGCCCCTGTCGCTCACCTTTCTGATCCTGACGCTCGTTCTTTTGCTCATGCCGTTCTATGGCGCGTTCAAAAGACGGCGTGCAGCGGCCTGAATTTCGCACCTCGCAGGCCCGCCGCCATGATCCGCGGCGTTCGAGTTGAGCGGTAGTTTAGCCGGCGAAGGTCACGAGATCTTCTCCAGGATCGGCTCTTATGGTGAAACCGCCATCTATCACCAGTGTCGCACCTGTAATGTATGCCGCGTTGTCGGACGCCAGAAAGGAAATGATGTCCGCGATTTCCTCGGGGCGCCCCCATCGCCCGACCGGGGTTCGCTCGGCAATCGCGTCAAAATCGATAAATCCCGCCTCCGACCGCCGCTTCAACTCGTCAGTGAGAATGTAGCCTGGCGCAACCGCATTTACGGTAATCCCCGCCCTCGCGGTTTCCAAAGCGAGAGCCTCGGTCACGCCCCGAATGGCCTTTTTGGCGGTAACATAACCGACACGATAAGGAACCGCCGTAACGGCATTGCATGACGAGAGATTTATGATGCGACCGAACCCGGCTTGGCGCATATCGGGGATGACGAGGCGCGACCAATTGAGCGTGCCGCCGACATGGATTGCGATCATCTCGTCGAGGTCTTCCGGCGGGATGTCTTCAAGCCTGCCCTTTCGGCGGACCATTATGCCCGCGTTGTTGACAAGTATTCCCGGCTTTCCGAGAGTTTCGAGAATTTGCCGATACGCATCGCCGCAAGCTTCCCGATCCGCGACATCAACAGACTGCCAACAGGTTGTCGCTCCGGTTTCCCGGCCAATTGTCTCGGCTGCGGACGCCGCACCGTCTCCGTTTATATCGACAATGGCCACGGAATGGCCGGCCGAGCCGAGTGCGTGTGCGACCGAATAGCCAATTCCAGACGCCGCACCGGTAACTATAGCGACGCCATTACTCTTGCCTGGTTCCATAACTTACCCGCCAAAGAAGAACACATTTCGCGCCGGTTGATCGATAAAATGGGTTACGTCACGAAGCAGCATCGAAGTCGATCAAACTGCGGAGCACCTTGCCGCCCCGCATGGCGGCAAAACCGTCGTTGATCTCTTCAAGCCGTATCTTTTGCGAGATGAACGCATCCAAATCCATCCGGCCCTGCATATAAAGTTCGATGATCCTGGGCATATCCACCCGGAAGCGGTTGGATCCGAGAAGCGATCCTTGGATCTTCCGCTCACGAAGGAAATCGGAGCCGGTGAGTTCGATGGTCTCGCCTTGGCGAAAAAGCCCAACCAGCGTCGCGGTGCCGTCAAAGGCGAGCATTCGGAACGCGTCTTCGGCCGTGCCCTTGGAGCCCAGACAATCAAGGGCGTGATCGACCCCGCCATCCGTCATCTCCATCACTTGTTCAACCACGTCACCGTCCCCGGGATTCACGACATCGGTGGCGCCGAATTCACGGGCAAGAGCCAATTTGTCCGGAACCGTATCGATGGCGATAATCCGTTCAGCTCCGGCAACGCGTGCGGAATTCACGGCCGCCATACCCACGCCCCCGCACGCGATAACGGCAACCTTATCGCCCGGACCGACTTTAGCCGTGTTCACCACCGCCCCGTATCCGGTCATGATGGCGCACCCCACCAGCGATGCGCGGTCAAGAGGCATGTCTTCCCGGATTTTTACGATTGCATTTTCGTGGACCAGCATCTGTTCGGCAAATGAAGAGAGGTTCATGAAAGTGTGGACCTGGCCGGATTTGTCCCATTTCAGCCGGTCGGATGCGCCTGGAGGAAATTTAACGTCCGGATTGAAGCAGAGTGCCGGCCGCCCGGTCGTACAATATTCACACGTGCCGCAAAAGACCGACAGGCAAGTGACGACATGATCACCCGGTTTCACATACCGGACCTCCGGTCCGACGGCCTCCACGATACCGGAAGATTCATGACCAAGAACCACGGGCATGGGATAAGGAGTCTGGGCCTCCATGTAATGCAGATCCGTGTGGCATAGCCCGGCGAATGCCGTCCGCAGAACGACCTCATGTGCCTCGGGCTCCCTCAACGATATCTCTTCGATCCGAAAGAGTGAGTTCGGTTCAAATAAGACAGCGGCCTTCATGATTTCTCCTCTCGACCTGCGTCACGGGCAAGCGACGATCGCGGCCCTGCCGGTCGTCTTCACTCCCCATCACTCAAGGGGGGCCAGGATGTCCATTGAATTCGGGAGCCACAAAACGATACCCGGGAAGAACGTCAGCAGAGCGATAACAAGAATCTCGACGATGACGAATGCAATGATGCCCTTGTAAATCGTCGCCATCGATACGTCATACTTCTTCGCCACCCCGTGGATGACGAAAACGTTGATACCGATGGGCGGGGTGATCTGGCCCATCTCCATCATGATGACCATGATGACCCCGAACCAGATCGGATCGAAGCCAAGGCCAACCACGGTGGGGAAGAGGATCGGCAATGTCAGCATCATCATCGGAATGATGTTCATGACCATGCCCAGAACCAAATAAAGAAGCAGGATCAGCGTATAGATAACGTAGCGGGAGACATCCAAGCCGTTCAGATAATCCGCGAATGATCGGGGCAGATCGGTCAGCGTTATCATATATCCAAGTAATCCGACCCCGATCAGGATCGTAAAGATCATGGCGCTGGTCGTCGTGGCCTCGAGAAGCGCATCAAAGAGCTTGTGGCGATTGAACCCTTTGGCGAAGAGCGCGATCAGCAGTGCGCCGCTGGCCCCAATACCGCCGGCTTCCGTCGGCGTCAGAATTCCTGAATAGATGCCCCCGATCACGGCGGCAAACAGCGCACCCACGGGCCAAATTTCGAATATCGACCAGGCGATCTCCCGGAATGGGAACTTCTCCGCCTTGGGTCCCAGTTTCGGGTTGATGAGGCACTGCACGTAAACGGCGGCGGCAAATCCTATGGTCAGGATGATGCCGGGAACAATGCCCGCCATGAACATCTTTCCGATCGATTGCTCGGTTATGATGCCGTACACCACAAAGCCGATGCTTGGAGGGATCAGAATTCCGAGTGTGCCGCCGGCGGCCACGGCACCCGTGGCAAGCGAGTCGTCGTAGTTGTACTTTTTCATTTCCGGAACGGAAACGGACCCCATCGTCGCGGCCGAAGCGACGCTGTCGCCGCATATGGCGGCAAATCCGCCGCATCCCACTACCGTTCCGACCGCCAGTCCTCCAGGCAAGCGTCCAAATACCTTGATACCGGCATTGTAGAGCTTTGCCCCGATCCCCGCGTGTAGAATGAGAAAGCCCATCAGCAGGAAAAACGGGATCACGACGAAGAAATACACGGCAACGGCATCATAGGTATTCACTTTTGCGACGTTGTACGCGACGCGGTAATCCACCAGATAGAACAGTCCCGTGAGACCGGCGAAGGCCATTGCAAAGCCAACCGGGAATCCCAGAAGCAAAATGACCATCAGCAATGTCGTATAGATAATGCCGATGGTCGGCGCGCTGAGTTTGGGCAAAACCAATTTGAGAATTTCGGCCGAGAAGATACCGGCGAGGGAAACGGCGACGATAAGGGCCACTGTCGTCCAGAATTTCACACGGTCCTTGTAGTGCCGATTGAGCCCGGACAGGTGCGAAAACAACAATGCCGCCAAAGCCAACGCCAAAAGAAGCGTTCCGAGGGAGGCAGCCGAATAGAGCAGCCAGAACGGCATCATCAGGATATCCGAGATCTGCCCGCTTTCGAACGCCTCGATCCCGCGCGCGGCGCTTAACCAGCTCATCGCCGCAAAGATGAAAGTGCCCCAGATGCTGAAAATGCTTTGCAGTATGCTGTTTACGTGTAGTGACAGTTGCGATGTAAACAGGTCGACGGCGACATGCTGGTTCTTGAGCATGGTGTAACCGATGCTGAAAAATGCCATGAAGACCAGCATGTAGGTCTGAAGCTCGATCATTCCCGTAAGGGGTTTGCTGAACACCAAACGGCTGACCAGATCCACGACCATGGCGATAGACATGATCAAGGTGAGGATCGCCGCGGCATAGCAAAGATATCGGCAAACCGGATCGAGGATTTTGTGCGCGCCCCGTGCGATAAGCCCAAAAATATCTTCTCCCGCTTCGGGCTCGGCCGGAACATTGCTCGTTTCGAGGTGAATGATGTCGACCGGGTTATCTAATCCCTGACCCTCTTTTGCCATTAGGCCTTTCCTCTGAAAGCATGTCGCCGAACCGAGGTCGTCGGCGGCCTCATTGTCGCAAAAAATTTCTTCCGGCGCATTTGCTTCGTGAGGCTGCGGGCCACCGCTGGGAGTCGACGGCGGCCCGCCTCTTCAATCAGAACGGCCTGGAGCCGTTCCTGTCGCCGGGACGACTATTCCTTCCAATTGTCGCCCCACCAATCACCGGCGGTGTATTTTATGCCTTTGAACTCTTTCGCATATTCTTTCACCCGCGCGAGAATGGTTGGGCCATCGACGCCTTTCTCTTTCATCAGCGCCAGCCATTTATCGTATGCAGGCTGGGCTTGCTTGACCCACCGAGCCTTTTCTTCGGGCGATAGGCGAACGATCGTATCGCCCCGTTCGGTCATCTTGCGCACGGAGGATGCGCGGCGGTTGTCGACAAGCGCACCGGTGAAGTTCGTCAGTTCGTTCTCCATCGATTTGAACACCGCCCGCTGTTTGGCGGTGAGGCTATCCCAGACGGGTTTCGCCACAGCGCTGGGAATCAAAACGAACGGGCCGCCAACCAGAGAATGGTTTGACGTGTGGTCCGTCAACTTCCACTTGACGATCGGCGCGGTCGGGAACCACACGGCGTCAATCGCTTTTCGCTGCAAAGACACGTAAAGGTCTTCAAGAACGATGTTCCGGGGTGTCGCTCCCAGGAGTTCGCTGTATTGCACGCCGGATTTCGAGAAGGCGCCAATTTCCATGCCCTTCAAGTCTTCGAGCGTCCGGACGGGTTTGACATCCTTGTGAACGTGCAGGTTAAAGAAATCCGACACATGGAAGTGAACCGGAACCATGCCTTCATATTCCTTTTGAAATTCCGGTGTGTTGTAGAACATCTTCTGCAGGACGTGGTTGCCCTGTACCGTGGTGTCGAACTGAAACGGCAGGGTCATCACATGGGTTACAGGAAAAAGGCTTTCCTGCGTGAACAAGGCCGAGTGGATGGAAATATCGACAAGCCCGGACTTGACGCCCTCGACCATCTGAGGGGCCTTCACAAGAGTTCCGCCATGGAACCACTTGAATGTCAGCTCACCATTCGTTCGACGGGTGATTTCCTTGAAGTAGGGTATGTAGGCGTGCTGGACCAAGTAGTGAGCTTCCGGGTCGTAGCTGCCGACCTTGAGCTCCCGGGCCGATGCATCCGAGGTGACAAGCAGTGACGCGGTCACCGCGATTGCAAGTCCTTGTAGCCAATTTCTAAGTCTCATTTTAGTTTCTCCTGTTGGGTTGGTTGATATAGGCGTTTACGTCGTCAAGTAACCTCTAGATTGGGAGTCGGGTTCGCGCGCTACTGTCTTAGTAGAGATGACACGCCACCCAATGGTTCTTCGCGCCCTGCACCGGCTTGAGCTTTGGCGTTACCTCGGCGCAGATGGGACCGACCTTGAGCGGACAGCGTGGATGGAAGCTGCACCCGCTCGGCGGGTCGATCGGCGATGGTACCTCGCCCGAAAGGATGACCTCGTTCCGCGACTGGTCCAGGTGGGCGGAGAGTGCGGCGGAGAACAACGCCTTGGTGTATGGATTGCGGGGTTCCTGAAACAGCGACGCCTTCTCGGCGTACTCGACGATCTTGCCCAGATACATGACGGCGAGCCAGTCCGCGAGATAGCGTGTCGTACCCAGGTCGTGCGCCACCAGCAGGTAGGCTATTCCGTATCGCTGCTGCAGATCCTTGAGCAGGTTCATGATCTGCGAGCGGATCGACACGTCGAGGGCGGAAACCGGCTCGTCCAGGATCAGCAGCTTGGGTTCGGAGATCAGGGCGCTCGCGATGGCGATCCGCTGGCGCTGGCCGCCGCTGAACTCGTGAGGGAAGTTGCGGGCCTGCTCGGGCTGCAGCCCGACGTCGAGCAGCGCTTTTGCGACGCGCTCGTCGATCTCGCGCCGGCTCCGGCGTTCGTTCACCAATAACGTCTCGGCGACGATGTTCCGCACGCGCATGCGCGGGTTCAGCGAACTCCAGGGGTCCTGGAACACCGCCTGGACGCGGGTCCGGAAGCGCTTGAGCGCCGCGCCGCGAAGACTGTGGACGTCCTCGCCGTCCACCAGCGCGCGCCCCTCGGTCGGGGTTTCGAGCCTCAGAACCAGTCGTGCCGTCGTGGTCTTGCCGCATCCCGACTCGCCGACCAGCGCAAGGGTTTCACCCGGGGCGCAGGACAGGTCGATGCCGTCCACGGCGCGCACGCTGCCGATTTCCCTTGCCAACAATCCCTCGGTCACGGGGAAGTGCTTCTTCAATCCTTCGATCTTCAGCATCGTACGTTCTCCAACCCGATATCCTCGAGCTTCCAGCAGCTCGCGGTGTGCGCCGCCTGCCCGGCATCGAGACTGGGAACGGTCGGTGGATACTCCTGATGGCAGTGCGAATCCGCCCACTCGCAGCGGGGAGCGAACCGGCACCCTCGAGGGAGGTCCCAAAGCATTGGCGGCTGGCCGGGTATCGAATAGAGCCTGTCAACCGTCCGGTCGACGGCCGGCACCGAGCTGAGCAGCGCCCGGGTGTATGGATGCGCCGGCGAGTTGAAAATCGCCCGCACCGGTCCGTACTCGACCACCCGTCCGCCGTACATCACGGCGACGTGGTCGCACATGTTCGCGACGATGCCGAAATCGTGGGTGATGAAGATGATCGAGAGTCCCGATTCCTGCTGGATTTCCTTTAACAGACGCAGGTACTGCGCCTGGATCGTGGCGTCGAGTGCGGTGGTCGGCTCGTCGGCGATCAGGATCTGGGGCTCGCACGAGTTCGCGATCGCGGCGACCACGCGCTGCTTCATGCCGCCGCTCAGCTGATGCGGATAATCGCGCACCCGCTGCTCGGGCGCGGCCACGTGCACCGTCTTTAGCGCCGCGACGGCCCGCTTCAGGAGTTCGAGGCGCGGCAGCTTGCGTTGTTGATTGGCGATCGCTTCCGTGATTTGCCCGCCAATGCTATAGACGGGGTTGAGCGAGGTTTGGGGATCCTGCAGCACCATCGAGATTGCCCGGCCGCGCACACGCCGCATCCGTTCGGCGTCGTAGCTCAGCAGATCCTCGCCGTTGAGCAACACCCGCCCGCCGACTATCCGCGCAGCCGGCCGGGGGACCAGGCGCAGTATGCTGAGCGCGGTCATCGACTTCCCGCTTCCCGATTCCCCGACGATGCCGAGCGTCTCGCCCCGGCGCAACGAGAACGAGACGCCGTCGACCGCCTTCACCAGTCCCATCTTGGTGTCGATATGGGTCTGCAGGTTTTCGACCTGGAGGATGGTGTCACCGAGGGTCATGGCGCTCATACCTGGGTGAGTTTCGGATCGAGCCGATCGCGCACCCAGTCTCCAAACAGGTTCAGCGCGAGTACCGTCAACGTGATCGCCAGGCCGGGGAATAACGAGATCCACCAGGCGCTGACGATGAGCTGGCGGCCGTCGGCAACCATCAGGCCCCAGGCGGGCGTGGGTTTAGGTATCCCGACCCCGAGGAAACTGAGGGCAGCTTCCAGGATTATCACCGACCCCACCTGGAGTGTGGCCAGCACGATTATGGTGTTCGCGACGTTCGGCAGGATGTGGCGAACGATGATCCTGGCGTGCGAGTTGCCGGCCACGCGCGCGCGCGCCACGAAGTCACGCTCACGAATGCTGAGAACCTCGCCGCGGACTTGCCGGGCGTAGAAAGCCCAGAGCACAAAGACCACAACTATGATCACGGTCTGGAAGCTGGGCCCGACCGAGACCGCCAGCACTAGCGCCAGCAGGATGGTCGGCAACGCCAGCGAAATGTCAACGAGTCTCATGACGACAGCGTCGAGCCAGCCGCGGAAGTAGCCGGCCAGCAGACCCAGCAGCGTCCCCAGCACGCCCCCGAAGAAGATACCGATCAGGGAGATCGAAAGCGAGACCTTCGCCCCGTGAATGATCCGGCTGAGGATGTCGCGTCCGATCCGGTCCGTGCCGAGCGGATACTCCCAGGTGCCGCCGAAGAACACGGGCGGCTCGCGGCGGTCCGGGATGGAGCCCTGGAGCGGATCGTGAGGAGCCAGCCAGTCGGCGGTGATCGCCGGAAAGACGAGCAGAGCGACCAGGATGAAGATCGACACGACGGGATAATTCCGCCACCGAGCGCGCCGGCGACCGCTTGAGGGCTGAGGTTCAGGGGGCCGTTCGGAGCCCGGCTCGATTGGCGCCACCGATTTTTGCTCGTCGCTGCTCATCTGTAGCGAATCCTTGGATCCACGTAGGCATAGAGCGTATCAACGAGCAGGTTGGCCAGGATGAACACCGCTGCAAAGGTCAGTACCACCGCCTGGACGACCGGGAAGTCCCGGGCCCGGATTGCCTCGACCGCGAGCTGGCCCGCGCCGGGCCAGACAAAGACCGTCTCGATGACCACGGATCCGGTGAGGATGATCCCGGCGATGACACCGAAGTACGTGAGCGGGGCGATGGCCGCATTCCTGAGCGCGTGCACCCAAATTATCCGCCACTCCGGTACACCCTTTACGCGAGCGAGCTTGATGTACTCGCTGTCCAGGACCTCCAGCATCGACGAGCGGGTGATGCGCATCAGTGCGGCGACCTGGAACCAGCCCATGGCGATCGCCGGCAGCACAAAGTGGGAGAAGCCGCCGCGCCCCGACGTGGGGAACCAGTCCAGCGTCACGCCGAAGACCCAGATGAGAACGATCCCGAGCCAGAAAGGCGGCGCCGCCTGGCCAAGCAGCGCGATGATCTTACCCGCCGCATCGAAGGCGGTGTCCCGGTAGACAGCTGTCAGCACTCCGATGGGTATCGCGATTATCGTGCTGACGATAATCGCGAACCCACCGAGCAGCAGCGTCGCAGGCATCCGGTCCATGACGACCCCGAGTGCGCTGGCTCCGGGCGACATGATCGAGTCGCCCATATTGCCGGTCATGACGCGGCCGAGGAACTTGAAGTACTGAACATGGATCGGCCGGTCCAGCCCCAATTCGCGCGTTAGCTGCGCCGCTTCCTCAGGTCCGGCGTCCTCCGGCAGCATGGAGTCGACCGGGCTCCCGCTCAGGTGTGTCATACCGAACGCTATGACGCTGATCGCGAGCATCGCCAGCAGGCTTTGTGCAATCCTGATGGCCAGGAAGCGGCGCACTCATTGTCTCCTTCTGATGTGGCCTCCTTCTACTTGGCGGCCTTGATCAGATGGAAGTGACTGTAGCCCGAGGTGGTCGCGCCGGGAAACTGCCAGCCGGACACGACTTTCGGATTGTACGGAATCTGGGTGAACACCTCGAACAATGGGATGTCGACGTATTGTTCGTACAAATAATTGAACAACCGCCGTGCAATCTGGTCGCGCTCCTTCATATCCACGGAGTTGACCATCTCCTTGATCCTCGCGGAAGTCCAGTCATCCTCCCAGCCCTGATAGGGTCCGCCCGGATTACTGTAGAACGCCCGGAACGCTATCTCCGTCGGCCGCGGCGGCGCGTTGCGGAGCGGATTCAGTGCGTACAGTTTGCGGGCCCGGCCCAGCGCCCCGACGCCGGCGTGATCCACCTCCTTAAATTTAACCTTGAATCCGACCTTGGTCAGATATTGGTGGACCATCTCCATTTGCAGGGGGATTTCCGGCTGACCGGGAATCGCTGTCATAATCAGGGTGATAGTCGGGTCCTTGAATGAATCCGGATAGCCCGCATGCCACATAAGTTGCTTGGCCTTCTCGAGGTCGTACCCGTACTCCGCCTCAAATCGCTCCACCAGCATCGGGTCGTAACCCTCGTTGCCGCGGACCATCGAGTGTCGGGCCGCCAGGGATGCACCCCCACCGGGGAACAGCACTTCCAGCATCTCTTGGCGATTGAGGGATCGATTGATCGCCTCGCGGATACGTACGTCGAACCAGGGCAGGTCCCGCCGGCAATTGGGGTCCTTGGACTCGCAATAAAGACCGTTGAATACGATGTCCGTCTGCATGGTGGGCTTCGCAGACTGCGCCGTTTTCATCCCTGCTTTGAGTGCATCGACCACCAGCTCGCGCGGCAGTTCGGTAATGTGCGCTTCTCCGGCTAGCAGCATCGCCAGCTTTGTCGCGTTCTCCGCCACAAAGCGCATTTCCATTTCCCGAAAGTCCGGGACGATGCCGGAGTAGTGATTGTCTACCCGTTCGTAACGGATCGCCGTCGGCTCCAGCGATACGAACCGGAAATGTCCGGTGCCGGCGAAGCGCCGGTCGTAGCCCTTCAGTCCTTCCTTGTCGAACTGGGCCTTGCTGTAGATCTTCATCAACGCGCGGGCGGCGTGCATGAACAGCAAACGGACACGAGGCTTGTCGTAGGTGAAGCGTACGGTATAGCGGTCCAAGGCCTCCGCCTTGCCGCCTCTAAGCTGCGCAACACCCGGCACCGTTGAGTCCGGGCCGGTATGCAGCGCATAGCTGTGCACCACGTCCGCCGCGGTGAATTCGCCGAAGCCGTAATGGAACTGGACGCCCTTGCGCAGTTTGAAAGTCCACTCCGTAAAGTCTTTGTTGTGCTCCCAGGAGGTGGCCAGCCCGTTGCCGGTGTACTCACCGGTGACCGGATCTTGCTCCACGAGCGACTCCAGGGACGGATCGAACAGCCAACTGGGCGGAGTCGACCAGAAGCGCGTGGATTGGCCGCTCGGCGGCGTCAGCGCCAGCACCAACTTATCGGTCTGCGCCATTGCCGGCGTGGCCCCGGACGGCAGTATCAACCCCAGGGTAAAAACCATGGCGCTGATCGCCGAAAGCGCCTGTACGCGGGCGTTTCGAATAGTTTGCGTTAAGTATCGAACTTTCATCGTCTCTCCTCCTTGCTTGTTGCGCCTGTTTGCATTCGGAATTTGCTCTCAGGCAGTTGGTTGGGTCGCGATTCCCGCCACCCTAATTTGGTTTGCCAATTTCGAATTCGACCAAAGATCTTCGACGGTGGTCCATGCGTGCTCGGCATGTCCCAAGGCTCCCATGTCGCCCTCTCGGCCGATTCCGCATCAGTTCGCGTCCAGCATCGTCACCTCGCCAGCCTCGGGATCGACTCTGACCCGGTCCGCGGTCGCTATCAGTTGCGTGACATCTCCGGCATCAAATCGATCGCAAAGGGTCATATTGGCCAGGGCCGCACCCTGCGCCAGGATCGAATTGGCCGAATTGAGCAACAGCGCCTTTGGCGCAATGCCGCGGGACATCATCTCGTAGAGCATCCACGCCGTGGCCACCCCGCCCTTTGCGGTATTGAGGACAAGGATTTTGTCGACGTAGCTTTGGCCGGCCAAGGCGTGTTCCGGCCGCGAAAACACCCCCCGATTCCGATCCAAATCATACCGCGCCGAAAAATTGTCGTTGGCGACCATCGCCTCGCCTTCGACGCGGGGACCTATTCCAACATGGCAACGGAGCACTTTGACCATTAGACAATTCTTCCCGCTTCGGCGGAGGCGACGCAGTCTTCCATGGAAGCCAAGGCCGGCTTGTAGCCGTACCCGCCAAGAATGTTCACGATCTTGGCGGAGTTCGACAAAAGCCGGGTCCAACCGTTCGCTTCGCCGATCTCCCGGGCGTATTGCTGGTAGAAACAGGTCCCTTGCAGCACCCGCCCACCGAAGTCTTCGATCGCATCGACAAAACCCGTCGATTTCGCGTCGGCATAGACGCCGGCCGGCGTACAGACCAGGAATGCCGTGTCGTCATGCCGCCTGCGTCCGCGGCAAAGCGCCGCGACCTCTCCCATTTCGACCAGCGAAAGCTGCGGCGCCGCGAAAACCACGACGTCGACCTCTTCGCCGCTCGCGCCGAAGCCGCCGCGAAATTCGTCGAGGTCGTCCTTGGTGATCTTTTCGCCGCGCAGGCCCTCGCCGTCCACATCCTCAATCGCCGCGCACTCCGGCGTGATCCCGACAATGTGGAAAAGCGGCGTGGAGCCATAGCTTGCCATGGCCGCACCCATGTGCTTGGCCTGATCCGAGGTCGGCACGGTTTCAATGCCCTCGATCACCGGGACTTCCCAGTACGACCCGGCGCGTCTGCCGACAACCGCCCCCAGCACACCCCAGTCGGTTAGACCGCGCGGCTGCTCCTCGACCACATAGCGGCGCGTTGCCCGGCGGTTTTCCTCGAGGTGCAACCCGTATCGCGGCGTGTAGCCGGTCAAACCCGCCGCCAAAGCCGACGGGCCGCCTTCAAAGTTCGACCGCGCCCCACAGATGCTGTTCGAGTAGATGACCACGCCGGTGTCGCCGTAGGCGACATGATCGCCGCGAACCGGCGACATGATGGTCTGATAGTTGATGCAGGTATTCGTCATCATGATGCCGAGCGATCGGCACGCGGCAATGAACCTTCGTTCCAGGTTCGCCATGTCTTCGGTCTGGCCGAGGGGATCGTAGTAGTTCAGGTCGACGCCCCGCGGGTCGGTAATCATGGGTATGGCCACGCGCCGATCCGCTTCGGGCAGTGCCGCGAAACCCTCGATCAACGCCACCCCGGCTTCGCCCATTGATTCAGGGTCCGCCATCATATGGGCTTGGCTCACTTCGACCATATCCGAAGCGTCGAACATGCGTCCGACTTGGAGTTGGTGCTCAACGGCCCACATTCGCGCCGCACCCATTTCTCCCGCCAGCATCGCCTCGGCTTTGGGTTCGAGCTTCATGAGCCGCCCTTGCTTACGAGCTACGCCGATTCGACGACACAGACGTCGTCGCCCACGGCAATCTCGGCCCCTTCGGGGGCGAGAATCTCGACTAAGGATCCGTTCCCCGGTGCTTCGACCTCCTGGGTCACTTTTTCGGTTTCAATCTCGTAGAGGACTTCGCCTTCGACGAACGATTCGCCAGGCTGCTTGGCCCAACGCACGACGGTGGCCTCTTCCATGGTCATTCCCACCCGGGCCAGCTTTAAGGTGGCTTTCATGCCGGCAGCCTCCCGTTCTCTGAAATTTCAACCGCCGCGGCCACGATCTTATCCACGTTCGGGAGCAGATATTGTTCGCTGGCCGGTGCAAGAGGAAGACCGGCATTGCGCGCCGTCACCCGCCTGATCGGCGCTTTCATATGCCCGAAGGATTTTTCTGCAACCACCGCCGCTATGTGACTTGCGGCGCTGGCCCGTTCGCGGGACTCATCGACGATCACGACCCGCCCGGTGCGCTCGGCGGCGGCGCAAATCGTTTCTTCGTCCAGCGGCGCCAGCGTGCGGACATCAACGACTTCACACTCCAATCCTTGTTCCGCGAGCTGATCGGCCGCCTGAATTGTCATGCGCATGGTTGACCCCATGCTGATGAGGGTCAGGTCTCCGCCCTGGCGCACAACGGCGGCCTTGCCTATTGGCGTGAGGTACTCCTCATCCGGAACGTCGCCCATCTCGCCGCCTCTGCCGCCGGGCTCGAAAAACAGCACCGGGTCATTGCTCCGGATGGCCGATTTCAAAAGACCCTTCGCATCGGCCGGATTGGACGGCACCACAAGGTGAACCCCGCCGAGATTCATGAACGCGGAATAGGGCGTGTCCGAATGTTGGGCCGCATTGGCTCGTCCGCCGCCGTAGCTGGCGATAATCGTGGCCGGAAGTTCGATTTGGCCGCCGGACATGAGCCGCGCCTTGGCCAACTGGTTCGCGACGCCGTCCATCCCGGTGAACAAAAAGTTGGCGAACATAATGTGCAGCACGGGGCGGTAGCCACAGGCGGCAGCGCCAACCGTCATGCCGGTCAGGGTATTTTCGGATATGGGCGTGTTCCGGACGCGGCGCTTTCCGAAGCGCTCGGCCAACCCAGCCGTATCGCCGAATATGCTGGCTTCAACGTCTTCTCCGAAAACGAAAACCTTCTCGTCCCGCTCCATTTCCTCGCGGATGGCATCATTGATTGCCTGAATGAATCTCGTACGCGCCATTAGCTGGATGTCCCCACAAACTGGTATTTTTCCCCGACATCCAAAGGTGGCGGTGTGCCGGCGTCTCCAAAGGCGACAGCCTCATCGACGAGGGTCTTTGCGTCCTTGTCAATCGCCTGACACGTCGCCTCGTCGGCCAAATTCTCGTCCTTCAGCCACTCTTGCAGCATTTCGATCGGATCGCGTTCGCGACGCATTTTCTCGACTTCTTCCTCCGTCCGATAAGGCGTCTTGATGACCAGGTGTTCGCGTTCGAAGTGGTTTCTGATGCGGTAGGTATGGGCCTCGATGAAGACCGGTCCCTTGCCCGACCTGATATGGTCTGCCGCCCCCGCCATCGTCTGCCAAACGGCGCGCACGTCGTTTCCGTCGACGACTTCAACGGGGATATCGAAGGCCTTCGCCCGATCGCTAATGACCCCGGCGGTGACGGTTGCCGTCGGCGAAAATTGGCCAAACTGGTTATTTTCGCAGACATATAGAAGCGGCAGTTTCCAAAGCGCCGCAAAGTTCATGGATTCCTGCAGGACGCCCTGGTTTGATGCGCCGTCGCCAAAAAACACCACCGTCATGCTGCCGTCATCGTCCAAATGATTAGCCAGGGCCGCGCCGGTAGCGACCGGGATACCAGCCCCGACAATTCCATTCGCGCCAATGATCCCCTTCGAATAGTCGGCAACATGCAGGGAGCCGCCCATTCCGCGGCAGCAGCCTTCCTCCTTACCGTAGATTTCGGCAATCAAGTGTTTGGGTTCGCCGCCCTTCGCCAAGAAGTGCCCGTGCCCCCGATGAGTGCTGGAAACCTTGTCCCGATCGGTGAGGTGGGCGCATATCCCGGCCGACACGGCCTCCTGACCGATCGACAAGTGGACTCCGCCCGGCAACTTGCCGGCCGCGAAGTCATCCCCGAGTTGTTCCTCGGCGTAGCGGATGACATACATTGTCTTCAGAAGCTCAAGACATTCAGACACATCCGGCGATAGATTCTTACTCATCCGTTGACCATCCTCTGGTTCATTTTTCGGCACATATATTCGGCCATAGCCCCGAATTCGACTCGCCTTGCGGGTTGCGGCCGGCAATTCATTCGTCACCACGCCCTGCGGCAATCTCATGAACACGGATGCCATCGTTAGTAGTCACGAATTTGTCGGCTGAAAAACTTTGGTACATGACATTAAAACCATCAAGTACGTACAAAAATGTAAGTAAGGCAATCGGGCAACTATGACCGAACCCGCTATGCCCGAGCCAACGACCTTTTTTCAGGACTCACCTTACTGTATAGTCTTATTTATGTATAGCTTTATGTTCAACAACCCAATTAACAGCGTTCACAAATGACCTCTCGCGAGGATGCTGCCCGCCAGCTAAGCTCAGTTCGGAAGGGGGGATGTCATGACTTCATATGAATTTCATCACACTGCGATCGTCGTACAAGACTTGCGATCGATGTCGGCGTTTTATGAGCGGCTTGGATTTCGAAGAGACCAAAAGTGGGACGCCCCCGACGGATCCTTGTCGGTCCGGCGTCTGCAACTCGGCGGCGTTGTGCTGGAGCTTTTCTGGAATCGAGAAGATGCGAGCCCGTCAAACGCCAGGGATGATCTCAGTCTAGACCTCAAGGTCGCCGGCTTGCGGCACATCGCATTGTCGACACCGGACTTGGAAGGGTCTCTCGAAAACCTCAAAAGTTCCGGCGTTAAAATAGAGAGAGAAATCACCGTAGGACGAACGGGTCAGCGATACTTTTGCGTGCGCGATCCGGAAGATAATTGGGTCGAAATTGTTGAACGCGTTTAGCGGACGGTCACCTCAACGACCGTGATCGGCGCCTCAAACCAGGCTTTCTATTGTCAGGTCCAGGTCGTTCGGCGGGATGTGGAGGATCTGGTAATAAAGAGGATCATTCGATCGGTCCCATGCGGACAGTTTGATCTCGAGAATCTGAGCGCCCGTCTCGACGCCGATATGGCCGGATACCTCCGGCTTGGCTTTAGACCAAGTGATCTTGTGGTCGAGACGGCGCACTTTTCGGCCGGTTTCGTTTTCCACCAGAAGTTTGAAGTTCTCGGTGGCAAACTGATTTACCGGCCGGTCCTTGAAAAACGGGAACTTCGCGGCATCCACGTAGAAATTCGAAACGGCAACGAACTCTCTTCCGATCTCCAGGCGCCTGTCGAGCCGAATGATCGTCGCATCGTCGCCGAGCACATTGGTCCAAGGACCTCGGCCTTGTTCGTTTTTGCGGCCGATGATCTTTGCGAAGACGGGAAAAAAGGGGCCATCGTGCCTGCTGAAACGCGCATGCAGTGGATGACGCATGCTTTGTGCGTTTGTTTGAATGGTGGTGCCGACACCGGTTTTCCGGACGATATGGCCGGCGTCGACCATGGATCGGAGCGCTTTTTGAACGGTTCCAAGGCTGAAAGAGGAGATCGAAGTCAGCTCCGACTCGCTGGGAAGCTTGTCGCCTTCGACCATGACCCCTGCTTCAATCGCGCGAACAAGCGCATTCTCGAGACGCACGTACTTGGGCAAAGCCGCATCCGACAGCTTCAGTTCTATGGGCAGGAATTCGTCAAGCGCCATAAGGACCCGCGCTGCACGAACAGGGTCCAGCTGCGCAGTCCGTTCACTCATTCAAGGCTCGCCTCCTCGTGCGGGATAGGGCGTGTACATTAAAAACTAGCTATATAGAATTATAACTATATAGTACCCATGGCGTTAGTTTATATTTATCGCGAATGGTTCGCGGTGGCAAGGACGATACAAATTTTGCAATGCGTTCAGTGCGGTACGCATCCGAATTTGCAATTACATGGGCGGTTTTTTGGCAGCCAAGTCTAGGGGGTTAGTCTCGTGAAGCCCAAGAACCTGGTGATCATGATGTCGGATGAGCATACTCGTTCGGCAACCGGGTGCTATGGGCACGAAATCGTGCAAACGCCAAACCTGGACCGGCTTGCGGCCGGCGGGGCACGATTTAGCAACGCCTATACGCCTTGCCCGGTCTGTGTGCCTGCAAGGGCGGCCTTCGCGACGGGAAAGTACGTTCACCAGATTGGAGCCTGGGACAATGCCACGGCATTTGACGGCTCCGTCCCAAGTTGGCACAGCCAACTTCGCGATCGCGGGCATCAAACCGTCTCGATCGGAAAGCTTCATTTTCGATCCTCGGAGGACGATAACGGTTTTTCGGATGAACGAATATCAATGCACATGGTCGAAGCGAAGGGCGATTTGCTCGGCCTCATCCGGGATGAAGATATGGTCAAGCGCGGGTCATCATGGAAGATGGCGCAAATGGCAGGACCGGGAGAGTCGGTCTACACGCGCTATGACCGCGATATCACATCCAATGCCATCACTTGGCTGCACGAGGAAGCGCCAAAGTATCAGGATAAGCCCTGGGTACTCTTCGTATCCTGGGTGGCACCACATTTTCCGCTGACGGCGCCATCGCAACACTTCTTCCACTACTACAATCAAAACCTGCCCGAGCCCAAGCTCTATCACCTTCGCAAAGCGCAAATCCACCCATATGTAGACGACTATCGCAACACTTTTGCGTATGACGAGTTTTTCGAGTCGCCCGAAATGGTCAAGCGCGCCCAAGCGGGTTATTTCGGGCTGATTTCATTCATGGATGAACAAGTCGGTCTGGTTCTGGATGCGCTTGGGCAAACCGGGCGCCTGGAAGATACGCGCACCATCTATGTGACCGATCACGGAGACAACATGGGTGCACGAGGAGCCTGGGGCAAGTCGCTGATGTACGAGGAAGCCGTGGCGGTGCCATTGATCGTGTCTGGGTCCGACATTGCGCCGGGTACGGTCGTCGACACGCCGACCAGTCTTTTGGACATCTACCCCTTCATCATGGACTCGGTCGGTGCGGGCGACGCAGTGGCGGAGGGCACGCCCGGCACAAGTGTCGGCGAATTGATCGGCGGCGCGGAATCAGACAGGCCGGTGTTCTCGGAATACCATGCCATGGGCTCGAAAAAAGCGGCGTTCATGCTGCGCAAAGGCGACTGGAAACTAGTCCACTACGTCGGCTATCCGGACCAGCTCTTTAATCTCAAGGATGATCCCGATGAAGTAGATGATCGTTCGACTGATCCAGACTGTACCGGTGTTATGGAAGAGCTAATGAGCGAGATCATGAAAATCTGTGATCCGGTCAAGGTAGATGAAGATGCCCGTATAAGCCAAACTTGCATGATTGAGGCAAACGGCGGCAAGGAGCCTATCATCGAGCGTGGCGATCTCGGGTTTTCCATGCCGCCGGGCGTTGCGCCGGAATTCGACTGATATCGCCGTGAATGCGATCTCTGGGATGACTAGAGCGCGGGAAGCTGCGTAATGACTCGGGCCATATCGAAAAAACCGATCACCGGCACCGAGACAGGCGCGCGCCATGGCCTGCCGGGGTTGCGTGGAATGGACCACGTGGGTCTTACGGTTCCCGATATGGACGAGGCCGTCGACTTCCTGGTGAATGTCCTGGGATGCGAGCCTTTTTTTGAATTCGGCCCTATTCAGTCTGATGACGATGACTGGATGCGGAACCATCTGAACGTGCATCCACGGTCTGTGGTGAAACGTTTGAAATTTCTTCGCTGCGGCCACGGTTCGAATATCGAGCTGTTCGAATACGGCGCGCCGGATCAAGAATTAGCTCCCCCGAAGAACAGCGATATTGGTGGCCATCATCTGGCCTTCTACGTGGATGACATGAACGCAGCGGTCGAATACCTCAAAGGCCATAATGTGCGTATTCTCGGCGAGCCAACGGTGCGCACGGATGGACCTGTAGCCGGAGTGACCTGGGTTTATTTCCTCGCCCCCTGGGGCACGCAGATGGAACTGCTCAGCGCGCCGTCGGGCCGCGGGTATGAACGTGACACCGACCGCCGCCTCTGGCACCCGGCCTTTCCGGAACGATAGTGATCACGAATCAGGTCGAACGGCTTATGGCCGTCCGACCCAAGGCAAGAGCATCGTACTTTCGCCTGGGGGCCATTTGCTCTTCTTTCACAAGTCTTCTCGTCGTTTTGAATAGGCAATTTCCATCGTGAAAGCCAAAACGTTGGGGTTTGTCGGACTTGGACTGCTGGAATCTGCAATGGTTCAGCGTTTGCTGGATCTCGAATACAAACTAAGGGTCTTGGACGGGGAACCCTCCAATCCGAAAGTCGACGCCGCAGCCAGCAGCGGTGCGACCAAGGTCGATACTGCCGAGCAGCTACGGAGGGCATCGTGGTCGGCGCGAACCCGCTGGCGCTCAACGGCGGCACGATCCGGGCGGGGAGCAAGGATGCGACGCTGACGCTGGCCGCCCTCGGCACGTTGTCGGACCGCAAGGTGAACGGGGCGCTGATCCGGTCCGACCCGCCGGCGGCGGCGGGCGGCAACGGCGGTCCCAATAGCTATGATCTGACCTCGGCGCCCGAGGGCCTTGCGGGGCTCTCGTTCGATCCGAATACGCGCGTGCTTTCGGGAATGCCGGAGGAGGAGAAGGGGCGCTGGACTTTCACCGCCACACCCGTTCATGCCTGCGTCGACGGAACCGTGCGCCAAGACAATACACCCAATTGGACTGGCCCTGTCGGGTCTAATGGAGGGCCATTGGAAGACCAGCAGAAGCCCACACCATGTCGAACGACACTTCTGGAAATCTCTGATCGAACAGTTGGAGGTTCATCTTGCGGAGACCAAGCGTTCGACGAAACGTCCCGCAATCACTAAATTATTACGATAAAACAGTGAGTTGCGGCAGATCAGACCGGGATTTCGATCAAATGTCGGTCTCGGTGGTTGCGAGCCCAGGATTTGAACCTGCCGTTCTTTTAAACCATGATCCTGAGGTATTGTCGATAATGGTGAATTCCCTCCCTGGGCACCATTTCTCCATTATCTTCAATGGATTAAAGAAAATAATCCGTGCTTGCCCGATGAGTGGGTTCGTTCATAAGCCCTGCCGTGCCCATCGTCGATGTTCAGCCCTGCGCTGTTGATGGGCTTCGGCCTGAACATCAACTCAAACCGCGCCAATCGCTAACTCAAGCGGTGGACCACTCGACGGGGCCAGGCCAATTCTGCTCGCGCGTGGCGCGACGGATGACGGCGAACCGATGTCGGCATCCGGAGAGCGTGACGGGACTTTGATTGATAGTCAGGGCTTCGACTCGAAGACCGGGTTCTACAAATCAATGATTTAGCAGGAAAAAGTAGCTACAAGATCGAATTTTGGCCCTTTTTTTGGCCCTTCCTTCCCGCACATGGTGGCTAAGATTTTAGCGAACGACGGTTCCTGTCGCGTTTGGCTGGCGTATCGCGTTTCGATCTTGCATACAAATGTTGTGAGCATTACGGATAAATACTTCTACACCCTTGGTAAGATCATTTACGCTTACATGTTCGCCTTCCTTTGGATAGTAGCCGCTACCACCTCCTGACATTCGTCCCTGCGGACCATAACAAATGGAGGGTATCCCGGCACGCGTAAGCGGGGCGGTATCCGCATACCACCCATCCCAGGTTATTTCCGGTTTTTCACCCCAAACCTCTTCGTGCGCCGCGGAAACACTCTTTACGACAAATTCATCAGTCGAAATTTCCGCGGCATGGGCGGTTTGGATTACGTTGAGCTCTATTTCTATTTCAGGGTCTTGTTTGCGCGCCTGCTCCGTCACTTGTCTGATTGCATTGATGATATCTCCATGAACCACCCCCGGCATGTGACCCACTTCCAGATACAAACGGCAAAAGGAAGGAAGTTTACTCGGTCGAAAGGGATGGCCTCCCTCGATTGCAATAACGTTCACGTGACCGGCCGCTTCGCCATGATATGTCGTTTCGCTCATATATTCCGCGCCCCATTTCTTAAGCGCCGGCAGGGTCTTCAACATTTTTTCAATAGCGTCTTCTCCCGGCTTGATTTGGATCTTGGTTCCCCCACGGCGATAAGTTGCACCAGGGTTGCCCCGGGTTATCAGCTCAACATAAACATAACCGCCCGATGCAACGGATATCCTGTTGGAGGTAGGTTCCGGAATCACGGCCATATCAGCGGTGATCCCATTAGCCACCAAAAAACGGGCCCCAACTCCGCAGCCTCGGAAACGCGCGCCTTGATAGCGTGCAACCGGCGTGTGACATGTTTCTCCCACTACACCGGCAATAATGAGATCCCCATCCAGTTTTACTTTGGCATTGGATAATGCCTCCACCGCAATTATCGAAGCGGCGTGACCGCCCTTCATATTGTAGGCGCCAAGGCCGTAAATCCACTCTCCCTCCCGCCGTGCGATCGGTTGGTATCCGGGACCGAGGTCCCTTATGCCTTCCTCGTCGCCGCCGTAAGCCGTATCCAGATGACCGAGGTACAATAACGTCGGCCCGGCACGGGTTCCTTCAAGATACCCGAATACGTTAAATCGATTTTCTTCAACCTCCTGCAAACGTGTCTCCAGGCCGGCAGCCTGAAAGTGCCCTTCCAGGAATTTAGCCAATGCCTCCTCACCACCCATCGGGCTCGGTATTTCAATCATCTCGGTGGTAAGTTTGGCTACGGCCTCTTCATCGACATATGCCATAGCGTCATCAAAATAGCTCATATGTGAAACCTATCTTTTAGGAATTCCTGATCTGCCTCCGCAAGCCGGCAACAAGCGTCACCAAAATAATCACAATCAAGGTTAGCCCGATTGGCCGGAATAGAACGTCGAAAAAGGTGGCGTCCTGAAAAATTATCATCGCTCGTCTGAAGTTAAGATCCACGAGGGGACCAAGTATGATTCCCATAATAATAGGTGCTAAAGGGAAGCCGCCGGCAACGAGCCCGATTCCGGCTATACCTGCAATCAACATTACATATATGTCGCCAACCGTATTCTGAGCGGCGAAAGCCCCCATGACGCAGATGGGCAAGATGCAGGGCAATAATACCGTTCGGGGAACGGATAGCAGGGCAACGGCAACCTTGCCGACGGCCAATGCAATTATTCCCATTAGAATACTTATGGTGATGAGGCTGGCGAAAATAAATTCAAGTAAGCCCGGATGGCTAATCTGGATCAATGGACCCATGTGGATCCCTTGCAGGTTCATGGCCCCCATAAATGCCGCGGCAACCGTGCTTCCGGGAATTGCAAGTACCAGTAAAGGTAGAAGAGACCCCCCAACGCTCGAGTTGTTAGCCGCTTCAGCGGCAATAATGCCGCGATACGACCCTTTGCCGAAACGTTCACGTTCGGACGAAGAGGCACTGCGTTTTGAGACCGAATAGGAAATAAATGCCGCGATGTCGGCGCCTGCCGCCGGAATTGCACCTATTATCGCGCCTATTGAACTCGAACGTAAAATATTAGCCCAGTTCTTGACCAAAGTTGCCATAGAGACGGTAACACGGTTTTTTAGAGGCGGTACGTCGGCGTCGTTTTCCATTAGCAAACCGCGTGCAATTTCGGCAAAGCCAAAAACGCCAATCAGTATTGCAACAAAATTCAAACCGCCATAGAGGAAGCCGATTTCATATGTAAAACGAGGCGTGCCGGTAATTGCATCCACCCCCACGAACGAAAGTGCCAGCCCGATGAGTCCCGACAGCCAGCCCTTGGCAACCGAATCTTGACTCGTCACTGAACCGGAAATCATTACCCCCCATAATCCGAGAAGTGCGATTTCCCATGCCCCTACGTTCAAAACCAGTTTCAAGAGGAAGGGCGTGAAGAGGATCAGGATTAAGGCGCCAAATAGATTACCAATCGTTGAAGCCGCAATTGATATTCCTAATGCACGACCGCCTTCGCCATTTCGAAATAGAGGATAACCATCCAACGCCGTGCATGCCGCCGCAGGCGTACCCGGGATGTTGGTGCAAATTGCCGATATAGACCCGCCGTAGACACTGCCGCTATAAATTGCCAACAAAAATACTATCGCGGCATGTTGTTCGAGTGCGGCGGAAAAGCCGATTAACAAGGCCATGGCCATTGTTGAGGATAGTGCCGGAATGGCTCCCCAGGTGATACCGACGGAAAGGCCGATAACCGCATAAAGTAAATTATCAAGAGTAAGTAAGGTCGGGAACGCCCTTGCTGTGTCTGATAAAACCTGAATGGTTTCCATCATCAGCAGGTCGCCTCGATCACGGAATAATCGCGGAAAATACGTAATGAAAGATTAGCGGGACAACGGTGGCGACCAGGGCGGCATAAATCACTGTCCTCACCCAGCCGAGTCCGGCAAAAATTTTCAATGCTATAATCAGGAACGCTAATGTCGCCCAGGTGAAACCTATCTGCGGCGTAATTATCGCGTACGCGGATGCAAGTCCAAGCCACCCCGAGATTCGTCCAATCTTTGATCGGTTTGCCGCACCGGTCAGCCATTGATACCCGTATTTTATCGAATACCGACCCCTCAAGAAATCGGAAACAAGAAGAAATCCAGAAATCACAACTATTGCCATGGAGACAATTAGTGGAAGAATTCCCGGCGAAGTAACGATTGGTTCACGCAGATAGTAAATCGATTGAACCGCTATCAACAATCCAGCAATAAGAATGATTGACTGAACTACAAAAGACATTTTTCTGAATATTGGGGTTTTGAGAAAGGCAGCCATCCGCCACCTGATTTAGATGGCGGATGGCTGGATTCGCGTCAGAGTGCGGGTTTGTAGCCCTGAGGGGGCCACCATTTATCGAAATCGTTCGGTTTGGGAAGACCGAGATCCTGAGCCGTTTTCTTGGCAAGCCCAAGCTGATTGAATAGCGACGCTCTTTGAGTTTCGAGAAGAGCTGCTTTCTTATCGATCGCCTCACCGGAAACGACGGTTTCCTGCATAAAGCGATCCTTGAGCATTTTCTGAAAACTGTCCGAGGCGACAGCCTTGGCGACAGCGCTTTCAATCGTCTTCAAAATAGGAGTGGGCGTGTTTCGCCGCAATCCGATGTTGTACATACCGCCGAACGGCGCGCTGGCGCCCGCGGAAGGTACATATTTTGAAATCGGTTCGAGCGATGTCTTTGCATCGACCTTGACGGGTTTTGCGGTAAACGTGGCGAGATGACGAAGCTTTCCGGATTTCACGAACTGGATTTGTTCGTGCAGCCCGCTGCCCGCGATGTCTACTTCCTTTTGAAGGGCGGCCAGCGTTGCCGGAGCGCCACCGTCAAAGGGGACATTCGTAAACTTGAATCCCGCCATGAAGGCGACAATCGCAATCGCTTCATGCCACAATCCGCCAACGCCGTCGGTTGAAACCCGAAGCTTCCCGGGATTTGCTTTGGCGTAATCGATTACGTCCTGGAAAGTCTTGAATTGAGAATCCGGGTGGGTCGCCCAACTTGCAAGAGATGTAGCCGACTGGAAAAACTGAAAGTCTTTCCAGCTTAGGTGATTGTCGATTCCCTGAATACGCGGGTAGTCGAGAAATCCTCCCGCCCCAAGCCACGTATGCCCGTCAGCGGGTTTACTTGCCACGTGTTTTGTTGCGATCGACCCAAGCGCACCGGTCATGTTGATGGCCGAAATACGCTGTCCCAGAATCGGCTCCATTGCCTTCAGCAGCGTCCGGGTAACCGTGTCGGTACCGCCGCCTGCGCCAAATTGAATTACTGCTTGGATCGGTCTCTTCGGCTTCCACATCTCCGCCGCTAGGGCTTGACGGGCCGCAAAGCTCCCCAAAAGGGAGCCGGCGACACCGGCTGCGCCGGAATACATTAGAAACTCACGACGTCCGAATTTTGTAATTGCGTCCTTTGTCATGATGAATCCCCCTGTCATAACAATATTGATGACAATATTGATGGATCGAATTTTTTTGTTTTCTTTCTCTCCCTGTTGAGGCGCTTTTAATTGTTGTTGGCGCGCACGGCCGTCTGCCCATCGACGGGCCGGCCCAGGGAGGGGAAACCCCAAAATAGTCTAGCATCATCCGGACTAAGTCGTCAATTGACGGCAAATAACGGTAGTGTCTCGGTTCGGGTCAAATCGGGGGCCGGCGGGAAGCTCACCTGGCGGTGAAATGGCCGTGAATTGCCCCGGCGGCGGCATGGGCGGCGAGCAAGGCGCCTTCCTGCCAGCCGGGCAGCGCGGTTACCTGGTCACCGGCGAAATGGAACGGTCCGTCGCCCCGGCGCAGCGCCGCCGCGGCGTCCGGGTTGCGGCGCGGCCACCCGCCCTTCTGGAAGGGCACGTTGAGCCAGGCGCGGCTGATCCCGCACTCCATCTCGCCGGCGTATCCCGGATGCAGGGGGGCGCCTTCGGCCAGTGCCGCCCGCAGGCGCTCCGGCCCGGACATGGCGGAATAGCGCAACCCCGGCTTCCGGCTCCAGATATAGGCGCCGACCAGCACGCCCTTGGGCCGGTGATAGCCGTTGCACGGATACCAGATCTGGGTGATGTCGTTGTCGGTCCAGGAAATGCCCCCGTAAATCGCCGCATCCTCCTCCCAGAAACGCCGCTTCGCCTGAAAGGCGACCTTCACCGCCTCGACGAATTCGAGGGAGCCGAGCGCCGCCCGCGTCTCGGGCGAAAAATCGTTCGGGATGTCCTTCAGCACGGGCGCGGGGATCGTGCAAATCGCATAGTCCGCCAGGGTCTCCCGCTCCGCCCCGTCCGGACCGCGCCAGACGATCCGGACCCCGTCGCCCCGCCGGCGGATCTGCTCGACCACGCTGCCGTATTGCACAAGCCGGCCGACCCGCTCCGCGAACGCGCGCGGAATCGCGTCCATACCGCCGACGGGCTGGAACAGGGTCGGGTTCTGGTTGAGGAAGTGGGAGAAATGGAGCTTGTATTGCCAGAAGTCCGCGCCCAGCAACTCGCCGAAATCGAGACTGTCTTCCACCTCGCCGGCCGCCATTCCGGCGTGTATCTCCGAGCCCCCATATCCGGCGCGGTTCGTCCCGGCATAGCTGAGATCGTCCTTCAGACCGCCGAAACTCTTGAGCATGGCGCGCACGCTCTCCTTGTCGTCCGCGGTCAGCTCCTCGTCCAGCGCGCCCCGGTTCACCGCCTTGGCCAGCAGTTCCGCCACATAGCCGCGCATGTCGGTCAGCACCCGCCGTCCGGCGACGGGCCTGCCGCCGAAGCGCTCCCGGTTATGGAAGAAGGCGGCCCGGTTGTCGTTGGTGAAGACTTCGAGATCGATGCCGAAGGCCTTGCAATATCCAAGGACGGTGCGGTGGTGGTAGGGAATGCGGGCCGGGCCGAGATTGGCGTAGAGGTGGTCTTCCCGGTCGAAGCAGACCTCCTGGCGCATTCCCCGTTCGGTCAGCACGTCGCCGCCGCGCACGGTCAGGTTGCGCCCGCCGGGCCGTCCCGATGCCTCCAGCACCGTGCAGCGCCAGCCGGCCCTGGACATCTCCCACGCCGCCGCGAGGCCCGAAAGGCCCGCGCCCAGAATGACCACCCGGCCGCCCTCGCCCGACCCGGGCGGCAGATCCAGCGCCGCCGCGTGGGCGGCGCCCGGCCCCAGCAATCCAAGCGCATCCATGGTGCGATAGACCGCCGCCGATCCGGCGGCGGTGCCGATCGCGCGCAGCAGCGTGCGTCTCGTAGGCTTGTGCATCTTATGACTCCCCCTCAATTCGTTCCTGTCCCTCCGCGGAACACGCCGCACCCCTCCGCGGCGCCCGCATGCTCGATGAGCGCCCCCTGTTGCGGCCCTGCGCGCGGCGCTCCGGGGCATGCGGAACGCACACGGGACAAACACAGGCAATGATTGCAGAGGCTTGGCCGCAATACAATGCGCACCATGGGTTTCCATCACACGTTAACGTTAAGCCCCGTCCGGCGCGGTTCGGCTCGGAATGCAAACGGACGTTCAGGGAGGGGCTAGGGGCTGCTTTCGGCCTTTTTCAGAAAGGCCGTGAGTATCTCGGCAAGCCGCGGCTCCGCGTCACGCCATTCCTGAACGTCCCAATTCTGCAGCAATTGGTCCTCGGGCAGAAGTCTGACCACGCCTTCGTGCAATTCGCTGTTGGGCAAAAGGTTCGCCGCTTTTCGCGCCGTCTCCGGGGTATGGACAACGTCGTTCCCCGCGACCAGGCAGACGGGGCAACTTATCGCATTGAGTTGCTCCTCCGTGGCCCCGACGATAGGCAGCGAAGCCGATTTCAGGAAGGCCTCACGCCAAATTTCCATCGCCTCGATGAAGGCGTCGACGTCCGTCCCCAGGATGTATTCCCGGTTTGACGGCCGAGCCGCGATTAGTTCGGCGAAATGCTCGGATTCAGCGACAGCTTCCATGCCGCCCTCCCTCGCAAGCTTCATGTACTGGCCGTAGTAGTTCTGGGACAGCCGGTCGACGGCGTGCCGGCCGCCGGTCACCCGCCAGAGCAGAAGGCCCGAAAGCGCTTCCGGATGACGGATGGCAAACAGGATGGCGAGCCGTGCGCCCGAGGAGGAACCGCCGACATAGAGTTTTTCCTCACCCACGTAATCGGCCAGGGCATACAGGTCATCGGCCCAGAGCGCGTACTCGGACTCCGAGCCGCCGAAAACCACATCCGACCTGCCGCAATTGCGGCGGTCGTGGAGCAGCACGCGATAGCCGTGGGCGGCGATGGCTTTCGACAGATCAACGAGTTCGTCGTAGGGCCGGCGGCTGCCCGGCGTCAACGCAACAAGCGGCCCGCCATCGCCGATGATTTCGTAATTGATGTGAACTCCCCGGATATTGGCTTCAGGCATATTCGTAATCCTTCAAGTTGATCGGTTCGGAAGCCGACGACCCCCCGGCTGCAAATTACATTGAGCTGGTCAGTGGTGCTGCTCCTTACGCTAAGGTTTCAGCGGCAATTCCCCGTCGGGAAGTATTTCGAAACAATTGAGTACCATGGCGACGTAATTGTAGTAGCCGAGAACGCCGATCAGTTCGACCAACCCCTGTTCACCGAGTTCGTCCAATGCGGCCTGATAGGTACCGTCGCTGACCCGGTGATTGTCCATCAGCTCCATGGCCAGGTCATAGACGACTTCCTCGTCGCGGTTGACGAAGTGAGGGCGCTCCCGCGCTTCAATGGCATCGGCGATCGCCGGATCGAGACCGGCCTTCAGCGCCAGCGGATGGTGGGCCCACCATTCGATCTGCGCGGTCCATCTCCTGGACACCAGCAGAATGGTGAATTCGGTGATCCGGTCGGGAAGGCAGGAAGAGAAGCGCAGGAAGGCGCCGACCTTCTGGCTGAGGTCGCCGAGTTCCGGACTGCGAAACCAAGGGATCATCGGCCCCGCGATACGCCCGCGCGGCCCGGACATGATGTTGTCGTACATTTCCTTCTGAGCTGGGGTCATCTGCTCAAGGGGGATCGGCTCCATCCGTGCCATTTAAGGGCTCCTTCCTGTCCTGAATTGCCGGTCGTTTTCGAATTTCATGCCTAAAAGGGCTCGTGATCCCTCAACGCCGGTATAACCTGTTCACCGAACAGCCGGATCGACCGCATGAGATCTTCCTCCTCCAAATCGGAAAAATTGAACTCACCCATGAAGGAATTGAACATGCCTGTCGTCGATGCCTCCTTGAGTTTTCGGGCGACGGTTTCGGGCGAACCGATGAAGACGATATCATTGTCGATCAGGTAGTCCGCATCGAAGATCTTCAGACGGGTTTCGATGGTCTTCAGGTCGCCGCGCCGGCGGTAGGCGTCGACATATTTTTCGAGCAGCTCTTCGAATGTTTCATCGCCTTCCCGCGGCGGCAGGAAGCCGGCGTAGGCGCGGGCGGACCTCGCCTTGGCGACCTCCAATGCTTTTTCATCGGTTTCATCGACATAGACCAATGTCGAATAGGCGATATTGGGCTTGTGGTCCCAACCGGCCTTTTTCCAATCGGCAACGAACTTCTCGTAGACCGGCCGGGCGAGGTGACGCGGAAACACCAGAAAATAACCGGAATGAATGCCGTTTCGGGCGCAAAACTCGAGGGTTTTCTCGTCACGGCTCTGCATCCACAAAGGCGGGTGTGGTTGCTGCGCAGGCTGCACGGATATCAAAGCGTCGTCGGTATGGTAGTTCTCGCCATGATATGAAAAGGGCTGCTGCCCGCCGTAGGCCGTCCGCAGATAATCGACGAACTCCAATGTCGGTGATTTCCGGTCCTCCCAACTCTCGCCGAATGGTTCGAAATAGGCCGGGTTGATGCCGGGAACGAGACCGATTTCCAAGCGGCCGCCGAGCATCTGGTCGGCAATCGCGATTTCCTCGACCAGCCTGAGCGGGTTATAGAGCCCAACGATGTAGCCCATGGCGCCGATGCGGATATTCTTTGTTTTGGCGCCGGCGGCGGCGGTGAAAAGACTGGGCGCGGACATCCAGCTTTCATCCGGCCTGAAGTGATGTTCGACGCAAAAGGCATAATCAAAACCCAGTTCGTCGCAAAGCTGGATTTCCCGCCATTCCTGCTCATAGCGTTGATGGGGGCTCATGCCCGCCTTGTTCCAGACATGGGAAAAATGCGCAAACTTCATGGACGGTGTTCCGGTTCAGGTTTCTGGCTCAGCTCACCCGGCCATTCAGCCGGCCGGCGATCTCGGGCGAGTCCTCGCTGTAGCGATAAGCCCGGAAGACAAAGTAGCAGGTGGCGGCGGGATCGAGACTGCACCCTTCGAGCTTGTCCGGCAATGTGTACGTTGCATCGGGTGCCTTCGTGTGTATATATTTGCGCACGTTGAGCGACAGCCCGGAGCATCGCCAAGCGGGTGGGCTGGAACTGAGGAGACAGCCATGCACTACGTCGCCGTCATCGACAAGGACCCCGGCAGCGCCTACGGGGTCCGGTTTCCGGAGGTGCCTGGATGCTATTCGGCCGCCGACAGCTTCGATGACATCGTTCCCAACGCAATCGAGGCGTTGAGCTTGTTCTTCGAGGATGGTGCGCCGGTGCCGCCGCGCGGCATCGAAGCGGTGCGCGAGCAAGTTGCCGAGAGCATCGCGGAGGGCGCGGTGCTGATGATGATTCCCTATGTGCGGGACCGGAAACGGGTCGTGCGGGTGAATCTGAGCCTGGAGAAGGGGTTCCTTGATACCCTTGACGAGGCAGCGCGCATGCGTGGCATGACGCGCTCCGCATTCGTTGAGAAAGCAGCCACGCGGGAGATACTCGATCCTGCCTGAAACGGGCGCAGCCATTGGCCGGCGTACCCAAGCGAGGCGGTGCCGTTGCCGTCTGCCGCCATGCACTGGCCGACGATGGTGCAACAGGCGCCGCAGTCTAAATCAAGGCGACCGCTCAAACAGTCGCAAAGGTGCCCGGCCATGACGCATTTTTTATAGGCCGTCATGCCCGGACTTGATCCGGGCATCCACGTTTCGATGCACGATACACGTGGATGGCCGGGTCCTTGCCCGGCCATGACGCGATTATTGTTATGTTATCGTCATGCCCGGGTCGGTCAATTCGTCCGAATTGACCTTACACGACGCAATTATTTTAAGGCTCAGCCCCTCTCCCTCCGGTGCCGGCCTACTCCGCCGCTTCCGCCGGCGCGGCCTCGTCGAGGGCCTTCAAGACCTTGGGCGGCGACATGGGATGGTCGAGAAGCCGCACGCCCACCGCGTCATGGATCGCGTTGGAGATCGCCGCCAGCGGCGGGATGATCGGCACCTCGCCGATCCCGCGCACCCCGTAGGGATGATCGGGGTTCGGCACCTCGACGATATGGGTGTTGATCATCGGAACGTCGGAGGCCACCGGCACCCGGTAATCGAGGAAGCCCGGGTTCTCCATGGTGCCCTTGTCCGAGTAGATGTACTCCTCGTTCAGGGCCATGCCGATTCCCTGCACCGCGCCGCCCTGGAACTGGCCCTCGATAAAGGCCGGATAAACCGCCTTGCCGGCGTCCTGGAAGATTGAATAGCGCAATACCTTCACCAGGCCGGTCTGCCGGTCCACGTCGACGTCGACCAGGTGGGTGCCGAAGCCGGGGCCGCCCATGGCGACGTTGATCTCCGCATGGCCGGCGATGGTGCCGCCGAACCAGGTCGCTTCCCGGCAAAGCTGGGCGAGCGACAGAGGCTCGAAGTCGCCCACATTGGCCGATGCGGGGCGGGCATGGCCGTTCTCCCACACCACCTGGTCGGTCTCCACCTCCCATTTGCGGGCGGCGATCTCGCAGGCCCGGTGAATGGCGTCGCGGGTCGCCTTGACGACCGCCATGGAGCCGGCCGCCGTACCGCGGCTGCCGGCGGTCATGAAATTGAAACCGAGCGCGCTGGTGTCGCCCACCTGGGTGCGCACCTTCTCGAACGGAATCCCCAGTTCCTCGGCGACGATCATGGCGAACGCCGAGCGCATGCCGCCGGTCACGTCGACGGTGCCGAAGATCAGGCTCGCCGTGCCGTCCTCGGAGATATTGATGGTCGCCGAGGTGTCGTTGCCGATGGTGAACCAGAACCCCGACGCGATGCCCCGTCCCTGGTTGGGGCCGAGGGGCTCATTCATGTGCGGAGACGCCTTGGCCGCTTCGAGGGTTTCGATATAGCCGATCTGGCCCAGGGGCGGGCCGAAATGGGTCTGGGTGCCTTGCTTGGCGGCATTTTTCAGCCGGAAATCGATGGGATCCATGCCGCACTGGCGGGCGAGATCGTCGATGGCGGTCTCGACGGCGAAGGCGATCATCGGCGCGCCCGGCGCCCGGTAGGCCGCGACCTTGGGCCGGTTGCAGACCACGTCGTGGCCGACCACCAGCACGTTCTCCAGATCATACCGCGTAAAGACGGTGATCGAAGCGAGAGGCAGGGACGATCCCGGGAAGGCGCCGGCCTGGTAGTTGAGCTCGGCCTGGGCGGCGGTAATCCGCCCGTCCCTGGTGCAGCCCATCCTGACCTTGCAATTTGTGCCCGAGGTGGGGCCGGTGGCGCGGAACACCTCGTCCCGGGTCATGACCATCTTCACCGGCCGGTTGGCCATGCGGGACAGTTGCGCCGCCAGCGGTTCGAGATAGACGTTGTTCTTGCCGCCGAAACCGCCGCCGAGCTCCGCCGGCACGACCTTGATCTTGGAGATGTCCATTTTCAGCAGTTTGGCGAGCTGGGCGCGGAACACGTGGTGGCCCTGGGTCCCCGTATAGACCTCGATGGTGCCGCCCTCGGTGAAGTTGGCGACGCTCGCCTGGGGCTCGATGTAGCCCTGATGGGCCGCCTTGGTGTTGCTCTCGTGTTCGACGATGAAGTCGGCCTGCTTGAATCCTTCCTCGATGTCGCCGAGCCTGCTTTCCATCCGGGTTGCGATGTTGGATTTCTTCGACGGGTCGGGCTCGATCCCGGCCCCCTTGGTGAACAGCTCTTCGTGCAGCAGCGGCGCGTCGTCCTTCATGGCGTCCCGCACATCGATGACGTGGGGCAGCACCTCGTAGTCGACCTTGATCAGCTTCATCGCCTCCTTGGCGATGGACTCGCTCAATGCCGCGACGGCGGCCACCGGATGACCGTCATAGAGCGCCTTCTCGCGGGCCATCATGTTGCGGGTGACGTCCCGGAAATTGACCATGAGCTCGCCGGAGGCGGCGTGCTCGACCTCCATGTCGGGAAAATCGTCGCGGGTGACGACGGCTTTCACGCCCGGCAGCTTCTCGGCCTCGGACGTGTCGATGGATTTGATGATTGCGTGAGCGTGGGGGCTCCGCAGCACCTTGCCGATCAACTGGCCCGGCAGATTGTAATCGGCGGCGTAGCGCGCCCGGCCGGTGACCTTGTCGATGGCGTCGGAGCGGTCCGCCGGATTGGGGCGGCCGCCGACGACCTTGTTGTCCTTTTCCTCATACGGAATTTTGGTGGCGTAGGGTGAGGGCTTCATTCCCATGGATCAGGCTCCTCTCATCACTTCTGCATGACTTGGGCGGCGTCCAGCACCGCCTCGACGACTTTCTGGTACCCGGTGCAGCGGCACAAATTGCCGGCAAGACCGTAGCGGACCTCTTCTTCGGTGGGATCTGGATTTTCCTCCAGCAGATGCTTGGCGGCGATCAACAGGCCCGGCGTGCAGATGCCGCACTGCAGGGCCACGTGTTCGATGAACTTCTCCTGCAAGGGATGCAGTTGATCCCCGTCCGCCATGCCTTCGATGGTCTCGATGTTCCTGCCGCCGGCCTCGACGCCGAGGACCAGGCACGAACAGACGAGATTGCCGTCGATGGTCACCGAGCACGCCCCGCAGTCGCCGGTGGCGCAGCCTTCCTTGGTGCCGGTCATGTGCAGCTCGTCGCGCAGCACGTCGAGGAGGGATTGGGTCGGTTCGACGAGGACGTCGATTTCGTCGCCATTGAGGGTGGTCTGGATATGGTGCTTGGTCATTGGTTTTTCCCCGCTCTCTCGAGGGCGATCGCCGCCGCCCGCCGGGCGAGGACGCCGGCGACTTTGATCCGGTATTCGACGGTGCCGCGCTTGTCGTCGATGGGGCTGCAGGCCGCGCTCGCCGCCGCGGCGAGCGCCTCCAGGGCGGTCTCGTCGACCTTGGTGCCGATCAAAGCGTCGGCGGCCTCGGCAACCAGCAGCGGCGTCGGCGCCACGGCGGCGAGCGCCACCCGCGCCGCCGTGCAGGCGCCGTCATCGTCGAGGGTCAGGTTGACGCCGGCGCCGACGACGGCGATGTCCATCTCGGTGCGCGGCGTGAAGCGCAGATAGGCATCCCCCGAGCGGGGCGGCCGTTCGGGCAGCAGGAACGAGACCACGATCTCGCCTTTGTCGAGGCAGGTCTGTCCGGGCCCGGTGACGATGTCCTCCACGGGGACGTCCCGCGTTCCCGCCGGCCCGGCCACGCTTGCCACGGCGCCCGCGGCGATCATCGGCGGCACGCTGTCGGCGGCGGGGGAGGCATTGCACAGATTGCCGCCGACGGAGGCCCGGCCCCGGATCTGGAGCGATCCGATGAGGCGGACGCCGTCCATGACCCCGGGCCAGGTTTTGTTGAAATCCTCGTGGAGCATCAGCGTCTTGCCGCTGACGGCCGCGCCGAAACGGTAGGCGCCGCCCTCCTTGGTGATCTCGGTAAGCTCCGGGATGTTCTTGATGTCGACGATCAGGTCGGGTTCGATCAGGTCCGAATGCATCTGGACGATGACGTCGGTGCCGCCCGCCAGAACCCGGGCCATGCCGTCTTCGGCCGCCAACAGGGCCGTCGCGTCGGCCAACGTCTCGGGTGCTTCATATCGCAGATTTTGCATGCTCCTCCCCTGGAGAATGGCCGGCGGCCGTTTGCCGCACATCGTCGGGAGGCATGGTCGCGCAAGCATCGGCGCTTCGCAAGTGGCTGAGGGCCGGGCCGTCCGCCCAGTGGTCGGCAATTCGGGATCAAGAATAGGAGAGAAGGCTGCGTGGATGCCGACAGTCGACCTCGATCGGTCCGGAGCCGCGGCTCGATATAGTTGAGCGTCACTCGCTGAACGGGGCGTCCGGGGCGGAGATGGTGTGATCCAAACCCTTCCGGATGTGAATCCGAAGATGCATTTCCGCTTCGTCGGCTTTTCTTTCGATTGCCGCTTCGAAAATGCCGGAATGCTCGTCCGCGGCTTCATCGCCCCGGTAGGTCAGCACCTGCATCTGATACCGCAAATACTTGTCGTACACGGTAGCGTGGAGCTGCAGCAGGTTTTGCGAGCCGCAAGCGGCAATGAGCGACTGATGGAACTCCGAATCATAGCGTTTCCAGAGCTCCTTCTCCGACTCATCTCCTTCGCGCATTTTCTGTTCCATCCGCTGGAGTTTGTGATGGGCCGAGACCACCTGACCCTCCCACTCCGTATCGCCGTTTTCGACGGAAAGCCTCAGGGCCGTGCACTCCAGCAGAATTCTGAGCTCCGCAATCTCCTTCAGGTCCGTCCTCGAAACGGGTGCAACGAAAAACCCCCGCTGCTCCTTGGCCTCCACGAAGCCCTCGCTGGCCAACCTGTTCAAGGTCTCACGGAGAGTTGGAATGCTGGCCTCGTACGCACTCTTCATACTGTCCAGCTTGAGTTTCGAATCCGGTGCGAGCCGGCCGAAGATGATGTCGGTCCGAATACGCTCGTAGGTACTCACACCGACAGTTTGGTTTTGGTTGGGTTCAGACATATTGGGAAACTAACCGGCAATCCCGTAAATGTCAGCTTTATTAGTTTTTTCGCGCATTATTTCTATTTCCATTAAAAAACAGATGATTTTAAAAATATCTTATGATATTGCCAAGGATATCCGAGCGTGCCGCGCCCGGTCAACACAACAAAAAACGGCGTACCGGGATGGCAGAACGAATTTCAATTTTGAACGGACCGAACTTAGACTTGCTCGGCCGGCGGGAACCGGACATTTACGGTTATGACACGCTGGACGACGTTGCCGGTCGGTGCCGGGCATTGGCGAAGGAATCGGGCCTTGAAGCCTCGTGGTTCCAATCAAATCACGAAGGGGCGCTGATAGATCGAATTCATGACGATTGTGACGGCGCTGCCGGAATCGTGATCAATGCCGCGGCCTTTACCCACACGTCGGTCGCGCTGCTTGATGCTTTGAAAATATTTCCCGGGCCGGTTTTGGAGGTCCATATCTCCAACATCCATCAGCGCGAAGATTTTCGCCATCGGTCGTATGTCTCTTTTCGTGCGGAGGGGGTGATCGCCGGCTTCGGCGTGCACGGTTATGAGTTGGCGGTCCGGCATATGGCGGAGCTGCTTCGATGAGCGGCCGGGTCCAGATTGCCCTTGCCGGTGCAGGCCTGGTCGGAAGATGGCACGCGGACGCCATTCTATCGATGGAGAGTGAGGTAGCACTGGCAGCCATCGTGGACCCATCCCCCGACGGTAAGGCCTACGCCGATAAGGTCGGTGTTCCTTGGCATGGGTCGCTGACCGAACTGTTTGGATCGGAGAGGCCCGACGGCGTGGTCGTCGCGACGCCCAATCAGGTACACCTGGAAAACGCGCTCGAATGTATCTCGGTCGACTGTCCGGTTCTGATCGAGAAACCCATCGCCACTTCCTCGGATGAGGCAATTCAAATTGTCACCGCGGCGCGCGAAAAGCGCGTGCCGGTTCTCGTCGGTCATCATCGCCGCCACAATCCCATCATCCGGAAGGCGAAATCGCTCATAGAGGAAGGGCGCCTGGGCCGGATTACCACTGTGCAGAGCAATTGCTGGCTGCTCAAACCCGAGGATTACTTCTCCCAGGCCTGGCGGCGGGCCGGGGGCGCCGGCCCGGTAATGGTCAACGCGATCCACGATCTCGATCTGTTGCGATATCTGTGCGGCGAGGTCGCGAGCGTGCACGCGGCTGCTTCGAGCGCCGTCCGGCAATTCGAGACGGAGGACACGGCGGCGGTGCTGCTGGTATTCGAGTCCGGTGCACTGGGAACGCTCAGTGTTTCCGATACGGTTGCCTCGCCCTGGAGTTGGGAACTCACCGCCGGGGAGAATTCCGCTTACGCGGCCACCGATCAAAGCTGCTATCTGGTAGGCGGGACCGAGGCCTCTCTGTCGCTGCCCGATGCGAGACTATGGCGTCACGACGGCGGAGGGAACTGGAAGGATCCCATCGGCTTCGAAAGCCAAGCGGTTCAAAAGGCGAATCCGCTCGCCGCACAGATCAGGCATTTCATCTCGGTGATCGAAGGCGAGGCCGAGCCGTTGGTCTCCGCCGAGGAAGGCCTCAATTCTCTGGCCTTGGCGGAGGCAATCCTCCAATCGGCGGCCGACGGCAGGGCGGTGACCTTGGAAAGCATTCCAGATCCGGCGGCGTCACTCGCGTAGGATTTAAAAATCTCTGGTATTTTTAAAAATAAAAAATGTTTTTGACTTTATTTGTTGATTTAAGGTATGAGTCGGTCAAGTCGGCGAATATCGAAACAGACATTCCATGCAAACGGAGGTTTTCCCCCTATGTCTAAGCTAAATCTACGTAACTCCCTTCTGGGCGCCGTATCCGTTGCGCTCATGCTGTCGTTCGCGGCGCCCGCGATGGCGGCGGACAAGATCAAGCTGCGGCTTTCATCGTCCGGTTCGGCTACCGGGTCGATCGGTGTGGCGCTAAAGGAGGTTTTCGGACCTGGTGTGGCCAGCTTCGCGAACTTCCAGCCTCACTTTGATTCGACTTTGTTCAAACAAGGTACGGAGCTGGAAGCCATCGCCCGCGGCAATTTGGAGATGTCCAAGGCGTCCGCGCAGGAATTCGCCGAGTTCTTCCCCGAGTTCTCGATTTTTGCCGCCGGATATGTGCATCGGGACGCGGCTCATCAGGTTGCCGTCTTCAACTCACCAATCATGGACCCATTCAAGAAGAAGGTTGAGGACAAGCTGGGCATCAAGTTGATCACCGTTATGTACTTGGGCCGCCGGCAGGTGAACCTGCGCACCGACCAAAAGGTGATGACCCCCGCCGACCTCAAGGGCGTAAACCTTCGCATGCCGGGCACGGAAGCGTGGCAGTTCCTCGGCAAGGCCCTGGGCGCCAATCCGACACCGATGGCCTTTACCGAAGTTTACACGGCCCTTCAGACCGGTGCTGTCGATGGCCAGGACAACCCGCTGCCCACCGTCGTCGACAAGAAGTTCTACGAGGTGACAAAACAGATTATCCTGACGTCTCACCTCGTCGATCTGAACTACATCGCCATCTCGAAGAAGGTTTGGGATGGAATGTCCGCGGCCCAGCAAAAGCAGATGAAGACCGCCGCCGATGCGGCGGCGGAGTCATCCCGCAAAAGCCAGCTTAAGAAAGAGGCCGATCTGGTCGCTTTCCTGAAAAACAAGGGGCTGAAGATTTACGAGCCGGATGTCGCGGCATTTCGGAACCGGGTTCAGGGCATGTACGTCAAGTCCAAGTTCGCGAAATCCTGGCCGAAAGGTCTGCTTGAGAAGATCAACGCTCTCTAAGTTTGAGAGCGATGGAGCCAATCGGTGAAAACGATTAAGCATTGGTTCCTCAAGAGTACCGAGGGCGTGGCGGCCGCAATGCTGGCCGCCATGTTCCTCATTTTCGTATTACAGATTTTCTCCCGTCATATTCTGGAGGCCCCCCTGGGCTGGACGCTGGAGGCTCTTCTTACCCTTTGGGTATGGATGATCTTCTGGGGCAATTCTTTCGTCGTCCGCCACCGGGAGCAAGTGACATTCGACGTGTTCTATTTGGCCGTCGGCCCCCGGGTCCGAAAAGTGTTCGCCCTGGTTACGGCCGCGGCGATCGTTATCGGGATGGGCGCCACTCTATTGCCCACCTGGGATTACATCGACTTCCTCAAGATCAAGGACAGCGCGACGCTGCGCATCCCGATGCGCACGGTGTTCAGTATCTACGGGGTCTTCATCGTCGCAGTCGTTATCTACTACATCATCCGGTTCGTCCGCATCTGGAGACACGGCGCTCCGGAGGACCGGGCCAAGCAGCATGTAGGTGACATATGAGCCTTGCTTTCGGAGTCGGGCTCATCGCCCTGCTTGGCCTGTCCGCCATCGGCATGCCGATCGCGTTCTCGATCATCTTGTCTTCGGTGGCATATCTTGCGATCGCGGGCCAGGACATCGCACTCGCCGGCGAGCAAATCCTTACCGGGACATACAAGAGTTTCATTCTGCTGGCCGTGCCGCTTTTCATCGTCGCAGCCAACATAATGAATGCCGGAACGATCTCGGACCGGCTGCTGAGTTTTTGCGTGGCGGTTGTCGGCCGATTCCGCGGCGGGATGGGCCATGTGAATGTGGTTGCCTCCCTCATCTTCTCCGGCATGTCCGGATCCGCCGTAGCCGACGCCGCGGGCATCGGCAAGATCATCATTCAGATGATGACCAAGGACGGCCGGTATCCAGCCGGATACGCAGCGGCCATCACGGCGGCGTCGGCAACCATCGGGCCGATAATCCCGCCATCTATTCCGATGGTGCTCTATGCCCTGATTTCAAATCAGTCCATTGGGTATCTGTTTCTGGGCGGCATCGTGCCCGGGTTGGTCATGGGTGCGGTTCTGATGGCGATGAACTGGCGCATCGCCAAAAAACGCGACATTCCGCTCGAGACGGCGGTCGCGGTTCGGGACCTCCCGGGAATCACGCTCAACGCGTTTCCGGCGCTCCTTATGCCGGCAATTTTGCTGTGGGGAATTTACGGCGGCGTTACCACGCCGACGGAGGCGGCCGGTGTTGCGGCGGCCTATGCGTTGATCCTGGCCGGCGTCTTTTACCGAACCCTAAGCGTCAAATCCCTGTATGAAATTCTCGTCGATTCCGCGCGGTCTTCGGCGGCGGTCGGGTTGGTGATTGGCGGGGCTCTGATTCTCAATTTCGTCGTGGCTTCGGAGAACATTCCCAATCAGATGGCGGACCTGCTGGTCGGTCTCGATGTGCACCCGCTGGTCTTTTTCCTTGGTGTGAACGTCCTGTTGCTCGCCCTTGGCGCCATCCTTGACGCGACGACCATCATCCTGGTCATTCTGCCCCTCTTCCTGCCAAGCGCGGAGAAGCTCGGGATCGACCTGGTCCATTTCGGTGTAATCGCGGTCATCAACTGCATGATCGGCCTGATCACGCCTCCCTACGGCATCCTGTTGTTCGTCATCAACGCCGTGACGGATATCCCGCTCGGAGAAATTATCCGGGAGGTATGGGGCTTCATCGTCGTCCTGATCGGCGCCCTGCTGCTGCTCATCCTGGTTCCGGATCTAGTACTCTGGCTGCCGCGGGTGTTCGGGTATGCGGCGTAGCGGCGCCGAAAGCCGGTTTCAACGAGTGAATTGGCAGAGAGTCCAATGGAGACGAATCGGTTTCGCGTCGGCCTGATCGGCTGCGGTGTTATCAGCGACATCTACCTGAAGAACTGCGCCAGTTTCGATGTAATGGATGTCGCCGCCTGCGCGAGCCTAGACTTCGAGGAATCCAAGGCAAAAGCAGAAGCATTCGGCATTCCGGATGTATGCACCCCGGATGAGCTTCTCGGGAGAGAGGATATCGACTGCATCTTGAACCTGACCATTCCTGCCGTGCATGCGGAGATCAGCCTCGCGGCACTCCAATCCGGGAAACATGTGTATACGGAGAAACCCATTGCGGCGGACGTCGAGGACGGCCGGAAGGTTGTCGCCCTCGCACGGGAGCGAGGTCTCTACACCGGAAACGCGCCCGATACTTTCTTGGGCGGACGGCTGCAAACCTGCCGGCGGCTCCTCGACGAAGGTCTGATCGGCAGGCCGACGGGATTTTCCGCCTTCGTCGGAACTCACGGTGTGGAACGGCACCATCCCAACCCGGATTTCTATTATAAGCCGGGAGGCGGACCGCTATTCGACCTTGGCCCCTACTATTTGACTGCGTTGGTGGCTCTGTTGGGTCCTGTCAAAAGAGTTTGCGGATTTTCCAGACGGACGTTCGATCAGCGTAGGATCGAGTCCCAGCCCCGCAACGGCGAATTGCTGGATGTCGAGGTGGATACTCATATCTGCGGTTTGCTTGAGTTCCATAGCGGGCCCATCGGCACCCTGATGACCAGCTTCGATGTATGGGATTCGCAACTGCCGCGCCTGGAAATATATGGCGAGGAAGGAACCATCTGCATTCCCGATCCGGATCCCGTCGACGGGGCAAATATCTTTGGCGGAAAGGTCTACTACAAGACGCGCGAGACGGCGCGCTGGAACTACCGGCCGCGGGTGGACGGGTTGGAAGACTGGGACGTCGCGGAAAACAAACATGGATACAACACGGATTCCCGCGGCTTGGGTCTGGTGGATCTGGCTTACGCGGTCCGGAACAAAAGAACCCCGCGGGCCAGCGGTGAAATGGCCTACCACGTCCTTGAGGTCATGACCGAAATTCTGAATGCAGCCGGGGGTGGAGAGTACAAGACGATCGAGAGTACCTGCGTCACGCCCGAACCGCTGCCGACGAATTTTCCCGCCGGCGAGGCATAAGGAGAACCCGCGACCATGTCCGTTGAGGCGCTGGACATTGCCGAGCCGTTCTTCACGGTGAAATGGCTGCGTGGCGAGTCGGACCATACAGTCGGCGCCAGGAGCATTCTGGTGAATGTCTCGGATAGGCCTATCGCCATCGAGAACCAGTCGCTCGGTTTCTTCCAGTCGATGGTCGTAACCAATACCGACCTCAAGGGCGTGGATGGCGCCGTCCTGGTGGAACGGTTTGCCGACCATCCCGACGAAGCCGCCTTGCTCGAGGAGATTAGCCAAGTCTGGCGGCTGGCCTACGACGTGAGAAGGGAGGAGCGGCTCAAAGGACGGTCATTCTGGATGTCCCCGAAAGCCGATTTCGGAGAGCTCAAGTTCAGTATGTATTTGGCCGGATCGGTTCCCCTCAATGTCGGCCTCCACAAGACCCATGTCGGGTTCGATCACCTCAAGGAGGTGCACACACAGATCGTCGGTTACGGCAAGATGCAGCAGTGCCGGGAAAGGGACCTCGGCACGCTGTATCTGGAAGAGCCGATGGCGCCCGGTGCGAGCCATCGTCCAATGTACGACAGGCACGGAAACTATCCGTGGCATCAGTACGAGACCATAACGCCCGGCATCTTCATGGCCATCGAATTGGACACCGGCGCCAGGGGAGACCCCCATGTCTGAGAAGCTTCTTCCGGACGACATTGATTTCGACGGCCCCTTCCCCCGGCTAAGCCGGCGCCTCCGTCTCGGGATTGTCGGCGGGGGCCGCATCTCCGTAACTCAGGCCTCGGCGGCCCGTTTGAGTGACCGGTGGGAGATCGTTGCAGGGGCTCTTTCATCCGATCCCGACACCGCGAAACGGCGGGGCGCGGACAGGTATCTGCCGGAAGACAGATGCTATGCGTCCTTCGATCGGATGGCGGCGGAGGAATCGCAGCGGCCGGACGGCGTCGACGCGGTCATGATCACAACGCCAAATCACGTGCATTTCGAGGCGGCGCGGACGTTCATCGATGCCGGCATCGATGTCCTCTGCGACAAACCTCTCACCAACGAAGCAGCGGAGGCCGAGGAACTGGTCCGGCTGACCGGGGACTCGGGCCGAGTGTTCGCCGTCGGGTACGTGTTCTCCGCATTTCCGATGGTGCGGCAGGCCCGCCGGATGGTGAGGAGCGGCGCCATCGGCAGAGTGATCCAGATACACGCGGAGTTCATGCAGGATTGGCTGATGACGGAAGGTGTGGCCGAGGCGGACCACGTGAAATGGCGCTTGGATCCGGCCAGGTCCGGCGCCACCAGCTGCACGGGCGATATAGGGACGCACGCCCTTCATACCGCGACGTTCATTTCCGGATTGGAGCTGACCGGCCTCCGGGCGGAGATGCATGTGCTGGGCGGCGACGCGGAGTTGGAGGATACGGTCATGATGATGACCCGGTTCACCGGCGGTGTTCCCGGCACCCTTGTGGCGACGCGCTACGCGGCGGGCAATAGGGGCGGACTTCGCGTTCGGATCTTCGGGGACGAAGGCGGGCTCGAGTGGGACATGGAGCACCCCGAGCAGCTCCGGTTTACCCGGTATGGGGACCCGGACCAGGTGCTAAGCCGCGGGCAGGGGGCCGGCATTCATCCCTCCGCGGAGAGGTTGACCCGTCTTGCCCGCGGATTCACGGAGGGCGTCATCGAGGCATGGGCAAACCTCTACACGGAGTTTGCACTCGCCGTTGCCGCCGGGAAGGACGGGATCGTGCCGCCCGCCGGATGGCTCTGCTACCCGAAGGTCGAGGATGGCGCCCGCGGCGTTCGATTCGTCGAGGCCGCGGTGACGTCGCATCGGGCCGGCGGAGAGTGGGTAAGTTGTGGATCGGGAGAGGACTCATGAAGACATCCATCGCGACCGTTTCCATCGCCGGGGAATTGCCGGAGAAACTGGCGGCGATTTCCGCGGCCGGGTTCGATGGCATCGAAATTTTCGAACAGGACTTCATCGCCTACGATGGAAGTCCCCGTGAGGTCGGAAATATGATCCGGGACCACGGTCTGGAAATTACGTTGTTCCAGCCCTTCCGGGATTTCGAGGGGCTTCCGGAACCGTATCGGCAGCGCGCTTTTGATCGTGCCGAGCACAAGTTCGATCTCATGGAGGAATTGGGCACGGACTTGATTCTCATATGTTCGTCGGTGCATCCGGAGGCGTTGGGCGGCATCGACCGCATGGCGGCGGATTTTTCCGCGCTGGGGGATTTGGCCGCCAAGCGGGGCCTCCGTGTCGGCTACGAGGCCTTGGCGTGGGGCAAGCACATATTCGACCACCGTGACGCCTGGGAGGTCGTGCGAGCCGCCGACCACCCCAACGTCGGCCTCATACTGGATAGCTTCCATACCCTGGCGCGGGATATCGATCCGGATTCCATTCGCCGCATTCCGGCCGAGAAGATCTTCTTCGTGCAGCTGGCCGATGCGCCAAGAATTGAGATGGACCTCCTCTACTGGTCCCGCCATTTCAGGAACATGCCGGGTGAAGGGGACCTCGATGTGACCCGTTTCATGCGGGCCGTATCCGCCACGGGTTACGATGGGCCCGTATCGCTGGAAATATTCAACGACCAGTTTCGCGGCGGCAGTCCCCGGACAATCGCCGTCGACGGGAAGCGCTCGCTTCTCTTCCTGATGGACCAAATCAAAAACGCCGAACCGGGGTTCAAGATCGACGTCCCGGACATGCCGCCGCGGATCAGCGTGGACGGCGTGGAATATGTGGAGTTTACGGCCGATCAAAAACAGGCCGAGACACTTGGCTCGCTGCTGAAGGAGGTCGGGTTTGCCAAAGTCGGTGTCCACAAGAACAAGTCGGTCACCCTTTGGCGGCAGGGAGATATCAACATTGTGCTCAACTCCGAGCCGGTCGGGTTCGCACATTC
>JAJDXO010000004.1 GCA_022823235.1 Rhodospirillales bacterium
GCTTAGCCGAAGCTGGGTGCGGGGGGGGGGGGGCCTGTCACAGCATCGACAACCGGCGGTCAGCTCTCCGCCCCGATTTCCGCGAGGCGTTCCAGGAGCCGGCGCACATGGCCGCTTTCGATCATCGAAGACCGCCATCCGGCGCAGAAGCGCTCGCCGCGCACGACCAAGGTGAGCATCCGCTGGATTTCGGGCAGCGTCGCGACCCTCACCGCCGCCTCGTCCATGAGCAGCTTCTCCGTCTCTTCGGGGACGTAGCCGCTGTCCATCCAGCATCCCTGGTTCACGATCAGGTCGATGAAGCTATCGACCGTTTCGTTGTACTCCGGCCAGGGAAAGGCCGTCCTCATATCCCATCGCGCGATCGGCGGCGGCGCGCCCTCGCCGTAGAGTTTCGGCAGAAACTCAAGCAGTGCCTGGATATCCGACGCCGTAGGCTCGCGTTCCGTGGTCATGGCGTCCTCCAAGGGCCGCTACCGGTCCGGCGATGATAGGTGAGTGGGCCCCGATCTTTCAGATTCGAGCCCACCGCCGACGCCGTCCTATACGGTACAGAATTCCGGCTTCCGGCCGGAAACGGGCATTGAGAGTGCTGAAATTCTAACCCTCTCCCGTTGCATCCCAACCGTCTCGATTCAAATCCTTCATGGCATCGGTGATTTCGACCGTCTCAACGCTCACGCGCGTCACGCGGCCAAGCAGATTGATGACCTTCTCTTTGTAGTCGGCGAAGCGATAGGTGTTGAATTTTTCCCGGATGGTGGGATCGCGCGGCTTCTTTTCCTTGTGCTGGTCGAGCACCCAGTCGATGGCGGTGCGGTTGCCGAGCTTGTAGCGCCACGCCTCCGCCGGCACGCCCGTCATTTGCGTGTCGGCATCGAGGCGGATGTTCCCATTGTCGTGGTCGGAGCGCAGTATCGCCTTGGGCTCGCTGCCCTCGGCGCGTTTCTTCGGCGTGTCCAGCCGTTTCAGCGGCCACGGCTCGATATCTTCGTAGCTGATGTGCAGCTTCATCAGCTTCTCGCCCCAGGCAACCCATTGCTCGAAATCGGGATAGAAGGGAATGCGCGGGAACTCGCGCTTCAGATTAATCGCATAGGTCTCGCGATAGACCGGGTCGTGCAGCACGGCGTAGCAGTAGTGAAAGATGTCGTCCTTAGTTACGGACTTACCGTATTCAGCCTGAAACTTTCGCAGCCCCCAGCCAGTGATGTTGTCGATGCGTTCGCCGGAAGAAGTGTAGCGGTAGCGTGTAACAATGGACGCCGGATCCGCAGAGTACAAATTCAAATTTGCAACTAGGTCTGAGCCTAAAAGACTAAAGGGTTGCCGTTCGCCTTTCAGGATGGCCAGTCCAGTATTGTCGGAAACATCGGGAAACATTTGCTCCCAGCTTCCTTTCTCGTCAATGTAAATGTCGGAGTTATAGACGTATCGCCTCGTAAACGGGCGATATAGCGCATACTGTACTCTCTTTGTGGATAGTTTCTCTCGTTTTTCCTGTCGTAGTCGACGCTGTAGGTTCCGGGATGCCTTTACCTTTTCGGATAGATCGTTGCCAGATTTCACTGCCCCTTCATATGCGTGGTGGAAATACCTGACTTTCTCCAAAAGACCTTCCTTTTCTTGATCCACAACCCATAAATCTCGGTTTGTCGAAAACCCCAAAGAAAACAACTTAAAGATCGCTCGCTCCTGCCCGCCCCTCTTCGCCGCTTTCGTTTTCTTGTCGGCAATCGGCAGCAGATCGTCCCATTCGTTTTCGACTTGATTGATCCAGTTGCCGCGCTTGGACGGTTCGATTTTGTCCATTGTCATGGACGACAGGTCGGTTCCGGCCAGAAATGACAGCTTGTCGTCAGCGGTCTCCATTTCGGGCCGCCGTGCATAGCGGATGGAGGCCGGTTCCTTCTCCTTCTTGCGGCTCTTGCGCTTCACCATGAAGGCGATCGCAACGCCCGTCTGGATGCCGAACACATTATGCGTCGTACCGGAAATTTTCGGGTTCGCCCGCACATCGCCGCCGAGATCGACAACATAGATGTCCGAAAATGTGTCCACCACATCGGCTCTGAACCCGTCAAATGTCCGGCTGTCGATAAAGGAGCGATTGGTGATGAACGCGATCACACCGTCGTCGCCCAACCGATCCGATGCCCAGCGGTAGAAGCGGGCATACATGTCATAAACTTTGGTCTTTTGAGCCGTTGAGCGATTCACATAGGTACGTTTGATAATCTCATCGACACGCTTGTAAGTGCGGTTCTTGTTGTTGTCGTTCTCGTTCTGCTGGTTGGCGTTGTAGGGCGGGTTGCCGATGATGACGGAAATCGTCTTCTCGTTCTGCCGCTTGACCCTCTCGATATTTTCGTCCGACATTGCGCCGAACATGTCGTGCTGGTGGCCGGAGCGGAGACCGAGCGCCGCCACATTGTCCAGTGTGTCGACAAAGCAAAGATTCGGATATTCCGCATAGTTCCCGGTAATTGCGGCATAGGTCGCCTCGATGTTCAAGTTGGCGACGTAGTAGGGCAGGATCGCAACCTCGTTGGCGTATAATTCCTTACTGTACTTATGCGCGAGCTTCTTGGGATCGCCACGAAAACTCTCAAGCATTTCGCAGATGAAGGTGCCGGTACCGGTACAGGGGTCGAGTATGTTGACCCGCTCGTCGATCAGGCTGCGGCCGAAATACTCACGGCATAGCCAGTCGGCGCCGTCGATCATGAAGCGCACGATCTCGTTTGGCGTATAGACGACCCCCAGCCGGTCGGCGGCTTTCGGATTATAGACCTTGTAGAAATTCTCGTAGATGACCTTGAGGAATTTCTGCTTCTCCAGATGCGCGGTTATCGAGGCCGCCGCCGAGCGGATGGCGGCATAGTAGGGCTCCAGCGCTTTCAGCGTGTCGCGCTTGACCGCGCCGCGAAAGAACTTGCGTTCAAGTTCGTAGAGTTTCTCGGCGATATTGTTTTCGCGGTGAAAGTCGCCCTCGTTGAAAACATGGTTGAAGATTTCTTCCGTGAGAATGTGCTGGATCAGCATTTCCCTGATATCGGCCTCGCCGATTGTCGGGTTGATCGTGTCCTTCGCATGGGCAAGGAATTCGTCGGCATCTTCCTTGAAGTCCTCGTTGTCCGCGTAGGCGGCTTCGATCTTTTCGCGCAGTGCGTCGAGGACCGCCGGCAGATCGATCTTGAATTGCTCCACCGCCTTGCGGAAATCCGCGATCTCGGGCCGCTCGTATTCGAAAAACAAGGTGAGCAGGCGTGTTAGCTTATCCGCGTCCTGCATGGATGCGCGCACCACCTCCCTGCCGTGTTGGTAAAGCACAGCCAGTTCGGAGTTCTCAAAGATGATGTTGCTGGTCGGATAGCCTTTGGAAATCTTGTCCGCGATCTCCGCGTCCAGGTTGTCCTTCGTGTCTTTTGCTTCCCAGTAGCCGAGCGGCACCCTGAGATCGTGGACGATTGTCCCGTCCGGATAGACCTTCGTCTTCAGCTTGGTTTCGAACTCATGCTCCTCGAGCAGAAACAGGTCTTCCGAGTTTGCCCAGTTGCGCAACATATTGCGAAAAGCGGGGCGGATTGTCTGCTCGTTGAGCGAACCGGACATTTTCTTTATCCGGTCAAGCTCTCCAAGAAATTGAATGATCAGCGCCGAACTCAATTGTTCGCTCCTTATTCCCTACCGTTTCGAAAGGGGATTACAAAGTTGGGTTGATGTGCCAGCCGACCCCCGGCACGATGGACGGATGTGGCCACGATTAATCAAAGGGTTGGCTGAGCGTTCAGCGGTTGAAGTCCTATGGATATGGGCGATCCCAGTTATTGGAACGGGAGCCTCAGTCATGATCGGCTGGGCTCAAAACATTCCGTGGTTTTACATCTGTGTTGGTGCGTCCGTTGTTTTTGCTGCAATCTCAACCGGTATATTGCGTTTCAGCGAGTGGAAATACAGAAGCAAAGCGCAGGATAAACTGGTCTTTTCATCAGTGAAAGTCGGCCATAAATTGCTAGAAGATGGTAGCATAGCATCCATGCGTTTAGGCTTTACCGTCTCCAATAAAGCATTGTTTCCAATAGAGTTTAAAGTAGAACGGCTTGTGACATCAGTCGGGGAGCATCATTCACCAAAAAAGAAATATGACAAAGATTCCTTTTTAATTCCGATAGATGGGGACGGTTGGTTTAATGACCATGACATAAACATCAATCGGAAAATAACGGGCGCGGATGAGGGTGTTATAGAATTTGAACTGTTGTACGGGCGCCCAGGAAATTTGAAATACAAGTTAAAGCAAAAAAAACGAGTGTATTTTGGTGTTTCAGATGACGGAAGAATTTCAGGTGCCAATTGGATTGATGAGTGAGGCAGGAATGTTGTCATCCCATCTTTGTAGTTCCCTTTCGAAAACTAGCAGAAAAACATGACCGCGACGGCCGTAAGGCAGCAATTGGCCCGGAACTCCCCCCGCCCTTGACCCGCGCGCCCTCCGTACTACCTCAATGGTTCACCGCCATACGGACACGACTGATATTTCCGTGGGGCGGTGTTTTGCGTTTGGAGGGGAGCCATGCAAGTTTGTACGTGCCAAATGGGAGGTACCTCCCGAATGGGTGTCAATAAATGTCCATAAATGTCCATGAATGTCCATTCCCGCGAAACGTCCCGAATTGGAGAAAATTGTAAATCATGTTATTTCAACAACTTAGAGCTATGCGTCTGATGCATGGCTCGACCCCCGAAAACGGCCGGAAAGAGACGGAAATTGGGAACCATGAGCGATAGGAAACTGCACCTCGGCGCCTTCATGCGGCCGGTCACCATCCACACCGGGGCGTGGCGCTATCCGGGCGCCCGGGCCGACGCCAATTTCAATTTCGAGGTCATCTGCGCCATGGCCCGGAAGCTGGAGGAGGGGCGGTTCGACGCCTTCTTCATGGCCGATCACCTGGCGGTGCTCAACATGCCCATGGAGGCGCTCAAGCGGAGCGGCACGGTCACGTCCTTCGAGCCCATGACGCTGCTGCCGGCGCTCGCCATGGTGACCGAGCATCTGGGCCTTGTGGCCACCGGCTCCACCACCTACGACGAGCCGTTTCACGTGGCGCGGCGGTTTTCGTCGCTGGATCACATCTCCGGCGGGCGGGCCGGGTGGAACGTGGTGACCACCGCCAACCCGGACGCGTCGCGGAATTTCGGCCGCGAGGACCACATGGCGCACGCCGAGCGCTACAAGCGGGCGCGGGAGTTCTACGACGTGGTCACCGGGCTGTGGGATTCGTGGGCCGACGATGCGTTCCTCCGCGACCAGGAAAGCGGCATCTTCTTCGATCCCGAAAAGCTCCATGTGCTCGACCACCGTGGGGATTACCTCTCGGTCCGGGGGCCCCTGAACATCGGCCGCCCGGTGCAGGGCTGGCCGGTGATCGTCCAGGCCGGCTCCTCCGACGACGGGCGGCAACTGGCGGCGGAGACCGCCGAGGCGGTGTTCACCTCCCACACGGACCTGAAGGCGGGGCAGGCGTTCTACGCCGACATCAAGGGGCGGATGGCCCGGGCGGGGCGCGACCCGGAGGGCATCCGCATCCTGCCCGCCTGCCTGGTGATCCTCGGCGACGATCTGGAGGAGGCCAGGGCCAAGCGGGCGAGGCTCGACAGTCTGGTCCACGCCGAGAGCGCCATCGCATCGCTCTCCATCGCCATCGGCACCGACGCCTCCAGGTTCGATCCCGATGCGCCGCTGCCCTCCGATATCCCCGAAAGCAACGCCAGCAAGTCGGGCCGCGAGCGGGCGCTGCGCATGACCGAGGCCGAAGGGCTCACGGTCCGCCAACTGGCCCAGCGGCTCGGCGGGTTCTCCGGGCTCTGCCTGATGGGCTCGCCCGAAACGGTCGCCGACCAGATGGAGGAATGGCTGGAAACCGAAGGCAGCGACGGGTTCACCATCATGTTCCCCTACGTGCCCGGCGGGGTCGATGAATTCGTCGACCGGCTGGTCCCCGTTCTCCAGGACCGGGGGCTGTTCCGGACGGAATACGAGGGCTCGACGTTGCGGGAAAATCTCGGCCTGCCCAGGCCCGAAAACCGGTTCTTCAACGGCGGCTGAACCCGCGCCGCACGAACCGAAACGAAACGGAGCAGGAATGCCTGACGACACGACAATCGAAGCCGAAGACCCGAAGCGCGAATTCGACTCGGTCGAGGACGATTTCGACGAGTTCTATTTCCCGCGCCCCGGGGAGACCGATTTCGCGGCGCTCGCCGACCGGGAGATTTCCCGCCAGATATCCAGGAGAGGCTTCTTGCGGGGCACGGCCGCCGCCGGGGCCGCCGCGTTCGTCGCCTCCACGGCGCCGCCACGGTCCGCCGCGTCCGCCACGCCTGTCAACAGCGGCCGCTTCGGCTTCGAACCGGTCGCCGCCAACACCCTGGACACGGTCACCGTGCCCGAAGGGTACAACTGGCATGTGGTGGCCCGCTGGGGCGATCCCCTGTGGTCCCGGGGCGCCGAGTTCGACGACGCCACCAGGGGCACGGGCGAAAGCCAGGAACTGGCGTTCGGCGACAACACCGACGGCATGGAACTGTTCACCGCGGACGGCCGCTCGATCCTCGCGGTCAACAACGAATATGTGAACAACAAGCTGTTCTTCGCCGCCGGCAAGCCCGCCGGCCCGGACGACGTCCGCAGGGCCAAGGCCGCCCACGGCGTCTCGGTGTTCGAGATCGCGCAAGCGGGCGGCGGGTGGCGCATCGTCAGGGACTCCGAATACAACCGGAAGATCACCGCCGATACGCCGATCGAAATCACCGGCCCGGCCCGGGGCCACGGCTTGATGAAGACCCGGCTCGATCCCGCCGGGACCACCGCCCGCGGCACATGGGGCAACTGCGGCAGCGGCCGGACCCCGTGGGGCACCTACCTGACCTGCGAGGAGAATTTCAACGGCTACTTCTCGTCGGGCGATCCCGGCCACAAGGGCTCCGCCGAACTCTTGCGCTACGGCGTCGGCGTCGTGGATTGGGGCTATGAGTGGGCGAGCGCCGACGAACGGTTCGACATCGCCAAACATCCCAACGAGCCCAACCGCTTCGGCTACATCGTCGAGTTCGATCCCCTGGATCCCGCGTCCACGCCGAAGAAGCGCACCGCCCTCGGCCGCTTCAAGCACGAGAACGCCGAAGTGGCGCTGGCGGCCGACGGCCGGGTGGTGGTCTATCTCGGCGACGACGAGCGGGGCGAGTTCCTCTACAGGTTCGTCTCCGAGGGCCGCTACGCGGAAGGCGGCGACAACGGCGATCTCTTGGAGAACGGCACGCTGTATGCGGCCAAATTCGACGACGGCGGGCGCGGCGAGTGGCTGGAGCTCACCCCCCGGACCACGGGGATGAAATCCCGGGCCGAGATCGCCATCCATACCCGCCAGGCCGCCTCGGCGGTGAAGGCGACCACCATGGACCGCCCGGAGTGGGTGGCGGTGAACCCGCTCAAGGCCGAGGCCTATTGCTGCCTGACCAACAACAAGAACCGGGGCAAGAAGCCCAACGCCGGCGGCGACGCGGCCCCGGTCGGCGGCCCCAATCCGCGCGCGGCCAACAATTACGGCCAGATCGTGCGCTGGGCGCCGGACGGCGGCGATCACCTGTCGGACACCTTCGCCTGGGACCTGTACGTGGTCGCCGGCAACCCGGCGGTCCATTCGGACGCCAATGCGGGCTCCAAAAACGTGACCAGGGACAACATGTTCAATTCGCCCGACGGGCTCAGGATCGACACCAGGGGCATGCTGTGGATCCAGACCGACGGCAACTACTCCAACGCCAAGGGCTTCGCCGGCATGGGCAACAACCAGATGCTGGCCGGCGACCCGGCCACCGGCGAGATCAAGCGTTTCATGGTCGGGCCCAAACAGTGCGAGATCACCGGGCTGACCTGGAGCGCGGACCGCAGGACCATGTTCGTCGGCATCCAGCACCCGGGCGAACGGGGCCCGGGCAACAGCCACTTCCCGGACGGCGGCGAGACCACGCCCCGCTCGGCCATCGTCGCCGTCTCCAGGGACGACGGCGGCGTCATCGGGTAATGGAGGACCAATGGAAAACCGCCGCCCCCGCGACCCATGGGCGGCGGGGACGGCGGTCGAGTGGAACGTCAGGTGAGGCCGCGGCTGTTATGGGTATTCCGCCGGCCTTGAAGATTTCACCCGATAGAGAGATACGCTCTCAGCAGCCGCGGCAAGGTGCCGATGCCGCCCGGGCTACTCTCGACTTCACCATAGCGTCAGACATCGGATCACCTCCTTTCAGTTGTTGGCCAATGGGGGAAGCTGAGCAGCCTTACGCCCCGAAATCAAGGGGGTTCGCCGCCTACCGGAAATCGAACACCGGATAGGCGTCCCCCGACAGGACCGCGCCGGGGGTTTGCGGCGAGGGCCCTTCGCCGACCGCCTCGCGCAGGACCGGCTGGGTCTCGGGGCGGGGATCGAACGTCGCCTCGCCGCCGATCCACCGGATGGCGAGCCCGCGGCGGCGGATATCGGCGGCGTTTTCCGGCGCGCCGTGCACGCCCATGACGTGGTGGGCGACCAGGTCGCCCGGCTCCAGGTCCCAGCTCCGGATGTCGTAATCGTCGCGGTGGCCGTCGATGTCGGGCAGCTTCTCGATCCCGTCATGGCCGGAGAACCGGTCGTCGAAGTTGAACGATTCGGGCACGTAATACTTGCCCCACCTGTGGGAGCCGGCGACGTATTCGACCGCGCCGGACCTGATGGTCACGGGATCGAGCGCGATCCACGTCGAGCAGATATTGTCGGCCCCGTCGCCGGCGAGCGGGTAATAGAGCCGGTCCTGGTGCCAGGGCGTCTTGTTGGCGCCGCCCGGCTCCTTGGTCAGCAGGAAGTCGTAGAACAATTGCACCCGGCCCGCCCTCATGAGCCGGGCCGCCACCGCGGCGATTGGGGATTCGAAGATGAACTCCCTGAACTCGTCGCGGCGCCGCCACAAATACTGGCCGCCGTAAAATTCCCCGCCGCCGGTGGTCAGGTCGGTGTCGTAAGGCCCCGGGTTCCGCTGCGCCCAGTCGGCGGCGGGCCGCAGCTTCTCCACCCAGTCCATGGAGATGGCGCCCCGCACGCAGGCGACGCCGGCCTCGTCATATTCGGCCACGTCGGCGTCCGAGATGGGCAGGTCGCCGGGCTTGAACGCGCCGTCCAAGGTTAGGCCTTCTCCACCTGGCAGAGGGACGACTTGAAGCTCGGATAGCCCGAGACGGGATCGAGATTGTCGTCCGGATAGAGGGAGTTGATGTTGGCCTCGCGCCAGCCGTGGGGCGCGTGCACCACGCCGTCCAGGATGATGTCGGTCACCCAGGCCTTCATCCCGATCGAGGCGACCGGAGACGAGATCACCACGTCATCGCCGTCCGAGATGCCCCGCGCCGCCGCATCCTTGGGATTCATCTGGATCCGCGGATGGGGCTCGCGCTTGCGCAGGGTCTCCAGGTTGCGGCCCTGGGAATGGGTGAAGTTGTTGCTTCGCCCGCCCGACGTCAGCACCAGGGGATAGTCCTTCGCCACCTCGGGCGCGCTCACCGGCGACCACTTGGGCTCGCGGTAGACGGGCAGGGCATCCTGGCCGATCCCGGCGAGCTCGGTCGAGGAGAACTCCACCTTGCCGGTCGGGGTCTTGAAGCCGACGTCCTCGTATTCCCGCTCCCGGCGTTCGCCCAAATCTTCGTTCATGCTCTTGCCGTTCTTGGGCAGGTCGTCGAAGCCCATGGTGAGCGGGGTCATCCGTTCGGCGTAGCTGGCATGAATGTCGCCGCCCCAGAACTGATCGCCGTGGCCCAGGGCGGCCGCGAGATCGAACAGCATTTCCGTATCGCCGTGAGCCGCGCCCCGCGGGCTGACCGCCGCCGGGCGGTACTGCACCCGGCCGCCCAGCGTGGTCACCAGGTCCTGACGCTCCAGGTGGGTGGCCGTGGGCAGGAACACCGAGGCCGCGTCGACCGTCGGCGTATCGAAGAAGTCGGCGACCAGGAACACGTCCAGCGTCCTGAGCGCCTTCTCGAGCCGGTTGGAGTTGGGCCACATCATCAGATTGGTGCCCATGGCGACCACGCCCTTGATCTTGCCCTGCTCGATGCTCTCGGCCAGCAGCATCGCCTGGCCTTCGTTGTAGTGATCGACGAACAGGGGGAACCGCTCATGGCCCATCCGCTTGCCGGGCGCGTTCTCGACGCCGCTGCCGGCGGCGACGCCTTTCTGCTTCAGGCGTTCCGGCCACGGCCGGTTGCCGCCCTTGACGTCGAGGTTGCCGGTGAGCGCCGACAGCAGCATCACCGCCCGGTGGGTCTGCAGGCCGTTGGTGTGCTGGACCAGCGCCTCCTGGGAAATGGTGATCTGCGCCGGTTTGGACGTCGCGTAGAGCCTGGCCGCGGCGACGATCTTCTCCGCCGGCACCCGGGTGATTTCCTCGACCCGCTCGGGCGTGAAATCCTTTACGTATTCCCGGTACTCGTCGAAGCCGTGGGCGTACCGGTCGAGGAAGGCCCGGTCCTCCAATCCCTCGTTCAGGATCACATGGGCCCAGCCGAGGGCCAGCGCGCCATCCGTGCCGGGGCGCGGCTGGAGATGAATCTCGGCCGCCTCGGCGATGGAGGTGCGGCGGGGATCGACGACGATCACCGGCACCTTGGCGGATTCGGCGAGCAGGTAATGCCGGCTGTAGGGGATCAGGCTGTCCTTGGGGTTGTTGGACCACACCACCCGGCATCTGGCCTCTTCCTGGCGCATGCGGCCGGCCTGGAAGAAGTGGTTGTAATCCTCGCCGAAGGTGAGTTCGGAGGCGACGAACGTGGCGCCGAAGCAGCAACTGCTCTCGGTGATGTAGTGGGGGGAGCCGAAGGCGTTGGCGATGCGCCGCATGTAGGGCCGGGATTCCTTGGTGTAGCCGACCACGAAGGCGACCTTGTCGGCGCCGTCGTTCTTGCGGATGGCGTCGAGCCGCCCGGCCGCGTCGGCGACGGCGTCGTCCCAGTTGACCATCCGCCAGTCGTCTTCGGCGCGGTCCCGGATCATGGCGTGGACCAGCCGCTTATCGCTTTCCCGCTGCTCCAGCATGGCGGTCGCCCGGACGCATTCGGGGTGCGAGATGTCGAGGATCTCGTCCCCCTGGCTCACCACCGTGATCGGACAATTGGTGGTGCACATGTAGCAGGTGGAGTAGGTGGTCTTGGTCTCGTTCAGACCCTCGGCCGCGGGCCGTGCGACGACATCATCCATATCGGTATCTCCCATCGGGGCGCCCCCCGTAACCCGACTCAAACGGTGATAATTCAACAACGCTGACTGTGAAACCCGAGTTGACCATATCGTTGCAAATGCATCAAGTTGAGAAGGTGCGGGAGGCAACGTGGCATGGAGGCAATCCGGACTCCGCCGATACCCCGGAGCCGGCCGGACCGATGCCGGGCCTTACCGGTTGGCCCTCGCCTTGTCCGGGTCTTCCCACCAGGTTTCGACCACGATCCCGTAGAGGGGCGTGACGCCGGGCCGGCCGAACTTGTCCCAATAGGCAACCCCGTCGTCCTCCAGATGATAGAGGGGAATGAAGTAGTGTCCCCATAGCAGCACCCTGTCCATGGCGCGGACGATGTCGACGAAGGCATCGCGTTCGCGCGCCTCGGTCATGAGGTCGATCAGCCTGTCGACGGCCGGATTCCGTATCCCGGGATAGTTGCGCGTCCCCTCCTGCGCGGCGGCCTGGGCGCCCCAATAGAACGCCTGCTCGTTCCCCGGGGACAGCGACATGCCCCAGCGGTAGACGATCATGTCGAAATCGTAGTCGGTCAGCCTGTATTGATACTGCGACGTGTCGACGGTGCGGACCCGCGCCTCGACGCCCAGGCGCTCGAGACTGCGGGCGAAGGTGAGGGCGATCTTCTCGTGCGCCGGATTCACCAGCAGGATCTCGAACGCCATGGGCAATCCGTCCTTGGCCCGCCGCAGCGATCCGTCCCGCACTTCCCAGCCCGCCTCGGCCAGCAAACGCTTTGCCGCCCTGAGGTTTGCCCGGGCGCGGCCGCCGGCCCCCGGCGGCCGGTACGGCATTTCGAACAGCTCGCGGGGCAGTTCCCGCCGGAAAGGCTCCAGGAGGCCAAGTTCACGGGCTTCGGGAACGCCGCTGGAACCGAGTTCCGAATTGTCGAAGATGCTGCCCGTGCGTTTGTAGGCGCCGTGCAACAGCGTCTTGTTGATCCAGGCGAAGTCGAACGCATGCGCGAGCGCGTACCGGACCCGGCGGTCGGCGAATATCTCCCGCCGCGTGTTGAAAACCAGGGCGGACAGGCCCGAGGGCCGGCCGTGCGGCAGCCGTTCCAGCTTCACGCGGCCGTCCGCGACCGCCGGAAAGTCGTACGCGGTCGCCCAACGCTTGCCGGAAATCTCCAGCCGAAGGTCGTACTCGCCGGCCTTGAAGGCCTCCATCATCACATTGCCGTCGCGGTAGTAGTCGTAGCGGATGCGGTCGAAGTTGTGCTGCCCGCGGTTGATGGGCAGGTGCCGCCCCCAATATTCGGGGTCGCGGCGATAGGTGATGCCGCGGCCCGCGTCCACGCTCTCGACCCGATACGGGCCGGAGCCGACCGGCGGAACGAGCGTCGTCCGCTCAAACTCCACCGATTCGTAGTAGGACTTGGACAGGATCGGCATCAATCCCATGATCAGCGGCAGCTCGCGATCCGGCGACGCGGTGTCGAAGACGAACCGGATCGAGCGTGCGCCGGGCCGCTCGATGCGCTGGACCTGCCGGTAATACAGCCGGTGATTGGGCCGTCCGCGTTCCTTGAGGGTCTCCCAGGAGAAGACGACATCGTCCACGGTGATCGGCCGGCCGTCATGAAAGCGCGCTTCCGGCCTCAACACGAACGTGACGGACGAACGGTCATCCGGCACCTCGATCGACTCGGCGATCAGGCCGTAGAGCGAGAACGGCTCGTCCCACGTCCGCTTCAGAAGGCTCTCGAAGACCAGGTGACGTCCGCGCGCCGGCACGCCCTTGATGATGAAGGGGTTGAGGCTGTCGAAGGTCCCGGTCACCGCACGCCGAAGCTCGCCGCCCTTCGGCGCGTCGGGATTCACGTAGTCGAGATGGCGGAACCCGGATTCGTATTTGGGTTCCCCATGCATGGCGATGCCGTGGCTCTCTGCCGCCGCGGGATGCACGCCGCCCGCGGCCAGAACCGCGAGGAGCCAGACGAGCGCCGGCGTCAGCCGCCTCGCCGGACAACCAAAATTAAACCAATTGCTGACTGGTCTAAACAACGTGCGGTGCCAAGCGATCGAAATCCGATCCCCGCCTACATCCCGCTGAACACCCGGAGCGTCGCCGCCCGCGATGCCTTGTGGGCGGCCTCCTGGTAGCCCGGCTTGGCGGGCATGGCGAAGTTATGCTCGGCCCCCGGATGGACGACGATCTCGGCGTTGTCGTGGGAGGCGTAGGAGGCGATGATTTTTTCCACGCTCTCCATCGACGTCGCCGGGTCCTGGTCGCCGAAGTGGAAGGTCACCGGACATGTGACGTTGGGGGTCTCGTCCAGGTGCTCCTCGATCTTGGTGCCGTGATAGGACGCGGCGGCGTCGACGCCGAGGCGGGCCGCCGACAGGTGCGCATAGCGCCCGCCGAAGCAGTAGCCGATGACGCCGACCTTGCCGTTGCACTCGGCCCGGCCCCTGAGGTCGTTGACGTAGTCCTCGATATCGAGCATGCCCTGCACCGGATCGAACTTCTCGTAGCGCCCGAAGGCCACTTCCCTTTCCGCCGTCGGTCCCGGCAGGACCCGCCAGAAGACGTCGGGGACCAGGACGACGAACCCGTCATCGGCCCAGCCGTCGGCGATGTCGATCATCTCCTGGTCGGTGCCGAAGATGGCGGTGATGAGCAGAATGCCCGGAAACGGGCCGTCCCCCTCGGGCCTCGACAGATAGGCGTCGAGTTCCTCGCCGCCGCGGGTCTTCAGTTTGAGTTCGCTGCTGGGCATGGTGCCTCCCCTGATCCCATGGTTTCGCGTTGGACGGTATTGTGCGCAAGCGGCGGGGAAGCGCAAGAGGAAGAGAGGTCCGGTTTCGGCAAAGCCCGGCTGGAACGGATGGAGAGCGGCGGGCGCCCGCCGGTTTGTCGGGCCTTGCCATGATGGGCGCCCGCCGACATCATGGGACACTGTGCATAAGCCACACAGAAAACACGGAGGAAGACCACAATGCCGTTTATCAGTCGCAGGCAATTCAAAATCCTCGCCGCATCCGCGGCGATCGCGTTGGCCGGCCTTACCGGCTTCGCCGAGCAGGCGGCGGCCGCGGACAAGATCAAGGTCGGCGCGCTGCGCTTCACTTCTCATTCGGCAAGTTTCGTCGCGTTCGAGCGCGGCTACTTCAAGGAGCAGGGTTTGGACGTCGAGTTCGTCTTCTTTCAGGCGGCCCAGCCCATGGCCGTTGCGATTGCATCCAATGACGTCGACTTCGGTGTGACGGCTATCTCCGGCGGCCTGATAAACCTGGCCGAGAAGGGCGCCGTCAAAATAATCGGCGGCGCGCTGCATGAGGAGAAGGGCATCGACGGTCAGAAGATTCTGGTTTCAAAGGCGGCATTCGACGCCGGCGTGACACATCCCTCGAAGCTCAAGGGCCGCTCGTACGGCATCACGCAGGCAGGCTCGTCCTTCCACTATATGGCCCACAAAATCGCCCAAAAGGAGGGCTTCGCGGGCACCGAAATCAAGGTCAAGCCGCTGCACAAGGTCGGCGCCATAATCGGCGCGCTGAAGTCGGGCCAAATCGACGCCTGGTCGATCGTCCCGCACATCGCGAAGGCGCTGGCCAAGAGCCCGGCCATTCACGTCATCGGCGACGTTGCCGATTACATTCCCGACTATCAGGTGACGACCGTGTTCACGTCCGCCAAGAATGCCGCGGGCAACCGCGATCTGGTCAAGCGCTTCCTGGCCGCGTTTTCCAAAGGCGCCGCCGATTTCAACGCCGCCCTGGTGGACAAGACCGCCGGCGCCAAAGCGGACGAGGATATGGTCAGGCTGGTCCACAAGTATGTCTACACCAGCCGTCCGTTCGAGAAGGCCGCGCCCTCGATCAGGAACGGCTCCATGCGCATCAACCAGGGCGCCAAGCTGAACCTGAAGAGCGTTCAGGATCAGTTGGACTGGTTCAAATCCGAGAAGCTGGTTTCGCAGGCGGTGACCATGGACATGCTCGTCGACAAGAGCTACGTCAAGATCTACTGACGGACAGACCTTCCGCGGCCGGCGGGCGCCGCTCCCTTCCGGGAGCGGCGCCTGTCGAGCGTTGTCCGGTAGTATCCGCCGGTCCGAATTTCGAGCAGCGCGACGGGGGCTGTATTCGTGGAGATCAGACTCAAGGGCATTTCCCACAGCTACCGGGACGGCGGGCTGAAGGTCCTCTCCGACATAAATCTGTCGATCCGGGAGGGGGAAATCGTCTGCCTCATCGGCCCGTCGGGGTGCGGCAAATCGACGCTGTTGCGGATCATCGGCGGGCTCGAGCTGCCCAGCGCCGGGGCCGTCCTGCAGGTCGGCGATCCGCCCCCCACATCACTTAATCCGCTGACCTATGTTTTTCAGGATTTCGCCCTGCTGCCGTGGAGAACCGTCGAGGGCAACATCAGCCTCGCGCTGGAGGACCACCCGATCGGCCGAAAGATGCGCAACGAAATTATCGATGGCGTTCTCGCCCGGACCAACTTGACGGAGTTCCGAAAGGCATACCCCCGCCAGCTCTCGGGCGGCATGAAGCAGCGCGTGGCCATCGCCCGCGCCCTCAGCGTAAATCCGGCCGTCATGCTGATGGACGAACCCCTGTCCGCCCTCGATAGCCAGATCCGGGAAATTCTGATGGCCGACCTGATCGAGCTGTGGTGCCGCGAGAATTTCACCGCCTTCTACGTGACCCACAACCTGGCCGAGGCGGTTCGCCTTGGACACCGGGTCGCCGTTCTTTCCCGGCGGCCCGGAAGGATAAGAGAGATCATCGAAATCGAGACGCCGCTGGATCAACGGTCGGCCGACAGTCCCGAGCTGGGCCGACATCAACAACATCTATGGGAAATGCTTCGCGACGAAGCTCGCGCGGCCGATCTGGAGCTTGCCAATGTCTGATGCAACCGTCGCGCTGACCGCGCCGGCCGAGAAACCGGTCCGATTCCGGGGGGGCGGGTTCAGAACCCGGCCGCTGGGCATCATTTCGCCGATTGTGTTCGTTGTCGTCATCGGCCTCTGGGAGCTTGGATCCCAGTCGGGGCTGATTGGCAAGCTGATCCTGCCCGCACCCTCGGAAGCGCTGCAAGCGCTGCTGGAGCTGATCGAGACGGGCAATCTCTGGAAACACCTGGGCGCGTCGCTGCAGCGGCTGATCGTCGGCTGGACGGCCGGCACGATTCTCGGGATCGGCGTGGGATTGGCCATCGCATTGTTTTCATATGTCCGGGCCGGCGCCCAACCGCTGGTATCGGCGATTTTCCCCATTCCCAAAATCGCGCTCCTCCCCCTGTTCATCATCTGGTTCGGAATCGGCGAAGGCTCCAAGATCGCAACGATCCTTTTCGGAACTTTCTTTCCGACCGTCATCGCGACCTACGGCGGCGTGGACAACGTCGACCGGACTCTCATCCGGATGGCTCAATCCTTCGGGGTGTCCTGGTCGTCCATTGTCCGGAAAATCATCATTCCCGGCGCCATGCCGGCCATACTTTCGGGCTTCCGCATATCCATCGCCATCGCAATCGTGCTCCTGGTCGCCGCTGAAATGATCGGGGCGGAATTCGGGGTGGGCGCGTATATCCTCCTGGCAGGCAGCTTGGTTGCGACGGATCAGCTCATCGCCGGGGTCGCGATTCTATCCGCCCTGGGGCTGACGATCGCCTGGCTCATCGGCAAGGCGGAATCCTATCTGCTACGCTGGCGGACCTGATCGTCCCTGCGGCCCGTCTCCCGCTTTCGGGTATGGCGCGGACGCTATACGATTTATCTCTTTCCATTTCACAGCAGGCAGGTAGCGATATGCCCGTACGATTCTTTGACCCCGAAACCATTGCGTCCCCGATGAACCCCTATAGCCACGGCGCCGAAGTCGAAGCCGGCTCCAAGCTGCTCTACATGGCCGGACAGGTCGGCCGGCGCGGCCCCAACCGGGAAATTCTGCCGGACTTCGAGGATCAGGTTCGCCAGACCTACGCGAACATCCAGGAGATCCTCAAGGAATCGGGCATGGACCTCACCAATCTCGTCAAGATGACGACCTATTTGACGGACCGGAAGAACCTCGAGCAGATGCGCGAAATCAGGAAGGAAATTCTCGGCGGCCACAAACCGGCCCATACGCTGATCATCGCGGCCGGACTGGCTTACGAGGAATACATGATCGAGGTCGACTGCATCGCCGCCGCCTAGGTTTTCCGACCCCCGCCGGCGGCCACCTTGCCGAGCGCCCGTAAAATCCGCTCTGGGGTGAAGGGCATCCGGTTGACCCGCGCGCCCAACGGGCGGAGCGCGTCGTTTATGGCGTTCATGACCGCCGCGGGGGCGCCGCCGGTACCCGCTTCGCCGGCGCCCTTGGCGCCGAGGTCGGTTTCCGACGTGCGGGACACCACGTGGCCGACCTGGATATCCGGCATTTCAGCCGCCATGGGCACCAGATAGTCGGCCATGTTGCCGTTGAGCAGCTGGCCCTGCGAATCGTATAGGCACTCCTCGAACAGCACCCCGCCCAGGCCCTGGACCACGCCGCCCCGAATCTGTTCATCCACCAGCAGGGGATTGATCACCGTGCCGCAATCCTCGACCACCCAGTAGCCGAGGATCTTCACCAGCCCCGTGTCCACATCCACTTCCAGGTGGGCCGCATGGATGCCGTTGGTGAAGGCGAAGGGAAACTCCTTCGGCACGTAGTGGCGGGTGGCGACCAGTTCCGGCTGGTAGCCGTCCGGCAGCGTGTCCTGCCGGTAGTGGGCGATCCGGCCAAGCTCCGAAAGGGTGATCCGTTCCCTGCCGTCCGACTTGCCGACCACGGCATTCCGGCGGATATCCAGCGAGTCGGGAGATGATTGCAGCATGGCGCCCGCGAGATCGAGAATATTGTGCCGGAGAGCCTTGCCGGCCCGGTTGACCGCCTCGCCGGCGATGCCGGTGCCCCGCGATCCCCAGGTGCCGCCGCCATAGGGCGTCACCGAGGTGTCGCCGGTGATCACCCTGACCCTGTCCGGGGTCACGCCGACCGCCGTCGCCGCCACTTGGGAAACCACGGCCTCCGCGCCCTGGCCCTGCTCGGTGACGCCGGTGGAGCAGACCACGGCCCCGTCCGGGGTGAGGCGGAGCGTGCAGCCGTCCTGGGCCGAGATGGGTGCCCCGCCGGCGCCGTAGAATAGCGGCGACGGGTTGCTGACCTCGACCAGGGCGCCGAAGCCGATGCCGCGATAGAGACCGTCCGCGCGCGCGGCCTCCCGGTCCCGCCGCAGTTCGGCATAGCCGATCATTTCCTCCAGCCGGGCGAGGGCCGCCTGGTGGGACAGGTTCTCGAACGGCATGCCGTTCACCGAGGCGCGCGGGTAGGAATCGTCCGGCGCCATGTTGCGCCGTCTCAGCTCCAGCGGGTCCATGCCCAGTTCGGCGGCGGCCAGTTCGACCAGCCCCTCGGTGACGGCGGTGGCGATCGGGTGGCCGACGGCGCGGTAGCCGCTGATCATCGCCTTGTTCTGAAAGGCGATGCGGCCCCGGGCCCGGTAATTGTCGATCATGTAGCAGCCGCCCGAGAGGTTGACGATCTGGTTGGTCTCGATGGTGCTGGAGCGGGGGAACATGGAGAATGGACCGGCGCCGGTGAGGCCGTCGAGGTCCAGGGCGGTGATCCTGCCCTCCGCCGTGAGCGCCATCCTAGCCTTGGCCCGGTAACCCCTCGCGTGGAGGTCTCCGGTGAACGACTCCAGCCGGTCGGGCGTGAACTTCACCGGCCGCTTGAGCAGGATCGCCAGTCCGGCGACCGCGAACTCATCGCCGTAGACGTGCGCCTTCATCCCGAAAGCGCCGCCCACATCCCCGCAGATCACCCGGACCTTGTGCTCGTCGATCCCGAAATGGGTGGAGAAATGGGACTGCATCTGGTGCGGGGTCTGGGTCGACTGATGGACGGTGAGCGTCCCTTCGCTGGGATCGAAATCGGCGACGATGGTCCGGGTTTCCATGGTGACGCCGGTATGGCGGCCGAACACGTAGCTCTCTTCGACCACCACCGCCGCCTCGGCGAAGGCCTTGTCCACGTCTCCTTCGTCGATCAGCCGTTCCCAGAGGAGATTGCCGCCGAGCTCGGGGTGGATCGGCTCGGCGCCCGGTTCCAGCGCCGCCGCCTCGTCGGTGAGGGCGGGCAGTTCCTTGTATTCGATCTCGATCAGTTCGAGCGCATCCTCGGCCAGCGCCCGGCTCTCCGCGACCACGGCCGCCACCGGCTCGCCCTGCCAGCGCGCCCGGCCGACGGCGAGCGGGTACTGGGGCACGGACTTCATCCCCGGCAGATGGCTGAGAACGCCGGTCCAGGGCCGGCAGATCCGGGCAATTTGTTCGCCGTCCACCACCGCCGCCACGCCGGCGGCCCGCTCGGCGGCGGATTTGTCCATACGCACGATGTCGGCGTGGGCGTAGGGCGAGCGCAGATAGGCCGCATGAACCATGCGCGGCAGTTTGACGTCGTCGGTAAAGACGCCCCGGCCTTCGATCAGCCGTTGAACGTTGGGCCGGGGCAGGCTCTTGCCGAGATAGCTCTCGGCGCGTTCGCGAATACTCTCCTCGGCGTCATCGCTCATGGGGACGTCCCGTGATTGGGGCGAATACTTTCCGGGACATTCCGGCGCCCCTGCTTCATGTCGCCCGCTTCAATGCACGCGTTGCCGCAAAGTCCCAGAATACCAATACCGCGCCCGCACCGGCACCGATCAAATCGGTCCAGGCTGCCCAGGGCGCCAAGTTTGCCGGAACAAACAAAAGGCCGCCGGCGAGGAAGAAAAGGAGCCGTCCCCACCACTCCATCGGCCTGGCGAAATAGCCGATCAAGCTCGCGGACAGCAGCCACACACCGGCAATCGCCGAACCGACATCGACAATCAGGTCAATCGCGTCGCCTTGGAGAAGCAGACTTGGGGAGAAAACGAAAAGGAACGGGACGACGTAAGCGGTCCACCCGAACCTCATACATGTCCATCCCGTCGCCATCGGAGGCGCCTTGGCAATCGAAGCGGCAAAGAATGCGGCCACGGCGACCGGTGGCGTGATCAGCGACATCATTCCCAAATAGAGAATGAACATATGGGCCGCGATGGGCTCGACGCCGACCTCGACCAGCGATGGCGCGACCAGCAGCGCCAACAGGATATAGACGCTCACGGTGGGCATCCCCATGCCCAAGATGATGCTGAGCACGCCGGCGATCAACAGCAGGACGAACAGGTTTTGCCCCGCCATCTCGACAATCAGGACAGTGAAGGCGAAGCCCAGCCCCGTGGCCTGCAGGGTGCCGATGATGAACCCGGCTCCGGCCACGATCATCATGATATCGAGGACGGATCTACCGGTGGCGGTCAGCGCCTCCCCGACCGTTCCGAGCGTCAAGCGTTGGCCCTTGTAGCCGAGCGAGAATCCGATGGCGAGCGTAACGGCGGACGCCAACATGGCCGCGGCTTCGGCTCTCCAATTGAGATTGAAAAGGGCGAATATCAGCGCCGCGAAGGGGAGGAAGAAAACCCAGCCCTTCCTGATGACGTCCCACAGGTCGGGAATCTCCTCTTCGGGAACCCGGTCAATTCCCCCTTTTGCCGCCTCGAGGTCGGCCTGGATAAAAAGGGCGACATAGTAGAGGAGCGCAGGGACCAACGCGGCAACGATGATCGACGAGTAAGGGACCTCGAGGAAGTCGGCCATGAGAAACGCGACCGCCCCCATGACCGGCGGCATCAGTTGCCCGCCGGTTGACGCGACGGCCTCCACGGATGCCGCCATCCGGTTGGAGTAGCCGGACTTTTTCATCATCGGGATCGTGATGATCCCGGTCGCGACAATGTTGGATACGGCCACGCCGGAAATGGATCCGAACAGGCTTGAGGCGGTAATCGCGATTTTGGCGGAGCCGCCCCTGTATCGGCCCATCAAAGCGAGGGAGACTTCGTTGAAGACCATCGCGCCGCCGGATCGGGATAGCAACTGGCCGAAGAATACGAACGCGATAACGATCGTGGTGGCGACCACCATGGGCAGACCCAGCAGCCCGGAACTGTCGAGCGCGATGTACGTGGTGTAGAAATTCCACTTCACCTCGAGGGTTTGCATGTCGCCTTCGACAAGGTGACCGATCTGCGAATAGCCGATGAAAAGACACACAATGATCAGAAGCGCATAGCCGGTGGTCCGGCGCAGCCCTTCGAGACTCAACACCACAAAAATGATCGCGATGATCAGGGCGTCCAGCGGAATGTCGGAAAGCCGGTCTTGAAGATCCGGAAAAACAATCGAGGAATAGATTCCGGTTGAAAAACCGGCGATGGCGGCGATCCAGTCATACCAGGGTACGCCGGTACGCTCTGTCTTGCGCCGACGGGGAAAATTCAGGAATACCAGCGCGAGCGCCGTACCCAGCATCGGCGCCAGAAACTGTTCCAGGAGGATGACGATCCCAACCTCCCGGAACAGATCGGCCGACCAGGCGATCGCCGCCAGCGTAAGCCCACCGGCAAGCAAACGGGTAGCCGTCTCGGCCACCGTCAAACTCAGTGGTGCAACGCCGGTCGCCTCGGAATCCGCCAAGTCCTATGAACTCGGGCTCGATTAGCCTTCAGGCCACATTTTCTTGCTCTTATAGAATTTGATGGCGCCCGGATGATACCGCGCGAATTTAAACTGCTTGGACATGGTCTTCGGGAAGAACCCGCCAAACAGCGGATGGCCCTTGATCAACTCCGGCTTGTTCGCCGCAACGGTGGCGACCATTTTCTCGACGACATCGTCCGCGACATTCGCACCCACCATAATAGTCAAGTCGACGCCCAGGACATTGGTCGGGCCCGTAATGCCCGCGTTGATCGGGCTCGGCTTCACCGTGTGAATGTAGTAATCGGGGCGGATGGCTCGCATCTTCGCCAACTTGGCCGGCGTATTGTCGATGGACAGCCAACGGATGCCGCCAACCGCCGAATTCACTTCCGCCATTTTGGGCGCGCCGACGGCAAAGAACCCGATGTCGGTCTTGCCTGCCTTGAAGTCGTCCGCGCCGCGAATGATGTTGGTCACCGGAACGCCGTCGATGTCGTCAAAGGAGAGACCCTCGGTCGCCATAATGCCCAGGGACAGGGGAATCGCGTTGGGAAAGGCCGACCATTGGCTGGGGTATTTTTTGCCTTTTATGTCGGCGATCGATTTGATCGGCGAATTCTTCTTCACGAACATGCCGACCGTCAGTGCCCGGATCTTGAAGGCAATGCGCAGGTTCTTGAGGGGTTTGCCTTGAAACTGGTCTTCCCCTTGGAAGGCCGCGGTCAAATTCGCTACATCGGAGATGCCGAAGGCGGCTGTCCCGTTTTGGACGGCCGTGAGGATGGCCTTTGTTCCCCGCATGGGAATCACCCGCAGTTTCAATCCGGACTGCTTCTGCACTACCTTGGATATGACGTTGACGGTGATGTTGTTGATTGCGCCGGGCGGCAGCGTGGCAAATCCGACGGTTTGCGCCGTCGCCGTAACGGACAGCACGGGTAGGATTGCGATCCCGGCAGCGATCCCGGCGATCATGGTGCGTGGCTTCATTGGTCACTTCTCCCTGTTCTCTGTTTAATCGAACGACGCCTCGGTCTTCGTCGGCCAATATGGCCCGGACTGTTCGGCAGCGATCATGCCGTCGATCATCTTGCGGAATACAGCAATGCCTTGTCCACCTCAAGGGGCAACATGGGCGCATCGCGGTTCAATACTGTGAAAAATCGGTGACCGTTCACATAAATTTCGGTTAGAGTGTCGGGGTCGCCGAAAATCAGGACAAGACCTTGATGGACGCCCAAGCAAACGCACTCGCCAAAAGCCGCGATGAGGACGAGTTCGGCGCATACCACGGCATGCACTGGCCGACATTCTTCATCGCCAACGTCGCCAACCGCCACACCCGCAACATGACCAACAACCTCCGCCAGTTCGGGCTGATTCCGCCCATGTGGCGGGTGCTGTCGTTCCTGTGGGATCACGAAGAGCTGAGCATCGGTCATCTCGCCGACGTCTGCGGCATCGAGCGCACCAACCTCTCCAAGGTGGTCGACCGCATGACCGGCGAGGGGCTTGTGGCGCGGGTTTCCGATCCCCGGGACGGGCGGACCACCATCGTCCGGATGACCGGCGAGGGCGAGGCGCTGTTCCGCCGCGTCGCACCGACGGTCATCGACTATCTCGACGAGAGTGTCGCCGGCTTCTCCGAGAACGAGGTCGCCGAATTCATCGGCTATCTCAAACGCATCCAGGCAAATCTCAACAACGTCGCGGGGACCGCCAGCCGGTAACCGCCAAAGATCGCATACGGTTCGAATAAACCAGGGAGGACACGCCAATGACCAGAAGACTTACCAGGAGCTACCTATATGCGGGAGCGGCGCTGTTTGCCGGTGCCGCACTGTTGACCAGCGGCGCGCAAGCCGCGGATACGCCGAAGCGGGGCGGCAAGCTGACCGTCGCGGTTCAGCAGGATGTCGCCGGATTCGACAACTTCCGGGTACTGAGTTTCGCCCACTTCCGGCAATACATCCTGCAGGCCATCTACGAACGCATGTTCGAGGTGGACGGCGACACCCGCGAAATCAAACCCGTTCATGCGCTCGACGCGACCCCCAGCGACGATTTCAAAAGCTGGCGGGTGACCCTGCGCAAGGGAGTCAAGTTCTCGAATGGCGAAGACCTGAACGCGGATGCCTACGTCACTCACTTCACCCGGCTGCTGACCGGCAAGAAGGGCCGGTTCGCCGGCCGCTATCGGCGGCTGATGGGCCCGTATCTCGAAGGCGTTGAGAAAGTCGACAGCCACACGGTCGATTTCAAATTCCGCGTCGCCAACCCCGGGTTCAAGGATATGGCGGCCCAGCCCAACATGTCCTGGTGGGTGACCGCGCCCAAGTACCTGGCCGAGAACCAGGCCAAGCCCGAGTTTAACGAAAAGCCCGTCGGCGCGGGCCCATACATGCTCAAGGAATGGCGCGACGGCGCATTCGTTCGGTTGGTCCGGAACCCCAATTACTGGAACAAGGACGGCCAGTATCTCGACGAGCTGACCTTCCTGTTCATCCCGCCGGAGGTCAACCGGGTCAACGCCCTGAAGGCCGGCAACGCGGATATCATCTACGTCAGCCGGGGCTTCATCCCGGAGCTCAAGAAGGATCCCAACATCACGGTGGTTTCCGGTCCCCGGCTCTCGGTCGGCCAGTCCATCGGCTTCAACCATTCGAAGCCGCCGTACAACGATATCCGGGTGCGCAAGGCGCTGATCCACGCCCTCGACCGGCAGAAGGTGACTTGCGCCCATACCGGCATTTGCCGGGACCGGGCGGAAAACGACATGTACGGCGAGGGACACCCCTGGCATTGCCCGGCGGTGAAGTGGCCCGAGCACGACCCGGCCAAGGCCAAGGCGCTGATCGATGAGTATGTGAAGGAAACCGGCAAGCCGATTACCTTCAACGTCGATCACTTCCCGAACGCCCAGGCCGAGAAGACGGTGACGGCGATGATCGACATGTGGCGCAAGGTCGGTATCAGCGCGACCCAGAAAGCGGGTCCGCGGGGTCCCGGATTCATCCGGCCCCTGCTGAGCGGCAAGTTCGACATTTTCACCTTCGTCGAGAACTTCTCCAACGCCGACCCGAGCCTGGTGGCGACCCGCTTCCACTCCAAGCACCCGTCGAGCCGGCAGTTCCACCTCAAGAATCCGCGCATCGACGCGGCGGTGGAGAAGGTCAATTCGGCGACCGGCACCGCGGAACGGAAGAAGGCGAGCTGCGCGTATCAGCAGGTGCTGGCGGATGAGGCGGCGCTGATCGTCTACGACCATCCGCAGATGCACATTGCCTACCGCAACCATGTCAAGGGCGTGAAGAAGCCCTTTGGCTACACATTTGACGCCCACCGCCTGTGGGTCGATAAATAAGGATCGGGGGATGGCCGGGGCCGCGATTAACGCGGCCCCGGCCCGCCGCCGGCTTCAAGCGGGAGAAGTGGCGTGCTGCACGAACTCATCCTGAAAAACGGGAAAATCCATACCATGGACGACGCGGGGACGGTGGTGTCCTCGGTCGCCATCGAAAGCGGGCGCTTCGCGGCGCTCGGTGACGACATTCAGCCCAGGGGGCCGGATGCCCAGGTCATCGACCTGAAAGGCAGGACGGTCATCCCGGGACTGATCGACAACCACATTCATTTCCTGCGGACAGCGCTGTTGCCCGGCTACGACATGCGGCTGATGGAGACCGCGTTCTCCATCGAGGACGCGCTGAACGTGATCCGGGCCCAGGCGGCGGGCGCGCCCGACGGCGAGATGCTCAGCGCCATCGGCGGCATTCACCCGGATCAGTTCGCCGAGAACCGTTATCCCACGCTCGCCGAACTCGACGCGGCGGCGCCCAACCATCCGGTTTATCTGTCGATCTCCAATTGGGGGCCCGGCGCGACCAACTCGCTGGCCAAGGCCCGGCTCCGGGAGGCCGGCGCTCCGGTGGGGGACGACGGCGTCGTCGGCAAGGGCAAGGATACGATCGCGGCGTGGGAGGCGCTGAGCGCGCTGCACTCCTACGACGACACCCTGCGCCAGACGGCGAGCCAAATGGACTTCGCGCTCTCCATGGGGCTGACCAACGTATTCGACATGGGCGGCACCATTCCCGCCGGCGGCTGGCTCGACCCGGCGACCGGCTACAACCCGATTCTCGAATTGATGCGCGACGACAAGGTGCCCATGCGGGTGCGGATTTACCTGCCGGTGCTCGACACCGACGCCGAACTCCCCGACCTCATGGCGCGCCTCGACTATACGTTCAACGAGTTCGGCAACGACGTGGTCCGCATCGTCGGGATCGGCGAGTGGCTGATCCCCAACAAACTGCAACGCCAACAGCCGCTGCCCGATTTCTACACCGACTCGGTGCGCGCCGTTGCCGAGCGGGGCTGGGTCTACAAGCAGCACCTGATCAGCCTCGCCGAGCAGAAGGAGCATCTGCGGGTCTGGGAGGAGGTCAACAAATCCACGCCGATCGCCGACCTCCATTGGTCCATGGATCACTGCTACGGGATCGACCAGGAGACCATCAACCGGGCGATCGACCTCGGTGTCGGCCTCAGTTCCCACAGCTCCAACTACCTGGAGGGCAAGCTCCAGCCGCCGGGCAACCCGCCGTTCCGGATGATCATGGACAGCGGCATCGTCATGGGCGGCGGCTCGGACGGGGCGAGGGTTTCGCCGATGAATCCCTGGGTGATGCTCTATTACGCCGTCACCGGCAAGAACCACGCCGGCGAAATGATCAATCCCGGCCAGTGCCTGACCCGCGAGGAAATTCTCCGCATCTGGACCACGCCGCAGGGGTGGTTCTGCAAGGAAGAGAAGAACATGGGCGGCATCGCCGTCGGGCGTTATGGCGACCTGGTGGTATTGAGCGACGACTATTTCGATGAGCAGGCGGTGTCCGATGACGACATCCGGCACATCACCTCGCTGTTAACGGTGGTCGGCGGCCGGGTGGTCCACAATACCGGCACGCTGGGTGAGGCCGTTCCCGCGATCGAGACGATCCCGGCACAATAGCGCCGGAGAACCGCACTTTCATTCGAGGTCTCAAATGGCCTATCTGCGAAAGCGCCTTTTCCACCTCGTCCCGGTCTTCTTTCTGGTGACGTTCGCCAGCTTCATGCTGGTGAACCTGCTGCCGGGCGACGTGGTCGACGCCATCCTCGCCGATGACGATGCGGCGGTGATCAACGATCCCGAAATCCGCCGACAGATCGAGCTCGAACTCGGCCTCGATAAGCCGCTGGTGGTGCGCTACGTGGTGTGGCTCGGCGACCTCATGCAGGGCGACCTCGGCCGCTCCTATATCACCCGCAAGAAGATCAGCGATCTCCTGGCGCAGCGCATTCCGGTCACCTTCCAGCTGATGGTCATGTCCTTGGGCTTTGCCCTGGTGATCGCCGTTCCCCTGGGCGTGCTCAGCGCCTTTCGAAGCAACACCGCGCTCGACCGATGGATATCCGCGACCGCCTTCGGGATTGTGGCGACGCCGCCCTTCGTGACGGCGATCCTGTTCATCTGGTTCTTCGCGGTGGTCCTGAAGATCCTCCCGGCGGCGGGCCATGCGCCCCTGTTCCTGGGCGTCTGGGAAAACCTGAAATACTTCATGCTGCCCATGCTGGCCATCGGATTGAGCGAGGTGCCCATCTTCCTCCGGGTGCTGCGGGTCGACATGATCACCACCCTGCAGGAGGACTACATCGCGCTCGCCAAGGCCAAGGGCATGTCGGCGCGCTACATCCTGTTCCGGCACGCCTTCCGGCCGTCGTCATTCACGCTGGTGACCGTCCTCGGCCTTCAAGTCGGCAGGCTGATCAGCGGCCTGGTGATCGCCGAGAACATCTTCGCGCTGCCCGGTATCGGCAAATTGCTGATCGACAGCATCGACGCCCGGGACGTGCTGGTGGTGCAGGCGGTGGTGACCTTCGCGGCGATTGCCTATGTGGGGATCAACCTCACCGTGGACATCATCTACGCCGTTCTCGATCCGCGGGTGAACCGCCGCGCGGCGGAGGCCTGAGCATGGTCGCGCTGGTCCGAAATCTCCTCCGCCTCCCGCCGGCCGCCGATGCCGGCAGTCAGCAGGACATGGTGCGCCCATGGTGGGCCCGGGTCGGCATTCTGTTCTGGCTCTGCGTCGGCTGGCTGCTGCTGATCGGGCTGAGCGCCATCTTCGCCGACGTGCTTCCCATCCAGGATCCGCTGACGACCAACCTGGACGGACAGTTCCTGATGCCGTTCGCGGACGGCTACGTCCTCGGCACCGACGGTGTGGGCCGCGACATGCTGTCCCGGATCGTCCACGGCGCCCGCATCTCCATGCTGCTCGCTTTCACGGCGCCGTTCCTGAGTCTCCTCGCCGGGCTGGCGCTCGGCATGTCGGCGGGTTATTTCCGCGGCCGGGTGGATGCGGCGGTGGGCATTTTCACCGACTCCATTCTGGCGTTTCCCAATATCGTCGGCGTGATGGTGGTGCTGTTTTTCCTCGGCGCGACGCTGCCGGTGATGATCCTGGCACTGGCGTTCTTCGGCATCCCCGCCGAGGTGCGGGTCGCGCGGGCCAATACCATCCTGTTCGCCGAGCGGGAATTCGTCCTGGCGGCGCGGGCCCAGGGGGCGTCCCATTTGCGGATCATGGTCCGCGAACTGCTGCCCAACGTCATCGTGCCCATGCTGTCGCTGGTCCTGTTCGGCATGTCCATCGTGATCATCATCGAGGGCGGCCTGGCGTTTCTCGGTGTCGGCTTCCCGCCGCCGACGCCGAGCTGGGGCAAGATGATCGCCGACGGATTCGAGGAGATCGCCCGGGCGCCGCAGGTCACCTTCGTTCCGGCGGGCGTGATGTTCCTCACCATCCTGTCGCTGAACATGATCGGCGACCGCCTGCGGGCGCTCACCGACGTGAAGGCGAGTGCCGTCTGAGGTTTCCCATGCTATGCTTGTCGGGAACCGAACAGCCGCCGGAACGCGCCATGCCCGACGCCGCCGAATGGACCGACCGCCTCGACTACGTCGAGGCCGAGTTGAACTACATCGTCGATACGGGCGTGCCGCCCAGCATGTACGTCGACTGGCCGGAGGAAGAGCATAAGGCCAACCGGCCGCAATATGAGGCGCATACCTGCCGCATTTACGACGCGCGGCCGATCGCCGATAAGTTCGATCTTGCGGCGAACGGCATCGAGATGAAGCGAATTCCGTCGAAGGTCGTGGATTTCTACGACCGGGAGGAAGTGGAGCGCGTCTACAACGCCGAGGTGGCCGACATCATCATGAACGCCATGGGCGCATCCAGGGTGGTGGTGTTCGATCATACGTTCCGCACCTACAACGACGCGGTCCGGGAGGCCAACAATACCCGCGCGCCGGTGAAGGCGGTCCACAATGACTATACGGACAGATCGGCACGCCAGCGATTGAAGGACATCATGGGTGACGAGGAGGCCGGGGAATTGCTCGAGAAGCGCTTCGCCATCGTCCAGACTTGGCGGCCCATCAACCATCCGGTGATGACCGAGCCATTCGCCCTCGCCGACGGCCAGACGGTTCCGAACTCGAGCTTTATCGAACTGGAGCGGCGATACCGGTACCGGACCGCGGTCACCTATCACTGCGCTTATGACCCGGGCCACAGGTTCTACTACCTCAAGGAAATGACGCCGGAGGAGACCTACATTTTCAAGGTCTTCGATACCGACAAATCCGCCGGCGTGCAATTCACCTGCCATACGGCCTTCGACGATCCCGCGTCGCCGCCCGACGCGCGTCCCCGGGAAAGCGTCGAAACCCGCGCGCTGGTTTTCTTCTAAGCCGTTTCTGTTGCGGCACGTTATGGGCTGGCATCAGGACATAGACGGCAGGAGGCAGAAGTGACGTCACGCTCAACTTCCACGCTGCCTGGGGTGTTGGCCGCCGTTTCCCTTTTGGCCGGGGTAAGCGGCGCGGCTCTCGCCGAACCTCTGGATCGGTCCAAAAACTCCGTCGCCGACTGCATCGCCTATCAGGCGCAGCCGGTGGCGGGCGCGCTGGTGGTCGATGAAACCACCGCGGTCGAGGCGTGCGAGGCGGCCATCCGGGCGCTCGCGGGCCAGCTTGCCGGCGATGGTCTGCCGCCGGGCGCGGCCCATGGCCGGGCCGAGGACTTCGCCCGGGAGGCCTACCGGGAACACGAGCGCAACCTGCCGCCGTGTCCTTTGCCGTCGGTTTGAGGCGGGCCGCCGGTTAAATCCGGATCTGCTTGCCCGGTGGAACGGGACCTAATCGTGCCCGTGCCTATGCCGATGGTGCGGCGCGTTTTCGTAGTGCAGCCGCAGCAGGTCGAGCCCGTAATCGTTGCCGTTGGGGGTCCTGACCAGCGTGTGGACGTGGAAATTCGCCGGCTCGGTGTTGGTCAGATAGACCCCGGCATGATGGTCGAACTCGATCATGATCACCGGGCTCTGGATGCGGTAATAGAACGGATGGTCCTCGTCGGCGGCGCCGATCCAGCAGAAGTAGGTTTCGGCCAAATGCCGCTCCACCTCCTCCATCCGCGCCCCGAAGGGCCCGTCGGGCAGGGTGCCGACATAGGCCGCGGTGAGGTCCAGGAGCCGTTGTTGCTGCCCGGCCTCGAGCTCGCATCCCCTGATCCCCTCATAGGGAATGATCCGGTTGTCCTGATAGGCGCCGCCGTAATGGAGCTGATCGGCAAGCTGACGGCGTTCCGGCGGCATATCTCCGCCCATCATGTTTTGATGGAGTTGGGCTTGCCCGGCCTGCCGTTCGTCCAGGGACCGGCGCAACGCCAGCCCCAGCCGCTCCTCGTCCTCGAACAGGGAAATTCCGGCGAATTGTCCCGCATCCGCGTATGACGGTTCCGCCCCCATGAAGGTCGGCGTGATGGTCATCTGATCGCCGACGATCACGCAGTTCAGGGTCAGGTGATGGCCGAACAGCTGCCAGCCCCAAGGCTCGTCCCGGGAGGGCGTACCGAACAGGCAGAAGGTATAACTGAACTCTCCCATCACCAGCGGCGCGTCGACCAGTTCGCCGAGGAAACCGTTGAGTTTCATCGCTTTCCGGGTGCGCTCGTAGCCCGCGTCGCTGAGGCTTGCCCGCATGACATCGAGGCAGGCGCCGCGCACCGTCTCCGGCACTTCGTCCAGCCGAAGCCCATGGCGCTCCACGTAAAGCTCGGTGTTCTGCCAATTCCGCCATTGGTCCGAGGCCATGGGAAAACAGCTCGACGCCCGCTGCTCCGGCGTGAGGGTTTCCATCAGCCCGCGCGCGGCCTCGGCCATGGTTCGGGTCGGCGCCTTCTCCGGCCTGAGGGTGAAAAGATCGGGGATGATCTCGCCGTCCGCGGTGATGCCCCGAAACGGTTCCGCCCTGAGCGCCTGCCAGTGATCGAACAAATCCTTCACGATCGCCCGCCCGTTGAGGAGACCGTCGGCATGGGAACGGGCATCCCTGCCGGAGATCGGAGATTTGCCGGGGGCCGGGATGTGGTCGCGGAAATTGGCCTTGGACATGGGGCGGAGTCTATTCGCTGATCCCGGGAACACAAACACAGGCGTGCGTTTCGCATCGTGTTGCGAACCGGCGGAAGCCTGATATGAATGGGGAAGGGGGTCACACATATATAAGACTTCGACCACCGGACGAGCGCGAGCGGAGAGGACAAATGAGCAACCTGAAAGTCGGCGTCATCGGCCTCGGCCCGATGGGCGGCAACATCGCCAAAAACCTGCTGAAAAAGCAGTTTCATGTGGCCGGGTTCGACATCCAGCCCGATGTGACGGCGGCCTTGGAGAATGAGGGCCTGACCCCGGCGGCAAGCCCGCGGGAGGTTTCCGAGAACTCGGACGTGGTGATCACCTCGCTGCCCAACGCCGGTGCGCTGGATGCGGTGATCAACGGAGACGACGGCGTGCTCGAGAGCTCCAAATCGGGGCAGGTGCTGATCGAATGCTCGACCCTGACCGTGCAGCAGAAGATCCATGCGGCGGAGGCCATGAAGGGCGGCGGAAAGGTGCTCCTGGACAGCCCCATTTCGGCGACACCGGCCATGCTCGCCAAGGGCATGGCCTCGATCCATGTCTCGGGCGAAGAGGATGCCTACGAATCGGTGCTGCCGGTCCTCGAAGGGTTCACCGCCTCCAACTTCTATGTCGGCGAGGTGGGCAACGGCAGCCGGATGAAAATCCTCGCCAACTACCTGGTCCATGTCCACATCGGCGCGGCCGCCGAGTGCATGACCCTGGGCCAGAAGGCGGGTCTCGATCCGCAGCTGATCCACGAGGTGATCAGCCAGTCCGCGGGTTCAAGTAAAATGTTCGAAATTCGCGGTAAGTTCATGGCGGACAGTGATTATCGCGAAGGCGGCGGGACCATGTTCGCGGTCTACGAGAAGGACGCGTCGATCATCACCGAGTTCGCGGCCGAGGTAAAAGCGCCCATCGATCTTTACGTCGTCACGCGGCAGAAAATGAACTCGGCGATGGCGCAGGGCCTGGGCCATCTCGACACCTCGGCGGTCAACAAGGCCAACGAAATGGCCGCCGGCATCGACCGCAAATTGGTGGAGTAGCTAAACCAGCAATTCGCCGATGATCTTGTGGAAATCGTCGGCGGTCGGTTTGACCGGGCTGGTCAGATTGAACCAGTGGGGCGTCGAGAACTCGACCATCTCGTCGATGTCGTTCTTTTCGTAGCCCAGACCGCGGAAATTGTTGGGAATGCCGATCCGGTCGTTGAGTTTCTCGACCGCGCCCGCCACCTCGGAGCCCTTGGGAACGCTCATCACTTCGGCCAGCCGGTCGAGCTTGTCCCCCACCTTGCCGTCCAGAAACCTGAGCACGGCGGGCATGGCCACCGTCACCACCGCGCCGTGGTGGACCGGCGTATCCGAGAGGGTCATGGAGAGGGTATGGGCGATGCCGAGGCCCTTGGAGATCGCCATGCCGCCCTGGGTGGCGGCGAGCATCATGTGCCAGCGCGCTTCCTTGTCGGAACCGTCGGCGACGGCGCGCTCGATATAGGTGACCACCCGGCGGATTCCGTCCAGGGCGATGGCGTCGACCACCGGATTGACGTTGGGCGACAGGAATCCCTCCATGCAGTGAACCAGCGCATCCATGCCGGTGCCCGCGGTCAGCTTGGGCGGCAGGGTGTAGGTGAGCTCGGGATCGCAGATCGCCACCCTGGGCAGCACGAAGTCGCCGCCGACGCCGGTCTCCCGCTGGCCTACGTCGGGATGAATGCCGGCGCCCCGCGAAACTTCGGAGCCGGTCCCCGCCGTGGTCGGGATGGCGATAATGGGCGCCGTGGGGCCGGTCACCGGCTTGTTGTTGGGCCGGTCGTAATCGCCGATGGAGCCCGGGTTGCCTGTCATGATGGAGGCGCCCTTGCAGGTGTCGATCATCGAGCCGCCGCCCATGGGCACCAGGACATCGCATTCGTTGTCCTTGTAGGCCCGGGTGACGGCCTCGACGCCCGCAAAGATCGGGTGGTTGGGGCATTCGCCGAACGGGATGCCGGTTTGACCGTCTTCCAGGGCGTCCATCGCCTTGTCGAGCAAGCCGTGCCCGGCGAGCCCCTTGTCGGTGACCAACAGCGGCCGCTCGCAGCCGAGGGCCGCCAATTCGGTTCCAAGCTGTCGAACGGCGCCGAATTCGATGATGACTTTGCCGAAGCTGCTGATAATGGCCATGTGGCGGCTCCCCGGAATTTCCTATTCTGACGAACGAGTATAAAGGCGCTAAGCGATAACGGCGAGACAGCCGCGAGGCCTGTCCAGACGACGGACCGCCATACCTAGGCCGAGCGGCCCCCGTGACTTTCCGACCAGCCGGCGGGACCGGCGAGAAATTCGCGAACCCCCTCGATGTCGCCGGGGGTGAAATAGCCCCCGTTCTCCGCCGCCGCCAGGACATCCTGCCAATCGGCGAGGTAGTGCAGGCCGACCCCGGACTTGGCCATGGTTTCCTCGGCGCCGGGAAACGCCCCGTAGAAGAAGACCACGAACACGTCCGAGACCACGGCGCCCGCGGTCCGGAGCGCGTCGATAAACGTAACCTTGCTGCCGCCGTCGGTGGCCAGGTCCTCGACCAGCAGCACGCGCCGGCCCTCGCCGACATCTCCTTCGATCTGGGCATTGCGTCCGAACCCCTTGGGCTTCTTGCGCACATAGAGCATCGGCTTGTCGAGGGCCTCGGAAATCCAGGCGGCGTAGGGGATGCCGGCGGTCTCGCCGCCGGCCACCAGATCGATACTGCCGGCGCCGATGTCACTCTCGATCAGTTCCGCGGCCAGGGCTATCACCCGGCGGCGTTCCTCGAGGTAGGCGATGAGCTTGCGGCAATCGATATAGACCGGGCTCGCCCAGCCCGCGGTCAGGATGTATGGCTCGGCGGGGCGGAAATTCACCGCCGCAATGTCGATCAGGATTTTGGCTGTTTCCTCGCCGGCGGCCCGATGGGCATCCGTCCTCTCAAACCCCGCCATTTTCGGCTCCCCTGGAACAATCTCTTGACCATGTCTGTTTAGTGGTTATCGCCCTAGGAAACAATTCCCGGCGGGCACTTCCGGTCATGCTGGCTTGTCCGGCGGCGGTCCGCCGGCCGAAGGCACATCTCCTGGGAAGATCAGGTGGCGCGGGGGAGCGCCGCTCCGCGAAGGACCGGTTACGGCCTTAGTCGAGGAGAACGAGGTTGTCGGCGGACGAACGGCCGTCTCGGCCCTCCGCCAACTCATACTCGCATTTCTGTCCTTCTTTCAGTTCCGCGAGTCCCGCCCGTTGAACTGCCGAAATATGCACGAAAGCGTCTTTTCCGCCGTCATCGGGGCTTATGAACCCGTATCCCTTGACGACGTTGAACCATTTAACGGTTCCGGTGGCCATGGTAGCTCCTTAGGTCACTGTCGGTCCCAGGCGGCCGAACGGCCGCCAATCAATAAACGGCCAAGGCCTCGAATCCTGTCGCGGCCGCGAACTCGCTCAAGGTTGGTCCGTCCCGGTTTCCGCTAATCTAGCGATGCAGGATTTTCATTTCATCCACGAAAAAGTTGGGGGAATTCAAGGCCGCTTGGCCGCAAAACGGCGAATAATCGTTGGCTAATTTGCCTTTGAGCGCGGAACGTACTCGCCGTCCGCGAGACCCTCGAAGATCACATCTACGTGTGGATGAACAATCGGACCGCCTTCCGCATCGGGCTCGAGGTTCCGTTCCGCCACATAGGTCTGTGCGTCGCTGCCGTGAACCAATACATGGTACCAGGGCTTGTCTTTCGGGGGGCGCGACTTGGCCATCTGCTCGTACCATTCGTCGGTGCCGTCGAACACGGGGTCGACGTCGATGATCACGCCGCGGTAGTCGAACCGGCGGTGGTGGACGATCTGGCCAACGGAAAACAGGGCGGTTGCGGTGCTCATGATCCTCATTAGGCGGGCGGCCGGTTTGAATTGTCCAGTCCCGAAACGGTGATCATGGTTCAAATCCGGCGCGAAATCTGTCAACCATGGCAGCCGAATGACTGACACTGCCGACAATATGCCCGAACCGCCGACGGTGTGGGTGCTGAAGGACCCGCGCGCGGGCACCGCCGCACAAGCGTTGGGGGTTGCCGAGGCGCTTGGGTACCCCTTTGAAATCAAGGATTTGGACTACAATCCGTTGTCCCGATTGCCGAATGTGCTGATCGGCGCCGGCACGGCGGGACTTACCGGAGAGAGCGCGCGCGGCTTGGCCGCGCCATGGCCCGACCTGGTCATTGCCGCCGGACGGCGGTCCGCGCCCGTTGCCCGGTGGATCAAACGCCGGAGCGGCGGGCGAAGCCGGTGCGTTCAAATCATGTACCCCGGCGCCGGCGGCCTTGCCGAGTTCGACTTGGTCGCGGTTCCGAATCACGATGCCGTTCCGGCGGCCGCCAACCTGGTTCGCATCACCGGCGCTCCCCATCGGCTCACCGCCGAAAAGCTGGCGGCCGCCCGCCGGGAATGGAACGGCGAACTCGGCCGGCTGCCGCGGCCTCTCGTTGCGCTGTTGGTGGGCGGCGCCACCCGGCGGCGGGCGTTTACGGCCGGGCAGGCCGAAACGCTGGGGCGGCAGGCGGCGGGATTGGTGAGCGGCGGCGGGACGATTTTGGCCACCACCAGCCGCCGGACGGGGCCCGAGGCGGCCGCGGCGCTGGAGCGGGCCCTGAACGAGGCGGTCCCGGACCAATTCCGTTTGTACCGGTTTGGAGATTCGCCGCCCAATCCCTATCTCGGATATCTGGCGTCCTCGGATGCCGTCGTGGTCACCGGTGAATCCATATCCATGGCCTGCGAAGCGTGTGCCAGCGGAAAACAAGTCTATATCTCTGCGCCCGAGGGACATCTCTCCGAGCGCCATGGCCGGTTTGTCGCCGAGTTGACCGAGGCGGGATTTGTCCGGCTGCTGGGAGACCGGCTCGAGGACTGGACGCCGCCCGGGCCCCTCGATACCGCTGGGGTCGTCGCAAGAGCGATCAAGGAGCGGCTGGCAATTCGCTGAATTGCCGACGCACCGGGCCTTACCGGATCGTAATGCCGTCTGGCGCGTTGGTGACTGGCGGGTGATTCGACCCTTGTCCATATATGCATCGGGAAATCGACGGATTTCGTGGTATATGGGCGTTTAGGGGCTGCACGGGAAAAGAACACAGCGCGATGGCCGAGGACGATTTCGAACGCAAGCTGACCGCGATCTTTTATGCGGATGTCGCGGGGTACAGCCGGTTGACCGGTCAGGACGAGGCCGGCACCCATAAGGCGTTGGGCGAGTCCCTCGACGTCATCACGTCCTCTATCGAAGAACATGGCGGCCGGGTCGTCCATTTCGCCGGCGACGCCATCCTTGCCGAATTCACCAGCGTGCGGGCGTCGGTAAATGCCGCGGTCGCGGCGCAGCACCAGCTGAGAGAGAATAACCGTGGCCGCGCCGACGACGAAAAGCTGCAGTTCCGCATCGGCATCAATCTCGGCGAGGTGATTGTCGACCGGGACGATATCTTCGGCGACGGGGTCAACATCGCCGCCCGATTGGAAAGCCTCGCCGATCCCGGCGGCATCTGCATTTCCGGCAATGTCCGCGACCAGATAATCGGCCGGCTCCCCCTCGATCTCCACGACATGGGCGAGCAGAACGTCAAGAATATCGCCCAGCCGGTTCGGGCCTATAAGGTGCTGATCGACGACGAGGCGCGCGAAGCGGCGCGGGCGTCCGGCCAGGCGAAGAGAACCAGGCCTTCAATTGCCCGTTCGCCCAAGGCGTTGGCGGCGGCGGCGGTGGTGATCGCGGTGGGGGCGGGTGCGCTGTTCGGCGGCGGGCTGCTGAACATTTCGGTGGACGTGGACGGCGCGGCGGAGGCGACCGCCGATGAGCCCGCGTTCAGTGAAAAACCGGCGATCGCCGTCCTGCCGTTCACCAATTTGTCGGGGTCCGACCAGGAAGACTATTTGAGCGACGGCATCACCGAGGACATAATCACCAACCTCGCGCGGTCGCCGGCATTGTTCGTCATTTCCCGGAACTCGACCTTCGCCTACAAGGGCAAGACCCCGACCGTCGCGGAGGTGAGCAAGGCGCTCGGCGCCCGCTACGTGGTCGACGGCAGCTTCCGGAAGGCCGGAGACCAGCTGCGCGTCTCCGCGCAGCTCGTGGATGCGACGAATAATCTGGTTCTGTGGACGAACCGGTTCGACCGCAGCGTCGACCGGATTTTCGAAGTGCAGGATGAGATCGCATCGCGCATTTCCTCGGCGCTGGCCAGGGAAGTGAAAGGCGCGGAGGCGCTTCGGTCACGGGCACGCACGACGGACAACGTGGAGGCCTATGACCTCGTCCTTCGGGCACGGCGAATTCTCTCGCGGCCCGGCCGGAGCGAAGTCGGCATCGAGGCGGGCCGGCTCCTGGAACGCGCCATCAGCCTGGATTCCGATTACGCGCAGGCCCATGCGTCGCTTGCCTGGGCGCTGCTGCGCCAGTCGCGCGGGGTTACGCGTGAGCGGCATATGCAATTGGTCGAGGCTGCGTTTAGGCACGCGGAAGAGGCCCTGAGGCTCGATCCGAACGACTTCTATTCTCATTGGACGCTGGGCACCGTACTGGCGCGGAAACGGCAGCCGGAAGAAAGTCTTAAATCCATTCGAACGGCGCTGGAGCTGAATCCCAATGCCGCCGAACTGCACCTGCACATGGTTCAGCCGCTGGTTCGTCTTGGGAGGAACCGCGAGGCGAACAATGCCGCAAAGACCGCCATCCGGCTCAATCCGTATCATCATGGCCCCTACCAGGTGGCGCTGGCCGTGTCACAGATGGCCCTCGGAGAGTATGAGGCGGCTGCCGATACGTTGGCGAAAGTAGTTTCCCGCATGAAGACGGCGCTTCGCCCGCGATTACTACTGGCGACCGCGTATTCCATGACCGGCCGGGACGACAAGGCACGGGAACTGATTTCCGAAGCAATTGAATTGAAGCCGGATCTGAATGAGCGTTCGGCGCGGCGAATGCTGAATTTGTTCGGCCCGGATGCCGTTGGTCCCATGCTTGCCGCGTTGACACGGGTGGGTTTGCCCGCATTCGTGAATTAGGGAACGCGGCCGATGGCGCCCGACGGCACGACCATCGTCACAGGTTCAAAACCGAAACACGACCGAATTCCGCTGGCCTGGCTGTTGAGCTGTGTGTTCGGCGGGCTGACCGCCATCTCGGTCCTGGTCGTCCTGTGGATGGGCCTGGCCGGCATGCGCGTCACCAGCGCGGACCTGCTGGGGGCCCGCACGGCGGCGATCGTCGACAATGCGACGGAACAGGTTGATCGTCTCCTGCGGCCCATCGAGGTCCAGGGCCGTTGGCTGGCGGCGCAAGTCGCGTCCGGCGAATTGAATCCCGCCGATGCCGCGCAGTGGGCGTCGACGGTGGAAGCCGTCGTCTCCGCAACGCCCCAGGTGTTTGCCGTGGTCACCGTCGATCGCGGCGGAACCGGCTACATCCGCTCCGATCTGTCCGACGATCTGATCGTGCGGGATTGGTCCCGGCAGTCGGAAATGGCGGAATTCATGGCCCGGATCAGGGCGATGGCGTCGGGATCGATGGAATGGGGCCGGCCGCTTCTGTCGCGGGAACTGGACCCGCCCCAGCCCATGCTTATTTTGCGGCTGCCGCTCTACCGGAACGGGGAATATTGGGGCCCGTTGATGCTGACGGTTTCCCTCTCCGAATTGTCGCGGACATTGGTCGAGGAAGCCGCGGACGGCACGCTCGTTCCGTTCATCCTGTATGACCGAAAATGGGTGCTCGCCCATCCGTCCTTGGTTCGATCGGGGGAAATCCGGCTGCGGCCGGTCCCGGCGGACAATATATCGGTGATCGGCGGCGAGGCGCTGACCCCCATCGAGGAACTGGGCGACAATTTCCTGTCCGGACTGGCCTCGGCCGTGGCGGTCAATCAACGGATCGTCGCGCCGGTTCCCGATGCCTCCATTCTTTTCAAGGAGGTCGATGAAACCGAGACCGCCTATGTGGTCCGCGAGATCAATCGCTATGGGCCCCGGCCATGGGTCATCGGGACGTACTTCGATACCAGTATCGGGGACGACGTCATCGAGCGGCTGTTCGGTATGGGAATTGCCGGCGGCGCGGTCTTCCTCGTCTCACTGGTGATTGCCATATTGCTGGGCCGCCGGGCGGCCAAGCCGGCGCAACGACTGGCCGCCGCCGCTCACGGCGTGCAGGAGGGGGATCTGGGTGAGACGGTCCATGTGCCGGGGACCCGGATCTACGAACTCGACCTCGCCGGGCAGTCGTTCAACAACATGGTCGTCGGCCTCAAGGAGCGGGAGCGAATCCGCGATCAATTCGGGCGTTTCGTCCCCGAAGCGGTCGCCGCCGCCATTCTGGCGGAGGATGGAGATCTCACGCCGACCACCACCGAGGCCACCGTTCTGTTCACCGACATCGAGAAATTCACCACCGTCGCGGAAGGCCTCCGGCCCGAGGAAGTGGTCGGGCTGCTCAACGAGTATTTCTCCGCCGCGGTCGAGATACTGGAGCGGCACAAGGGGGTCATCACCCAGTTCCAGGGCGATGCCATTCTCGCGACGTTCAACGTCCCGGCCCGCGACCCGCGGCATGCGGCGAATGCTGTGTCCGCCGCCGTCGAGCTCCAGCGATTGACGGCGGGCCGGACCTTCGCGGGGCTTCGGCTCGGCATCCGCATCGGGGTCAATACCGGGCTCCTGGTCGCCGGGAACGTCGGCGCGGCGGGGCGCCTGAACTACACGGTCCATGGGGACGCGGTGAATCTCGCGGCGCGGCTCGAGCAGGTGAACAAGGAACACGGGACCCGGATCATCGTCGCCGACAGCACCGTGCATCAGGCGCCCGGTTTTCCCTACCGGGAACTGGGCTCGGTGACGGTGCGCGGCAAGGAAAACCCGGTTGTCATTTCGACCGTGGAACCGAGCGCCTGGGGCGCCTGAACGAATAAATTCATGAAATTCGATTGGTTATCAGTTCGGCGAGGCGGGCCGATGAGCTGATTTCGCATCCCATCGCTTTTCGGGCGGGGTGTTCAAGCCGGTACCCGCCATACCCGACGGGATCGTCGGATATTACCGCGTGGCGGATTGACCTTACCGTCCCTTCGCTCCTTCTTCGTCAGTACAAGGCTTGGCTTCCCAGATCGCCAAGCCAACTCCGCCGGCTTATTCATCCACAGCAATTCCTGCCGACCGAGCCGGTCGCCGTTCGTAGTCTGCGTAAACGCACCCAGCTCCACCCTGTGCCATCCGCCTCTTGTTTCCAATAGCCGGACATATGCGTTTGATTCATATCCACTGATCATCACCATGCACCTGCACAGAAGAGCCTGACTGAGAAGCCGCTCGTGAAATCTCTGATCGCTTGCCTCAACGCTGTACCCGTGACCTCTGTCGGCCAAATATGGCGGATCAATATATACTAATGTCGCAGGCTTATTTGAGTACTGTATCAATAACTCCAGCCCGTCCTTATTTTCTATCCGAATACCGCGCAATCTCTCACTTACACTCCTTACCCTTTCCGGGTAATTGTACCACCGATTTACTCGTGCTTCTCGGTCCTGCCTTGCATATGTATCAGACACCGAAAATCCACCACGCTTTCCGGCAATGACACCATTCACGCTCATCATCGCCTGAACCAGAAATTTTCTTGCGCGTTCCAGTTCACTCTCATTCCCGTTTGAATGTCGTGCATACTTAAGTTCTGATCGCGCATATGGCGTTAGCTCAATCAGTTCAGCCAACCTGTCGCCATTGTCTCGTATTTGCTTCAATGCATTTACGATATTATCGTCAAGATCGTTGACGACTTCGATTTGCGCTGGCTCTTTTGCCAATGTTAGTGCAAGCGCACCGCCGAACAATTCCACCCAGCAACTATGAGGGGGCATGAACTCCAGGATTTTGCCGGCCAATCTTTGCTTTGACCCGTAGTATCCGAACGCGCCGGACGTTGCGGCCGAAACCGGTTCAATTCGGGGTCTCGTGAGCACGGCCGCTTGATCGTCACATAGGTCAGTGTTGTGTTTACTACTCATGATATTGTCTTTCACTGACGTTCCAGTCGCCTTGTTCAATTCTCCACGCATCCTCCTTTATCAGCTCGTCCACAGGATTCTCGATAACCCTTTTTTCACCAACCTGCGGTTTCCCATTCCTTACAGGAACCAAGTACAGAAAATACGAGCTACCGTTTTCTGTCGCAGTTTGCACTTCGTTTCGCGTAAAGACGAATGCCCAGTCCCTCGGACTAACTGCCTTGACTTCGATCAGCCGCACTCTGACCTCATCGGTACTTGTGTCCCTGCGAACGCTTGCAATATCGAAGCCCGCCGCTGAGTTCTCCATCGCGATATGAATCACCATGTTGGCATCTCTATCGCCAACCGTGGATCGTTCAAACGTGACAACCTCCAACTCCGCAGCGAAGCCAATGTCCGCTTGGTTTCTCTTCCGAACTTTCAATTGCTCCGGTGATAGTCCCCTGCTGTGTATCGCCCTGATGAAGTCGGAGTGAAACCAAGTGCTGACCGAATAGCTTCCCGTCGAGTGCTGGAGCCGAATTGCGCCTCCTTCCAGGAGGACATTTCGCGCCGCGTAGTACTCTTCGCCAATCCGCCCCCACTTCATCCTGATTTGTCCGTCCTCTAGGCCAAATGCATGGCAAACCGTGCGCAGTTCCTTGCCATATCCGGTGTCGGACTCCACGACGGCCCTTACCACATGTGTGCAAAACTCCTCCCTGCCGGTGCCTAGCGCCGCGACCATGTCCGTCAAGGCCCGATTACGCCCAATACACCCACCATCGACCTTTACCGCGCCCATCGTCTCAAGGAACCTCAATGCCTCATCGAACCCGCGTGCGCGTTCACCAAACCGTCGTTTAGCCACCTGCCACTCCAGCTGAACATGCTCGCTCAACACGTCCACCAGCACTTCCGCAGATCTCAGTGTGAGACCTTCCCAATACGAAGCCCCGTTGCCCCTAAAGGTGGTCATCAAGCGAGATTTCCCATTCCGGCAATTCTATGCCTGCCAAAGGAAATTCCTGATCGATAACTTCCATCATTCGTGCTGTCTTCGCATTCAAATTGTCGAGAATCTGGCTTTCAAAGGTGTCTCGATACTTCAAAAAATGATAGTAGGAGATCTTCTCCTCTGATCCTCCTACTCTGTGAATGCGATCTAGAGATTGTAGGTACTCTGCGCAGTTATATGACAAGTCATAGTAGATCGCGTTTGAGCAAGTTCGGTGCAAGGACACTGATTCGGAACACGCCGCTGGATTTGCGATCAGAATATCCAGTCCACTATTCCGTCTCTTGAATGCTTCAATGATCCCCTCCCGGCTCTCTTCATTCATCCCGTCATCTGTCGGCGTGCCGCCGTATACAACTCTGCTCTGAAACCCAAGTTCGTCGCATTCTTGCTTAATCCGCTGGAGCGAACCGACAAAGTTCGCCCACACGACGACTTTTTCACCTCTTGAGCGAAGCTCGCGAAGCATTTCAGTCAGTGTCTCCATTTTTGCGGGAGTTTCCAAATGACGGTAGTTCTGAATCTTACTTATAAGATAATGATTCGCCGGGTCTATCAAATCCTCTGAATAATTCTCGATGGCTCCAAGCAGAAGGCTTGCATATGACACCGCCTGCCGTCTTCTAATCTGCCGCCCCTTTTTAAGGTCCAGGCTTGTCGCCAGATCAAGATCCCCTAAACTTTGCGCCAGTTCCGCAATCCTCGCCTCAATGCACTCGTACAACTCACGCTCAATCGGGTTCATGTCGACTTCCACCGGGGGCAAAAACACAGGCTCCGACAAACCCAACTCACTCTTTCGCACCCGATAAAACAAATTCTTGATCTTGGGCTCAATCGTCTCCTTTGCGATACCGTGTTGGCCCGCATCAGACGCCTGTCTGATTCTGCCTTGACTCTTCGCATCGAAAATTGGGGCGTCGGGAAACAGTATATTGAACTGATTGATGCCATCACCGTAACTCTTCGGGAACGGTGTTCCCGTCATGATACAGCGCTTTGCCGCGAACCTGCTTGTCTCTGCTACCGCCCGCGCCCACACCCCTTCGTCCTGCTTCATGTAGTGAGCTTCGTCGACAATGAAGAATGCATGGTTATCGGGTTCACGGAGCAAGTCTTGCGCTTGTTGGCTGTCCCTGGCCAAAGTGTGATACGTCGTAAGGTACAGTTCCATAGGCTGAGAAATACGCGAATAGTACTTTGAATGCCGTTCTCGCACGTCCCCGCCTGCCAGGATTTCTACCGAAGCAGTCCTTCCAAGTGTTACCTCAAACTCCGACTGCCATGGTGCGAAACATGAGCGGGGTCCGACAACGAACAGAGAGTTAATCGACCCTTTGCTCCTAAGGTACTCGTACACCGCCAAAACCACTGAGGTTTTTCCGGCTCCGGGGGTAGAAAAGTTGGCACTGTGCGCTACGTTCAGCAAATGCAAAGCCGCCTTTACTTGGTGGGGTAGCAACGGCCGCTTCAGCCCGAGCCGAACAAATTTAAGGAATTCGCCTGATTCGTGTTGCGTCAAGTTGCCGTTCTTGATCTCGCCGCCAACGCCCCGACTGACTTCCACCTCCTTGGCCGCCTCGTCTGCGCGTCGAACAGCTTCAATCGTATGGTGATCAAGGACTAGCGCGACATCAGAATCGGTCAGCAGCTTTACGACGCCCAACACGAACTCCTGGCGTCCATGAGATTCGGCACTAAGTTCTTCTCCGCCTTGCCGAAATCCGTATAGCCTTAGCGTGCTCTTGGTTGCAGGAGACAACTCCCTCTGCGGGTCCGTTATGTGGACCGCATCGGCGTCCGACCGAATGAATACCGTCATGCCTGATTGCTGGGCTTCAGCATACCGACTTTCTGAGCGGTCTTCACTTTTTTATAAATTTGGGTCTTTAACTTGTCGGATTCAGAACACAGATCATTCGCTATCGCCAACGCTGCGGTCAAATCGTCAGTAGGGATGTTCTCCACTATCATGTTGTCGTGCGTCAGCTTCTTTAGCGCATCGCTCAATAAAGTAAGCGGTGCGTTCTTTTCGCTACCGGTTTGACTCGCCTCCCGTGCTTGGACCAAACGCCTTGTAATCTCCGTGCGATACTTGTTCTTCCATTTTTCCTCAATAGCCTCGGGAGGTAACCGCTCGCCTTTATCGTCTACCGTTTCCGCAAGGGGAAGATCGTGCTTCGTATTCTTAGCTAATTCGAGCAGCCGAGCTTTGCCGTGCTCCGTATACTTCGGCAAGTCTCGCATGATGTCGTGCAACTTGCCAAAATCAGGCACGGTACGCAGGCGAATTACACTATAGGCTGCCTGCATTATGTCTCCTGCTTCCTTCTCATCTATACCCATTTTGTGGAGCCCCTGAGGGGTCTTTGCCCGCGTCCAAAATCCTTGCGATAAATCTATAAAGGCTTGCCATCGGCCTTCGGGATCGCCAAGACCTCGCGAGACCACCCAATATTCTCCGGTCCGACCGATTGCTTCAAGATACTCTTCTACGCATTCAAGCGGTTCCAAGTAGTCTCTTCGGCGTTTCTTGACGGCCCGGTTAAATTCAGCTTCTTCCATGAGTTTGTATTGGGGGTTATCCCGCATTTGTTGTTCTAGGGAATAACCGCTCAATTCCTTATCCCTAATGGAAAGCGCAGCATCGAAACCAGAATACTCAGCTTTGCCTTCCGCTTGGAGCTGATAGCGGTTCTCAATTTGCTCGATTTCTTTTAGTGTGGGTGGGCCTCCTTCATCGTCGCTTCCGGGCAGGATTACCACCTTCATTGTCTGAAACGCGTCTTCCGCCGGATACTCTCCTCTAAGCTCGTCTAAAGCGACCTTTCTTCGGTTACCGTTGATCAGGAAACCGTCCGCCGTGATTATCCCAGGTTCCCGTTGACCATCGGCCCGTAATAGCTGCTTGAGCTCGTCTGTTTTTTCCGGGTCCTTTTCACGAAGAAATTTGTGCAAGAGCGACTGAGCCTCGCTATCCTTGCCACTAAGGCGCCCGGTGGTACGCTCGTAGCTCTTTACTGACGAACTGATCCGCCCGTTTTCCTTCCTGAACCGCAACAGGTCCAATGGAACCTTGTAGACAACTTCCTCACGGTTATCGGCGATGCCATTTCTGAAATCAATGCGGGTACTCTCCGCTGGCGACGCCGCAATCTTCTTTTGTTGTATTTCATCAGCGAAGTTGGCAATGATTTCTCGGGTTGCTTGTTGTGTGATGGCCATCGTTAAAGTACCCCTACGGTATATTTCATCTCCGGGTGGTATTGACACGAGATTAGATACAACATTACGAGCGGGGACAAAAGTAGAACGGATTGAAGCTGGCGGTGCCGGCGATAGTTGGCGAGGCGGGCCGGCTACGCGCGCGCCTTTGCTTCGCCGGCGCCGATCTCGATCACCCGGCCGGACGGCGGGTCGGCGAACAACTCCTCGACCAGGTCCGCCCTGCGCGCCAGCACCGCGCGCTGGTTGATGTAGCCCTTGTCGGTGATCTCGTTGGCATCGATCCGGGCCGGCTCCTCGAGGAGCATCAGGCGTTTTACCACCCGGCTGGAACCGCCCGCGGCGGCATTGAACGCGGCCAGTTTTTCGGCGAGAGCGGCCCGTATATCCGCGTTCTCCAGAATCTCCGAAACCCCCGATTCCCCGTCGAGGCCGGCAAGCTCCCGGCATCCGGGAAGCGCGGGCCAGGCCAGCACGGCGACGAACGCCCCGTCGTGGCCGCAGATCACCATATCCTGGATCAACGGCGCGGCGGCGGCGATCAAATCGACCCGCAGCTGACCGACGGTCACCCAGGTTCCGGTGGCGAGCTTGAAGTTCTCCGAAATTCGTCCGTCGAAGATCAGTCCGCGCCCGGGGCGGTCCGGATCGACGAACCGCATGGCGTCGCCGAATTTGTAGTAACCCTCCTCGTCGTGGCCGGCGGCCGTCAGGTCCGGTTCCTTGTAGTAGCCGGGGGTCATCAGCGGGCCCTTGGCGCGCACTTCGAGCTTGTCCCCCACCGGGGCCAGCTTGATCTCGGCGCCGGGCAGAGGCAGGCCGATGTGCCCGAGTTGGCTTCCCGGCCAATGGGCGAAGGTCAGGGACGGGGACGATTCGGTGGTGCCGTAGCCCGACGTCATAACGATCCGGTTCCCCGTCGCCTCGTAAGCCACCCGTTCGAAGCGGTCCCATAAATCCTGGGTCAGCGCCGCGCCGGCATACCACGCGAACTCCAGGTCCTTGAAGAAATGGTCCCGGAACGCCGCGTCCCCTTCGAGGTGCGGCAGGAGGGATGCGAACCCCGCCGGCACATTGAAGTAGGCGGTCGGAGAAACCTCCCGCAGGTTGCGGAGCGTTTCCTCGAATTTCCCCGGCACCGGGCGGCCGCCGTCGATGTAGTACGACCCGCCGTGAAACATGACCATGTTGAAGATCTGGTTGCCGGCCGCCGTATGGTTCCACGGCAGCCACTCCACCATGACCGGCGGATGGTCGGCGAGGAATCGTAGGGTCTGGACGGTCATTTGCTGGTTCGCGCACAGCATCCGGTGGGTATTGATCACCGCTTTCGGCGTGCCGGTGGAGCCCGAGGTAAACAGGAACTTGGCGGTGTCGTCGGGGCTAACGGCCTCGAATGCCTCGTCGACGGCGGGTCCCGCACCGGTCGTCAGGAGGTCGTCAAACGGTGTTGCCGCGATGCCGTCCGGCGGATTGCGCGTGACCACCACCTCGGCATCCTTGAGTTCGACGGCCTTCAGCGCCTTTTCGAAGACCCGGCCGTCTTCGGCATAGATGATGCCCGGCTCCAGCAATTCGACGATGGGCTTGAGCCGGCTATGGTCCGCGCTCATCAGCGAGTAGGCCGGCGAGACGGGCGAAACCGGGATGCCCACCTGCATGGCCGCCAGGCCGAGGAGGGCGAAGTTGACCGAATTGTCGGACAGGATCACCAGCGGTTTCCGCCGGTTCAGGCCGCGGTCCATCAGCGCCTGCGACAGGCGGTCGCAGGTCTCGCGGGCCGCAGCGTAAGTAACTCTTCGCCATTCGCCGTCCGGGTTCCGTTCGGCGAGAAACAGTCGGTCCGGAGACCGTTCCGCCCACAGGCGCAGGGGAATTCCCATCTGCCGGTGATAGTCGCCGAGCGGTTGGGTCGGCCTGAGGATGATGCCGCCGCCGGCGCGCCGCTCCATGTCCACCGACGGCTCGGCCAGCGACACCGCGCGGTAAGGCGCTTCCAGGAATCTGTCTTTGTCCTCTGCGGTCATGTCACCCCGAAACGACGATGATATTTTAGCCGGCCCTCGATAATGGCCAATGGGCCGGACATTTGCCATGGGAATTGGCCCATGCGGCGGGCCGAAACGGACAGCCGCCGGTTGCCACATCCCGGCCGCGCCCTAGAATAAAGATGCGGCGAAACGAGATGCGGCCGACGGCTCGGCCAAGGGAGGCACTGTTGAATAACGAACTGTTGCTGGTCGGCAGCATACCGCTTGATACGCCCGAAGAAGTATTTCGCGCGTTCGGACCCGGGTTGGGGGAGTGGCTGGCTTATTTGCCGGACGGCGAGATCGGCGACCGGCGTTACTGGATCGACGGCATCGCCCACCGGGTACTCAACGGCCACCGGGAAATGGAGACTCTCCGCTACCCGGATCCCGACGAAAACGGGGTCGAGACCTGGCGGCCCCAGGGTCTCCACGATCAGTACCGGTTTCGGGTGAAGCCGGGTATCGACAGGGTGCGGTTCGGCGATCCCGGTTGGCGGCTCGGCTATACGCGGGATGCCGTGAATTCCTACTACGTCTTCCGCCATCTCAAGCAGGAAGGCCTGATTCCGGCTCATGTGCGGTTTCAGGTATGTATTCCGCTGACCTATTCCTGTCTCGCCAACTACATCCCGGACCCGGACGATCTGGAAAAGGTGGTGCCGGGATTCACCGACGCGCTGGTCGCGGAAGTGACCGAAATGCTGCGTCACATTCCGGCCTCGGAACTGGCCCTTCAGTGGGACATGGCCATTGAAAACCGGCTCCTCGAAATCCCGTTGAAGGACGGCGACAAGGATGGCGCCAAGGCGGAAGCCGCACGGATTGCCCGGCCGGCGGCCGAGATTTGCGCCGCTATCCCCGACGACGTGGCGCTCGGCTACCATTCCTGCTACGGCACCCTCGACGGCTGGCCCAGCCGCCAGCCGCCGGACGTGACCGGCACGGTGCTTCTCCTGAACGCGGTCATCGAGGCCAGCGGCCGGCGGGTGGATTTCGTTCACTTCCCGACCCTCGAAGCGGCGGACGAGGCCTTTTTCCAGCCGCTCGAAGAGATGGACCTGCGAGGCGCCCGCGCCTATGTCGGCGCGATACACAAGCTGCATGGTCCGGACGGACTGAAAGAGCAGCTTGAATGCATCAAGCGCTATATTCCCGACTTCGGGCTTGCCGCGCCGTGCGGTTTCGGCCGCGCGCCCGAGCGGCCCGGCAAGCTGCTCACCGCGGCGCCGGGTGAAAATCCGGATTACATCGAGGAAATTGTCAAAGACCACGCCGCCGCGGTAGAGGTTCTCAGGGAGGTGGCCGGCAACTGACCGCGCCCGACGGGGTCGTTCGGGGCCGCGGCGCGGGTGCTCGGGACCGTATTTGCGGTTGCCGTTCACCGCATCCTATACTGTCGCAGATGCAGCGGGCCTGGGTTCGGGCTCCGCGAAGTTGCCTGCGGGGTGGCGATGACGACCAAATCCGAAAGCGAAATCCTGACCCGGACGGGCCCCGGCACGCCCATGGGCGAGTTGTTCCGCCAATACTGGATTCCGGCGGCCAAATCGAGCGAGCTTGCGGCCGGCGGCGATCCCGTCCGCCTCATGCTGCTCGGCGAGCGGCTGATCGGATTTCGCTCGCCCGGCGGCCGGGTGGGGATCATGGATCACCGGTGTCCGCACCGGTGCGCCTCATTGTTCTTCGGCCGCAATGAAGAGGCGGGCCTTCGGTGCGTTTATCACGGCTGGCAGTATGATCCGGACGGCGCCTGCGTCGACATGCCCAATGTGCCGCCGGAGCAGGATTTCAAGCACAAGGTCAGCGCCAGGGCCTACAAGACCTTCGAACGCAACGGCCTGGTCTGGGTGTTCATGGGGGATCAGGAGAACATCCCGCCGGAGCCGCTCCTGGAATGCACGTTGCTGGGCGAAGACGAGCACCGGCTGATGTTCGCCCAGCGGGAATGCAATTACCTGCAGGCTCTCGAAGGGGACATCGACACATCCCACTTCGGCTTCCTCCATGCGGGCGCCATTACGCTCGACCAGATCGACGAGGATCATCCAAGCCGCTTCACCATCGCCGACCGGCAACCGGGCTATCACGTGTCCGACACCGGCTGGGGAACCATGTATGCGGCCTTCCGCGACGGCGATCCGGGCCGGACCTACTGGCGGACGGCGCAGTTTGTCTTTCCCTTCTGGACCATGCCGCCGGACGGCCTGTTCGACGATCACATCATTGCCCGGGCGTGGGTGCCCATGGACGACACCCACACCATGTTCATCCACGTTTCGTGGACCGGGAACACGCAGGGGCTGAGGACGGGCCGGGACGGCAAACCGCTGCCCGGCCTCGCCCTCGGACTGGAGCACCTCCCCAACACCACCGACTGGTTCGGCCGTTGGCGCCTGGCGGCCCATGCCGGCAACGACTACCGGATCGACCGGGAAGCGCAGCGAACCGACTCCTATACCGGCATCACCGGCATTCACTTGCAGGATCAAGCGGTGACCGAGAGCATGGGCGGCATTGTCGACCACGATTTGGAACACCTTGCGCCGTCGGACAGGATGATCACCCAAACGCGCCGGCGGCTAATCAATGCAGCCAAGGCCTGGCGCGACACAGGTGAAATACCGCCCGCGTGCCGGGATCCGGAGGTGGCGCTCCGGGCGCGTTCCGGTGATTTCCAGGGGCCGGCGGGGCAAGGCTGGCGGGACGCCTACGACGACCGGATGGCGGTGTCGGTCAACCCCACCGGGCGGCTGATCCAGCGGGCCGCCGCGGAGTAGGCGGCACCGGTCCCGGCCTGAAACCGCTCTAGTATCCGATAGCCAGGCCGTCCTTGCGGGGTTCGGACGCACCTTTGAGAATCTCCCGCTCCCAATCGATCCAGATTGCCTGGGCGCCGCCGATGGGGCTCGATGCCAAATAGGTCTCATGGCCCATGTCGTCGAGCTGCCGGCGGACACCCACCGGCAACCCGCTCTCGATCTGAACCCGGCCGTCCGGATCGGCGACATCCGGGAACACCCGGGTGAAGTCGATGGCCTCTTGAAGGTCCATGTCCCACTCGAAGAGGTTGGTCAGAAAATGCGCGTGGCCGCAGGCCTGATAATGCCCGCCCATCACGCCGAAGGGCATGACGGTCCGCCCGTCCTTGGTGACCATGCCGGGGATGATGGTGTGCATGGGCCGCTTGCCGGGCGCGATGCAGTTGGGATGGCCGGGATCGAGAACGAAGCCCTGGCCCCGGTTGTGCAGCAGCACGCCGGACTTGGGCGCGGTGAGGGCCGAGCCGAATGACATGAAGAGCGTGTTGATGAAGCTGACGGCATTGCGGTCCTTGTCGACCACGCAGAGATAAACCGTGTCCTGATGGCCGGCGAGGGGCGAGGGGGGCAGCGCGGGCATCCGCCGGGTGCGGTCAATGAGCGCCCGCTGCTCATCGGCGTATTCCCGGGACAGCCATTTCCCGACAGGCACGTCCGATTGAGTCGGGTCGGCGAGCACCGCTTCCCGATCGCAGTAGGCGAGGCGGGCGGCTTCGATTTCGATGTGCAGCCGCTCGGCGGACAGCGGGTCCAGCTTGTCCAGCTCCATGCCGCCGAGAATGTTGAGCGTCTCCAGGGCAACGATGCCCTGGCCGTTGGGCGGGCATTCCCACACCTCATGGCCCTTGTAGGCGGTCTTGATGGGCTCGACATATTCGCCGACGGCGGCATCGAAGTCCGCCCGGGTGTGATGTCCGCCGAGAGAGGACAGGAAGCCCAAGATATCGTCGGCGACCCAGCCCTCGTAGAATCCGGCCCGGCCTTTGGCGGCGATCTCTTCCAGGGTCCTGGCCAGCAGCGGCAGCCGGACCTTGTCGCCTAGTTCGTAGGCCTTGCCGTCCTTGAGGTAATGCTCGGCGGAGGCCGGGTCCCTGGCGAGGATATCCTCGTTCCTTGCCCAATCGAAGGAGACCCGGTGATTGACCGCGAAGCCGTCGCGGGCATAACGGATGGCCGGTTCCAGCACATCGCCCAGGGGCATGGTGCCGTGATCGGCCGAGAGTTGCGCCCAGGCGTCCACCGCACCCGGCACCGTCACCGAGTGGGGACTTTGGCGGGGCAGGTCGCGGATGCCGTTTTCCGCATACCATTCCGCGGTGGCTCCGGCCGGCGCCCGGCCCGAACCGTTGAACGCGATGATGCCCTCGCTCTTCGGGGAATACAGGCAGAAACAGTCGCCGCCGATACCGGTGGATTGCGGCTCCACGACGCACTGGACCGCCACCGCGGCGATGGCCGCGTCCATGGCGTTGCCGCCGGCCTGCAGAATTTGAATGGCCGCCATGGTCGAGAGCGGCTGTGACGTGGCCGCCATGCCGACAGGCGCGTGAACCGTGGAGCGGCCGGGAACGTCGAGGAGTCGCATCGGAAACCTTTCGTCGGGCGCCGGGGAGGGGCCAAAAATGAACGAGGTGATTATCCCGCCCGGCCCCTTCGGATCAAGCCCGCGATTGGGCGCCCGGTGATCACAAGTCGTTTAGGGGTGAGGAATTCTTCGCGCGAGCCGACCGCGGCCGGACATTGGTTGGCCGCTCAACGGACCAACGATGGCTAGCGCGTGACCGGGAATTGGGCCTCGCCTATGATCCGCGCCAAATTCCATCACCTGGCGAGGAGAGGGCAGTTGAGCAACGTCAAGGAAGTGCGGCACTTCATCAATGGCGCCTATGTATCGGGCGGCCAGGGCGAATTCGAAAACATCAACCCGGCGACGGGCAGGTTCGAATCCAAGGTTCATGAAGCGGACCGGAACCTGGTCGACCAGGCGGTTGTCGCGGCCCGGAATGCGCTGAACGGCGAGTGGGGCAAGCTCACGGTCGAAGCCCGCTCGAAGATGCTGTGCGCGGTCGCCGACGGGATCAATGCCCGGTTCGACGAATTCCTCGAAGCCGAGATTGCCGATACCGGCAAGCCGGTGAACCTGGCCTCCCATATCGATATTCCCCGCGGCGCGGCCAACTTCACGGTCTTCGCCGAACTCCTGAAGGCTTTCCCGACCGAGGCGTTCCAGCAGGATACGCCCACCGGTTACGGCGCGCTCAACTACTCGGTCCGCAAGCCGCGCGGCGTTCTCGGGGTGATCTGCCCGTGGAACCTGCCGCTTCTGTTGATGACGTGGAAGGTCGGCCCGGCGCTCGCCTGCGGCAACACGGTGGTGGTCAAGCCCTCCGAGGAGACCCCGACCACCGCCGCTATGCTGGGCGAGGTGATGAACGACGTGGGCGTGCCCCATGGCGTCTACAATGTCGTCCAGGGATTGGGACCGGACAGCGCGGGTCAGTACCTGACCGAGCATCCGGATGTTGACGGCATTACCTTCACCGGTGAGACCGTTACCGGCGAAGCCATCATGAAACAGGCGGCCCGCGGCATACGTCCGGTCTCGATGGAACTGGGCGGCAAGAATGCCGGTGTGGTGTTCGCCGATGCCGATCTCGACAAGGCGGTGGCCGGCTCCATGCGGTCGGTGTTCGCCAATTGCGGTCAGGTGTGTCTCAACACCGAACGCCTCTATGTGGAGCGCCCTGTTTTCGAGGAGTTCGTCGAGCGCCTCTCGAAGGGCGCCGGCGAAACCGTCTTCGGCGATCCCATGAGCGCCGAAACCGCTTCGGGCCCGCTGATCTCCGAACAGCATCGCGAGAAGGTGCTGGGCTATTACGAGAAGGCGAAGGCGGACGGCGCCGAGGTGCATACCGGCGGCGGCGTGCCCGGTGTCGGCGGGGACTATGACGGCGGCTGGTGGATTCAGCCGACGGTCTGGACCGGCCTCAAGGAAACCGACGCGGCGGTCAAGGAAGAGATCTTCGGCCCGTGCGTCCACGTGCAGCCGTTCGATGAACAGGACGAAGCCATCGCCATGGCCAACGATACGGACTATGGACTGGCGACGTCGATCTGGACCGAGAACCTGACCAAGGCTCACCAGGTCGCCGATCAGATCGATGTCGGCATTACATGGGTGAACTGCTGGTTCCTGCGCGATTTGCGGACGCCGTTCGGCGGCAGCAAGGCGTCGGGCATCGGCCGCGAGGGCGGCCAGCACGCCTTCGAGTTCTACACCGAGCACCGGAACATCTGCATCCAGCTGTAGCGAACTCTCCACTCTATGACGGGGCCGCCGCTTCATTCCCCAAGCGGCGGCGGCTATGGTATTGCCCATAACGATGCGCATCTCATAGGGAGGAGAACCATGCGTGGAAAAGTCCTCACGGCGCTCGCCGCCGCCGCCCTCGCCGCCTTCATCACGGCACCCGCATCCGCACAGCGGGATTTCAGCAGGGTCAATATCGTTACTCAAAAAGTCGCCGACGGCTTTTACATGCTGCTCGGCGCCGGCGGGAATATCGGCGTTTCCGTCGGTGAAGACGGGGTCTTCCTGATCGACGACCAGTTCGCGCCGCTGACCGACAAGATCGTCGCGGCGGTCCGGAAGCTGTCCGACAAGCCAATCAAGTTTGTTCTCAATACCCACTGGCATGGCGACCACACCGGAGGCAACGAAAACCTCGGCAGACAGGGCTCCATCATCGTTGCCCACGATCAGGTTCGCGAACTGATGAGCAAGGAGCAGTTCATGCGGGCCTTCAACCGGCCGGTGCCGCCGGCGCCGAGGATCGCGCTGCCGACCATCACCTTCCGGGAGGGGACGACCTTTCACATGAACGGCCAGACCCTCGCGGTCCGGCACCTGCCGGGCGGTCACACGGGCGGCGACTCCTTCGTCCACATCGAGGAGTTGGATGTCATCCACACCGGCGATCTGTTCTTCAACGGCTTCTACCCGTTCATCGATGTTCAGCACGGCGGCGGGATCAAAGGCATGATCGCGGCCGCCGACAAGATCCTGTCCATGGCCGGACCGAACACCAAAATTATCCCGGGCCACGGACCGCTGGCCGACAAGGCGGCGCTGGAGCGTTACCGGGATATGCTGAAGACGGTTCGGACCAACGTTGCGGCGGCCATGTCGGGCGGCAAATCCATCGACGATGTCATCGCGGCAAAACCGACGGCGGCAACGGACGGGAAATGGGGCGGCGGATTCCTTAGACCCGACGTGTTTACCCGGATCGTGTATTCGTCGCTGGCGAAGTAGCGTCCGGGTCCGGCGGCAACGTGCTCTGCTCGAGTTCCCGCGCGACGGCCCGCTGACGGGTGAGGGCCCAGAGCCATATCACCGCGGTCAGCGCCGCGGCGCCGATCAACGCGTTCTGAAAGCCGGCACCGAGATCGGCAATAGCGCCGAGAGCGGCGGCGCCAAGCGAGGGCAAACCGAAGCTCGCCGAGATATAGACGGCCATCACGCGGGCTCTGAGCTGTTGATCGACGGCATTTTGAACCAGCGTCGATGAGCCGACGCCGCCCATCAACAATGCGACCCCGAGGAGCGTGATCGCCGCTGTCCCCACCCAAAGGTTATCGGTCGCGGCGAACAGCGTCTGCATGACCGCCGTGCCGATAAACCCGAGTACGACGATCCGGGTCAGGCCCTGGGTCCGGCCGCGCCTCGCAATGTACAGTGCGGAGAGCATGGCGCCGAACCCGGTCGCGCCCAGCAATAGTCCCAGGGTCTCCGGGCCGCCGCCGAAGACCGTGCCGACAAATCCCTGTACCAGTTCGAGATACGGCCGGATCAGAAGAGCGGTCGCGCTCAGGAGCAGAAATACGAAACGGATGCTGGGCTCGCCGGCGATATAACGGAGGGGCTCGATAAACTCGGTCACGAACCCCCGATGAGTCCCGCCCGACGGCGGCGAGACGGACATGGGGATGCGCAGCAACAGCAGCAGAAACACCAGGAAGGTGGCCGCGTTGAACGCCAGCGCCGTTGCCACATCGGCGATGCCGAGTATCGCGGCGCCAAGCGCGGGACCGATAATACGGGTCAGGTTGAACGAAGCGGTATTCAGGCCGAGTGCGGATGACAAGTCGGCGCGCGGCACCACCTGGCTGGCCATGGAAATCCGGGCCGGACCGGCTGCCGCATCACTTATGCCCAATAGCGCCGTGAGAATCACGATCAGCTCGATGGTAATCGCATCCAGGGCGACCAGACCCGCGAACACGGTTCCGGCCACGAAGGAAATGACCGACATGGCCCGGATAATCTGCAGGTACCCCAGCCGGTCGGTGAACACGCCCGCTATGAGGGGGACGATCACCAATGGGAACAAATCCGCGAAGGCGACGATACCCAGCCAGGTTCCGGACTCGGTCAGTTCCCAAACCAGCCACATGATCGCAGTGCGCTGGACCCATCGGCCGGTATGGCTGGCGGTGCTGCCCAGCCATAGGTACTGATAATTCCGGTGCGAGAGCGCGCGGCCGATGCCGCCCAGGAGAAATCCCCAATTCATGCCCGGGAGCTTACGCCTTCGCCTCGGAACGTCGAGACCCAATCAGGGGCAGCCGGATGAGCGGACAGGTCAAGGGTCCGGACTTGATGGAGCTGCCATGCACCGGGCGCATAGCTGCGTTTTCGGCCGAATGGACATTCATGGACATTCATGGACATTTGATGACACCCGTTTGGGAGGTACCCCCCGAATAGTTCGTACAAAGTTGCATAGCTCTCCTCCAATACGCAAAACGCCGCCCCGACGATGGGGCGGCAGTCTCCTATACATTTAGCCCGTGCGCGGGCGGCGGCAAGGGGGGGGGAACACAAATCGTCATGGCCGGGCCCGGACCCGGCCATCCACGTTTCCGATTCTTGAACCACAGAGACAGTGAGGCAGTGAGGAGCGCCGGGATCGAAACCTCTCCTCTTGACCTCCGTGTCTCCGTGTCTCTGTGGTGAATATCCTGGATGCCCCGCACGGAGGCGGGGCATGACGATAACATAACGATAATCGCGTCATGTAAGGTCAATTCGCTCCGAATTGACCGAGACGGGCCCGGACCCGGCCATCCACGTGTGTCGCCGCCCCCCAGACGTGGATGCCCGGATCAAGTCCGGGCATGACGACTTGTCGGTCCACCCTCACCCCGACCCTCTCCCAGAGGGAGAGGGTGGCGCTTTAGCGCCGAGTGAGAGGGTGGCGCAAAAAGCGGGAAGCCCCTGATCGGGTACGGACCCTAACGGAAGACGACCGTGCGTGAGCCGTTGGGGAGCACCCGATGCTCGGTCAAATAACCGAGGGCGCGGGACAGCACGAGGCTCTCGGTTTCGCGTCCGGCCGCCGCCAGGTCTTCCGGCGTATAGGTGTGGTCGACCCGCTGGACCTGCTGCTCGATGATCGGCCCCTCGTCCAGATCCTGGGTGACGAAGTGGGCGGTTGCCCCGATCAGCTTGACCCCGCGGGCGTGGGCCTGGTGATACGGCTTGGCGCCCTTGAAACCGGGCAGGAAGGAGTGATGGATGTTGATCGCCCGGCCGGAGAGCTTGTCGCACATTTCGGTGGACAGCACCTGCATGTAGCGCGCAAGGACCAGATAGTCCGCGCCGCTGTTCCGGAAAAGTTCGAGGACCCGGGCTTCCTGCTCGGCTTTGGTTTCCCTGGTCACCGGCAGGTGGTGAAACGGAATGTCGTGCCAGTCGGCGAGCGGTTTGAGGTCCGGGTGATTGGAGATGATCGCCGGAATGTCCGCGTTCAACGTGCCCGAGCGGTAGCGATAGAGAATATCGTTCAGGCAATGCTCCGCCTTGGTGACCATGATCAGGAGCCTGGTCTTGGCGTTCTGCTCGTGGAGCTGCCAGTTCATTTGAAATTTCTTGGCGATGGCCCCGAAACCGGCCCGCACGCCGTCGATATCCATATTTGGATCGGTGATGTGGAAGACCTGCCGGCAAAAGAAGGTCACGGTCCCGGGGTCGGCGAAATAGGAGGCCTCGGTCATGAAACAGCCGAGGTCGCTGAGGCAGCCGCTGGCGGCGGCGACGATGCCCGTCCGGTCCGGACAGGTCATGGTCAGCACGTACGATACGGGCTCCGTCTCCTCGTTCATCGATGGGGCTTTCTTTGCTGTCTTAGTGGGCGGCGGCGGGCGCCGGTTCGTCCCGGTGGGTCGGTCCGATACCGGCCTCTGCGAGGATTACCGGGATCGTCTCTTCCTGGCGGATGGCCATGATATGGACCCCGGCGATGCCGTCAATCTCTCTGAATTGTTGGATCAATTCGACGCAGACGCGCCGCCCTTCGGCCCGTTCGTCGTCCGCCCCGTCGAGCCGGTCGACGATCTCGTCGGGGATGATCACCCCCCAGAGATTTTCGCGCATCCAGCGGGCCGATTTCGCCGAGCGGATGGGACCGATCCCCATGAGCACGAACAGCTGGTCGGTGGCCCCATGGTCCCGCAGCCGCGCGATGTAGCGCTCGACAATGCCCACATCGAAACAGAACTGGGTCTGCACGAATTGCGCCCCCGATGCCGCCTTGGCGAGCAGCCGCTCCGGAGTCCAGCCGGGCTCGGGATCGATGGGCGTGTCGGCGGCGCCAATGAACAGGTCCGGCGGCGAGGCAATCTCGCGGCCCGACAGAATCTTGCCTTCGTCCCGCATCTGCCGGGCCATGTCGATGAAGGCGCCGGTATCCAGGTCGAATACCGGCTTGGCATCGGGCTGGTCGCCCTGTTTGGGGTCGTCGCCGCCCAGGATCATCACATTGCGCACGCCGAAGGCGCCGGCGCCGAGCAGGTCGCTCTGCAGGGCAATCCGGTTGCGGTCCCGGCAGGTGAACTGAAGCACCGGTTCGATGCCGCGCTGCATCATCAACCCGGCCGCGGCCACGTTGGAGAGGTGGGCGCGGGCGCCGGCGCCGTCGGTGACGTTGACCGCATCGACGATGCCCCTGAGCGGCAGGGCCTTGTCCAGGAGGTCATCGGAACTCGCCGAGAGCGGCGGCGTCAACTCGGCCGTTACGGCGAATTCGCCGTTGAGCAGCGTTCGGACCAGGCCGGCTTCGACGGGAAGAGAGGTGTCCGGCGGCATGGGCTAGCTCCGTTTCCGCGAAACCACGAACGATTCATTGAGAAACCAGAGGCCGCCGTGCTGCTTCAACGCTTCCTCGGTCGCCTTCAGATAGTGGCCGTCGGCGATCGCGTTGGCGATCAGGTGATCCTCGATCTGATAGACGTAGATGGCGGCGTTCCAGGCGGCGAACAGGGTCGACGTGCCGATGCTCTCGGCCCCGATTTCACTCGGCAGGGTGTGCATGTCGTAGCGGAACAAGGATCGGTTGTCGGCGTAGGTGTTGAACCGGAGATCCCGCTCGGACCTGCCGAGGGTTTGCTTCAGCACCTTCATCAATTCGTGCCGGCTCGATTGGTTGAGCTCCCGGCCGGGCCAAATGCCCTGAATGATGTCGAGGCCCGGGTCACGGCCATAGGAATGGATGCCCAGCATCCGTCCCCCCGGCGCCAGGGATCTGGCCAGCGGCGCAAGGACCTTCTCGACCTTGAAATCCGGGCTCATGCTGGCGCGGTAGGGCTGGGAAGCCATGATCATGTCGTACTGGCCCTGGAACTGGCCGGGGCGCGGGATGATGGGGTCGACCACGAACCGCTGATCCTCGCGGTAGATCACCATGACCGACGGCCGCTCATAGAGCGGGTTGCCGGTCTTCTTGGATGCCTTGACCCTCCAGCCTTCGGACAGGATGGGTTTCAGCGATTTGATCTGTTCGTCGAACTCGTGGGACGTGGTGCCGGTGAGCGGGACCTCGTGCCAATTGAGGGCAGCCGCCGACGTGACGCTGCCCGGCATCAGCTGCGGCGCCTCGCTGTAATAGAGGTTGGTGACCACCAAAACCGTCGCCGGGTGTTCGAAGAATCGGTCGGACATCTTTTCGAGACTGAGGCGGACGTCCTCAAGGCTGATTTCCTTGCCGACGATAACGAATGGAACCGTGGAATGGCGCCGGTGCATGTCGCGCATCACCCGGGTCAGCACGGTTCCGTCACCCATGCCCGCATCGAACAGTCTGAGTGCCGGCGGTCTGGGGTGAACCTGGGCGAGTTCCATGCCGACGCGCTCGGCGACCACCCACTTCTCCGAGCAGGTGTTGACGAACATCAGGTACTTCTGGCGGTTGTCGTAGAACCGGAACGCCTTGGGTTCGCCCTTTTCGTCGAGGGGCGTCACCCGCGAATAGACCTTGGCCTTCTTCCTCCCGCCGGCGCCATTGTCCTTCGGGGCCGCCTCGCGCTTCAGGGGCAGATTATCGGGCAAGGCCGACGATTCCGAGCCGTTGCCCTTGGCCGCCGCCGGCTGGTCCTTGGTCATGTATTTGCGCACCCGGTCGACGGTGCGCATGGTGACCCCGCGGCCGGCGCGCAGGCGGCTGACGAACTTGCCGTCGTTGACGGTGAGGCGGCCAAAGGTCGACTCGGCGATGGCGTTATCGCGACAATAATCCTCGATCTCGCCGATGAATGTCTGAATGTCCTCCATCGCCCAAGTCTCCGATTGGGTGGGCAGAAGAGTCAACAAAAATCCCATTAATTGAGTGGGATAAGATTATGGGATTTAGCCTACATACAGGATGGAAGAGTGGGATTGAAGTGGGCTATTTCGGTCACTCGAAAATTCCGTATATTGAGACGGCTGAATCCCGTGGTAGGTTGTTTGCATGGACGCAATTACCCCTAAACCCCTGATCAATCCGGCCTTCGACGGTGGCGCCACCGCGCTGCCCGATGGCCAGTACAAATCGGCCTGCCGAATGTGTCATGGGGGCTGCGGCACCATCATGCACGTCGAAGGCGGCAAGCTGGTCCACATCGACGGAGACCCCGACAACCCGATGAACCGTGGCAAGCTGTGTCCCTTGGGAGCGGCCAGCCTGGAGCAGGTCTACAACCCGTCCCGGCTCAAATATCCCATGCGCCGGGCCGGCGAACGGGGCGAGGGGAAGTGGGAGCGCATCTCCTGGGATGAGGCCTACGACGAGATGTGCGTCAAGATTCGCGAGGCCACCGAGCGCGACGGCGCCGAGAGCATCTGGGTGGGCACCGGAACCGGACGCCATCACTTCGGCTTTGTCTCCCGCTTCGCCAACGCCATCGGCACCCCCAACTGGTGCGAGCCGGGCACCGCTCAATGCTTCCGGCCCAGGGTTCACGGATCGATCATCACCATGGGCCAGCTGCCCATCTGCACCTACACCAACGAGGCGCAGCCGGACCTGATCCTGTTCTGGGGCCACAACCCCATCTATTCCGGGCCCGACGGCGAATTGGGCTTCGGGGTGAAGGATGCCCTGGCCCGCAAGCCCAAGATCATCGTCGTCGACCCGCGCGAGACCATGCTCGCCAAGCGCGCCGACTACTTTCTCCAGCTTCGCCCCGGCACCGACGATGCCCTGGGGCTCGCCATGCTCAACGTGATCATCGGCGAGGAGCTCTACGACAAGGAGTTCGTCGAGAAATGGACCCACGGCTTCGACCGGCTCGCCGAACGGGTCGAGCGGTACACGCCCGAGTGGGCCGAACCCATTACATGGGTGAAGGCGGACGACATCCGGGGTGCGGCGCGGCTCTATGCCGAGACCAAGCCCTCCATGCTGGAGTGGGGATGCGCCATCGAGCACACGCCGGCCTGCTTCCAGACCGTCCGCGCGCTGCTCTGCCTGCCGTCGATCACCGGCAATATCGATCAGCCGGGGGGCTGGGCGTTCGGCATGATGGGCGTCGCCCCGCTGCCGCAGCTGTTCGACAAGATGCCCATGGAGCAGCAGCGGAAGCGCCTGGGCTACGACGATTACAAGGTGCTGTCGGGCGAATTGGCGCAGCTGCCGTCGGCCCACATCCCGAGCATCTTCGATGCCATCCGGACCAAAAAACCCTATCCGGTCACCACCGGACTGATCTTCGGCAACAACGCGCTCTCCACCTACGGCGAGGTGGACGTGGTCTACGAGACCCTGATGGCGCTCGATTACCTGATGGTCGCCGAGCTCTACATGACGCCGACCGCCGAGCTCGCCGACCTGGTGCTGCCGGTGTCCACCTGGGCCGAGGTGGACGCGCTGCCCGCCGTGCCGTTTTACGGCCAGAACGTGATGCTCGCCCAGCAGAAGGTGGTGCAGGTGGGCGAGTGCGTGCAGGACGAAGTGATCATGACCGAGATCTGCCGCCGCCTCGGCACCGAGTTCGGCCGGGAGAGCCCCGAAGAGGTCTACGATTCCATGCTGGCGCCCAAGATGGGCATGAGCTTCGCCGAACTGCGGGAGCGGGGGTTCGTCCAACCCGAGTTCAAGTACCGCAAGTACGAGGAGAACGGCTTCAACACGCCGACCGGCAAGATCGAGCTTTACTCCACGCGGATGGAGGAGTGGGGGGACGACCCGCTGCCCTATTTCGAGGAGCCGCCGGAAAGCCCCTACGCCACGCCGGAATTGGCCGAGGAGTATCCCTACATCCTGATCACCGGCGCGCGGCTGCCCACATATTTCCAGTCCGAGTACCGGCAGATGCCGACGCTGCGGCGCGGGCGGCCCGAACCCGAATGCGAACTTCACCCGGAGACGGCGGCCGAACTTGGGCTGGAGCAGGGGGACTGGGTCTCCATCGAAACCAAGCGGGGCAAGTGCCGCCAGAAGGTGCGCATCTTCGATGGCATCGATCCCCGGGTCATCCATGCCCAGCACGGCTGGTGGTTCCCGGAAGAAGACGAGAGCCCGGACCACGGCATCTGGCGGTCAAACGCCAACACGCTCACCTCCATGCAGCCGCCCTTCTGCAAGTCCATGGGCACCTATCAGCTCCGCGCGCTCCTGTGCAAATTGGTCAAGGCCGACGAGGCGGACGAACCCTGGCGGCCGCCCCACATCGCCGCCATGGACGGCAAGTGGCGATCCAACGTCGCCGACGTCCAGGACTGGGACGAGGCCGAGATCAAGGCCTGGCGCGAGATGCGCGGCGGCAAGAAACAGCGCCGGGTTTAGTTCCTGGGAACTAGCGTCGCAAACCCAGTCTAGACAGCATTTCGTTTCCCCCGTCCAAATGGAGGGCCGTCACGACCCAACGATCACCGAGATTTTGAAATCTCGCTGAAATCAGCATGAATTGGACGGGAAGCTTTCCGTTCAGAAAATAACGGATCACCGCGAACTTACTGCCAAATTTTTTCTCTTCTGCTAGTTCCCGGCCAGAATACTCGCCCACACCAGCGGACTTCCATGCGTTGACGAGGACGGGCGAGAGTTCCTCCCAAGTAGTGTTGGCGTTAGTCATCAAATGAATTAAGGGATCTCTGCTGCTCGCAAATTCTACCATACGCTGGCTCTCACCTGAGACCAACAGTTCCGTCAGGTGCTCGACATCAGACTTCGCTTCTTCGTAACTCTGGGAGTTGGCTGGGTGGGTCATCGCCAACCCACCCAATAAAATGGCTACGAAGCCCAACAGTTTGATTTTCTCGGTCATGTTGTTGGTGCTGGTGAGCGGCGTCTATGCCGCATTCTGCGGCGGATCGAAGTGGAAGAAATCGCGGAAGCCGTCGGCGATCTTCTTGCCGAAATCCGTCTCCACCCCCTGGACGATGGAATCCGGGATCGATACGTCGTCGCGGCCTTCCTCGACGCCGGTGATCACCGTCAGCTGCACCGCGTCCGTATCGCCGATGTTCTTGAACCCGCGATAGACCCGGGGCGGGCAGGAGAAGGTGTCCCACTTGTTGAGCACCAGCGTGTGCTCGACGGGATCGCCGATGTAGTACTCGATGCTGCCTTCGAGGCACATGAAGGTTTCGAATGTGGAATTGTGGCTGTGCAGGCACGGGCCCTGGCCGGGGGGCATGATGGAAATGAACATGGTCGAGCCGGCCGCGCCGACGATGGGCGAGTCGTTGCCGAACGGGCTCTTGGTGTCGTCCAGAATGATCGGCATCAGTTTCCGCGCATAGAACACGTCCATGGCGTCCTGGCCGACCCATTCCAGATCGTCGGCGGACGACATCTGCCGGAGGTCGCTGAACCGCCCGATCCGGCTTTCGATTTCCTCGGCTGTGGGTGTGTAAATCTCGTTGCTCATTGTTTTCCTCCCATCACTGGTGGATCAGTTCTGCTCATGAAATAAGGTTAGCACGAATCCCGGTGGGGGAGGCCAGCCCCGCTTACCTGACGCTGATCTTGTCGAGCACCCAGAGCGCCCCGAACAGGATCGGCTGGTGGATCAAATAGATCAGCAGCGTCTTCCGGCCCATCAAGCGGAGCAGGTCGGGAATCCGGCCCTCGGGCCTCCACCCTTCCAATTGCCCCATGATCCCGGGCGAGCCGAGCAGCAACTGCATGAAGGCGAAGCCCAGCAGCGTGGCGCCGAACCACGGAAAGATGGGCACGTAATCGACGGAGAAGGGCGGGTTGGCGGCGAACCCGATCCAGGCGAACTGGCGGATATCGAAGAACGAGAGGTTCACATCCAGCCCAAGAAAGATCACCGCCGCGCCGCATAGCGCGACCGCCCAATAGGGAAGGCCCGCGAAGAGGACGATCAACAGGCTGGCGATGGCGAGGTTGTGGAGGATGCCGAAGAACACGAAGCCCTCCTGGAATACCGTCGCCGTGGCGATGGTGACGACGACGGCCGCGGCAAGGATGCGCGAAAACCGGTTGAGGAATTTCTGCGGATCGATGGCCGTGCGCCGCGCGAGCGCATGGCTGATCCCGGAGGAAACCAGGAAGATGCTGACGATGAACGTCCGGGCGGCGAGCCAGAACGGGTCGTTGAACAGGTCCACCTCGGCATAGCCGAAGAACGACAGGTCCCAGGACAGGTGGTAGAGGATCATCAGGGCGATCCCGACCCCGCGGAGCAGATCGAGGGCGTCGATGCGGGCCGGCGCCGCTGAGGCCGGCGGCGCCATTACGGCGCCCGGGCGCCCGCGATCAGCGGCAGGCCGTGGAGGGCGTCGCGGATCGTCTCCCCCGTCAGCACCCTGAAGTCCTTGGACGCCAGCGCCAGCGAGCCTTGCCGCTCGGCGTCGCGAGTGCCGTGGCCCGAGCGCACATGCATGGCGCCTTCACAGCCCGCATTCCGGGCGGCGCCCACATCGATGGCGCGGTCGCCGATCAGCCATGATCGCGGGAGGTCGATGGACAGCGCCCGTGTCGCTTTGATCAGCATGCCGGCATTGGGCTTGCGGCACGGGTGGTCGTTGTGCCGGTATGGCGGGTGCGCATCGGCATGAAACGGGCAGGCGAAGATCGCCGACAAACGGACCCCGGCAAGATCGAGTTGCCGCCTGATCGCGTCCTGCACCTCGGCGAATTGGGGCCAGTCATAATAACGCAGGCCGATTCCCGCCTGATTGGTGACGATGACGACCGGAACGTTTGCCCGGTTGGCCTCGGCGATGATGTCCGCCGCGCCGGGAATCAGGCTCACCTCGCCGGCGCGGTGCAGATAACCGGCCTCTTCGACCACGACGCCGTCGCGGTCGAGGAACAATGCCGGCCGTTCCCCGACGCCGGCCGGGGGCGTCACGATCTCGGCCCAGATGCCGTCGGAATCGATAAACCCGAATTCAGGATAGTCGGCCATGCTGTATTGTATCGCGTTCGCCCGCTGATATTCTCGAAATCCTCGTAAGCCGGAATGATTAAGGATTCGATGACGGAAGGCAAAAAGCTCCGGTCCCGCATCACGACGGACGGCCTCGACCGGACCCCGCACCGGGTGTTCATGCGCGCCATGGGAATGGACGACGCGGCCATCGCCCGGCCGATCATCGGCGTCGCCTCGACCGCCGGCGAGGTGACCCCCTGCACCATGACGCTGACGGTTCAGTCCAAGGCGGCGCAGAAGGGCGTCGTCGAGGCCGGCGGGACGCCGCGCGAGTTCACCACCATCTCGGTCTCCGACGGGGTTTCCATGAACCATCCGGGCATGAAGATGTCCCTGGTGTCCCGCGAGGTCATCGCCGACTCCGTGGAGCTGGTCGTCCAGGCCCATGCCTATGACGGCCTGGTCGCCTTCGGCGGCTGCGACAAGAACCTGCCGGGCATGATGATGGCCATGGTGCGGTGCAACGTGCCGGCGGTGTTCATGTACGGGGGCAGCGCGCTGCCCGGCAGATGGCGGGGCCGGGACGTGAGCGCCATCGAGGCCTACGAAGGCGTCGGCGCCGTGATGACCGGTTCGATGACCGAGGCCGAACTCGCCGAGCTGGAGCGGGTCTGCCTGCCCACCATCGGATCCTGCGCCGGCCAGTTCACCGCCAACACCATGGCGATGGTGTCGGAGACCCTGGGCCTTGCCCCGCTGGGCTCCGCGATGATCCCGGCGGTCTACGAGCAACGGCTGGCGGCGGCGGAGCACGCGGGCCGGCTGGTCATGGACATCCTCGGCAATGGCGGGCCGCTGCCGCGCGACCTGGTGACCCGGGCGTCGCTCGAAAATGCCTGTGCGGTGGTCGCGGCGACCGGCGGTTCGACCAATGCCGGCCTGCATATCCCGGCCATCGCCCACGAGGCCGGGATCGCTTTTTCGCTGGAGGATGCCGCCCGGGTGTTCGAACGGACGCCGCTGATCGCCGACCTCAAGCCGGGCGGCGCCTATCACGCCAAGGACGTTTACGAAATCGGCGGCACGCCGGTCATCCTGAAGGCGCTGCTGGAAGCGGGACATCTGGACGGGTCATGCCTCACCATCGACGGACAACCGTTGGACGACGCGCTCAGGCGTACCCCGGCGCCGGACGGCGATGTGGTGCGGCCGGTCTCCGACGCCATTTCCGGCACCGGCGGCGTCGTGGTCCTCAAGGGCAACCTGTGTCCCGACGGCGCATTGATCAAGGTCGCCGGTCTCGGCAAGCTGGTCCACGAAGGCCCGGCTCTGGTCTTCGACGGCGAGGAAGCCTGCACCGCGATGATCGAAAAAGGCGAATATGCGGAGGGCTCGGTCATCATAATCCGCAACGAGGGTCCCAAGGGCGGGCCCGGCATGCGCGAAATGCTGGGCACGACCGCCATCATCTACGGGCAGGGGATGGGGGAGAAGGTCGCGCTGATCACCGACGGCCGGTTTTCCGGCGCCACCCGCGGCATGTGCATCGGATACGCCTCGCCGGAGGCGGCGGTGGGCGGCCCGCTGGCGCTGATCGAAAACGGCGACATCATCCGCATCGATTGCGAGGCCCGGACCATCGAGCACATGGTGCCGGCGGACGAGTTCGAGAAGCGGCGGGCAAATTGGTCGCCGCCGGTTCGCGACGGCCTCGCCGGCGCCCTCGAAAAATACGCCGCGACGGTCGGTCCGGCCAATCTGGGTGCTGTCACCCACTCGGGGAACGCCCGGTGGGAAGGGGATGCCTGAGTGACCAGGCCCCCTCACCCAGCCCACCGGACCGGCTCCGCCGGCCGGAGGACAGGCATGGCTAGGCTCGCTTCGCTCGCCAAGCCTCCGCATCCCTCTCCCCCACGAAGGGGGAGAGGGTGGCGCTTTAGCGTCGGGTGAGGGGGTGCGCCCCGGATGAATCCCGAGATGAACGCCCCTCTCATAAAGGTCGCGACGCGGAGTTTCTCCCGCCATCCGGTGCTGCGCCGGGAGCTCCTGTCCGAATTTCCCGGCGCCGTCTTCAATGAACGGGGGAGCCGGTTCAACGGCGACTCCCTCGTCCAATATCTCGACGGCGCAGACGGCGCGGTGGTCGGGCTCGAACCGATCACGGACGAGGTGCTCGCCGCCCTGCCGAAACTCCGGATCGTCGCCAAGTACGGCGTCGGACTGGACAACGTCGACGAGGATGCCTGCCGCGCCCGCGGCGTGGCCGTCGGCTGGACGGGCGGCGTAAACGCCCTCGGCGTCGCCGAAATGACGGTGTGCTTCCTGGGCGGGCTGTCGCGCAACGTGCTCCGGTCGGGGACCCGGCTATCGTCGGGCGAGTGGGACAGGTCGGGCGGACGCCTGCTTTCCGGCCGCACCGTCGGCGTCATCGGCGTCGGCCATGTGGGCAAGGAGGTGATCCGGCTGTTGGCGCCCTACGGCTGCCGGATCATGGCCAACGATATCGTCGAGCAGACCGATTATTTCAGCGAAAACGGCCTGATTGCCGCGTCCAAGGAGGAAATCCGCGCCGAGGCCGACTTCATCACCATTCACACGCCGCTGACCGGGGAAACCCGGGCGATGGTCGACGAGGCGTTTCTCGCCGCCATGAAGCCGACGGCGTACCTGATCAATACGGCCCGGGGCGGCATCGTCGATCAACCGGCGCTCAAGCGGGCGCTGACGGACGGCGCCATCGCCGGCGCCGCATTGGACGTCTTCGAGGAGGAACCGTGCGGGGACCTGGAGTTCCTCAGCCTGCCCAACCTGTTTTCGACGCCCCATATCGGCGGCTCGGCCGAGGAGTCGATCCTTGCGATGGGACGCAGCGCCATCAACCATTTATCTAGATATTTCAATAAGTAACCGGATCTTGTTCGACTGAAAAATTAGAAAATAGGGCGACGGCGGTTACTCCCGCTCCCTCTGGGAGAGGGCCGGGGTGAGGGTGGGGGCGTCAGGTACATCAACAATTCCCCATCTGATAATGATAATGATTTGCATTGTCGTTTCTGGCGTGGTAGGCGTTGATAACGGTTCGCAAAAAAGAACCGGACGATACCTTGGGACACGACCAAAATGAAAAAGACCATCTCTCTCATCGCCGCCGCCGCTGCCATGCCGCCGGTGCTCGGCCCGGGAACCGCCGCCGCGGAAGAAGTCAATCTGTATTCCTATCGCCAGCCGTTCCTGATCCAGCCGTTCCTCGATGAATTCACCCGGCAAACCGGCATCAGGGTGAACGTCGTCTACGCCCAGAAGGGGATGCTCCAGCGCCTCAAGGCGGAAGGCCGGAACACGCCGGCGGACGCGGTATTGACCGTCGATATCTCGCGCCTCGATGCGCTGACCAACGCCGAGCTGCTGCAGCCCGTCTCGTCGCCGGTCCTGGACAGGAACATTCCGGCGCAGTACCGACATCCCCAGGGTCATTGGTATGGCCTGACCACCCGCGCCCGGATCATCTATGTCAGCAAGGACCGGGTGAAGCCCGGCGAGGTCGCGTCCTACGAGGACCTTGCGAAGCCCCATATGAAGGGGCGGGTCTGCACCCGGTCCGGCAAGCACGTCTATACGGTCTCCCTGATCGCCTCGATCATCGAAGCCAGGGGCGAGAAGGCGGCCGAGGCGTGGCTGCGGGGCGTCAAGGCGAACCTCGCCCGCAAGCCGCAGGGCAACGACCGGGCGCAGGTCAAGGCCATCAAGGACGGCGTGTGCGACGTGTCCCTCGGCATGACCTACTACATGGGCAAAATGGCCACCAACGACAAGAAGCCGGAGCAGAAGAAATGGGCCGCTTCGGTTCGCATCCTGTTTCCCAACCAGGCCGGCCGTGGAACCCACGTCAATATCAGCGGCGCGGCCGTCACCGAGCATGCCAAGAACAAGGCCAACGCGGTCAGGCTTCTCGAGTTTCTGAGCGAGGACTTCGCCCAGAAAATGTATGCCGATCAAAACTTCGAGTATCCGGTCAAGGCCGGAGTCGAATGGCATCCGCTGGTCGCGGGATGGGGCAAGTTCAAGTCCGATGCCGTGAACCTGGACAACATCGCCAGGCATCGCGCGACGGCGACGAAATTGGTGGACCGGGTCAATTTCGACGGCTAGGTTTCGCACCGCTTTGATATGGGGGAGCCGCGGCAACGCGGCTCTCCGTGATTCCGGGAACCCGTTCGCCGCGCCGCTTTCCATGCCGCGGCAAAACCGCCGATGACTGCCGCCGCCGCCCTGGCCCAACGCCCGCCCCGCCTCGGATTCGCCGCCGCCGGCGTCGACGGCTGGACCCTCGGCGCGCTGATTGTGGCCGGATGCGTCGCCATTCCCATCGGCGCGGTGCTGGTCCTGGCGGCCGGAACGGGCAGCGATATCTGGGGGCATCTGATCGACACGGTTCTCGCCCGCTATGTCGGGACGACGCTCGGCCTCATGGCCGGCGTCGGGGCGGGGACGCTGATCATCGGCGTCGGAACCGCCTGGCTGGTCACCAATTTCGGGTTTCCGGGGCGGGGTCTGTTCGAGTGGTCGCTCCTCCTGCCGCTGGCCATTCCGTCCTACGTCATCGCATTCGTGTTCACCGACTTCCTCGAGTTCGCCGGGCCGGTGCAGGGGCTGTTGCGGGAACTTGGCGGCTGGACGTCGCCCAGGGACTACTGGTTCCCCGAGATACGCTCCCTCGGCGGCGCGATCGCGGTCATGTCCCTGGTTCTCTACCCCTATGTCTACCTGCTGTCCCGCGCCGCCTTTCTCGAGCAGTCGGTCGGGATGATGGAAGTCAGCCGCTCCCTCGGCCGGGGGCCGTGGCGCAGTTTTCTGACCGTTGCCGTGCCGCTGGCCCGTCCGTCCATCGCCGTCGGCGTTTCGCTGGTGCTGATGGAAACGCTGAACGATTTCGGCACGGTGGATTTCTTCGCCGTCCAGACCCTGACCCTCGGCATCTTCGACGTCTGGTTCAACCTCAACAGCGTCGCCGGCGCCGCCCAGATCGCCGGCGTCATACTGCTTTTCGTCATGGTCCTGCTGACCGCCGAGCGTTTCAGCCGGCGCCGCCAGCGTTACCACGGACAGGGGAGGGCGCTGCGCCGCGCCGTTCCCCGCCGGTTGACGGGTTTCGCCGCGCTCCTGTCCACGCTGGCGTGCACGCTTCCCCTGGCGCTCGGATTTCTGCTGCCCGTCGGCCTGCTGTCGGCGGACGTCGCGGCCAATCTCGAACTGGTCGGCGGCAGGGCGTTTCTGACCAGCGCCGGCAACAGCCTGCTTCTCGCGGCCGTTGCCGCCCTTGTCGCGGTGCTGATCGGACTGCAGCTCGCCTACGGCGTCCGTCTGAGCGGCAACCGGGCCCTCAAGAGCCTGACCCGGGTCGCCAGCCTCGGTTACGCAATTCCCGGCGCCGTCCTGGCGGTAGGCGTGATGATCCCCTTCGGGTTCCTCGACAACTGGATCGACGCCCAGTCGAGCCGCCTCTTCGGGATTTCCACCGGTCTGATATTGAGCGGCACCGGCGCCGCGCTGGTGTTCGCCTATGTGGTCCGGTTTCTGGCCCTTTCGCAAGGAGCCGTCGAGAGCGGTCTCGAACGGGTAACCCCCAACATCGACGGCGCGGCGCGGACCCTGGGCTGCCGTCCGGCCGGGGTCCTGTGGCGGGTTCACGTCCCGCTTTTGCGCGGCAGCATGCTGACGGCCGCCATCCTGGTGTTCGTTGACACCATGAAGGAACTTCCGATGACGGTGATCATGCGGCCTTTCAACTTCGAGACCCTGGCGACCCAGGTGCATCAGTTCGCCGCCTCGGAGCAATTCGCCGAAGCTTCGCCGGCGGCCCTGGCAATCGTCCTTGCAGGTATCCTCCCGGTGATTATTCTCAGCCGCGCCATGAGAAACACCGTTCACATCGACACCAGGGCCGAGGCAAGGACATGACGTCGGCCCTGGAGATTTCCGGCCTTTCGCACGCCTTCGGCAGGACGCGCGTCCTGGATGACGTGTCCTGCACCGTGGAGCCGAGGGAGATCGTCTGTCTGCTCGGGCCGTCGGGGTGCGGCAAGACGACGCTGCTCCGGCTGGCGGCCGGGCTGGAACGCGTCCAAACCGGCGCCATCAAGCTTCACGGGCAAACCGTCGGGGAGCCCGGCTGGCACGTGCCGCCGGAATCCCGCCGCATCGGACTGATGTTTCAGGACTATGCCCTGTTTCCTCATCTGACCATCGCCGACAACGTGGCTTTCGGAATTTCCGGCCTTCCGGCCGCCCGGCGCCGGCCGCGCGTCCACGAGGTGCTTTTCCAGGTCAACATGCAGGCTTACGCGGATTCCTATCCGCACATGCTTTCCGGCGGCCAGCAGCAGCGGGTGGCGCTGGCGCGGGTGCTGGCGCCCAAGCCCGAGGTCGTTTTGCTGGACGAGCCGTTTTCCGGCCTGGACGAGACGCTGCGCATTCAGGTCCGCGAGGAGACGCTGCGGGTGCTCAATCAGGCGGGTACGGCGGTCCTGATGGTTACCCACCATCCGGAAGAAGCGATGTTCATGTCGGACCGCATGATGGTCATGGGGCCGGGCGGCATCATCCATCAGGTGGGTGCGCCGGCCGAGGTCTATGCCAACCCGGCGAACCGGTTTGTCGCGACCTTCTTCGGCCGCACCAATTTGATAACCGGCGTCGTGCGCAACGGCGCGGTCGACACGCCGCTCGGTACGGTGGCGGCCGGCGGCCGGGGCGAGGGGTGCGCGGTCGATGTCGTATTCCGGTCGAACGGCGTTATCCTGTCGACGGCCGACGAGCAGGCCTGTCCCGTCGAAATCGTCTCCGCGCGCCCCATGGGCCGGGACACCCGGGTCCGGTTCAAGCTTGCGGGCGACGAGGCGGGCGCCACCTATCTTTGCCGGGTTCCCGGCATTTTCACGGCCGGCGGTTCAGCCAGGGTGACGGCGAGGCTGGACCCCGCCGGGGCGTTCGTATTTCACCGCGGTGGCCCGGCAACCGAGCGGACCTCGGTCTCCGGTCCCTTTTTCGACCCGTCCGCCGACGACGCATAACTCTCTGTTTTGTAAGGAGTTCATCATTTGCAGGCGCCATTCGGCGTGGCATAGTACGCGCACCGAAACTGCGGCCATAGGCCATAAGAAAGGTCTCGACCAGGGATGAAGAGCGGACGCGACCACGCGCGCATACTAATCTACAGCCATGACAGCTTTGGACTGGGGCACCTTCGCCGGTGCCGGGCGATCGCCCATGCCCTGGTCGGCTCGTCCGGCGGGCTATCGGTTCTGATCCTGTCCGGCTCGCCGATCATCGGCAGTTTCGATTTCCGCGCGCGTGTCGACTTCGTGCGCGTGCCCGGGGTCATCAAGTTGCGCAACGGCGAGTACACCCCGCTCAATCTGCATCTGGATATCGAGCAAACCATGGATCTGCGGGGCTCAATCATTCGCCATACGGCGGAGGCCTTCGATCCGGATCTGTTTATCGTCGACAAGGAGCCTCTCGGACTTCGCGGCGAGGTGAGCGAGACGCTCCATGTGCTTAAGGAACGGGGGACGGCGCTGGCGCTTGGCCTGCGGGACGTGATGGATGAGCCGGCGCTCCTCGGACCCGAATGGGAACGCAAGAACGTCATGCCGGCGCTGATGGATCTTTATGACCAGATTTGGGTTTATGGTCTGCCCCAAATCTACGATCCGTTGTCCGGGCTCGACATTCCCGATCAGGTTCGCCGCAAGATGGTCTTCACCGGATACCTGCGCTACGGCGTACCGAACGCGGCTTCGGTCACCCAGACACTCGATATTCAGGAACCCTATATTCTGGTGACGGCCGGGGGCGGCGGCGACGGCGACGCGCTGGTCGACTGGGTGATCCGCGCCTATGAGACCGACCCCGGCATCCCGCACCCGTCGCTGATCGTTTTCGGACCGTTCATGCAGCCGGAAATTCAGGAGGCGTTTCTCGACCGCATTGCGAGGTTGGACACGGTCGAGGCCATCACTTTCGATGCCCGTCTCGAACATTTCGTCAAGGCGGCGGTCGGCGTCGTGGGTATGGGAGGATACAATACCTTCTGTGAAATCCTCTCGTTCGATAAGCCTGCCCTGATCGTGCCCAGAACGCGGCCCAGGATGGAGCAGTACATCCGGGCGGCGCGGGCGCAGGAAACCGGCCTGCTTTCCATGTTGGAGGACGACGGTATCCGGGACGCGAAATCCATGGCGACGGCGCTCAGGCAACTGACCCAGCAGAAGCGGCCGTCCGAAGTGATTGTTCCCGGATTGCTCGACGGTCTTGAGAATATTTGCCGCCTGACCGATTCGTGGCTCGACGAGGATCGGCGTCCGGACATCAAGGTCGTCGAAGAAAGGGCCTGATGACCACGGCCATCGTCCTAAAGGGCTACCCGAGGCTTTCCGAGACATTCATTGCGCAGGAAATTCTGGCGC
>JAJDXO010000042.1 GCA_022823235.1 Rhodospirillales bacterium
CATTTGAATATAGTACGTATACCTTAGATACACGCTTCCCGCAAGCAGGGACCGGGACCGTCTGCGTGGGTTCGTGCGCGGTAGAAACCGGCCTGGAAGGCCGCTTTTGCGCCGCCCAAGGTGGCCGGCGAAGCCCGGGAAAACCCCCCGCGCGGGCCTCCGGGTCCTTGCTGCCGGGTCTGGAGCGGGTGAGCGGTGTGCATAGCCCGGATTGGAGGCCGATACCCTCACATTGTGAGCCCGAACCGGGTCCGGTCATCACGAAAGGGCCAGTCGAAGGAGACGCGTTCGGGCGCGGCGGAAAGGGAGGGGACGAGGGACACCGCATGCCTCCGAAACCCCGGTCGGCTTCGTTCAATGGCCAAAAACGGACGGCATTGGCTCGGGGACCGGGCGGCGCTTCGGCGGCGGCTCAGTGCAGGTGGCGGGGCAGGCTCTCCACCGATTCGGAAACCAGCGCGTCGGCGCGGGGTTTGTCGAGGTGGCGCTCGATGAGGGTCCGGGCCGCAGCGGCCGACAGCCGGACGGCATGGGCGCGCACCTCGGCCAGCGCTTCCTGCTCGGCCTGGGCGATCTTGGCGAGCGCCTGCTGTTCGCGGCGCCTGAGCGCATCTTCGAGCGCGCGTCCGGCCTCTTCGGCGACGCGCGCCGCCTCCTCCCGCGCGTGGGCCAGCACGGCCGCGGCTTCCTCTTCCGCGCCCTGCTGCTTGCGCCTGTAATCGGCGAGCAGGGCCTGCGCTTCCTCGCGGAGTGCCGCCGCGTCGTCGATGGACGCCTTGATTCCGGCCGCCCTGTCGTCGAGCGCTTTCGTCGCCATGCGCCAGACCGCGCGCGCGACGGCGGCGACGAAGATGACGAAGCCGACGGCGGTCCAGAATGTCGGGTCGGAGAACATCACGCGCCTGCCCGGCCGGTTCCGGCTGCCGCGGCGGCGGCCTCTGCCGCGTCCACCTCGACGCCGATCAGCCTGGCGGTCATAGCCTGCGCGACCTCTCCCGCCGCCGCCTCAATGCCGGCCAGCGCCTCGCGGCGCGCTTCGGCGATCCGGGCTTCGGCCGCCGCGGCGTCCCCGGCGAGGCGTTCGCCGAGCGCCGCATGGCGGGCCGCCGCCTCGGTCGCGGCCGCTTCCTGCTGCTCGCGCAGGAGGCGGCGCGCTTCGGCCCTCGCGTCCGCCTGCGCCTGCTCATAGGCGCGCAGCACGCCCTCGGCTTCGTCGCGCAGAGCAGCGGCCCGGGCGAGGTCGTCGTCGATGCGTTTCTGCCGCTCCTCCAGAATGCCCTGCACGCGCGGCAGGGCGACCTTGAGCATCACGCCCAGCAGAACGGCGAACACCACCACCAGCCAGAAGATCTGGCTCGCATAGGTGGAGATTTGCTCCAGTTGCGGCATGGGCGGGCGCCGGGCGCGGCCTCAGCCGAACAGGATGACGAGCGCCACGACGAGCGCGAACAGCGCGATGGCCTCGACGAGGGCAAAGCCCAGCATCGTCATCGGGAACACTTCACCCCGCGCCGACGGGTTGCGCCCGACAGCCTGGATGAAGGAAGCGAAAATATTGCCGATGCCGATACCGGCGCCGATGACGCCGATGACGGCAAGACCCGCGCCGATGACTTTGGCGGCCTCTGTTTCCATGGGATTGGTCCCTTCTTCGCGTGGGCGGAAAGCCGGTTAGTGGAGGTGAAGCGCGTCGTTGATGTAGAGGCAGGTGAGGATCGCGAACACATAGGCCTGGAGGAACGCGATGACGATCTCCAGTCCCGTCAGCGCCGAAACGAAGGCGAGCGGCAGGATGCCGGCGACGCCGAGCGCCGGCACGAAGCCGGCGAAAACCTTGAGCAGGGTGTGGCCGGCCAGCATGTTGGCGAACAGGCGCACCGAGAGGCTGATCGGCCGGGAGAGGTAGGAGATGATCTCGATCGGGATCAGCAGCGGCGCCATGGCGATGGGAACGCCGTGGGGCAGGAAGAACGAGAAGAACTTCATGCCGTGCTTGAATATGGCGATCAGCGTCACCGCGATGAAGATGAAGGCGGCGAGGGTGAAGGTCACCGCGAGATGGCTGGTGAAGGTAAAGCTGTAGGGCAGCATGCCCAGGAAATTGCCGAACAGCACGAACATGAACAGGGTGAAGACGAACGGAAAGTAGGGCCGTCCTTCCTTGCCCACCGTGTCCGACAGCATTTTGGCGATAAACGAGTAACTGAGCTCGGCCAGCAGCTGCCAGCGGTTCGGCACCATGGCCCGCTGGCGGACGCTGAGGATCATCAGGGCCGAGGCCAGCACCACGGCGGCGACCATGAAGGCGGCCGAGTTGGTGAACGACACGTCCACACCGCCGATTTCGGCGGGCACCCAGCGCTGGATGACGAATTGTTCGAGCGGGCTAGATCCTTCGGCCAACGTCCAAATCCTTACTTTTCCTCTCCGCCGTCCGGACCGGCACCGTCTTGTTCCGGGCGCCGGTCCCGGTATCCGGCGGTCCCTCCCAGTCTGTTGGCCACCCGGAAGACGTTCAGCATCCCGGCGCCCGCGCCCAGGATGATGAAGGCGATCAGGAACCAGGGCTTGGTCCCGAGCCAAGCGTCCAACAGCAGCCCGATACCGACCGCCACCGCCACGGCCGCCACCAGTTCCGTCCCGATCCGGGCCGCCAGCGCGATGCCGGTGCCCATTTCCCGCGAGGGCTGGCGGCGGGGGGTATCGTCCTCGCCGTCGAGCCGCTTGCGCGCCTCCCTGAGACGGGAATCCAAATCCTCGTTCGGAGGCTGCGGCGTGTCCTCGGTCATTTCGGGGAGCCCGCGGGTCGCGGACGGATGATGATCGGCTCAAACCCCCTTGTGGGTGTCGTGGCGGGTGCCTCGGGGCATCGAATTCGGGCGGACATTATCCATCGCGCCCGGACCTGTCAAGGAACAATGGAAAGGTGTCAAACCATTGAAATATATATATTTTTTGGAAATCTGACGGGCGCGGAACCCGGGTTCTCCGCCCCTCGTTCCCTTATGCGGTCTGGCGAAGGGCCATGGCCTGGCCGAGGTCGACGGAGACGAGCTGGGAAACCCCCTGTTCGCCCATGGTGACGCCGAACAGCCGGTCCACCCGGGCCATGGTCATCCGGTGGTGGGTGATCACGAGGAAGCGGGTCGACAGGGAATGCGCGATCTCCTCGACCAGGGAGCAGAACCTGTCGACGTTGTTGTCGTCCAGGGGCGCGTCGACCTCGTCCAGGACGCAGATCGGCGCCGGGTTGGTGAGGAAGACGGCGAACAGCAGCGCCAGCGCGGTCAAAGCCTGCTCGCCGCCGGACAGCAGCGACAGCACCTGGAGCCGCTTGCCGGGCGGGCTCGCCATGATCTCGATCCCCGCTTCCAGCGGATCGTCCGAATCGACCAAGGTCAGGTGCGCCCGGCCGCCGGCGAACAGGCGGGTGAACAGTTCCTGGAAGTGCTTGTCGACTTCCTCGTACGACGCCAGCAGCCGCTGGCGGCCTTCCCGGTTCAGTTCGTTGATGCCGCGGCGCAGCCTGTCGATGGCCTTCAACAGGTCGTCACGCTCGGTGAGCATGGAACTCATCTGCTCTTCGAGTTCCCGGGCCTCCACCTCGGCGCGAAGATTGACCGGGCCCATATTGTCCCGCTCCCGGAGCAGGCGCTCGACCTTCTTCTCGGCCGCGTCGGGCTCGGGGAGCTCCTGGTCCTCCTTGAGTCCGGCGAGTTCGAACAGCGCCCCGGGGCCGGCATCCAGCCGGTCGCGGATGCGCTCGGTCAACGCCGATGCGGCCTGCTTCGCCTGCTCGACGGCGGCTTCGGCCCGCACCATGCCTTCCCGCATCCCGGCCAGTTCCCGTTCGGCTTCGCGGAGCGCCCGGTCGGCCTCGGCCAGTTTGGTTTCCATCCGGGCAAGCTCGTCGGCCGCCGCCTTGCGGCCCGTCTCGGCCTCGCCGACCCGATCGAGGAGGGCATTCCGTTGCTCGCCGATCTCGCCGGGCCGGTTCTTCAGCGCCTCCAATGCGGTCTCGAGTTCCGCCCGGCGTTCGGCCAGCTGGGCGATCCGTTCCTCGGCGCCCGTCTTGCGATCGGTCCAGGATTCGATCTCGGAGGCGATCTCTTCAAGACGCCGGCGGCGCTCCTCGGCCCGGTTCTTGAGCGAATCGTAGGCCGCCTGGCTTTCGACGAATGCCGCTCGGCGCCGGGAGACCTCTTCGCGGAGCTCGTCGATCCCGGCGCGAACGGCGTCCAGGTCGGCAATTCCGCCGAGCGCGTCGCGCGCTTCGGTGAGCTGCCGTTCGGTGTCGCGCAAATCCTGATCCAGGCGCTCGACCGCTTCCCGCTGGGCGTCGAGGCGCGAATCGCTTTCGGCGAATTTCCGGCGCAGCGCGGTCTGGGCCTGGCGCAGGGTCTCGACTTCCGTTTCCGCCTCGCGGACCGATTCCCGGGAACTTGCTTCCCCGTCGCTTGCCGCCTTGAGGCCGTTGCGGGCCGTCTCCAGCAATTCCGCCGATTGGCGGGCGGCCATCCCGGCGGCCTGGAGGGAAACACGGATTTCACCGAGGCGATTGCGCTGTTCGAGGCGGATGGCCGCGGCGCTCGGCGCATCGGCCGCCGCGGTGTAGCCGTCCCAGCGCCAGAACGCGCCGTCCCGGCCGACCAGCCGCTGGCCCTGCTTCAACTCGGGCAGCAGGCGCCACCCGTCTTCGGTCGAATTCACCACGCCGATCTGGGACAGGCGGCGCAGAAGCGCCTCCGGCCCCCGCACGAATTCGCCGAGGGGCTGGGCGCCCGCCGGCAGGGAGGGTGCATCGCTAAAGGCCGGCAGCCGGCGCCAGTGTACCGGGGCCGCTTCGTCCATGGCGGCGCCGAGGTCCTCGCCGAGAGCGATGCCGAGGGCCGCTTCGAGGCCCTGCTCGACGCTCACCGAATCGATCATCGGCGGCCACAGATCGGGATCGCCGGTCTCGAGAATTTCCGCCAAGGCCTCTTCCTCGGCCTTCAACCTAGCTTCCGCGGTCGCGGTGGTCTGGGCCGTTTCCTGGGCCGCCGACAACCGGTTCTGCGCTTCGAGCCGGGTTGCCTCCGCGGTTTGCGCGGCCGCGCGGGCCCGGGTCAGGGCCTCGGCGGCTTCGGCCGTCTCCCGGTCCGCCCGGGCGAGCGCCTCCCGGTCGCCCGCCGTCGCTTCCAGGCGCGCGATTTCCCGGGTCAGGTTCTCTCTGCCGTCCTTGAGCCGCGTGATCCGCGCCTCGGCGTCGCCCATGCGGCGCTCGAGATCGGCTTTGCGGGCTTCGTCATGAGCCAGCCTATTGGTCTGCTCGGCGAGCCCAGCCTCGCCCGCTTCATAGGTCTTCCGGGCTTCGGCCAACTTTCCGGCGGCTTCCTCCAACGCACCGTCTTCACCGCCGCCGCCGGCGGTCAGACGCCCGTTTTCTTCGCCGAGGCGAGTGATGGCGTTCTCCGCATCGGCCGCGAGGGTTCTTTCGCGCTCGCTGTCCCGGCCGGTCTGCTCGAGCCGCGATTCCAGCGAGGACTGCTGGTCGGCGAGACGCTGTTCCTCCTGTTCCAGGGACTCGCGGGCGATGGTCAGGCGCTGCAGCTTGGCGGCGGCTTCCGCCTCGTTGTTGCGGAGTTCCGGCAGCTTGGCGGCGATCTCGGCCTGCTCGGTCGATGCCCGGCCGGCGCCGCTGGTCATGGATGCGACGGCGGTCTCTGCCTGGTTCAGTTGCTCCCGGGCCGTTGCGAGTTCGGCCTCGATGTCGGTCCAGCGGATGTGGAACAAGGTGGCCTCGGCCTTGCGGATATGGCCGCTCAGGTTCTTGTAGCGGGTCGCCTGACGAACCTGCTTCTTGAGGCCGGCCATCTGGGTTTCCAGGGTGACCATGATGTCGTCGAGGCGTTCGAGGTTGGTCTCGGCGCCGCGCAGGCGCAGTTCGGCCTCGTGGCGCCGGGAGTGCAGTCCGGTGATCCCGGCCGCCTCCTCGAGCAGTTTGCGGCGGTCCGCCGGCTTGGCGGACACCACCGCGCCGACCCGGCCCTGGCTCACCAGCGCCGTCGAGCGCGCGCCCGAGGCGGCATCGGCAAACAGCAAGTGAACGTCCTTGGCCCGCACTTCCCTGGCGTTGACCTTGTAGGTCGAGCCCTTGTCCCGCTCGATCCGGCGGCTCACCTCCAGATCGTCATTGTCGTTGAAGATCGAGGGTGCGCCGCGGTCCGTGTTGTCCATGTACAGCGCCACTTCGGCGATGTTGCGGGACGGCCGGTCGGCGGTGCCCGAGAAGATGACGTCGTCCATCTCCGAGCCCCGCATCTGCTTGGCCGAGGTCTCGCCCATGACCCACTTCAGGGCTTCGACGAGGTTCGACTTGCCGCAGCCGTTGGGGCCGACGACGCCGGTCAGGCCGGGCGAGATCTCCAGCTCCGTCGGATCGACGAAGGACTTGAACCCCGCGAGACGGAGCTTAGTGAACTGCACGGCGCGACCTGCTCCCTAAACCGCGGCGAACCGAAACGGCGATCAGTTGCCGGCCGCCGCCCGGTCCAAAATGGGACGCAACACGTCCATCGTCACATTGCCGTTCACCGGCCGGCCGTTGACGATGATTGCCGGCGTTGCGCTGATGTTGAACTCCGCTTGTCCCTGGCGGCCCGAATCGACGATCCCCTGGAAGATTTCCCGGCTCCGCAGGCAGGCTTCGACAATCTTCGGCGTGATGCCCGCCAGCCGGCCGATCTTGATGACCTCGGCCAGGGGATCCTGTGCCCGCGCCCATTGTGGTTGCGTTCTGTAGATCAAATCCACCAAGGGAAAGAACCTGCCCGGCGGACCGCAGCGGGCGATCATCGAGACCGCCACGTCCAGCCGGTTGAGCGGAAATTCCCGGTAGATGAATTTCACCTTGCCGGTTTCCACGTACTCTTTCTTCAACGTCGGCAGAACATCGGCGTGAAACGCCGCGCAGTGCGAGCACGTCTTCGATGCGTACTCGATGAGCGTCACCGGCGCGTTCGTCTTGCCCAAAATCCGCTCGGACAGGATTTGGGATGCGGGCGGTAAATCCTGGGCGTGCAGCGGTGAAACCGCCACCAGAAACCCTAGAAGCAGCCCTATACCTAGTGCTCTTCGAGCCAAACTTGCCTCCTCGGCACAACATGTTGATGACTATAGATTGGGTTCGGTCTCCCGACAAGCGCCGAGTATCCGCAGTATTCCGGCGATTTTGGACTATCCGGCGGGACTTCCCAAGGCCGTTTCGTCCTTTTCACGGTGATTTGCGCAGCAGCCGATTGGGGCCGAAGGATGGCGGATTTGTGACCGGGACGGGACCAAATCACCCCTTATCGGTGAGAATGACGCTGCCGAGCGCCTCCAGCGCCGCCTTCAGATCGGGGTCGTCGATAACCGACAACCGTTTGGAAAGATTGGATTTTTCACCCTCGGTGAGGGCCCGCCTGGATTTTTCCGGCTTTTCCTCGGCTCGGCCGATGGGACCGTTCACCAGTCTGAGGCGGGCCACGGCCTTGTAGCCGAAGAAGGTGTTGATTCGCTCGATCAGCTGCGGCTCCAGGTGCACCAGCTCGGTGGCCAGGGAGGCGCTGTCGACCCGGAGATGAAGGGTGCCGTCGACCCGCTTCGGCCCGTCATGGGAAATGCGGTCCGGCTGGGTGTGGCGGGCCAAGTGCTCACCGACGATGGCCTTCCAGTCGGTGACCACGCCGGCGCCCGCGAAACCGCGGCGGCCGAAAATGGGTTTGGTCAGCTTCTCCACCGATTGGCCGACGGCGCGGACGCCGCCATGTCGTTTGATGGCCATGAGAAATGGGCCGCCTTTTTTGAGTTTGCGGGAGCGCGTAGAGTAGGGACGAATCAATGGTGCGGCAACCGGCCCAATAGATGACAAAGCCATCGGCCAAATTGCTCAAATGGTATGACCGTCACCGGCGCGTTTTGCCATGGCGGGCCGCCCCCGGCGATCGCGCCGATCCGTACCATGTGTGGCTGTCGGAGATCATGCTCCAGCAGACCACGGTGGCGACGGTGGGCCGGTACTTTGCCGAGTTCCTGGAGAAGTGGCCGACGGTGAGCGATCTGGCGGCGGCGCAACTGGATGAGGTCCTCCATGCATGGCAGGGGCTCGGCTACTACGCCCGCGCCCGCAATCTTCACAAATGCGCCCGGGTCGTGGCGGGCGAATTGAACGGAGCGTTCCCCGACACCGAAGCCCAACTGTTGGAACTGCCGGGCGTCGGGCCCTACACGGCGGGGGCAATCGCGGCCATCGCCTTCGACCGGCCGGCCTCGCCGGTGGACGGCAACATCGAACGGGTGGTGGCGCGCCTGTTCGCCGTCGACGAGGAACTGCCCGCGGCCAAATCCCGAATCAGGAAGCTTGCCCGGGGGCTGACACCGAAGAAGCGCCCGGGCGACCATGTGCAGGCCGCCATGGATCTGGGGGCCGCCGTCTGCACGCCGAAGAAGCCCGCTTGCGCCATCTGTCCCCTGAGCGCCGACTGCGCCGCCTTCGCAACGGGCGAGCCGGAGACCTATCCGCGCAAGCCGCCCAAGGCCGAACGGCCGACCCGGCGGGGATACGCCTATTGGATCAGCGACGGCAACGGCTCGATCCTGCTTCGCCGCCGGGCCGAGGCGGGCCTGCTGGGCGGCATGATGGAAGTGCCGTCGTCCGTCTGGGAAGAGGGGGATTGGCAATCCGACAAGGCATTGGCCGCGGCGCCGCTCAAGGCGCCCAGGGAGCTGCCGGGTACGGTGCGTCATACCTTCACCCACTTCCATCTGGAGCTTCGGGTGCTCGCCGGACGTTCGAAAGGGAAGCCGGACGGCGTGTGGTGCCCCGTCGACCGGTTCGGCGACCACGCCCTGCCGACGGTGATGAAAAAAATTGTCCGCCATGCGCTCAATCATACCGGATAGGGGCATTTTTACATTCTCGGCTTGTTAAATGTTTGACCGGTCGGGACCGCTCACTACACTCCTCACCGACAACAAGAATTCCTTCCTTCCCGCCGAGGTTATATGTCCACATCTCCCGTGAGCGGCGATCGCCCCATCGACCTTTCTCCTTCCCCGGGGGATCGGGTGGAGACCACGACCTGCTACATGTGCGCCTGCCGCTGCGGGATCAAGGTTCACCTGACCGACGGCACCATCCGCTACATCGAGGGCAACCGGGATCATCCGGTGAACAAGGGAGTGCTCTGCGCCAAGGGATCCGCGGGCATCATGCAGCACAACTCGCCGGCGCGGCTGACCAAGCCGCTGAGACGGGTCGGTGAACGGGGCGCCGGCGAGTTTCGGGAAATCGAGTGGAGCGAGGCCCTCGATATCGCGACCGCCTGGTTGGCGCGGGTCAGGGCGACCGATCCCAAGCGGCTTGCATTTTTCACCGGCCGGGACCAGAGCCAGGCGCTGACCAGCTGGTGGTCCCAGCAATTCGGCACGCCCAACTATGCCGCCCATGGCGGGTTCTGTTCGGTCAACATGGCGACGGCGGGAATCTACACCTTCGGCAGCGCGTTCTGGGAGTTCTCCGAGCCCGACTGGGAGCGGACGAAATACCTGTTGATGTTCGGTGTCGCCGAGGATCACGACAGCAATCCCATCAAGATGGGACTGAGCCATCTGAAGGAACGCGGCGCCAAATTCGTCTCGGTGAATCCCATCCGCACCGGTTATTCGGCGGTCGCCGACGAATGGCTGGGGATTACGCCCGGCACCGACGGCCTGTTCGTGATGGCGCTGATCCATGAGCTGCTGCGGGCCGGCAAGGTCGATGCCGGGTACCTTGTCCGCTACACCAACGCGCCCTATCTGGTGATCGATGCGGCGGGCGAGGCCGGCGACGGTCTATTCGCCCGGGACGAGGAGGGCCGGGAACTGATCTGGGACCGGAAATCCGACGCGCCGCGCCCGTTCATCGATCCTGACGTGGAACCCGCCCTGCGGGGCGAGGTGGAACTCCCGGATGGGCGCAAGGCCAGGCCTGTGTTTCATCTCCTTGCCGAACGCTATCTGCATCTGGACTACAGCCCGGCCGTCGTCGCCTACCAGACCGGTATCGCCGAAGACGTCATCAAGCGGATCGCCGCCGAACTGGCCGAGGCCGCCTTCGAGCAGGAGTTGGCCGTCGATCAGCCCTGGACCGACTGGCGGGGCGTTCGCCACGAGAAGATGATCGGGCGGCCGGTCAGCATGCACGGGATGCGGGGCATCTCCGCCCATTCCAACGGATTTCAAACCTGCCGCGCCATCCACCTGTTGCAAATCCTGTTGGGCAGCATCGATGCGCCGGGCGGCCTGCGCTACAAGCCGCCCTATCCGAAGGGGTTCGATTCGCTGCCCCGGCCGACCGGCCGTCCCGGCGACGTCAATCCCAACCTGCCGCTTCCGGGACCGCATCTGGGCTTTCCCCAGGGGCCCGAGGACCTGCTGGTGGACGAGGACGGCACGGCCATGCGGATCGACAAGGCGTTCTCGTGGGAGGCGCCCCTGTCGGCGCACGGGCTGATGCACATGGTTATCGGCAATGCCTGGCGGGGCGATCCGTACCCCATCGAAGTGCTGTTCATGTACATGGCCAACATGGCGTGGAACTCGGCCATGAACACCTCGAAGACCCTGGAGATGCTCACCGACAGGGACGAGGCGGGCGGCGGATACAAAATCCCCTACATCATCTACTCGGACGCCTACTACTCGGAAACCGTGGCCTATGCGGACCTTGTCCTCCCGGACACCACCTACCTCGAGCGCTGGGATTGCATCTCGCTTCTCGACCGGCCGATCAGCGACGCTGACGGGGCATCCGACGCCATCCGCCACCCGGTAGTCGAGCCCGACCGGGACGTGCGGCCGTTCCAGGACGTGCTCATCGACCTGGGCGCCCGGCTGGGTCTGCCGGGATTCATCAAGGAAATGGGCCGTCCGGCCTATCCGGGCGGCTATTCGGACTATATCGCCAACCATGAACGCCAACCGGGGGTCGGCCCGCTGGCCGGCTGGCGGGGCGCGGACGGCTCGGAGACCGGGAAGGGCGCGCCCAACCCGGGCCAATTGGACAAATATATAGAGAACGGCTGCTACTGGCGGGAGGAGCTTGCCGACGAGCACAAGTTCTTCCGCAACGTCAACCGCGGCTATCTCGCCTATGCCCAGGGAAAGGGCTTCGTGAAGACCACCGATCCGGTAATCAGCCAGCTCTACAGCGAGCCGTTGCAGAAGTTCCGGCTCGCCGCCCGGGGCCACGGGGACAGCGTCCCGCCCGAGAGCGAGCGGAACCGTATCGAGACCTACTTCGATCCGCTGCCGTTCTGGTATCAGCCGCTGGACGAGGCGGCAGCCGGCCCGGAAACCTATACCCTGCACGCGGTCACCCAGCGTCCCATGGCCATGTACCATTCCTGGGGCACCCAGAATGCCTGGCTGCGGCAAATTCATGGATCCAATCGGCTCTATGTTCCCGAACCCGTCGCCAAACAGGCGGGCCTCGAAGACGACGACTGGGTGTGGGCCGAGAGCCGGTCCGGGCGCATCAAGGCGCAGGTAAAGGTGATGGCCGGGGTCAACGCCCGGACGGTGTGGACCTGGAACGCCATCGGTAAACGCGCCGGTGCCTGGAACATCGATCCCGCTGCCGCCGACATCACCCAGGGGTTCCTGCTCAACCACCTGATCGACGAACTGCTGCCGGAACAGGACGGCGGCCGGCGTTACACCAATTCCGATCCCATCACCGGCCAGGCGGCATGGTACGACCTGAAAATCCGCATCGAGAAGGCGGCGGCCGAAGACGGGCGGACGGCGCCGCAGTTCGATGAGTTCTCGAAACCTACCGGTCTCGTCAATCGGCCCGATATTCTCCGCTATGCCGGCGGGCGGCGGCCATGACCAGCCTGCCCGCGCAACCGACGCCCAAGCGCCTTGGCCTGGTGATCGATCTCGATACCTGCGTCGGCTGTCACGCCTGCGCGGTCAACTGCAAGGAGTGGAACACGGGCGGTTATCACGCGCCGCTCACCGATTTCGACCCTTACGGCGCGGCGCCGGACGGGGTGTGGTTCAACCGGATTCATTCCTATGAGGCGGGCACGGGCGCCGATGCGAGGGTGGTGAATTTTCCCAAGTCCTGCCTCCACTGCGACAACGCGCCCTGCGTCACCGTCTGTCCCACGGGCGCCTCGTACAAACGGGGGTCCGACGGGATCGTCCTGGTCGAGGAGGACAAGTGTATCGGCTGCAAGCTGTGTTCCTGGGCCTGCCCCTATGGCGCGCGGGAGTTCGATACGGATGCGGGCGTGATGAAGAAGTGCACGCTGTGTATCGACCGGATTTACAACGAGAACCTGGAGGAGGTCGACCGGGTGCCGGCCTGTGTCGCCACCTGTCCCGCGTCCGCGCGCCACTTCGGGGATTTGGGCGATCCGGACTCGAGCGTTTCAAGACTTGTCGCCGACCGCGGCGGTTACGATCTGATGCCGGAGATGGAGTGCGCGCCGACCAACAAGTATTTGCCGGTCCGCGAGAAGACGGCGGGAGCGGGCGCCACGCTTCCTCTCGAGGACGCCAGCCCCGAAGGCGGGTTTCTGGGCTGGGTGGACAGGCTGCTGTCGGACACCTCCGCCGCCTGACCATGCACCCCGCTTATTCCATCATCTTCTTTACCACCGCGTCCGGCCTGGGCTACGGGCTGCTGGCGGTCGCGGCGGTCTTCGTCGGAACGGGCTGGCTTCCTGCGGCGCGCGAACTGGGTGCGATCATCATTCTCGTCGGCGTCGTGCTGGTCACGGCCGGACTGTTGTCGTCGACGTTTCACCTGGGACACCCCGAGCGCGCCTGGCGGGCGCTGACCCAATTCCGCTCGTCCTGGCTGTCCCGCGAGGGCGTCGCCGCGGTGCTCGCCTATGTGCCGATTGCCGGCCTGGCCTGGGGCTGGGTCTGGCTGGGAGACGTGGCGGGGGCCTGGCTGCTGGCCGCGTGGCTGACGCCGGTGCTGGCGGCGGTCACGGTCTACTGCACCGGCATGATCTATGCATCGCTCAAGGCGATCCCCAGATGGCACCACCCCCTGGTGCCATGGCTCTATGTCGCGCTCGGCCTGGCCACCGGTGCGGTGGGGTTTCATCTCGTTGTCGCCATGTTCGGGGCGGCAAATTTTCGGAGCGCCGGGGTCGCCATCGTGAGCCTGCTCGCGGCGGCCGTGCTGAAGATCGGATACTGGCGGTCGATCGACACGGCCGACCCCGTGGCAACGGCCGAGACGGCGACCGGCCTCGGCGGCTTCGGCACCGTCCGGCCGCTCGATCCGCCCCACACGGCGCCGAACTACCTGCAGAAGGAAATGGGATACCGGGTGGCCCGCAAACACGCCCTGAAATTGAGAAAAATCACCCTGGTGACCCTGTTTGCGATTCCGCTGATCGGCGTGGCCCTGTCGGTATTCGCCGGTTTCTTTCTTGGCGCCGCGCTCGCCGTGATCGCCGCGCTGAGCGTGGGGCTGGGAATTCTGATCGAGCGCTGGCTGTTTTTTGCCGAAGCCGTGCACGTGGTGACGCTCTATTACGGCGAAAAGGCCGCGTAATCCAAATTTCCCTTAGTCTTCGGCCGCCTTGGGCATCAGGTCCATGTGGCGCAGGAGCGCGACGAACGTCGCCAGCTTTTCGCGCCGGTAGGCATCCGTATCCATCTTGCTGAAATCGTAAAACCCCTTGCCGGTCTTGAGCCCGAGATCGCCCCGCTCCATCATGTCGTCGACGATCTTGGGGGTCTGGAAGCGCGGGTCGAGCGCATCCCGGAGATAGCGGTTGGCGTGGTAGAGAATGTCGACCCCGCCCCAATCGGTGAACTCCACCAGCCCCATGGTCGCGTAGCGGATGCCGAACCCGGCGGTCACCGCCCGGTCGATGTCTTCCGCGGTGGCGACCCCTTCCTCGACCATGCGGCATGCCTCGCTCATCGCCACGGACTGGAGCCGGGGGACGATGTAGCCGGGAGACGCCTTGCATCTTACGGGGACCTTGCCGATGGACGTCAGCAGGTCCATGAACGCCGTCAGTTTGCCCTCGTCGGTGCGGGATGACGGGCTGACCTCGACCAGGGGAATGAGGTAGGCCGGGTTGAGAAAATGGGCATTGAGAAAGTTTTCCGGCCGTGCGCTGAAGCCGGCGAGGGTTTCCGACAGCATGGTCGACGTGGTCGAGGCGATCACGGCCTCGGGCCCGGCGAGGGCGCTGGCGCGGGCGATCGCGTCCCGTTTGACGTCCAGCATCTCGGTCACGCCTTCGAAAATGTAGCGGGCGCCGCCGAGGATGTCCCCGGCCTCGCCGATCCCGGCGCCTCGGATGCGCGAGAGCGTGCTCTCGATTTGCCCGCCGCCGGCGGCCCCCAGGCTCTTGAGGAAGGCGAGATTTTCCTCGATTTCCGTTTTGCCCTCGGCAAGCAGCGCGTCCACCTGGTCCGGCGGCCGCTCCTTGAAGTCGAGAATGGTCACCGGGTGTCCGGCGAATGCGAACACCTGGGCGATGCCGCGGCCCATGCGGCCGGCGCCGAGGGCGACGATTTCGGTCATGCGGGAATGCCGTCCCGGAGCAGGGATCTCAGCTCGTCCGGCGTCCGCCCGGCGAGACCCAGGCTCTCCATGGTCCGGCCGGTCGAGCGCATATCCTCACCGGTAATCCCGGCGCCGATTGCCAGAAACCCGTTGATCAGCGGCAGGTCCGCCCCGATCCAGTCGCCGAGCGAGGCCATGAACGACAGACCGAGATGGGTATCCTCCCGCATGTAGCGATGGTTCAGCAGGTCGATATTCTCCCGCCAGTCGCCGCTGTCGGTCAGGCGCTCGTGCGACGAGTCGCCGTACATCCACTCTTCCTTGTCGTCGTCATAATGGTCGGCCAGCGGAAAATGAGGGGCGCCGTAGCCGAGCGCCTCGCGCAACTTGATCCGCTCGCCGTCGAGGGCGTCGGTGACCCGGCGGGTCGACGGCTGGGTGCCCTCGTTGTGGATGTCCCAGGCCTCGAAATGCTCGAGCGGACCCGCATTCATGACGATCAGCGGCGGATGAATGATCGGACCGGCATTCATCAGCGCGCCGTCCAGCGCGTCCCGCAGCCCCTCCACCGGATAGGCCTCGGCCAGCACGTCGAGGGCCCGGCCGGTCTCCTTGGCCGGGAACACGCCGGTCGGCAGCCGGGTCGCGTAGACGCTGATCCGCACGTGCGCATCCGCCTGCTTGCGGGCCAGATAGGGAAGCGTCCCGGTCTCGGCGAAAACCACGTCGGCGGCGTTGCCGGCCTCCCGCATGGCGCGGGCGAAGATGTAGCTGCCGAAGGTTCCGGGCGGCAAATAGACCACCTGACCGTCCGCGAAATGAGGCGCCATGACCTTCGAGAGGTCTTCGTGGGTGGTGCACGGCAGCGGGATCACCACCAGTTCCGCGCCGGCCATGGCCTCACCGAGATCGTCCGTCGCCAGCGACAGGGCGACGTCCCGGGTTCCCTCATGGTCGGTGAGGGTGATGGCGCCGGTCTCGCGGACCGGGGCGAGGGCCGCCCCGTCCCGGCGCCAGAGCCGTACGTCGTGGCCCTGCTCGGTCAGGTGAGCGGCGGCGGCATAGCAGCCGTGTCCGCCGCCGATGACGGCGATTTCCATCTAGCCGTCCTCTTCCGCCGCGCGGGGGGAATTGGCGACCCGCTCGCCCAGCGGTTCGCCGGCCTTGTTGTAGTACTGGTGATTTCCGGGTTCCTTGACCAGCGCGAGGTCGTCGTCCGGGTAGGTCACCGTATCGTGGGGGACCCGGTTTCCCACCTCCAGAACCACGGCCGGGGCGTCGGCGCGGTTGCAAAACATGTGCCCATCCGGCTTGCCGGCGGGAAAGCCCGCGGCCATGCCCGGCGTCAGGACCTGCTCGCCCGCGTCGCTGACCACCGTCACCTCGCCTTCGAGAACGTAGATGAATTCATCCTCTTCGGCGTGCCAGTGGCGGAGCGCGGAGGCCGCGCCCGGCGGCAGGGTGGTCAGGTTGACGCCGAATTTCGTCAGCCCGGCGGCATCCCCCAGGCGTTTCTTGATCCGCGCCTCGGACGCGCCCTTGAGCGCGTCCGGGTAGAAGGTGCCGGCGTGTTCCTCGACGTCGGCCAGATCGATCGCCGGCAGCCGGTATTTCCCCATCGTCATCGCCTCCCCGAAAATTTCTCGGCCCATATCATCACAGCGGAAGCGGCGTGGCGAGCCTCGAGCGGACCCGTTCCCCCCGGCGCTGTATTGGGCGCGAGCCATGCACCAAACGCATAGCTCTAAGTCGTTGAAAAATCATGATTTCCGATTCCGGCCGTTTCGCGGGAATGGACATTCATGGACATTAATGGACATTTATTGACACCCATTCGGGAGGTACCTCCCATTTGGCACGTACAAACTTGCATAGCTCCCCTCCAGACGTAAAACGCCGCCCCGGCGAGGGAGCGGCCATCGCCTATTCATTTAGCCCGTACGCGGGTGGAGGCAAGGGGGAATGTCTCAGCTTGACACAAAGCTGCTGTTAGAGTTGTCTCGCGTTTGTTCGACTATTGGTGTTCGGGAGTTGACAAGGTGTCTAAGCGTCAAGGGAACGATCCCAAGCGCAGACTCATTCCAAGACACAAGATAGGCGCGGATATCGTGCGCCGACTCTTGGACGAAGCATGCTATACTGGCAGTGCGCTCCACAAACGGGTCGCCGCAGACTACGGCTTTCATCCTCCGGCGAACCCACGACCGAACAAGTCACTGTGCGACGGCAGCGGACGGACCGTGCGGCTGGCGGAGGCGAGGGCTCTTTTCCGTGAAGGCGTCGAACGAGGCATGATCAGCAGCATTGGCCATGGCGGACTTCCGAAGTATGTTTGGGCTGTGGATTCTGACGGTCGCGTTTACGAGGCCAAGCTTGAGCAGGGTAGCTACAACTATCACGGCTACGAGTTGGGCGAGGACGAAGATAGCATGCGGCGGCTGGTCGTAGAAGAGTGGCAGTTACGATGGCAGGCGAGCTAACAGTCTCACTCTCAACCGAGAAACTTGCGTCCGGTTCGCCGGAAGAACGGGCAACTTTTGGCCTGTTTTCCGTGACCGCGAACGAACGGCTTTTGACCGCCGGCCAAGACAGCGAGAACAATGAGCTCCGTCACGGTCCATACGTTGCGGGGTATCCGCTTGCCGAATGGCTTGCCTGGAACTGGTGGAGGCTTCGATGGGAATTGGGACGCCCTTCGGGGCAGGACGATAGGCGCCGCTGGAACTTTGCCCATCGGATGGCGACTGTCGGGGAGGGCTACGCTTGGCCCAATATCACGATCTTCTCCGACGGATTGCAATCGTTCCTTGAATCCAAACCTTCTGGAAGTCCTGATGCCGTCCTGTTCCGCTACATAGGTGCGCAGCGACGTGAAGCGGTGTCGATGGAAGAAATGGAATCGGCGGTTGACGGATTTGTAAAAGGTGTTCTTGCCAGACTGGAAGACCACAGTATCCAGGGCACAAACCTCCACCGTCTGTGGAATGACTTAGCGGCCGAACGAGAGGATCCAGACGTTACACGATTTCGACGTCTGGAAGCACAGTTGGGCTACGATCCGGACGATGTTGACGAAGATGTGGTGAAGCATCACCTACGCGACGCAGTGGAACTTGGAGAGGAGGCGTTGGGAGAAATCGCTGGCGACGCAGCGCTTCGTGGTAGTCGGAACCATCAGATGCTTTCCGCATCGGAGATATCGAACATCGCGCTAGGGAACGGATTTGACGGTAACATGAACGACGCCGTTAGATTGGCTGACGAGACAATACTCCCGCAACCCGGAGCGGTACCGGCTTGGCGTGTCGGGGAAAGCGCGGCACTCAGCCTGCGCGACCAGTTGGATTTGAACGGAGAACAGGTGTCCGACCACAAGCTCTCGGAATTCGCGGGAACAACTACCGGTGTCATTTCTGATACGCACAGGTGGTCGGATGCCATGTCGTTTCTGCTTGATGGACAGGACGACTCGGCTCGGGTGGTAATCAGATCGAAATGGGAAACGGGGCGGCGGTTCGAGTTAGCGCGGTTGCTTGGCGACCGCGTCGTGGGCCCTCAAATGCATCACGCTGGTGAATGCCTGCTTCCCGCGACCCGCACCTACAGCTACAGACAGAAGGTGCAGAGGGCCTTTGCAGCGGAATTTCTTGGCCCGTTTGCCAATGTAGATGAGATGTTGGACGGCGATTACTCGGAGGAAGCACAGAACGGTGTCGCAGATTACTTTAGGGTATCGCCAATGACGATTCGTACGCAGTTGGTGAACCGTGGGCGCATCGAAGTGGAAGACGCACCGGATATCGCTGGCCGGGGTGCCGATTGAGGGTGACCAACGCGCACCTTGTAGATTGGCTTGGCGATTGCGACCGCTATTCAAGGTGGGTGATCGCTGTAAGGTTCCAATCAGGGACCGTTGGTATCAGATGTGTCTGTTTAAGCACCAGCGTCCGCAAATGGCACCACTGGACACAAAAGCGCCTTGATCCGATCGGCGGTCTTTGGCGCTGGCTCGCGCAACTGGCTGACGGTCCAGTTGGTGGTGTATCCCGCGGTGAGGTCGTTGGGCCGGGCATGATTGACCAGCCGCTTGGCTCGCGAACGGGGTAGCATCAACTCGCACTCGGCGACCCCGGAGGGATGGGATGAGTTTCATACATCACAGGCTTGGTCATGTGGCCAGCGGCAGCGTTGTGGAGGTAACGCTTAAGGGGAGCGCCGCGAACGTGCGGCTTATGGACCAGTCGAATTTCAACAACTACAAGGCGGGTCGTCGGCACAAGTATCACGGGGGCTTAGCTCAAAAATCGCCCGTCCGACTACGGGTCCCCCGATCGGGCACATGGCATGTGACAGTGGACATGCAGGGGCTGCGTGGTACGGTGCGGTCCAGCGCTCGAGTCATAGCGGCAGAAGCTCTGAAGCCGTTGCCAGCGATCAACGAAAGATCACTTCGTGACCTCCCGTCGCTAGTCCGCAATGTCACGCAGGAGCAGGTTCCTGGTGTTGAGGCGTCGGACGAGCAGATGTTCGACGTGTTCATCTCTCACACCTCGGAAGACAAGGATGAAGTTGTACGGCCGCTTGCTACAGCTTTGCGCAACGCTGGTCTGAGCGTGTGGTACGACGAGTTCGAACTTAGGATCGGTGACAGTCTGCGCCGCAAGATCGACAAGGGACTCGCGAGCAGCCGCTTCGGCGTGGTGGTGCTGTCCCGGGCCTTCTTCGGACGCGGCTGGCCGGAATACGAGCTGGACGGGCTGGTGTCGCGCACGGTGTCCGGTGAGCAGGTGCTGTTGCCGGTCTGGCACGACGTTACCAAGCGCGAGGTCATGGATTACTCGCCGTCGCTTGCGGACCGGGTTGCGCGCAGTACCGCCATGCACACGGTGGAGGAGATTGCGGGCGAAATAGTCGATGTGACCCGCAACCCGCCTGGAGGCTAGAAAGAGAAGCCATGCAGGAGGCCGACTGAGACGCGCTCCGACGCGAACCCGGCGCGCAGGCCCAGCGGCATCAAGTCAGGATTTCGACTTCCGGGCGGTCTCCCACGGCTTCGGGGTTGCGGCCTATCTTCTCTTCCCCCGCGTGCTCATTTGTTGGATTTTCTGCGATTGCATTCCCTGCAAAGCACTTGACAGTTCTCCGCGATTGTCTTGCCACGCTCGGACCAAGGGGTGATGTGGTCGGCCTCCATGTCCCCGATCTTAAACGCCTTCGCGCACACCTTGCAGATGCCCTTTTGCCTCTCGAACGCGCTCTGTTTCATGGCAGGGCTAAAGGCGCGGATGTTCAGATGCTTTTCCTCGCCGGTGAGCAGATACGGGTAGATGCCCGGCTGCTTTGTCACGTCGTCGTCCATCATCAGGCGGGTAACCTCACGCTCAAGCGCTTCGGGGTCCAGGCTCTCATTTGTCAGGTGCCCGTACAGCCCGCCCCAGTCCACACCCTTCATTTGCGTGCGGTAGTTCGGGAAGACCGCTTCGACACGGTTGATTACCGACTGAAAGTGGTTCCACAAGGCCGTCGCCGTCTTGTCGTGCTGATGCGTGCCCATGTATTCCTCGACCGTCTGGTCCTCGTCCTTGATCCATTGGATCGCGGTTTCGAGGTAATCCTGGCGGATCGGCGACCCCTTCACATACTTGTCTCCCACCCCGTAGGCCGGACCTTGCGGCCTGCTGAAATACCGTTTGGCGTCGGACACCCATGGACCCGCGTAGACCGCGTTCCGCAGTTCCTGATCGGTCAGCTTTTCGCCCGCGATGTTGATGATCCTGAACCAAGCCAGCTTTTCGCTGTCGCTCCCCTCGCAGACATAAACCTGCAACGGGTAATCGAGTATCCGCTTCTGCTCGTCATCTTGCAGGTTGTGGAAATACCGCCCGTCAAGGGAGTAGTCGCCTTTCACGTACTGCGCGGCCGAGATCGTGCGCTGCTGGCCGTCGATGACCTCATACGTTCCGTTTTCGCGCACGGCCCAGTACATCACGTTGAGCGGAAAGCCGTTGTTGATCGTCTCGATCACCGCGTCGCGCTGCTTTTCCTTGTAGACGAACTCGCGCTGAAACGGCGGACGGATGTCGAGCTTGCCGCCATAGCCTCGCACCCCGCCCTCGCCATCGTCGTGGTAATCCTCCACAAGGTTGCGAACGGTGATTTTCATCAGGTCGATTTTCATTGCGGGCGCACCCTCCTAACCAGAATGCGTCGATAAGTGCGTTTGTAATTTTGTCCCTCGCTTATAACCCCTCCCTCCCCATTCAGATCGTTGTAGTTTGGGGCATCCGCGATCGTGTATCTTTTTGTTTTCAGGCCGTAGCGGTCGTCCCTGTCTGTTATTCCCAAGACCTCAAACTGCTCCGGGTTGTACTTGTCCAGAAACGTAATCGGCACTCCCATCGCCCCGTCCCAATCCATCGGGATTTCGGCTGTCTTGTCCACGTTAATCGCATCGTAGTTGTCGTAGGCGGGGTATTCCTCCGTCGAGTACCGCTTGTAGAGGATCAAGTCCTCGTGGCGCTTCTCATGGTCGAGATTGGTAAACCATCTGATTCCCTTGACCCTGACGAACTTATTGCCGTTCTCGTCAATTCTGTGCGTCGCGGCGGTTAACGGGTAATGATCGGGAACCCCGAACTCCCGATCCCCACTCGTGATACTCGGGCCGAACCATATCCTGTTGTCCTTAATCAGGGGGAATATTTCCTTATAGGTGATGGCATTGACGTTCCCGATGATCAGGAACGTCTTGCCGTGCTCCATGAGCTGGGCAACGTATTGACGGAACAGCGAAAACGGCGGATTGGTCACCACGATGTCCGCTTGCTTCAAAAGCTCGATGCATTCCTCGCTGCGGAAATCGCCATCCCCGTCGAACTCACGGATTCCAATATCCCCGACATCGGGCACCCTGCCGCCCTTCGTGTTCCCCTTGTACTCGAGCCATATCGCCCGCTCCGAATCGTGGCGGGTGTACAGGTCGCGATCCTGGTTTCTGTAGCACGCGGTGATGAGCTTCTTCAGGCCCAGGCGCTCGAAGTTGTACGAGAAATAATGAAAAAAGTTGGAGACGCGGGGATCGTCGCAATTGCAGTACACAACCTTGCCACGGAAGTGTTCGGTGTAGTGGCGGAGTTCGCTCTCGATGTCGGAAAGCTGGGTGTAGAACTCGTCGCTCTTTTGCCGCTTGGCTTCACGCAAGTCTTTATTCTGAGACATGGGTTTGCTCCCGCACCAATCCGATTATCGGCGATCAGTTCCCGACACACGGGAGCCGCTTCCCACCAGTCGTCCGCGAGGGTTGCGACCTTTGCACGAACCTCATTCCAAGACAAGCGCATCAGCCTGAACCACCAGCGAAAACGGCGGGGGGCGCAGGGAATTAGACTTCACCACCGAGAGCACGGAGCGCACGAAGGACCCCCTCACCCAGCTACGGCTACGGCTCGCAGGCTCGCCAAGCCTTCGCATCCCTCTCCCAGGGGGAGAGGGAATCTTGTGTCGCTTCGCCCGCCGGCTCGGGCCCAAGACGCGCCGGGAATTCCTCGCCCGGTTGAAAGCCTCCGGCGGGCCGGTGTAGAGATGGTGGCCATGCGGGCGCTTCTTGCCGTCTTATTGGTGCTTGGGATCGGCGCGGCTGCGTCGGCGCGGAGTGCGCCCGGCAAGCCGCCGGCGTTTTCGTCGGGGTTTTGAAGCCTTCCATGACCTGCGAAGAGTTCAACCAGTTCTGCGGCTCGCTCCCGGCCGCCACCCATGTCGTGCAATGGGGCGGCTCTCACGTCTGGAAGGTGGGCGGCAAGCTGTTCGCCGTCGGCGGCTGGGAGGATGGCGAGGTTCGCGGCATCACGTTCAAGGTCTCCCACATCGCCTTCGAGGTGCTGCGCGACATGCCGGGCCTGCGCCCGGCGCCTTACCTGGCCTCGCGGGGCTTCAACTGGATCCAGCACCATGCCGAGCCGGGACTTTCCGACGGGGAACTCAAGAACCACATCACCCTATCCTACGAGATGGTCGCGGCGGCGCTGCCGGAGAAAACCCGGAAAGAGCTGGGCCTCTCAAATCCCCAAAGGCATTGATTCCGGCGGCCGTGGACGGAAAATAGGGTCTCATGACCAGTCTGCCCGCCGTTCACCCGACCGTCGTTCACATGCTGGCCGACGCTGCCGAACATTCCGGCGACGCCGCGGCTCTTGTGTCCGACGAGGGCGCGCTGACGTACCGCCAGTATGTCCGCTGCGTCGGCGGATTTGCCGCCGAACTCCTGGAGATCGGCGGCGCGGGCGACCGGGTGGCGCTGGTCTGCGGAAATTCGATGGACATGGCGATCGCCATGTTCGCCGTCCACGCCGCGCGCATGCAGGCGGTGCCGGTCAACCCCATCTATACCGAACGGGAATTTCATCACATTCTATCGGATGCCGAACCGGTCGCCGTGGTCTACGATGACGAGGTAGGTCCGCTGGTCGAGGGGCTGGCCGACCGACTTCGGATCGCCGCCCGGATACGCATCGGCGGCGACGGTGGCCGGTCGCTGGCCGAGCGGCGGGACGATGAATCCGCCGCCCTCCCCGGCGCGCCGCCGAAGCCGGACGAATTGGCGACGCTTCAGTACACCGGCGGAACCACGGGACTGCCCAAAGGCGTCAACATCACCCACGGCCAGCTCTCCATCAATCTGAGCCAGCGGGAGGCGGTGGTGCCGACCGTTCCCGATGACGAGACGGTTCTTTGCGTGATGCCGCTGTTTCATGTCTTCGCGAGCTGCATGTGTCTTCATCTGACCGCCTATTGCCGGGGAAGGCTGGTGATCCAGCGGCGCTACCACCCGGACCGGGTGCTCGACGCCATCGAGCGGGAAGGCATCACCGTGCTGCCCGTGGGTCCCACCATCTTCAATGGGCTGATGGCCATGGATCGGTTCGCCGCCACCGATTTTTCGACCCTGCGAACGGTGTATTCCGGTTCGGCGCCGCTGCCCGTGGACACGCTGCGCAAATGGCGGCAGGTCACCGGCACACCGATCCTGGAGGGCTACGGACAAACCGAGGCGGGACCGCTGCTGACCAGCAATGTCGCCGGGAAGCCCATCGTTCCGGGCTCGGTGGGGCCGCCGATCCCCGAGACCGAGGTACAGATCGTCGACGTGGAGACCGGGGAAATCGTTCTGTCCCCCGGCGAGGAAGGTGAAATCCGCGCGCGCGGCCCGCAGATCATGTCCGGATACCGCAACCGGCCGGAAGAAACCGCGCTGGCGCTGCGCGGCGGCTGGCTCTACACCGGCGACATCGGAAAACTGGACGAAGACGGCGTCCTGTGGATTACCGACCGCAAGAAGGACATGGTCATCGTCGGCGGCTATAACGTCTACCCGCGGGAAATCGACGAGGTGCTGTTCGCCCATCCCAATGTCGTCGAAGCCGCCGCCGTGGGCGTGCCGGACGACTACCGGGGCGAGGTGATCCATGCCTTCGTCGTCCTCCGCGACCGGACCGGCGATCCCGCGGCGGCCCTGCTGGACTATTGCCGGGACGGTCTTGCGAAGTACAAGGTCCCGGCGCACATTCATGTGGTCGACCGGCTTATGAAGACGACGGTCGGCAAGATCGACAAGGCGGCGATGCGGCAAAGCCTGACGGCCTGATTTTCGCCGGCGAGCAGGAAACGAGGCAAACCATGGGACTCAACGCTCAAATTCCGTACGGCGCTTATTGGAGCACGCCTTTCGCCAAGTGGCAGGGCAGCCTCTCTCATCTGCACAGCATCGAGTTCGGGGCCCATGTGGCCCGCCGGGAGATGGCCAGGCGGGAGATCGACCCGGGCGTGCTGGACTATGGCGTCCTCGGGATAACGGTTCACCAGCCGACCTCGTTCGTGGGGCTGCCCTGGTTTACCCACATGCTCGGCGCGCCGGACGTCGGCGGGCCCGCACTTTCCCAGGTCTGCGCGACCGGCGTCCGCTGCCTCGAGAACGCCGCCCAGGAAGTCGACGGCGGGATGGCCGAGGTCGCCCTGGTGGCGACCGTCGACCGGGTCTCCAACGGGCCGCAGGTCTACTATCCGGCGCCGGCCGGCCCGGGCGGCACGGGATTCCACGAAAACGTCACCATCGACAACATGCAGTGCGATCCCGTCGGAGGTCATTCCATGCTCCAGACGGCTGAAAACGTCGCCGCCAAACACCAGATCACCACCGAGCAGCAGCACGAGGTGGTGCTGATGCGCCAGGAGCAATACCAGGCGGCGCTGGCCGGCGGCCGGGCGTTTCAGAAGCGCTTCATGACCCTGCCGTTCGAGGTGCCGTCGGCCAACTTCAAGAAGACCGTGGCGACCATGGACGGCGACGAGGGGGTCTATCCGCCAAATCCCGAAAAACTCGCAGGCATGAAGCCGGTATTGAAGGACGGCTCGGTCACCTTCGCCGGCCAGACCCACCCCGCGGACGGCAATGCCTGCATCCTGGTGACCACGCCCGACAAGGCATCCGAACTCAGTTCCGACAAGGACATCACCGTCCGGCTCATGGGCTTCGGCATGGCGCGGGCCGAGAACGGCTATATGCCGGAGGCGCCGGTGCCGGCGGCGCGGCGGGCGCTGGACATGGCCGGCCTCTCCATCGACGAGATCGACGCCGTGAAGACCCATAACCCGTTCGCCGTCAACGACATCTATTTCGCCAGGGAGACGGGCTGCGATCTCGCCGGGATGAACAATTACGGCTGCACCCTGGTCTGGGGCCATCCCCAGGCGCCCATGGGCACCCGCGGGGTCATCGAGCTTATCGAGGAACTCGCCCTGCTCGGCGGCGGCCGGGGGTTGTTTACCGGGTGCGCCGCCGGAGACACGGGCATGGCGGTGGTGCTGGAAGTCACGGGCTGATACCGGGCGAACGGAAATCCGGTGACGGATTGTCCGGCGATCCCCGTTAGGATGGAGATATATCTATTTGTTTCAGGAGGCCATCGTGATTTCGCTCAATCGCATATTCGTTTTCGTATTTCTAATTCCGTTGGCGGGCTGGGCCGCGCCGGCGGAGGCCACGCCGCCCGACATGCGCACCCCGTCGCCGGTCATCTACCTCGCCGACAATCTGGACGAGGTGGACAAGCTCGGCTGGTGCATCGACACGGTGGGCCGCGGCCTGTCGGACAGGCTGCACGCCCATTCCTGCAAACCCCGGGGCGGCGATGTGCAGTTCAAGTTCGACGCGGCATCGGGCCGCATCCAGTCGGCGACCTTCGATAATCTATGCGCGGAAGTATTGGGCGGCGCCAAGGCCGGCGCCAAACTCGGCCTGTTGACCTGCGGCGGCAAGGCGGCCCAGCAATTCGTCTACGAGCAGTCCGGTTCCGAGTTCCGGGTCAAGTCCGACGCCTCGCTCTGCCTCGCCGTCGCGCCGACGAGCCGGCAGGCCGGCCCGTTCATGTCCCGCGATCTGGTGCTGGCCGCCTGCGCCGGTACGGAAACCCGCTACAAGGCCTGGGTGGTCAAGCCCTGACCCGGACGCCGCCGGAACGGCAGCCCGGCAGAGGTTGTCGGCCACAATATGTTGATTCTGAAATCGCGTACGCGTGTTTGAGTATCTGTTTGCAAAACCCTTCGGCTGGATTCCGGGAAGAATTCAGAGCCCTACTCTTGAGCGATCGGGACACTCAGCAGGTGCGTATCGATAGTGTCCACGACATGATCGGCGAGGGGCAGGTTCCTCTTCTCCGAGGCCCACCGCTCATGAAATAGCGCAACAGTCTCACGCGCCGTGTTGAGGACCAGTGTTTCGGGCAGATACGACTTCGCGGCCATGTGGGATAGCTCGTCCAGACTGAACCCATCAAAGCGCTTGGTCCGGCTAACGGTTAATGCGGCCCCGTCGTCTCGAACATATGGGATCGTAGACACAAAATCATAGGCTGGCGCTAAACTAGCCGTATGCCGGTCATGATAGATCACCGACCAGTTTTTGAGGTGCATGTCTGCGTTTCCGATTAGCATGTTGAAGGTGAGGCGCCGAATAAACTCGGCGATGTCGTTGTCGCCCCCTTCTGCGCCGACTACTGCCGCAATTCTGCGGTAACTTGCGCGTTCGTACTTCCTCTCCGGATAGACGCCAAATACCTGCGCAAAATCCTCGGTATGGATTGACGGCCCGTCGCTCAGCCGGTCAAACCGCGCGATGGCGAGCGCCTGTCGCTCGAGGCCGCCGATACCTTCAGGCAAGTTCTTGATTGCATCGACATCGATCAGGTGCACGTCGGGCACATCCATGCCGATCATCCTGGCGAGCGTGAGCATGGAGTACTCATTCTCAGGGATCCCGACGAACTCACGTGAGGGCAATTTCACGATCATTGATCCGCCGACGCCGTTTACTGGTATCGTTAGCCCGCCCCTCGCCTCATTCACAGCGGAAAACTTGAGCTGAACACCTGCAAGCGAGAATCTGAGAACATTCTCGCTTCTTTGCTTTTCGGTTTCGCGGACGCTTTCAGCGTTTTTATCTTCGTCTTCAGGGGGCCAGTCGTCTTCGTCAACCGGGCGCACAATAATCGCGCCAGGCAGGTCTCTCCCAAGCGCCCACAAAAGAAAATACTCGCGCTCGGGATTTACGCCGGCCCGGTCCGAGAGGTACGAACGCAGATGTCCTTCGGGCAGGAGGTTGGAAAAATACGGCATTATCCGTGTCTGGACCGGCGGAAACTCGGTCAGGAGTTGCCCCAACGAATCCTTAAAGCCCAAGCCGAGCACAGGTCTCTGTTCGTCTTCGATGTAGGATTCGTTGAAGGCAAACAAAGTCCGATCGCCGCCGACGTGAGTCAACGTGCCGATCGGTTCGCCATGCAGCAGCACCTCAAGGACCGATACATTAGCCATCGTCGTCCTCATCAAGGTTATATGCCGGCTTCGGAAGCATTGGCGTGGGTGTGGTGCTACGCACGATGCTGTCAACGGCGGGGATCGCTTTTCGCGGGACTAGCTTGAGATCAAGATCGAGTGCGCGCGCAAGTTCAATCAAACTGGAGATACGTAGGTCGACGGCCCCATTCTCAATCTTTGAGATTTGGTATTGGCGTACCCCGGACTGTTCGCTTAGCGCGCGCTGGCTCAAGCCCTTTTGCTTGCGGGCCTCCTTCAGCACTCTACCAATATCTTCAATTGCGTAGCTCATCTTTATATCTCTTTGGATATCATTTTATAAATCTGATATTGGTTTATATATCAGATTAATCGCTCATTTCAAAATTAGATATTTAAAAAGATATAGAAGATGAAAAAAGTTATTTAACAAGATATCAAAAAAAACGCGATGAATTGAAGGAGGAAATGGCTGGGGTGGGAGGATTCGAACCTCCGAATGCCGGTACCAAAAACCGGTGCCTTAGACCACTTGGCTACACCCCATCACCGGAGGGCTATCCATAGTCGGACGTGCGGTCCCGCGCAAGGCCCGGGCGTCTAAGCGAATAAGGCCGGGTCGGCGGGGCCGGGCGGGAGCAGGGGCGCCGCCTTGATCCACCAATCCCGGTGAAATTCCTCCAGCGCCATGACGCCGAATTGCGCGCTGGGCTCGTCCCGCATGATCGAAAAACATGTCGCTCCGCTGCCGGACAGCCGGGTCAACAGGGCGCCCGGCAGTTCGGCCATCTCGTCCAGCATCCCGGCAATCACCGGAGCGGCCTCGACCGCCGCGCCCGTGAGGTCGTTGCCGGAAACCGCCAACGCTTCGGTCAGCGCCTCCACGTCCGTCCACGAGGCGGGGGTCCGGACCGGATCGCCGAACGGACCCTGCCGGCGGCTGAAAACGTCGGGGGTGGAGACCGGGGCGCCCGGATTGGCGAGCACCAGCCACGCGGCCGGCAGGTTCGGCGCCGGCTCGATCATGTCCCCGATGCCGCTTACCCGGGAGGGACGTTCGGCGAGGCAGACGGGCACATCCGCGCCCAACGCCAATCCCAGCGCCGCGAGCCCGGTATCGTCGATGTCGAGCTCCCATAGTTCCCTTAAGGCCAGCAGCGCCGCGGCGGCATCGGCGGAACCGCCGCCGATACCGGACGACACGGGCAGGTTTTTCGTCAGGCCCAGCCTTGCCCCGTTTGTCGAGCCCGAGGCGGCGCGGAGCGCGTGGGCTGCGCGGAGGACCAGGTTATCGCCGTCCGCGGACAACCCGCCGGCGAATGGACCGTCGATCGTCAATGACAGATTCTCGGCGGCCCCGGCGGTGACGATGTCTCCGACGCCCGCGAAGGCAACGAGACTGTCCAGCAGGTGATAGCCGTCCTCCCGTTTGCCGGTTATCCGGAGATAGAGGTTGATCTTGGCGGGGGCTGCCCGGGTGATGACGCGGCTCAACGTGCGCCTCGCTGAGTGGTGGATCGGCTAGTTGCCGGCGGGTTTGCCGTGCTTTTCGGGATCGAACCCGTTTTCGAGCTTGTCCTTGATCTTGGCCTCGAGGTCCTTTTCGGGCTCCAGGATCAGTGACCGCTGCCACTGGAAGCGCGCTTCGTTCTTGCGGCCGACGAGCCAATAGACGTCGCCCAAATGATCGTTGATGGTGGGGTCCTCGGGGCGCAGTTCCACGGCGCGCTCCAGGTTCTTGACCGCGCCGGGCAGGTCGCCGAGCCGGTAAAGCACCCAGCCCAGGCTATCGACGATATAGCCGTCGGTCGGGCGCTTCTCGACCGCCGTTTCGATCATGCCCTTGGCCCGGTCGAGGTTCCTGCCCAATTCGACCCACGAATAGCCGAGATAGTTGAGCACGAAGGGCTGGTCGGGTTGCAGTTCCAGCGCTTTCAGGAAGGCCGGTTCCGCCTTCGGCCATTCCTTCAGCCGTTCGTGTGCGATCCCTATCGCGTAAAGCAGGGTCCAATGCCGCGGCTCCAGGTTGGGGATGCGGGCACGGGCATCCGCATAGGCATCGGCCGCCTCGCGGTAACGCTCGCGCCGGCGGAGAATGTCCCCCATGCTCACCAGGGCGTCGTAGCGGTCCTTGCGTTCCTGCGCCAGAGAGCGGAGTTCCAGGACGGCCTGTTCGGTTTTGTCCAGCCGGTCCAGGTTCGAGGCGATGCGAAGCCGCGCGGACCAGGAGAAGCCGGAGGTCCGGCCGATTTGCCGGTAGACCGCATTGGATTCCGCCAGGCGTTCGTCCCCTTCGAGCACCTCCGCGACCAGCAGTTTCGCGATGTCCATGCGGGGTTTCAAATGCAGCGCCAGCCGGGCGAACAGCATGGTCTCGAAGGAGTCCTGCTGGCGAATGGAGCCCGCGAGGCTGAACAGCGCCTCGGCCACGCCGTCCCGGGCCGTCTTCACCCGGACGGGCGGTTTTGCTCCGCCGTCGAGCCGTTTGACGCTGCCTTCCAGCACCGTCGAGTTCGGATGCTCCGCCATATAGGCGTCATACGCCGCCTTGGCGCTCTCCTTTTGACCCGCCCGCTCCAGAAATTCTCCCTGGAGCTGGGTGAGTCTGAGGTTTGTTCGTTGCCGCTTATCGGCGGCTGCCTTGTAGGCCTCTCCGGCGGCGGCCGCGTTCCCCGCGACCTCGTTGATCAGCGCCATATGCGTGCTGTAGAGAATTTCGAGGCCCGAATTGGTCGCCTTGCCGTCCAGTTCGGCGAGGGCCTCGTCGTATTTCTTCTCTCCGGCCAGCAGCCAGGCTTTGACCAGTGGCAGAAAAAACGTGTTGAGACCCGTTTTGGGCAGGGATTCGAAATGCTCCCGGGCCGCGGTAGGATCGCCGTTGGCCAGTTCGGCGATGCCGACGGTCATCACCGCCAGGGCCGCGTCGGTGCCGGCAAGCTTTAACAGGCGCCGGGCCAGCGGGAGCGATTCGCCGACCCGTCCGTCGGCGGCAAGGATCAGAAAGGTGCGGCGCAGCAGGTCCTGATTGTCGGGTTCATCCTTGAGGGCGGCGAGGTAGAAATCGGCCGCTGCCGCCGTGCGCCGCTCACGTTGAGCGTGGCGGCCGGCGAGATAATTGCCCGCCGCGGTGGGCCCGGCCTCGGTCTCGGGGGCCGAGGCGCTGAAGCCGGTTGTCGGATGCAGTGCGGCCGCGCCGGCCAAAAGAGCAACGGCGGCGGCCTGTAGGCAATGGAGTTTCCGCACCGGGTCTGGATCTCCTGAACTGGCGGTCAATCCCCCAGAGGGCCGCAAGTGTAACGCCTGACCATGGGTCCACAAGCTCCAAATGGCGCGGGATTCTTCACGATCGGTTCAAGTATTTACATATTGGGATAATTGGGTCCGCCGCCCCCCTCGGGCGCCACCCATACGATGTTCTGGGTGGGGTCCTTGATGTCGCAGGTTTTGCAGTGGACGCAGTTCTGGGCATTGATCTGAAGCCGGGTTTGGCCGTTTTCCTCGACGAATTCATAGACCCCCGCCGGGCAGTACCGGGCTTCCGGCCCGTCATAGTCGGCGAGATTGACGCGGGTGGGCACGCCGTCGTCCTTGAGCGTCAGATGGACAGGCTGATTTTCCTCATGATTGGTGTTGGAAATGAACACCGAGGACAGCTTGTCGAAAGTGATTTCCCCGTCGGGCTTGGGGTACTCGATCTTCGGCGTCTCGGATGCCTTGCGGAGCCGGGTGTGATCCGCGTGATGCTTCAGCGTCCAGGGCGCATTGCCGCCGAACAGATAGGTGTCGATGGCCGAATAGATCAACCCGGGCCACAGACCCCAGCGGAACGACGGGCGGATGTTCCGGGCCTTCTTGAGCTCGGTCCAAAGCCATGATGATTTGTAGGCCGCCGGATAAGCGCCGAGTTCGCCCGGCGTCCCGTCGCCGAGGGCGGCGAAGGCGGCCTCGGCGGCCATCATGCCGGACTTCATGGCGGCGTGACTGCCCTTGATCTTGGGCACGTTCAGAAATCCCGCGGAATCGCCGATCAGCGCGCCGCCCGGAAACGTCAGCTTGGGCTGCGACTGCAATCCGCCCTCGACCAGGGCCCGCGCCCCGTAGGCAATCCGCTTGCCGCCCTCGAATGTCGGGCGGATGGCGGGATGCAGCTTGATGCGTTGCATTTCGTCGAACGGGCTTAAATGCGGGTTCCGGTAATCGAGGCCGATGACGAAGCCGACCGCCACCTGGTTGTCCTCCAGGTGATAGATGAACGAACCCCCATAGGTGTCGCCGCTTAGCGGCCAGCCGACCGTATGAACCACCCGGCCGGCATGGTGCTGTTCCGGCGCCACTTCCCACAGTTCCTTGATGCCGATGCCGTAGGTCTGGGGATCGCTATCCGCATCGAGCTCGAATTTGTCGATCAACTGCTTGGACAGGGAGCCCCGGCATCCCTCGCCGAACAGGGTGAATTTGGCGCGAAGCTCGATGCCCGGCTGGTGCGTCTCCGTCGGTTGACCGTCGCGGCCGACGCCCATATCGCCGGTGGCGATTCCGGAGACCCGCCCCGCTTCGTCGAACAGCACCTCGGCCGCCGCGAAGCCGGGGTAGATCTCGACCTCGAGCGCCTCCGCCTGTTCGGCGAGCCAGCGGCAGAAGTTGCCGAGGCTGATGATGTAGTTGCCCTTGTTGTGCATCTGCGGCGGGGTTGGGAGACGCGTCGCGCCTTTCTCGCTCAGCAGCAGAAAACGGTCATCCTCGGCCGGCGTGTGGAGGGGCGCGCCGCGTTCCTTCCAATCGGGGAGGAGTTCATCCAGGGCCCGGGGCTCGAAGACCGCGCCGGAAAGAATATGCGCGCCCACTTCGGATCCCTTTTCGACCACGCAGACGCTTATTTCGGTTTCCTTCTCGGCCGCCAGCTGTTTGAGACGGATCGCCGCGGCGAGGCCGGAAGGACCCGCGCCGACGATGACCACGTCGAACTCCATGAATTCCCGTTCCATATCGAAAGACTTCGCAAGGTCGGTGGTCCGGAAATCACATCATATCACGCCCCGCTCGTCCAGTTGAGGCGTCCAGTTGAGGCGTGGCGCGGCGGCGGGGCTTTGCTATTATCGTCTCATGGCCAATCCACCCACCGCCGAAATCCTGCGGTTCCACCTCGAGGCCGGGGTCGACGAGACCATTGGCGAATCCCCGGTCGACCGATTCGCCTTGGCCGAGCAGGCGGCGGGTGAGCCGGCGCCGGATAAACGTCCGCCGCCCGCCCGGCGCGTCGTGCGGGATGCTCCTCGGGCGACTGCCGGTGAAGCCCCCGCACCTCCGAATGGCGGCCGGGTGAGTCAGGCGGTTCAAGCTGCGTGGACCTTGGCCGCGCAGGCCAATTCGGTTGCCGAGCTCAAGGCGGCGGTTGAGAGCTTCGAGGAATGCGGCCTCAAAAAGACGGCCACGAATACGGTATTCGCCGATGGCAATCCGGAGGCGCGGCTGATGTTCGTCGGCGAGGCGCCGGGGGCCGAGGAGGACCGGCAAGGCCTGCCGTTCGTCGGTCCCAGCGGCCGGCTGCTCGACCGGATGCTCGAAACCATCGGCTACGACCGGGAAAAGTTCTACATCACGAACATTGTCTTCTGGCGGCCGCCCGGGAACCGCAACCCAACCACGGACGAGATCGCCGCTTGTTTGCCGTTCGTGGAACGGCACATCGAATTGGCCGCTCCCGATGTGCTGGTGCCTCTCGGTGGTCCCGCCGCCAAGACGCTCCTCGGGCGGGCCGAAGGCATTACCAAGCTGCGCGGCTCCTGGCACAGCTATTCGACCGCGCACATGTCGGCGCCGGTGGATACCCTGGCGACGTTTCATCCCGCCTACCTGCTGCGCTCGCCGGCCAACAAGCGTCAGGCGTGGCGCGATCTGCTGGAGATTCGCCGGAAACTGGACGGCGCCGGACACTAGCCGGCCAAACGTCCCAAATTTCTGCGGGCATTCGGCCTTGCTTGCCTGAATGGCCCGATTATTCTATCTTCTATATGCGTGGATCATGCAAAAAACCCTTTGAATCAAAGGTTTGTGGGAGCGGGGTGGCGTTGAGGGCCGCTGGCAGCCTGAGAGCAGCAGTGATTGGAACAATGGCCGCCGGTCTGGCGGCCATGCCGCAGAGTGCGCTCGCCGCCGACAAGCCGCCGCCCGCGCCATCCGAGTCCGCCGCGCTCACCGAAGGCGCCGTCGAGACCTGGACCGCCGATCAACTGCCGTCGATCCTCGGCGCGACCGACGTCAGCCGCTACCGGGTGATCTTCAGCCTGCAAAAAAATGGCGAATGGAAGGCCGCCGACAAGATCATCAAGACCCTGGAGAACCGGGTGCTGATGGGACATGTCCTGGCGCAACGCTATTTGCATCCAACCAAGTATCGTTCCCGCTACAGGGAGCTGAAGGCCTGGATGGATCAATATGCGGACCATCCGGATGCCCGGCGGCTCTATAAGCTGGCGCTTCGCCGCCGGCCCAAGAATTGGAAGATGCCGAAACCGCCCACGGGACAGCGCCTGGCGGGCTCGGGACACGACGGCGCGGTCACGGCCAAGGTCTACCGGCCGACCAGGAAATTGAAGCGGGCCGACCGAAACCGGGCGCGTCAAATCCGGCGCGAGATTTCCCGGCATCTCCGCAAGGGCTGGACCAAGGCCGCGAAGCAGCGGATCCGCGCCAAGGAAACCAGGCGGCTGTTTCACCCGGGCCAGTACGACCGGTTCCAGGCCGCTCTCGGCGCCGCCTATTACGCCCATGGACGATATGAGTGGGCCGCCGAGTGGACGGGCCGCGCGATCAAGCGCTCGGGCAAGTTCATTCCGTCCGCCCATTGGACCGCCGGCCTCGCGAAATGGCGTCTCGGCAGGTTCGATGAGGCGGCCACCCATTTCGGCGAGGTCGCGACGTCGGATTATTCCTCGCCGTGGCTGTCGACCGCCGGGGCCTTCTGGGCGGCGCGCGCGGAGCTCAAAGCCAAGCGGCCGGAGCGGGTGAACGGCTGGCTGGAAGAAGCCTCGGCCTATCCCCGGACGTTCTACGGTATCCTCGCCCGGCGGCAGCTGGGTCTGAACGTCAGCTACAACTGGGCGCCGCCGCCGCTTCAGGAAGAGGCCCTCCGGCAGCTGGCCGAGGCACCGGGCGGCGCCCGGGCCGTAACGCTGCTGCAGGTGGGGCAGGATCGCCGCGCCGAGCGGGAACTTCGATACCTTTTCAGGCAGGCCTCGCCCGAACTGGCAAGGGCCATGCTGGCGCTCGCCGAACGGGCGCGGCTGCCCTCGCTGGCCATGCGCCTTGGCAATATGCTGGTGAAGAGCGGCTCCAGCCTTTACGACAGCACCGCCTATCCGGTGCCGAGCCTGCCGGTCTCAGATGAGCGTGTCCAGGACACCGCGCTGGTGCTGGCCTTGATCCGCCAGGAATCAGGCTTCAACCCCGACGCCAAGAGCCGGGCGGGCGCCCGCGGGCTGATGCAGATCATGCCCCGTACCGCGAGCTTTATCGCCCGGGACCGGCGCTATCGAGGCGCCAAGCGGCGCGCTCTGTTTGACCCGGAGACCAATGTCGAACTTGGTCAGCGCTACATCAATATTCTCCTGAATGAGCCCTACATCGGCGGGGATCTGTTCCGCATGGCCGTTGCCTGGAACGCCGGGCCCGGAAACCTCCGGAAGTGGCAGCGCCAAGCGGGCGGTGCGGATGACCCGTTGCTCTTCATCGAGAGTATCCCGTTGCGGGAAACGCGCATCTTCGTCGAGCGGGTGTTGACCAATTACTGGATCTATCGCGCCCGCTTTGGCCGGCCGACCCCCAGTCTTGATGCGGTTGCCGCGGGGGATTGGCCGTCCTACCATCGGATCGGTCCGAATGGCGTGGAGATTGCCCGGGATGAGCGAAAAGAAAAGTGAGCGGGAGTTTCTTCCCGTCAACATCGCGGTCCTGACCGTTTCGGATACCCGGACTCTCGACGACGATAAATCCGGCGACATGTTGGTCGACCGCATCGCGGGCGCCGGCCACGAACTGGCGGCGCGCGAGATCGTCCCCGACGACCGGGATGCCATTGTCGCCAAGCTCGAGGAATGGATCGCCGATCCCGAAGTCGACGTGGTGCTCTCCACCGGCGGAACCGGCGTAACCGGCCGGGACGTAACGCCCGAGGCCTTCGCATCGGTCTACGAGAAGGAAATAGCGGGATTCGGCGAACTGTTCCGGATGCTGAGCTACGAGAAGATCGGCACCTCGACCATACAGTCGCGCGCCACCGCCGGCGTGGCGGGCGGTACCTATCTCTTTGCGCTCCCCGGCTCTCCCGGCGCCTGCCGAGATGCCTGGGACGACATACTGGTCCACCAGTTGGATTACCGGTTCATGCCGTGCAATTTCGTCGAGTTGATGCCGCGGCTCATGGAGGGCTGAGGCCGGCGCTCCGCCGCCAGGCGTCGAAGGCGGCGCCGTCATCCACATCCGAAAGCACGTCGCCCATGGCGACCGTCGTCCCCGGCGGAAGCGAGCAGAGCGTATCCTGAAGTGCGTGGGGCGTAGACCAGCGCACCTTCGAAAAGGCATCGGGCATGGCCGGCCGCCGGCGGAACCCGACGAGGTAATAGCCGCCATCCGAGGCCGGTCCGAAGGTCACGTCGTGATCTCCGAGCGCGTTGAAGGCGTCGGCGATGTGGTCCGCATTCAAGGCCGGTATGTCGGTTCCGACGATAACGACGGGTCCCGGAGGCGGTGCCGCGGCCATGCGGGCCATGCGGGCCCCAAGGTCGCCGCTTCCCTGGGTTATGCGCGGGATTCCCTCGGGCCAGAGACCGTGGTTCCATAGGTCCCGGTCCGGCGTGACGGCGAGGTAGGCGAGCCACCTCGCATCGCGGCTCAGTTTGCGGACCGTATCGCACAGTGTGCGGCGGTAAAACCCGGTCGCGGCGACCCAACCGATTTCCCGGGCCAGCCGGCTCTTGACGGTTCCCAGCCGGGGGGACTTCGCAAGGATGATCAGATGATTGGGAAGGCTCATCGATAGAGGCGCTCGATAACCGCCGGCGGGACCCCCAGAAAATAGAGCGCCAGGCAAAAATTGTTTCTGAACGTCCGGGCAAGATAGCCGTCCCGCCGATAGCGGATCGCCGACGTCAAGGCCTGGGCGCCCAGCATTTTGAGGCGGCGCCGGCCTATGCGGCGAACCATGTCCACGTCCTCGAACATGATCATTGGCCGGAAGCCTCCCAGCTCGTCGTAGAATTTGCGGGAAATAAGCAAGCCCTGATCGCCATAGGGAAGGCCGAGGCGGCGGGTCCGCCAGCCGACCATCCGTTCCAGCCGCCGGGCCTGGGGCGCCTCGTCGTCGAGACCCAACCGAAACACCGCGGCGCAATCGTTTCCTTCGATATTCATGAATTCGGCGACCTGAGACTCCCACGGACCGGTAAGCCGGGTATCCGCGTGAAGGAACAACAGCCACTCGCCGGCCGCCTTGCCGGCGCCCGTACGCAACTGGCGGCCGCGCCCGAGTTCGGCCGTGATGACGGCGGCGCCCAGAGATCGTGCGATTTCCGGCCCCTCGTCCGTCGAGCCGCCGTCCACGACAAGGATTTCGGTCTCCATATCAAGGGATTGGAGCGAGGCGAGAGTAGCCGCCAAGCTCTCCGCGGCGTTGAATACGGGGATCACGATACTCAGCATGGCGCGGACTATAACACGCGGGATTCGGCGATCATGGCGATTTTTGTTCTTGATTTGTTCTCATCTAAGGCTAAGTTATTCCGATGATCGACGCGCTGCCAGATGCGCCGCGGAAGGGCCGGGGAGCCGTCGGCAATCCCCGAGGACGGTTCGAGCTCGAAGACCGGGTTGCCGCCGATGACGGATGGTGGCGGGACCCCGATGCCGGCCGCCTCGAGACCGTCCTTACCAAGGACAGTACGCGGACGATCATTGCCCGCAACGACTCCCCCGATATTCCGTTCGATCGGTCGATCAACCCGTATCGGGGCTGCGAGCACGGCTGTGTCTATTGCTTTGCCCGTCCCACTCATTCCTACCTGGGCCTTTCCCCGGGGCTTGATTTCGAGAGCCGGATTTTCTTCAAACCCGATGCGGCGCGGCTGCTCGAAACGGAGTTGCGGAAACCGGGCTACCAATGCAAACCCATAGCGCTTGGGGTGAATACCGACGCGTACCAGCCGGCCGAACGCGAACTGGGAATAACCCGCTCCGTCCTGGAGGTGCTGTCCCGATACGATCACCCGGTCTCCTTCATTACCAAGTCCGCGGGAATTCTGAAAGACCTCGATATCCTCTCGTCCATGGCCGAGCGCAATCTCGTCCATGCCTTTCTCTCGGTCACCACGCTCGATCCAATGCTGGCTCGTACCATGGAGCCCCGCGCCGCGCGGCCGGACAAGCGCCTGGAGGCCATCCGGCAATTGAGCGCCGCCGGCATTCCCGCCGGTGTGATGGCGGCGCCGATGATCCCGGCGATCAACGATCAGGAGCTTGAGAATATTCTCGAGGCGGCCGCCGGGGCCGGGGCGACACGGGCGGGGTATATCCTGTTGAGATTGCCCTGGGAGCTGAAGGAGGTGTTTTCGGCGTGGCTATGCGCTCATTTTCCCGACCGAGCGCAAAAGGTGGAAACGCTCATTCGGTCCTGCCGGCAGGGCAAACTCAATCAGGCGGGATTTGGCCGGCGGATGCGGGGGGATGGCCCCTATGCCGCGCTGCTCAGCAACCGGTTCAGGGCCGCCGAACGCCGCTTGGGGTTGGACCGGGCTTGGCACGAACTCGATAGCAGCCGGTTTGCGCCGCCGCCGGCGCCGGGCGACCAGCTGACGCTGATTTGACTCGGGCCCGCAAGCTGGGCGCTGGACAAAACCCCCCGGGATGTGGCCTATAGCCAAACCGGTTTTTTGACGGAGACAGGCCATGCTGGCGAATTTGGACCGCGCCCAGTTCATCGAATTGCTGCGCAAACTCGGAGACGAGGAAGACGAGACCGTGTTGACGGCGGCGCGGGATATTCACGCCCAGATGACCGTAGCGGGCGTCGACTGGGACGATTTGCTGGTTCCCGAGCATCCCGACGAACCGGAGGAAGACGACGAGGATTATGAAGACGACGCCGACCTCGACGATGACGAACAGGATGACGACCTCGATGACGAGGACGACCAGGATGACGACCTCGATGACGAGGATGATGAGGACGAACGCGCGCTGACCGACGAAGAGAAGGCGGAAGCTCTGTCGCTGATCACCAGGCTTCTCGACAAGGGCGTCTCGGCCGATACCAAGGAAGAGCTTGAAGAATACAAACAGGATATCGACGAAGGTGAATTCGCGGCCATGGATCTGCGTTACCTTCGCGCCCTTCACAAACGGCTGGCGCCGTAGACCGTTCGTACCGCCATCAATGCCCAATCTGATCTATCACATGTGCCGGACCGGGGAGTGGGAGGCGGCACGGCCGGCCGGCAGCTATCCCGGTTCCTCGCAGGACCTGGCCGACGGTTTCATCCATTTTTCCACCGCCGAACAAGTGATCGGGAGCGCCGCCAAGCATCGGGCCGGGCAGGACGGCCTGCTGCTGCTGACCGTCGATGGGGATGTGCTGGGGGAGGCGCTGAAATGGGAGCCGTCCCGCGGGGGCGCGCTGTTCCCCCATCTCTATGGCGAGCTGCCGGTTTCGGCCGTTCTCCGGGCCGACCCGTTGCCTCTCGGCCCGGACGGCCGGCACGTGTTTCCCGACCTCGGCTAATTGGGTCTTAACCTATCTAGCTGTTAAGATTGACCGGGTTGGCGCGCACAGGCGGGTGCGCGCCGCGAGTTAACCTGGGAAGACCATGGAAAGCGTCGCCCATTCCGAGTTGACCGGCATTGCCGTTGTCGCCCTTGCGGCGCTGCTCTGCGGTCTGATGCTGGAGCGGATTCGCCAGCCGGCCTTCGTCGGCTACATCCTGGCCGGCGTGCTTCTCGGTCCGTCCGGCTTCGCCCTGGTCGGGAACCGCGATCAGATCGACACGCTCGCCGACCTCGGCGTTCTCATGCTGCTGTTCGTCGTCGGTATGGAATTGTCGATCCGGCTGTTCATGCGAATCTGGCGCCTGGCGCTCAGCACCACTCTGATCCAGATTGCCGCCTCCATGGTGGTGATGTTCTTGCTCTCCGCGCTGACGGATTGGCCGGTCGGCATGGTCGTCCTGCTGGGGTTCGTGGTGGCGTTGTCGAGCACGGCGGCCGCCATCAAGATGCTTCAGGCAAGCCGGGAGACCAAGAGCCGGACAGGATTGATCAGCATCGCCGTGCTGATTACCCAGGATTTGGCGTTCGTGCCGATGATCCTGATCCTGGGCGTCATCAGTGTCGGACACGCAGCCTATCAAGGCCTCCTGGCCGTGGCCGGGTCGGTGGCGATCCTCGCCGCCCTCATCTGGTATCTGGCGCGAGGCCGGAGAATCCGGCTGCCCATGGCGCATCTGTTCTCGCGCTCGAACGAACTCGCGCCGCTGACCGCGCTCGCCTTCTGCTTTGGCGCCGCGACCATATCCGGCTTGCTGGGCATGTCGCCGGCCTACGGCGCGTTCCTCGCCGGCCTCGTGCTCGGCAATAGCGAACAGCGGCCCCAACTGCTCCAGAACGCCAAGCCCATCCAGTCGATCCTGGTGATGGTGTTTTTCCTGTCGGTCGGTTTGTTGCTCGATTTGCCGTTCATTTGGGACAATCTCGGCACGGTGCTGTTGCTGCTGTTCCTGGTGACCGTGTTCAAGACGGTGATGAATACCGCCATCCTCCGGTTCATGGGTCAGCCCTGGACGGTGGCTTTCATGACCGGCGTCATCCTGGCGCAAATCGGCGAATTCTCCTTTCTGCTCGCGCGGACCGGCCTCGAGACCGGTCTTATCGGCGAGGACGTAATGCGCCTCGTGGTGGCGGTGACGGTTCTGAGCCTGGCGTTGAGCCCGCTTTGGCTGCTGACCGCCCGCCGCCTTCACTACTTGACCGCCGGCGGTATCGAGAGCCTGGGTGAAATGCTGGGCCTGGTGTACGGGCGCGAAGCGAGCATGATTGCCGATACGGTCCAGAAAGCGGGGCCAAAGGCGCGGTCGGTTGGGGAGCGGCTTGCCCGCCTGGCCCGGCCGTCCAAGCCGCATGATGCCGCCAACGCCTCAAAGGGGGGCGGCGGCGAGCCCGGGACAGCGGAGCCGAAGGCGATTGCGGACGAGACCGGAAAGGGAAGTTCCGATTCCTGATTTCACATTCGAGGAACGGGCTCTCCAGGAGGGGCACCGGCGGATTGCGGGCATCGATGAAGCGGGGCGCGGCCCATGGGCCGGTCCCGTTGTCGCGGCGGCGGTTATCCTCTCGCGGGACGATCTCCCGGCGCAACTGGCGCAGCGGATCGACGATTCCAAAAAGCTGACAGAGGACCAGCGTGAGGAACTCCTGTCCGGGTTTGCTCCCTTCGCCGAGATCGGGATCGGCCGGGCATCCGTCGAGGAAATAGACGAGCTGAACATTCTTCAGGCGGCCATGATGGCGATGGCCCGCGCCGCGGACCAGGTGAATCCCGATTTCGTCCTGGTCGACGGCAACCGGTGTCCCGACCTCCAATGCGGCAGCCTCGCGGTGGTTAAGGGCGACTCCCTCAGTCTCTCCATCGCCGCCGCCTCCATCGCCGCAAAGGTCGCCCGGGATCGGATCATGCGGGAACTGGACCGCCGGTTTCCCGGTTTCGGTTGGGCGCGTAACAAGGGGTACGGCACCGCCGAGCATCGGGCCGGCCTGAGCCGATTGGGCATTACGCCCCATCATCGCCGGAGCTTCGCGCCGATCGCCGAATTGCTCGATCAAGATGTTGAGTCCAGGTGACTCCGGAGACCTATATCTGGCGCATGGAATCCTTCTAAGTCATTGATTCCATTTCTTTCTTGACGGCGAGTCCGGGCCGAATCAGGATGCGCGCATGCCTGGGAAAAAGACAACGGGACCGGACAAGGTCCTGCAGGGGGATTGCGTCGAGATCATGCGGACCATGGCGGCCGGATCGGCCGACGTGGTGTTTGCCGACCCGCCCTATAACCTGCAGCTGGAACACGACCTGCTGCGGCCCAACAACACCAAAGTGGACGGGGTCGACGAGGCTTGGGACCGGTTCGACAGCTTTCAAGCCTATGACGAATTCACTCGTGAATGGCTGACCGCCGCCGGGCGCGTTCTGAAGGATGATGGCTCCCTGTGGGTCATTGGCAGCTACCACAATATTTTTCGGATCGGCAGCCTGCTTCAGGACCTGGGATTTTGGATTCTCAATGACATCATCTGGCGCAAGACCAATCCGATGCCCAACTTCCGCGGCGCCCGGTTCACCAATGCCCACGAGACGATGATCTGGTGCGCCAAGTCCAAGGATGCCAAGCCGCGGTTCAACTACGACGCCATGAAGGCCCTCAACGAGGATCTTCAGATGCGTTCGGATTGGCTGTTGCCGATTTGCTCCGGCGCCGAGCGGATTAAACATGACGGAAAGAAGGCCCATCCGACCCAGAAACCGGAGGCATTGCTTCATCGCGTGATTCTGGCGTCGACCGAACCGGGGGAAACCATCCTCGATCCGTTCTTCGGCACCGGCACCACCGGCGCCGTTGCGCGCCGCCTCGGCCGTCACTACGTCGGCATCGAGCGGGACGAGCGTTACGCCGAAATCGCCCGCGAACGAATTCGCCAGGTCCCTCCGCCGGGTGACGAGAGCCTGCTCAGCACGCCGTCGAAGCGGAAGGCGCCGCGCATTCCGTTCGGCTGGCTGGTGGAGCGGGGACTTTTGTCGCCGGGCACCGTCCTCACCGATCAGCGGCGCCGGCATTCCGCCAAGGTACGGGCGGACGGATCGATCATCAGCGCCGAGCACCGGGGGTCCATTCACCGGGTCGGGGCGCTGGTGCAGAGCGCACCGGCCTGCAACGGGTGGGAATTCTGGTGCATCGATGTGGAGGGCAGCCTGGTGCCCATCGACATGCTGCGGCAGAAATTGCGCGCCGAACTTTCTTAGCCGGATTTCCTTGTTGCGGTTTAGCGGGTTGGGACCGGCGAATCGCCCGAGTAATCGTAGAAGCCGCGGCCCGACTTCTTGCCCATCCAACCAGCCTCTACGTATTTCACCAGCAACGGACACGGCCGGTATTTGGTATCGGCGAGCCCATCGTGCAGGACCTGCATGATAGCGAGACAGGTATCCAAACCGATGAAGTCGGCCAGTTCCAGCGGCCCCATGGGATGGTGGGCGCCCAGCTTCATGGCCGTGTCGATGGCTTCGACCGAGCCAACGCCCTCGTAGAGGGTATAGACCGCCTCGTTGATCATCGGCAGCAGAATACGGTTGACGATAAAGGCCGGAAAATCCTCCGCGCTGACCGGGGTCTTGCCGAGCTGCTGGGTGAAGCTGCGGATTTCCTCGAACACGGCGGGTTCCGTCGCAATGCCGCGGATGAGTTCGATCAGTTCCATAAGCGGCGCCGGGTTCATGAAATGAATGCCGATAAACCGCTCCGGCCGGTCGGTCCGGGAGGCCAGACGGGTAATCGAAATCGACGACGTATTGGTGCCCAGGATGGCGTCCGCATTCAGGAGCGGACAAACCGAGTCGTAAATCCCGGTCTTGATCTCCTCGTCTTCGGTCGCCGCCTCGATAACCAGATTGCAATCCGCGAGCGGTGCGTATTCGGTATTGCCGTGGATGCGGCCCAATGCGGCTTTCATATCCCCGTCGCTGAGGCGCTCCCGCTTGACCAGACGGCCGAGATTCTTCTCGATCGTCGTCATTGCCGAGGAAACCTTTTCCTCCGAGATGTCGACCAGATGAACGTCAAGGCCCGACACGGCGCAAACGTGGGCGATGCCAAGGCCCATTTGGCCCGCACCGATAACGCCGATCGTTTTGATTTCGGAGCTCATGTTCGATTTGTTCCCATGTCTGTTTCTCCGCTGATCGCGTCAGTCAGGCAGCTCGCTGGAGAGCTCGGGCAATGCCTCGAAGAGGTCCGCCACAAGCCCGTAATCGGCCACCTGGAAGATCGGCGCCTCCTCGTCCTTGTTGATGGCGACGATCACCTTGCTGTCTTTCATGCCCGCCAGATGCTGGATGGCGCCCGAAATACCAACGGCGATATAAAGCTCCGGCGCGACGATCTTGCCGGTCTGCCCGACCTGGAAGTCGTTGGGCACAAAGCCCGCATCGACCGCGGCCCGGGATGCGCCGACCGCCGCGCCGAGCTTGTCCGCAACCGCCTCGAGCAGGTGAAAATTTTCACCGCTCTGCATGCCGCGGCCGCCTGAAATGATGACGCGGGCCGACGTCAATTCCGGCCGTTCGGACACGCTCAGTTCGGTACCGACAAAAGATGAGAGCCCGGGATCTTCCGCGCTTGCCACCTCCGAAATCTCGGCAGCCCCGCCGGTGGCCTGCGCGGCCTCGAAGGCGGTGGTCCGAACCGTAATCACCTTGATCGGATCGGCGGACTGAACCGTGGCAACCGCGTTGCCGGCATAAATCGGGCGCTGAAACGTGTCAGCGCTTTCGATCGCGCTGATGTCGGAAATCTGGGCTACATCCAGCAACGCAGCGACACGGGGCATGAGGTTTTTGCCGAAGGTGCTGGCCGGGGCGAGAATATGCGAGTAGTCGCCGGCGAGGCCGGCGACCAGCGGCGTCAGCGTTTCAGCCAGCGGGTTTTCGTAGAGAGCGGCGTCCGCCACCAGCACGCGCCGCACCCCGCCGACGGCGGAGGCCGCCTCGGCAACCGGTCCGCAGTCGGCTCCGGCGACCAGCACATGCACGTCGCCGAGCGCCGCGGCCGCGGATACCGTGTTCAGCGTCGATGGCTTCAGTTCGGCATTGGAATGTTCGGCAATGACCAGGACCGGCATCAGATGACCTTGGCTTCGTTTTGGAGTTTCTCGATCAGTTCGCCGATGCCGTCGACCATGACGCCGGCTTCCCGCTTGGCGGGTTCTTCGACCTTCAACGTCGTCAGACGGGGAGCGGTTTCGACGCCCAGATCGGCCGGCGTAAGGCTGTCGATGGGCTTTTTCTTGGCCTTCATGATATTGGGCAGGGACGCGTAGCGGGGTGTGTTGAGCCGCAGGTCCGTGGTCACGATGCAGGGCATCTTGAGGCGGACGGTCTCCAGGCCGCCGTCGACTTCCCGTGTCACGTCCGCCGAGCCATCCGCGATGGAGAGCTCGGATGCGAATGTGCCTTGAGGCCAGCCCAACAAGGCGGCGAGCATTTGGCCGGTCTGATTGCTGTCATCGTCGATCGCTTGCTTGCCGAGAATGACCAGGTCGGGCGATTCCTTCTCGACAATGGCCTTCAACAGCTTGGCGACCGCCAACGGTTCAAGCTCTTCATCGGAGAGGACATGAATGCCCCGGTCGGCGCCCATGGCCAGCGCCGTGCGGATGGTTTCCTGGCACTGCCGCGGGCCCATGGAGACGGCGATGAGTTCCTCCGCCGTTCCCGCCTCGCGCAGTTGTACCCCTTCCTCCACGGCAATTTCGTCGAAGGGGTTCATCGACATCTTGACGTTGGCGAGTTCCACCCCCGTCTGGTCGCTCTTGACGCGAACCTTGACGTTGTAGTCGACGACCCGCTTAACGGCGGTCAAAACCTTCATTTTTGGCCTGTGTGTCCTCGGGAGCCCCTTGGAAAGGGAGCGTTTCACGATTTATTTTGCAATGCAACATAGAAAGTGCGGCCGAGGCTGTCAAACGAGGGCGGATAGCCGCACCGCGCCGATTTTCAACAGGCCGGAAACAGCTCTAACGGTTGGCCCCCGGCACCCACAATACGTCCGCATTTCCGTCGTCATTGGCGGCGCGGGCCATGACGAAGAGGAGATCGGACAGCCGGTTGAGGTATTTGAGCGCCGCCGGGTTGACGGGGTCCTCGGCGGCCAGCGCCGTGGTCCGCCGCTCGGCGCGTCGAACGATTGTCCGCGCAAGGTGCAGGTGTGCCGACGTTTCGGACCCGCCCGGAAGCACGAACGACGTCAGCGCCGCCAACCGGTCGTTGATCGCGTCGATTTCGTTCTCCAGGCGACGGACCTGGTCGTCGCTTATCCGCAGCGCCCCCTCGGTTTCCAAATCGGGCGTTGCAAGGTCGGCGCCGAGATCGAACAGGTCGTTCTGGATTCGGCTCAGCGATTCGTCCGGTTCGGCGGTGGCGCTCAGCCGGGCCACGCCGATGATTGCATTGGCTTCGTCAACGGTGCCGCAGGCTTCGACCCTTGCCGAATGTTTTTGAACACGGTTACCGCCGGCGAGCGACGTTTCACCGCCGTCTCCGCCACGGGTGTAAATTCTGTCGAGCTTGATCATCGTGTCTTCTACTTGAGGAACACCATTAACGCCAATATGCCGATCAGCAGGACCGCGACGCCCTGCAGTCCGACCCGCCAACGCATGAGGATGTTGCTGAACCGAGGGGAAAACAGCCGTCCCCGCCGTCCCATGGAGAACACGCCGAAGAACAGAACCAGGGCGGTCGCGATCATCGCCACCAGCAGGAGTATCGAAATTGCCCCAAACGCCAAATCCATGGGATAGCTTTACTCCCTGTGGGCGAAATTCGCACCCCCGGAAACTGCTCTGATTGCCCCAGGAGCGGTTTGCCGCCCCTGTCCCTCTATCCGCATTTCGAATAGGTGCACGCCGTACAGATGTCACAGCCTTCGGCGTGGATCAGGCTGGCCTGCCCGCACTTGGGGCATTGGCTGAACATATTTCCGGCGCCGGCGGGAGTGTCCTCGAGGTTGACGACTTTGAGCGCGGGCACGGCCTCGCCGGCGAGACCGGGTTCGGCCTCGGTCGGCAGGAATCCGATCTGGATCATATGATCTTCGATGACCTGACCGATGGCGGCGAGCAGCGACGGCACGTACTTTCCGTTCATCCACTGACCGCCGCGGGGGTCGAAGACAGCCTTTAGTTCGTCGACGACGAATGACACATCGCCGCCGCGGCGGAATACGGCCGAAATCATCCGGGTGAGGGCAACGGTCCAGGCGTAATGCTCGGTGTTCTTGGAATTGATGAACACCTCGAACGGCCGCCGCCGTCCGTCCTGGACGATATCATTGAGGGTGATGTAGATCGCGTGATCGCTCTCCGGCCAATGGACCTTGTAGGTGGAGCCCTCCAGGGCCTCCGGGCGGTCAAGCGGCTGCGTCAGATACACAAGTGCGCCGGAATCACCCTGATCGACCGGCTTAACCGGCTCCCTCGGCGCTTCCAGGGGCAATTCTTCCTGCTCGCCCGCCTGGGCCGGTTCAGTCGATTTGGTCTCGAGCACGGCCCCGGTGACTTCGTTCGGCCGGTAGGTGGTGCAGCCTTTGCAGCCCAGATCATAGGCCTGGACGTAAATATCCTTGAAATCCTCGAAGGAGATGTTTTCAGGGCAATTGATGGTCTTGGAAATAGAGCTGTCGACGAATTCCTGTACCGCCGCCTGCATGACCAGATGATCGGCGGGCGTCAGCGCCTGGGCGTCGACGAACGCCTCCGTCAACGGCCGGTTTTCGCCAAACAGCCGGCGGTAGAGGCGATAAGCGTAATCGGATACTTCTTCCTCCCGCCGGGAGCCGTCGGGCATCAGTACATGGCGGTTGTAGGAAAAGCTGAAGACCGGTTCGAGGCCCGACGATACATTGTCGGCGAGCAGCGAAATGGTTCCCGTCGGCGCAACCGAGGTGACCAAGGCGTTGCGGACTCCCTTTGCCGCGATGGCGCCGCGAATATCCTCATCCAGCCGCGAGATGCCCTCGGTCGCGAGATAGGCGTCCCGGTCGTAGAGGGGGAAGGCGCCCTTCTCGCCGGCGAGATCGGCCGAGGCCAGGTAAGCGGCCCGCTGGATGGTCTCGAGCCATTCCCGGGTGAGCGCAACCGCATCGGCTGAGCCGTAACGCGCACCGCACATGATGAGGGCATCGGCAAGCCCGGTGATCCCAAGGCCGATCCGGCGCTTTTGAGCGGCTTCGGCGGCCTGTTCGGGCAGCGGATAGCGCGATGCATCGATGGCGTTGTCGAGCATCCGGATGGCGGTGGCGGCCAAACGGGATATTGCGTCCATCGGGATTGACGCGGCTTCCGTGAACGGGTCGCTCACCAGCCTGGCCAAATTTATCGAGCCCAGCAGGCACGCACCGTACGGCGGCAGCGGCTGTTCGCCGCACGGGTTCGTCGCGTGGATGGTTTCGCAATAGGACAGCGGATTCAGCCGGTTTATCCGGTCGATGAAAATCACCCCCGGTTCGGCGTAGGCGAAGGTCGCCCGCATGATCTTGTCCCACAGCTCGCGGGCCGGCAGCGAACCGTAAACCGTTCCATCGAACTGCAGCTGCCAGGATAGATCCTGCTTCACCGCCTCCATGAACGCGTCCGTGACCAGCACCGAAAGGTTAAACATCCGAAGCCGGCCGGCCTCCTGCTTGGCCTCGATGAAGGCCTCGATGTCCGGGTGGTCGCAGCGCATCACGGCCATCATCGCGCCGCGCCGGGAGCCGGCACTCATGATGGTTCGGCACATGGAATCCCAGACATCCATGAATGACAACGGGCCCGAGGCATCGGCGCCGACGCCCTTCACTGGGGCGCCCTTGGGCCGCAGGGTGGAGAAGTCGTACCCGATGCCGCCGCCCTGCTGCATGGTCATGGCGGCTTCCCGGAGCGCCTCGAAGATTCCGGACATATCGTCCGGGATCCGACCCATCACGAAACAGTTGAACAGCGTGACGTCCCGCTCGGTGCCGGCACCGGAGAGAATTCGCCCGGCCGGCAGAAACTTGTAATCGGAGAGGGCGTCCTCGAAGGCGGCTTCCCAGCCGGCCGGGGAGGATTCCACCGCGGCCAAAGCCTTGGCGACCCGGGCAAAGGTGTCCTCGACGGTCTTGTCCACAGGCGCGCCATCCGGACCTTTCAGCCGATACTTCATATCCCAGATTTGTTGGGAAATGCTGGCAGTCTCTGTATGGGCCATGTGGACACGTCCCGTCGATCAACCCGGAGCGGCCGGCAGATAGACCTCTTGCATACTAAAATTATTTAATTTCAATGAGTTATGCTGCCAGCCGCCTATATTCTAGGCAAGCCATGGAAACCGGTCAACTAAAAGTTCTTGTTTTGTTTCCACTGTTCCATCCCCCGACTCATACCGGCTAGAGGCTTATAATCATTATGTAATTTGGGCTTTCCCCCTAATCCACGATGTTCCGGCAGTGACTTTCCACCGGATTATCCACACGGGCGGCTATCGGGCGCCGGCCCGGGATGCTTCTTCCTCAAGGCGGCGGCTGGCGTTCTCGATTCGGTTTTCCAGTTCCTCCATGAACGGCCGGCGTGCGAGGCCCTTCGGCATGGGCTCGAGGAATTCGAGAACGATGGTTCCCGGGCGCTTCACGAACTGTCGCCGGCCCCAGAACACGCCCGAATTGACCGCAACCGGCACCACATCGGTATCGATGCGGGCTGTGAGAGCCGCGATCCCGGGGAAGTAGCGGCCGGTTTCACCGGGCGGCACGCGCGTGCCTTCGGGGAAGATCACCACCGAGCGGCCGTCGCCGATGATGCGGCCGACCTGATCGGTCAGCGCATGCAGAGAGGAGATACCGCCCTTGCGATCGACGACCGCGTGGTCCGCCTTCCGCATGTACCAGCCCCAGAGCGGAATTCTCAAGAGTTCCATCTTCATCACATAGGCGTTCCCGGCATTCATCTTGAGGAACGCCATGGTGTCCCAGGCCGACTGATGCTTGGCGGCAAAGATGACCGGCTTATCGGGGACACGTTCCCGTCCCCGGATTTCGATCCGGGTTCCAACGATGTTCTCGAGCAGCCAGTCGCTGCCGACCGACCACAGCCGAATGCCCTTGCGGAACGTTCGCGCCGGAAACGGCATCAGCGTCCACAGGCTCAGCATCAGGGCCGCGGTCCAGCCGAAATAGAGCAGGTTGAAGGCGATCGAACGGATGAAGGTCATGCGCCGTTCAACCAACCCCGCCGGGTGCCAATCCGCCGATCGCGTGTCTTAACCAAGCCAGAGTGAACTTCATGTATTCCGTAACCACCAATGACGTGCTGCCCGGCCACGCCCACCAGCGCTCGCGCTTGAACTGCTCAGGGAACACCGGGTGGGGGACGATGACAATTTCCGGCATGGCGTGGCGAAACTCGAGCATACTGCGCGGCATGTGGTAGTTGGCTGTCACCAGGGAGAGAGAGCGATATCCATTGCGTTCGATCCACGCCGCCGTCTCGGTCGCATTGCCGGAGGTGCTGACCGCCGAGTGGCCAACCGTGACGCAGCAAATGAAATCTTCCGGCAATCGCCGCGAGATTTCCAACAATTGCGCCACATCCACACCCCGATACACGCCGGAGACAAACAGTTTCTGCGCCCGTTTTGCGGCCAGCAGGTCGAGGCCTTTGTCCAGCCGTCCGCTACCCCCGGTCAGAACGACGATGGCGTCGGTGGTTGTTACGGCATTTGGCGGCGATGCGGGAATGGATCGATAAAATAATACCAGCCCGGCAATCCACAAGCCGACGATCAGCAGGCAGGCCAGGGCTGCGAGGCCGGCGGCTTTTCGTTGCGTTGTCCTTCGTTGTGCCATCTTCGAACGGCCTAGACCATGCGGGCGAGGGAGCGGAGCACCGTAATCCGCGCCGTCAACCAGGCCAGCAGGCCGGTTGCCGGCAGCAGGAGGACAACGGCAATCCAGGCGCCGAGGCTCAAATCGATCCCCGGCAGCACCCCAAATCCCTGGAACTCCACCAACACTCCAAACGCGATCAGCACCATCGCCGCCGCAATGATCCCCATTGCCGCGCCGCGCAGGCCGAGCATCATAGACCGGACGGCAAACTGGGCGGCGATGTATCGGTCATGGGCGCCGATGAGGTGCATGACCTCGATTACTTCCCGATGAACGCCGAGCCCGGCCCGGGTGGTGAAGACGATGGTGCCGACGGTTGCCACGCCGACAAGCAGGAAAATCAACACCGCAATCGCCTCGGCAGAGCGCAACGCCCGCAGGAAGCCGGACATCCAGGCGCCATGATCGTCGACGGCGGCCCCGGGCACGGCTCGCCGGAGCTGTTCGGTCAGGGTGGCGAGGGCCGGTATGCCATCCCGATCGATTTCCACATCGATGATTTGAGGCAGCGGCAGTTGGCCCGCATCCGCGGCGGCGCCGAGCCATGGTTTCAACAGCTCGCGGACTTGGCGCGGCGGCAGAAGGGCAACCTCTTCGACCCCCTCGGTCGCCTCGAGAATTTTGATTGCCGCGGCGGCGCGCCGCTCATCGGTGCGTTCGTCCTCGCCCGCCGGGAGTTGGACCGTCAGGGTCTCGGAAAGACCCTTGTCCCATGTGCCCGCGAGGTCACTGATCGCAAAAACCCCGGCCAATGTCAGAGAGGCCAGGAACACCATGAACGCGGTGAGCCAAGGGAGGTAGCGGCTGGAATCGTCGCGTTCGAAGGGCAGGTCGGTCCGGCGGCTCAGGAGCGCCATGGTCAGAGCCTCCCTGAGCGGGGCAGGGTTTCCACCGTCGCGGCCGGTTCGGACTCCCTGTCCTCAATGGAAAGGCGGCCGCCCTCGAGATGCATGATCGGGTGCAGCGAGGAAGAGATGAGGCTCTTGTTGTGGGTGGCGATAACCACCGTCGTGCCAAGCCTGTTCAACTCCTCGAACAGATGGAGCAGACGCGCGGCAATGCGGTCATCCACATTTCCCGTCGGTTCATCGGCGAGCAGCAGCTTGGGCTGGGCGATCACCGCCCGGGCGATGGCGACGCGCTGCTGCTGGCCGCCGGACAGCGTCTCCGGCCATGCGGCCATATTCTCTTCCAGCCCGACCCAGGTGAGTAATTCCTCGACATGTTTCTTGATCTCCTTTTCCCTCATGCCGGATACCCGCAGCGGCAGAGCGACATTGTCGAACGCGGTTTGATGGGGCAGGAGACGGAATTCCTGGAACACCACACCGATGCGGCGGCGCAGCGTCGGATAATCGTCGTGGCGGAGGGAGGCGATGTCTCGACCGAAGAGGGACACGGAACCACGGGTCGGTTTTTTCGCCAGGTACATCAGGCGCATCAACGACGACTTCCCGGCGCCGCTTTCACCCGTAAGGAAATGGAACGAACCCGGGGTCAGGGTGAAGGACAGGTCCTGCAACACTTCGGGACCCATCCCGTAGCGCAGGCCGACGGTTTGAAATCGGACGATTTCATCCATGTGTCGCGGAACTCGGTTCGTTGGTTTGGTGGCCGCAGAATGGCACGGGGTCAAATGTCCCGTCCAGGGCAACGCGGGACGACCTCTTGGCAGCCGGGCGGAATTTCAATTCCCTTTCGGACCTCCGGGGCAAGGTTGCGATAAAATCGGCATTTACCTATAAGTAGTTGAACATTCAACAGAACTCGCGGCAATGCGCATCACGTGTCCGTCCTGCTCGACGTCATACGACGTCGACGGTTCCTTGTTCGGCGATCAAGATAGGCCGGTCCGCTGCACCAATTGTGGTCACCAGTGGCTTCAGGCGCGAATCGCCGATCCGGCAGCCGAACCCGTCCCGCCGCCGCCCGCTTATCCGGCGCCGTACCCCGATCCGCGGCAACCGCCGCCCCCGGAGGAAGCTGCCGCAGCTGAACCCGCGCCTGCCGAGCCCGATGACATTCCGAACCCAATGGCTGAGGTGTATTCCGACCCCGTTGCCGTCGCCGGCGCGCAAGAGACCGGCGGCCACGGCCTCTGGGTATCGCTGGCGGCGGTCGGCGCCGTCGTAATTGTCCTGCTGGGCTTGGTGTTCGCCCGTGGTCCCATTGTCTCATTGGTCCCTGGTATGGCCGGCATTTACGCGCTGGTCGGCTTCGGCGAAACATTGGGTGCCGGTCTGCGTATCCACCTCGGCCTGCCGACCCGGGAAGCTGTGGGAGATGCGGAATGGATTCAGGTGAAGGGATCCATCTCCAACGTCTCCGACAAGCCGCGGATCGTGCCGGTGATCCGGATCTCGTTGGCCGATGCGGCCGGCAACGAAATCCGGCATCTGAACGTCCTTCCGGCGAAGGATGAGTTGGCGCCCGAGGAAAGCCTCGAGTTCACCGGGCGCTTCGACTATCCGCCGCCCACGGCGCGGCGGGCCGATGTCCGGTTCACCGACGAAGAAGTCCCGGCCCGGTAAGCGGCAAAATCTGCCCGTCTCGGCGAGTGGCCTGTGCGCAATTCGCGGGACCGGGGCCGGAGAGGCGGAAACCGCTCTAGAAGCGCTTGAGCAAGCGCTCGATATATTCCAGCTCCAGTTCGGGCCGCCAAAGATCACCGGCCCGCCTGCGAAGCTCATCAAGGATTTCCCGGGCGCGCTGAATTTCGGATTCGCTCGGGATATCGACATTGCCGGTGGCGGTGCCGGTGGTGCCGTCTTCTTCCGCCGGACGTCCGAACGGATCCCTGTTGCCGGGCCGCAGCCCTCTGAGCTCGGGTCCCTGGAAGCGGCCGATCCGGCCCGAACGCCCCAGCCGGTTGCCGCGGCCCAGCCGCCGGGCGAGGGCCCGTGCGGCATTCTGGGCACCCTGGCGCAGCGCTTCCAATGCCTCGGTCTGAGGACCAACCGCCTGCGAGGGTTGGCCCTGACCAAGCGCCTGCTCCGATTGCCGCATGGAGCGTTCCGCCTGGCCGAGATTTTGCGGCACCTGCCCCATCATCTCGCCTAATCGCTGCATGAGTTCGCCCAGCTGACGGCGGATGCTTTCCTGCTCATCCTGGCTTTCTTCGAGGGGCGCATCCCCGGTCTCGCCTTCCTGTGAACGCCGGAAGGTGTCGTCCAGGAGGCGTTGTTGGCGTTGAATGATGCCCTGAAGCCGGCGCATCGCCTCTTGCGCTTCGCGGGACTGCCGCTGCTGCTGTTGGTTTCGGGCCTGGGCCCCCCGCAGGCTCTCCAGCATGCGCTGGAGCTGCGCCATCATTTCCCGCGCCGCATCCCGGTTCCCCTGGCGCATCAGTTCCCGCGCCCGGTCCAGCATCCGCTGAAGTTCCTCGTTGGTCATGGTTTGCGTGTTGGGGTCCAGCTGCGGCAGTTCGCCGTTTTGCTCCAGCTGCTGCATCAGCGCCGACAGGAACCGTTCCAGCGCCCGCTGGACCTCGTCCATCAAACGCTCCAGTTCCTCCAGGCTGGCGTTGTTCTCAAGCGCTTCGCGGAGGGCTTCCTGCGCCGCCCGGAGGTCTCGGCTGGCCAATGCCGACAAGCCTTCTTCAAGCTGCAGGGCGATATCCCAGAGCATCTTTTGAACGCCCGAGACCGTGCCGGTCTTTTTGTCCCGCGCCAAACGTTCGCGCGCCACCCGGATGGCCAGGTATGCCGAGGTGTTGTCCTGAAAGCGGTGGGGCTCGTCGCTGATGTTGTCCAGCTTCAAGGCGCCGAGAAGCCGGCCTTGTTTCGTGGCTTTGAGGTGTTTGCGCACCTCGACCAGTTCCCGGGCGACGACGTGGGTGAAGTGGCGTTCGGGAAGAACCACCGGTTCCACCGCGCTGACGCCGGCTTGGCCGCGCTCATCGGTGGCGATCAGGTGAACCAGCACCGGCAGACCCGCCCACACATGGGAGGTCAGATCGTGGGACGATTTTCCCTTGGCCGAGGTCGATCCCTCGCCCGGGAAGGGGAGGCGGAGGGTAATTTCGCTTTCGCCGTCCGGGATGGGCTCGCCATCAAGCCGGCGGACGGAGGCGGTCACGCTCTTCAGACCGTAATCATCCGTCGCCTCGAACGGCAGCCGAAGCTTGAGTTCGTTATTGGTTTCGGGCGCCGCCGTGAAGGTCACCACCGGTGCCTTGTCGGCAATCACCTCGATATCCCAAGCCGCCAATTCGCGGCCCTTTTGCTCCAGGCTGAGGCGCGATCCCTCGGTAATTTCCGTCTCCAAGTGATAGCCGTCGGCCTCCACCCGGTTGAGTTCGGTCGCCGTCTCGTCGATGAGCAATGACGGTATCTGTCCGCCGCCGGAGACCTGAACCAGGAGCGTGCTGCCGGTTGGGACGCGGACGGTCCGGTCGGCGGTTGCCGCGGCCGGGTTTCCGGCTCGTTTGCCGGTGCCGAAATAAATTGGCGCGGCCTGGGTGTAGGCGGGCGGCGTTATCCAGACGTCATAGGCGACGCGCTGCTGAAAGGCGTCCGAATCGAGGGGTGGCACCAGTGCACGGGAGATTCGCTCGACCGACTGATTGCCGGCGGCGACGAAGCCGATCAGCAAGATCAGCACCAGTCCGGCGCGAACCGCCCACGGGTCCCGCCGGGTCAGGCCGGCTTTCGGCATATTGAGCCTGAGTTGGTCGGTCCGTTCAGCCATCCGGCGCCGATGGGCCGCCCACAGCGCCTGTGCGGCGGGGTCATCCGCTCCGGCCGCAAGTTCGTCGTCGAGGGCGGTGAGCGGTCGGTGGTCCAGGCCGCTATCGGTTTCGATCCGGTGGCGGGCCCGGGTATCACCGACGGCCGGCACGCGGGTCACCACCCGTTGGAGCAGGCCGGCAATGGCCACCAGAAAGGCGATGACGATGAAGGCATGCAGCCAAACGGGCAATAGCGGCAGGATGTCGAATAGGGCCAGGGCAAGCAGCAGCCCCGTCAGGCCGACCGCAGGCCACAGGCGCGGCCACAGGTCCTCGAAATGCAGGCCCGCCCGTGCGAGCCCGAGAAATAAACCGAATAGCGGTCCACGCTTGATTTTCATGCCTGACTTAACGTCCCTTTTGGCCGGCTTCCGTCGGTCGCGCGGCGCAAATTCGCCATCATATAGGCACGTAGAAGTCCATGCCCCCACCGGGCCCCGAACGGATCAACCGTTTAGCCAGGGCGCGATGCTCTCGCGGGCCAGGTAATCGTCTACCTCTATGCGTTCTCTGACAACCGCAAATTGATCGCCATTGACCAAAATTTCAGGTACCAGCGCCCGAGAATTATAGGTGGACGCCATGACCGCGCTGTAGGCGCCCGCGGTCCGAAACGCCACGAGATCGCCGGGATTCATGTCCGGCATGGGAATCTGTTCGCCGAACGTATCTCCGGTCTCGCAGACCGGACCCACGATATCCGCGGGTTCGCGCTTCTTATCCGCCAATTCGGCGATTGGGACGACGGTATGCGAAGCGTCGTACAAAGCCGGGCGGATGAGATCGTTCATGGCCGCGTCGAGGATTAGAAACCGCCGCGTGGCCCCTTCCTTGACGTAGACCACGCGACTCACCAAAACGCCTGCATTTCCGGCGATCACGCGGCCCGGTTCGAATAGGAACCGGCAGCCGAGATCGCCGATGACCTCCCGGACCATGGCACCGTACTCGGCCGGGCTGGGCATTGGCGTGTCGTCGTAAGGGGTGCCCAATCCGCCGCCGAGATCCAGGGTCCGGATCTCAAAGCCGCCGGCCTGCAGCATCGCGGTTACGTCGCGCAGCCGGGTGAAGGCGTCCCGGTAGGGCTGGAGATCGGCAAGCTGTGAGCCGATGTGCATGGCGAGGCCGACCAACTCGACATGCGGCAAGGCCGCGCCGGCGGTAAACACTTCGTGAGCCCGGGTCCATTCGACGCCGAACTTGTCTTCCCGGCGTCCGGTGGAGATTTTGTCATGAGATCCGGCGTCGATATCGGGATTGAGCCGGACGGCCGCATGGGCCGTCTTTCCGAGTTCTCCAGCGACCCGGTTGACGGCCTCGAGCTCCGGTTCCGATTCGACGTTTATCTGAAGGATATCCGCCTGGATGGCCTGGCGGATTTCATGCTCGGTCTTGCCGACGCCCGAAAACACGATCTTGCCGGGCGGCATGCCGGCCCTGAGGGCCCGGGTGAGCTCACCGCTCGAAACCACGTCGGCGCCTGCGCCGTTTGCGGCGAGAATCTTCAGAACCGACAGATTGGAGTTCGCCTTCACCGAATAGCACACCGTTGCGTCGAGGGGCGCGAGGCCGTCCATGAAGACCCCGATATGCCGCTCGATGGTGGCCGTCGAATAGCAATAGAACGGCGTCCCGACCTCATCGGCGATGCGGTCGAGGGGCACGTTCTCGGCGTGAAGGACGCCGTCGTGGTATTCGAAGTGGTCCATTCGTCGGTCAGCTCTGTCAGGCCGGTCTATCGGGTCGGATATTGCCGGGGATATTCCTGCTTGGCGTCAGGCGGCGGTTCGAGCGCGGATTTTTTTCCGCACGCGGCAAGGACCGGCAGCAAAATAGCCGCCGCCATGAGGAAGATCAGTCGTCGCCGTGTCATCAGCCGCCTCCGTCCAGGAATCGGCGCCGTGCTTCGGCGCAGGCGCCCGTCACATTGGCGGGCGCGGTCCCGCCATAGCTTACCCTGCCGGCCACCGACTCCTCCAGACCCAGGACCGAATAGATGTCGTCGGTAATTCCGGGTTCGACGGAATGAAAGTCGGCCAATTCGAGGTCTTCCAGCGGGCAGGACTTCTTTTCGGCAAGTTTCACCAGATTTCCGGTCACGTGATGAGCTTCGCGGAACGGCATATCCAAATTCTTGACCAGCCAATCCGCCACGTCGACCGCGTTGGAGCCCCCGGCGGCGGCGGCAACCCGCATCCGGTCTTCATCGACCCTGAGGTCGGTGATCATGCCGGTCATGGCGGCAAGGCACAGGTTGAGCGCGTCGGCGGTTTCAAAAACCGGCTGTTTGTCCTCCTGCATGTCCTTGCTGTAGGCCAGCGGCAGGCCCTTCATTACCGTGAGCAGGCCCATCAGCGTCCCGAAAATTCGGCCGGTCTTGGCGCGCACCAGTTCCGCGGCATCCGGGTTGCGCTTCTGGGGCAGCATGGAGCTGCCGGTCGAAAAGGCGTCCGAAAGCGCGATGAATCGAAACGGCTCGCTGGCCCAGATCACCATTTCCTCGGCGAGCCGCGACAGGTGGGTTGCGGTGATGGCCGCGGCGGCCAGGAACTCGATGGCGAAGTCCCGGTCCGAAACGGCATCGAGGGAATTGGCCGCCGGCCGGTCGAAGCCGAGCGCCTCCGAGGTCGCCTGCCGGTCGATGGGCAATGACGTTCCCGCCAACGCTCCGGATCCCAAGGGGCTCTCGTTGAGCCGCGCCCGGCAGTCGCCGAACCGGCTCCGGTCCCGGCCGGCCATTTCCACGTAGGCCAACAGATGATGGCCGACCGTCACCGGTTGGGCGGTTTGCAGATGGGTGTAGCCCGGCATGATCGTGGCGGCGTGGGCCTCGGCGGCGGTGATCAGCGCCGATTGAAAGCTCCTTAGCCCGCCATCCAGTTGGTCGATGGTATCGCGGACCCATAGCTTGAAGTCCGTCGCCACCTGGTCATTTCTGGACCGGGCGGTATGCAGCCGGCCGGCTGCCTCGCCGATCAGTTCCGCCAGCCGTCCCTCGACGTTCATGTGGATGTCTTCGAGCGCGGTTTTGAATTCGAAATCGCCATTCTCGATTTCGGACAGAACCTGATCGAGCCCGCCAAGGATCGCGTCCCCGTCTTCGGGCGCAATGATCCCTTGACGCACCAGCATTTCGCAATGCGCCTTGGAGGCGGCGATATCCTGCCGGTAGAGGCGCCGGTCGAAATCGATGGAAGCGTTGATCTCTTCCATGATTTGCGACGGTCCCGCCTCGAACCGGCCGCCCCAGATGGAGCTGGCCCGGGAGTCGCCCTTTGTGTTCCGCCCGGACGCCATCAGCCATTGGCCCCGGTGGCGGCTGTGAGGTGTCTGGTCATTTCAGATCTGCCCCGAAAAGCGTAATCGGCGGCTATTCTGTCCATATCGGCTCGGCAATCAAGTGCGCTGGCCCGTAATGTCCTGAAAATTGCGGGCCCCTAAAATTTGGTGGCGCACTCCATGATCTTTTCGGCCGCCTGAACGACGGCTAAATTTCCTTTGTCGCTTCCCGGAGCCAGTCGCGGGTTTCGGGATCGACGAGCGGCGAGACGATCTCCGCCACCCAGGCGTGATAGCCGTTCAGCCATTCCAGTTCGGCGGGATCGAGAAGCGAGCGAACGATCAATCGTCGATCGATGGGTGCACAGGTAAGGGTTTCGAAGCCGAATGTCTTCCGTTCCGAGCCCTCGACCGCCTCGGTTTCCACCACGGTGATCAAATTTTCGATCCTGATCCCATACTCGCCCGTCTTGTAGTAGCCGGGCTCATTGGAAACGATCATCCCCGGCTCCAGCCCGACACGGTTGGGCAGTTTCGAAATTCGGTGGGGCCCCTCGTGGACGCCGAGATAGCTGCCAACCCCGTGCCCGGTGCCGTGCTCGAAATCGATGCCCGCGTTCCACAGCGGCGCGCGGGCGAGAATATCCAGCTGCGAGCCGGACGTGCCTTCGGGAAACTTGGCCCGCGCCAATGCGATATGGCCCTTGAGCACCCGGGTGAACCGGTCCCGCATTTCGTCGCTCGGTTCACCCAGCGCGACCGTTCTGGTCACATCGGTGGTGCCGTCCAGATATTGCGCGCCGGAATCGACCAGGAACAAGGTGCCGGCCTCCAATTTCCTGTCGGTCTCCGGCGTGACGCGGTAATGGACGATGGCCCCGTTGGGCCCGGCCCCGGATATGGTCGGGAAACTCAGCCCCTGGATCAGCTCGTTTTCGCGTCGAAAGGCTTCCAGTTGACCGGCCGCGCTCATTTCCGTCGCGCCGGCGGCGAGGGCCTCGCGATCCAGCCAGGCGAGAAACCGTGTCAGTGCCGCGCCGTCCCGGATGTGGGCCCGCCGGGTCCCGTCCAGTTCCGCCGCGTTCTTGCACGCCTTCGGCAGCGCGCAGGGGTCGGTGCCGCGGCGAATATCGGCGCCGGCCGTTTCCAGCGTCTCGAAAACCGCTTCCGCGGCGCTGGACGGGTCGACCCGGACCGCGGCGTTTTCCGCGCCGAGTGCCATGAGGGCCGGTACGAAGTCGTCGTAGTCCGCAATGTCTATTCCCTGTTCCAGGCCCGCCGCCGTTCCGGGGAGGATTTTTTGCCGGTCGACGAACAACGAGAGGTCGCCACTGTCACGCAGGACGCCAAAGCCCAGCGGCAGCGGCGTATAAGGAACGTCGCCACCCCTGATATTGGCAAGCCAGGCAACGGAATCCGGCGCCGTGAGAACGACCGCGTTTTCACCCTTCTTTTTCATCTCCTCGGCGATTTCGCTGCGTTTTTCGGCTGACGACCGGCCGGCGTAGCCGGCGCCATGCAGGAGTACCGGGGAGAGCGGCCGGGGAGGCTGATCCTCCCAAACGGCATCAACGGCGTTTTGCGGCAATGGGACAAACTCCGCGCCGGCCTTTTCGCAGGCGGTCCGCATTCGAAGCGCGCCATCGGCCGTGTGAAGCCAGAGATCGAAGCCGATCTTCCGGCCTTCGATGTCCTGGTCGGCAAGCCAGTCCGCCGGGTTGGTGTCGGCCAGCGGACAAACGGCAAAAGCGGCTTCATCCACCTGTTGCGCCGCCTGAAGGGTGTAGCGGCCGTCGACAAAGACGGCGGCCCGATTCTCGAGGACGATCGCAATGCCGGCCGAGCCGGTGAATCCGGTCAGCCAGGCCAGCCGGCGCGCCCGTTTGGAGACATACTCCCCTTGATGCTCGTCGGCCAATGGAACGATGAAGCCGTCAATTTCCTGACCGGCCAGGTAGCCGCGGAGCGCGGCCAGCCGCTCCGACGACTGGTTGCCGGATGCCGCGGCCTCGGTCCGAGGGTGCTCGTCGAGAGCCGCCCGGAGATGCGCGCGCAGTTGTTCCGACGGGCTCTCGGCGACCATCGACATCCACGCCTCCGGGTTCCCCATGCCGCCGTCGTCGCCGGGCGCGGCGGCGACCCCGGCAATCAGCGCCGGCAATTCGTCGGCGGTGATCCGCGCCTGGGATGCCTGGAGCAGCTTGCTGACGTCCTCTGAGCTGTGGGTATCCATGGGCAACGTCCAGGTCCGGAATTGGCTCTAATGCCAGTCTAAGCTATGTCGGCCCGGAGGCCCCGACAAGCAATCTCTCCCGCTGATATTCCGCCCCGCGGGCGGGACAAGGCCCCCTGACGCCCATCGGGCATTGCATGAACGAATAGCTCACGGCGTGGATTTGGGAAATTCCACAACATACGGAACCGGTGAGTCAGAAAATTTTCCATAACTGACTGATATTACTCTACTAAATGCCATTTCCCGAGATATGCGGTTATTGCATATCAGAGGTATCAAATTGACGCTGGCGGCAATCGTTGTTGCGCATTAGCTCTTGGATATTCCTGGACGGACATGCACCGACAGAGCCCGCCCAAACATCAAGAATAAAGGAGTACCTGTCATGAGTGGTTTGAATTATCTGTGGAATCCGGACGTTGTTCGCGCCGCCCGCCAAGAGCGTGACCGCGTGGTTTACGGTCTCGGCTCACGGCTGGTGAGTGCGCCGGCCAAACTGATCAAACTCGGGGTCGACGATTTCCGGCGCTACCGGCAGCCCAAAGACGTCTAGCGGCCTCAAAATACCGGCACTTTGCGGCGGCCTTCGGGCTGCCGTATTGCTGTAATGGCGGTATGGGTCCATTGGACCGATTGAACAAAAACCGCCGGTCCGCCGGCGCTTGACGAAATAGTTCGGCTGCCCAACAATATTGCCGCCGGAGCATCGGCTGCGGCCCAAAAACGCCGTCTCGATACACAGGGGAGCGCATGACCAGGCCGCCGAACCGGAATTCCCGGACCGTTGTGAACATGGCGGAGGTCGTCATGGAGCCGCCGCTGGCGCGGAGCCAGCACCATGATGTGGCGATACTCTGCGGCGACGAGCGGGTCACCTATGGGCAGGTGGCCGACCGCATGAACCGGGCCGGCAACACCTTGCGGACGCTCGGGGTGGAGAAGGGCGACCGGGTGATGATGATGGTCCTGGATCGTCCTGAATTGGTTTACGCCTACCTCGGTGCGCTCAAGATCGGCGCCGTTCCGGTCGCATTGAATTTGCGGCTCACGGCGGAGGATTTGGCGTACTCCATCGAGGACAGCGGCTGCGCCGTCCTGATCCTGGACGGCATGTTCGTCGGGCTCTACCGGGAAGTCGAGGATGGTTTGCCGGTCAAGCCGACGGTCGTCACGACCCACGCCGAGGGCAGCGGATTTCCCGATTTGATGGAGCTTGCGGACGCCGAATCATCGGATCTGGATGCTGTCCGGATGGCCGCGGACGAGCCCGCTTTCTGGATGTATTCCTCGGGCACCACCGGGAAGCCCAAGGGGGTCGTCCACACGCAGCGGACGGTCTTCACCTCGCCGAGGCACCTCGGCGAGTCGCTCGGCGTGGGGCCGGGGGACCGGATTTATTGTTCATCGAAGCTGTTTTTCGCCTTCTCGCTGGGGCACTGCCTGCTGGCTTCGCTGCATCTCGGCGCGACGACGATCCTCTATCCCGATTGGCCGGACGCGAAGGCGGTTGCGGGTGTGATCTCGAAGTTCAAGCCGACCATCGTGCTGAGCGTGCCGACCTTCTTTCGTAATCTTCTGCGGGCGAACGTCACCGGCGGCGAGGCATTCCGCAACGTCCGCCACTATATCTCGGCCGGCGAGAAACTGCCGGCGGGTTTGTTCGAGGAATGGCGGGCGGCGACGGGCCGGCCCATCTTGGAGGGCATTGGCGCGACCGAGACCTGCTTCCTGTTCATCGCCGCGACGCCCGAGAGCCATAAGGCGGGCCGGACCGGCAAACCCACTCCCGGGACCAAAGTGAAATTGATCGATGACCGGGGCGAGTTGGTCGAGGAGGATGATACGCCCGGCGTTCTTTGGGTGCGCATGGATTCGGTGGCGCAGGGCTATTGGAACCTCGACGACAAGACCCGCGCGGTGTTCAAGAACGGCTGGTACTGCACCAGCGACGTCTTCGTCCGCGATAGCGACGGTTTCTACGAATATCATGGGCGGGGCGACGACATGTTGAAGATTTCCGGCCAGTGGGTGGCGCCGGGCGAAATCGAAACCGAGGTTCTCAAAAATCCCCGTGTCGCCGAGGCCGCCGTGGTCGGGGTGCCCAATGAAGATGGGCTCATCCGGCTCGCGCTGTTCATGGTTGGGCCCGACGGCGCGGCGGACCGGTCCGCGGTCGAGCAGGAGTTGACCGACCATCTGACCGCGACGCTGTCGATCTACAAATGTCCGCGGCGGATGTATTTTGTCGACGCCATGCCGCAGACCGCGACCGGCAAGATTCAGCGCTTTGCCCTCCGGCAGTTGGCCGAGGAGCGCGAGGCGGCGCGGCCTCAGCCGGCGGCATGAGGAGGTCCGTGGACAATCCCCGGCGGCGGACCTATGGTGTCGCCGTTTTGCACCCGCCCATATCCCATCGAATCCAACCCGAACCGGCAGTTCGCGGTCGTGGATGACAACGTGCTGATAGCGCGCCGGACCGGCGATGATGACGAGCTGGACTTCGATGTCCTGGTATCGCTGGTCGGCTATCATTTACGCCGCGCCCAGGTCGCCGTCTTCAATGATTTTGCCGATCAGATGGCCGGGGAGCAGATCACGCCGGGCCAATTCGGCGTCGTCGCCCTGATCGGTGCGAATCCCGGCCTGACCCAATCCGCGCTCGCCCGGGCGGTCGGAATCGAACGCTCCACCATGGTTGCGGTTATCGATACGCTCGAATCCCGGGGCATCGTCGAACGCAGGGCATCGCCAGTCGACCGGCGGTCTTACGCCCTTGTGTTGACGGACACGGGACAGGAGATGCTGGCTCGGCTGAAGCCCATGGTCGCGGATCACGAGGCGCGGATCGGGGGCGGTCTGACCGACGATGAGCGCCGACAGCTCATCCGGCTGTTGAAAAAACTGGCGAACGACGTTTAAGCCTTCTCGCGGGTGACGAGGGCGACCCCGGCCACGACGATGCCCATTCCGATCAATTCCTGAGCGCCCAACCGTTCGTCGAACAGGAAGAACGCCATCAGGGCGGTCACCGGCGGGACGAGGTAAAAAAGACTCGCGACCTTTGCCGCCGCCCCGCGCTTAATCAGGATGTAGAGCAGCGTGACGGCGCCCAGTGACAGGACAACCACCAGCCAGGCAACCGCGAAGATGAACTCGCCTGTCCACTGGATATCCCGGCTTTCCAACGCGAAGGCGAGGCCGGTCATGGCGAGGCAGGTGACCGTGAACTGGATCGCCGAACCGGACCGCAGATCCATGTCGGCGCAGAACCGCTTTTGGTACAGGGTTCCGGCGGTAATGCCGAGCAGTGCGATGGCCGCGAGGCCGATCCCCGTCCAGGCGCCGGCGCCGACCTCTATGCGGTTGGCGACCACCAGGACGACGCCGACGAAGCCAAGCAGCACACCCAGCCACTGGCGGGGGGTGACCCGTTCCTTCAACAGCGGCCCCACCACGCAGGCAGTTAGAGCGGGCTGCAAGCCGACGATCAAGGCGCTCAATCCCGCCGACAGCCCGGCGTCGATGGCCGCGAAGACGCCGCCGAGATAGGCGCCCTGCACCAGCAGCCCCGCCACGGCAACGTGAAACACCGACCGCAAGTCCTTCGGCCAGGGCGCCTTGAACGCGAGAGCGATCAGTATCAGAAGAACGGCGACAATCGCCATCCGCACGGCGAGAAACGAGAATGGCTCGGCAAACGGCAACCCGAACTTGGCGCCGATGAAACCGGTGCTCCACAGAAAGACGAACACCGCCGGCATGGCGGAGATCCAGGCGGATTGCAGGGAGCCGGGTGCATCCGGCGGGCTGGGAGGTGTGGTCACGCGGTTGGCGTCCGGCAGAGGCGGGGGGTTACCATCTGTTTACACCACCGCAAACCATCTCGATAGCTTTGTCCGGCCCGCCTATATATAGGCCATGACTTGTCCGGCGATTTTGCGTCATGGATAGATCCCCGCGCCATCCGAGGTTTGTCCGTTACGGTTTGATCGGAGGGGGCGCCGTCGCGATTGCCGCGCTGGTCTATACCGTCCTCTGGTTCGTCGGCGCCTCGCAGTTGAGGGCGGGCGTCGAGGAATGGATCGCTCAAAGACCCGCTTCGGGATTGTCGGCAACGGCCGGCAAGCTTGAAATCGGCGGTTATCCCCTGGCCTTCAAGTTGATCGCCCGGGATCCCAAACTCGATTTTTCGCCGCCGCCCGATTCCGGCCAAGCCGCCTGGTCCGCCGGGTTTGCGCGCGCGGTTGTGGAAGTGAAGCCGTGGCGTCGGCGGGATTTTCGGATCGAACTCACCGGGGAACACGGTTTCGAGTTCGGTTCGGGCCCCGGCTTGCAGGCGTTGAGAGGGAAGACCGGCCGGGTACGGGCCGCCGCGGCATTCGATTCCGAGGGGTTCCCCGAGTTTCTGTCCCTGGATTTGCGGCGGATCGGCCTCGAGGACAGCCGGGGGCGGCCCGCCTATGCCGCAGCCAGTGCCCGGCTGAGCGCCGAACGGCGGCCGGGCGGCGATGGCGGGCGGCTCACCCCCGAACTCCGGGTTACTCTTGCCGCCGAAGGGGTGAACGCGCCCGCGCTCGCGCGCCTGCCCCTTGGCAATGCGCTTCAGCGCGTTTTGCTCGAGGCGCGGCTGGTGGGTGACTTTCCGCTGGAAAATGTCCTCGAGAGCCTCGGCGCGTGGCGGGATCGGGGCGGAACGCTGGAACTCGATAAAGTGGATATACGTTATGGACAGCTCGGCGTTCGGGCCAGCGGCACCCTGGCGCTGGACCGGAACCTGCAGCCCATCGGCGCCTTGACGGCCCGCCTCGAAGGATTCCTTGGCGCCATCGATGCGCTGCGCGAGGCCGGCATCATCCGTCCGCGCGACGCGGCGATGGCAAAGCTGGTGCTGGGGGCGTTGGCCAAGCGGCCGGCCGGCGGCGGACCCCGGGCGCTCAGCCTGCCGCTGTCGGTTCAAGACCGGAAATTATCCGCCGGACCGGTGCCGCTGATGGAAATCCCCGAAATCCGATGGCCGGAGCGGGCAGGCGAAACAAATCGGCTGCGCATTCTTCGCTGAGGCGGATTACGCCTGTTTGGCGTCGATAACCCCCCGGCGGATTTCTCGGGTCCGCGAGAAGAGCTCGTGCAGGGTATCAGCCTCGCCCCAGCGGATGGCCCGCTGCATGGCCGTCAGATCCTCGTTGAACCGCTGCAATATCTCCAACACCGCATCCCGGTTGTTGAGGAATACATCCCGCCACATGACCGGATCGGAGGCGGCGATCCGGGTGAAATCGCGGAAGCCGCTGGCCGAGAACTTGATCACCTCGTTGCGAAGGCTCTTTTCCAAGTCCGTCGCGGTGCCGACGATGGTGTAGGCGATCAGATGCGGCAGGTGCGACGTGACGGCCATCACCTGATCATGATGCTCCGGGTCCATCATCTCGATCATCGAGCGGGCGCTCCGCCAGAGGGCCGCAACCTTTTCAACCGCTGCTTCGTCGGCGCCGTCCGGCGGCGTCAGCACGCACCACCGGCCGTCGAACAGCTCCGGAAAGCCGGAGTCGGGACCCGAATGCTCGGTGCCCGCGACGGGATGGGCGGGAATCAGATGCACGCCTTCCGGAACGTGCGGGGACAGGTCGCGCAGCACCGCCTGTTTGACCGAACCCACATCGCTGAGGATGGCCCCCGGCTTCAGCACGGGTGCGATGGTCTCGGCGATGGAGGCGTAGGCGCCGATGGGGGCGCATATGATCACGAGGTCCGCATCCCTGGCCGCCTCGGCCGCGTCTTCGCCCGCGCTGTCGGCAATCCCGAGCTCGAGCGCTTTGGTGCAATGCCCGGAATTGATATCGCCCACCGCGATGTGGCCGGCGAGGCCGTCCCGCCTGATGACGTGCGCCAGCGACGAGCCGATCAGCCCGATACCGATCAATGCAATCCGCTGGAAATGGACTTGGCCGCCGGACATCACGCCCCCATGAATTCAGTGAGAATGTCGACCACCATCTTCATCTCTTCGTCCGTGCCGATGGAGATGCGAAGGGAGTCCGGCAAGCCATAGCCGCCCATCCGCCGGACGATGATGCCCCTGGCGCGAAGAAAGGCGTCCGCGGCCTCGGCGTTCCTTCCCGGTTCTTCGGCAAATCGGGCAAGGACGAAGTTGCAAACGCTGTCCGGGACCGTGATCCCGATTTTGCGCAGCGCGTTGGCGGTCCATTCGCGGCACGCGTCGTTGTGCTTGCGGGACATCTCGACGAACTCATCGTCGCCGAGGGCGGCAAGCGCCGCCGCCTGGCCCGTGTTGGAGACGTTGAACGGGCTTCGCAGCCGGTTCAAAACGTCGATGACCATTTCGGGCCCGTAGCACCAGCCGATCCTCAGCCCGCCGAGACCGTAGATTTTCGAGAACGTCCTGAGCATCAGGATATTGTCCGATCCGTCGACCAGATTGATCCCCGGCTCGTAATCGTTCCTGCTCACGTACTCGCAATATGCGGCATCCAGGACCATAAGCACATGGTTCGGCAAGCCGGCGCGCAGCCGCCTGATCTCGTCGACCGGGAGGTAGGTGCCGGTGGGATTGTTGGGGTTGGCGAGGAAAAGCAATTTGGTGTTCTCACCCGCCCGTTCCAGCAAATTGTCCACGTCGGCCGTAATCCCGTCTTCCGGGGCCGCGACCAGCGTTGCCCGCACGCCCCGGGCATAGATGGGGTACATGGCGAACGCGTGAGCGGTAAACAACACCTCGTCGTCGACCCCGGCGTAGGACCGGCAGAGGAGGGTGATCAGATCGTCCGATCCGGCGCCGACGACGATCCGCTCCATAGGGATGCCATGCTTGGCGGCGAGCGCGGCGCGTAATTTTTGCGAATCACCGTCCGGGTAGCGATAGACCTCGCCCGCCGTATCCTTGAGGGCCTGCATGGCCTTCGGCGAGGGGCCGAAGGCGCCCTCGTTGGAAGCCAGTTTGATGACCCGGTCCACGCCCTCGATTTCGGATTCCCCGCCCACATAGGGGGCGATATCCAGGAGGCCGGGAAGAGGGCTGGGGCCGGTCGCACCGCCGGTCATTCGTCTGCTCCAAACAATGGGCCGGACCCCACCTTCCGGGTCCGGGAAAGGCGACAGTGATAGTCCTAGGCATCTGTAAAATCAAAGAAAACATTGACACTTACCGGGATGATTCATAGCTATGGGGCCTCTCCGCCGCCGGGTTGGGCTGATTTCGCGCGGCCTGCGCGGGCGGCCGGGACGGTGGAAGCGAATTCTGAATTTGAGCTGACGAGGCGATGACTGCGCCGGACGAACATTCTGCGGCAGGGTTCGAGGCACCCGAGATTTCCCATCGCACCATTCAATTGGGCGTGAAGGAACCTCTGCGCCTGGATTGCGGGGTGGAACTCAAGGATTTCCCGATGGCGTTCGAGACCTACGGGACGCTCAACGAGTCCAAGTCAAACGCCATTCTTGTTTGTCACGCGTTGAGCGGCGATCAGTATGTTGCCGGCGATCATCCGATGACAGGCCGGCCGGGCTGGTGGGAGGTGGTCGTCGGTCCCGGCAAGATACTGGACACCGACAAGTACTTCGTCATCTGCTCCAATATACTCGGGGGCTGCATGGGCACCGTCGGACCCAAGGAGACAAATCCCGGGACGGGCGAGCCCTGGGGCCTCTCGTTCCCGGTGATCACGATCGCCGACATGGTTCGCGCGCAGGCCATGCTGTTGGACGCGCTGGACATTCCGGACCTGTTCTGCGTCATCGGCGGTTCCATGGGCGGCATGCAGGTGCTGGAGTGGGCGGCGCTTTACCCGGACCGGGTATTTTCGGCCGTGCCCATCGCCTGCTCGGCACAGCATTCGGCGCAGAACATCGCGTTTAACGAAACCGGCCGCCAGGCGATCACCGCCGATCCCGACTGGCGCTCGGGGGACTACCATCGCCAGGGCGTCGTCCCGCACCGGGGGCTTGCCATCGCGCGCATGGTCGCGCACGTCACCTATATGTCGGAAGCGTCCCTGCATTCGAAGTTCGGCCGCAAGCTCCAGGATCGGGATTCCGTGACCTACGGTTTCGACGCCGATTTTCAGGTGGAGAGCTATTTGCGCCATCAGGGCAGCACATTCGTCGATCGCTTCGATGCCAACTCGTACCTCTACATCACCCGGGCGATGGATTACTTCGACCTGGCCGAGCGCTACGACGGGGTTCTGGCCCAGGCGTTCCAGGAGACCAATGCCCGGTTCTGCGTGATTTCGTTCACCACCGACTGGCTGTATCCCACCGCCGAGAGCCGCCACATCGTGAAGGCGCTGAATGCCGCCGCCGCGAGCGTCAGCTTCGCCGAAATCGAGACCGATAACGGGCACGATGCGTTCCTCCTCGATGAGCCGGAGTTTTGGCGGGTGCTCCGCGGATTCCTCGATGGCGCCGACGAACAACGGGGCCTCCTGGGCTAAGGGGAGGCCGCGGCGATGAATATGGCGCGCAAAGAGTCCGAAGCCCGTCGGGACGCCATCCGTGTCGATCTGCAGCTTATCGCCGATATGGTGGAGCCGGGATCCAGGGTGCTCGACATCGGCTGCGGCGACGGCGAACTGCTGGACTACCTGGTCCACTTCAAACAGGTGGACGGCCGCGGGATCGAGCTATCGATGTCGGGGGTGAATGCCTGCGTATCGGCCGGCCTGCCCGTCATTCAGGGCGACGCGGATACGGATCTCGACGATTATCCGGCCGCCGCCTTCGACTACGTGCTGTTGAGCCAGACCCTGCAGGCGACCATGGCGCCGAAACAAGTGCTTGAAAACATGCTTAGGATCGGCAACCGGGCGATTGTCTCGTTCCCCAATTTCGCCCACTGGCGGTGCCGGGTGGGCCTCGCCCTTCAGGGACGGATGCCGGTGAACGAGTCGCTTCCCGACCAATGGTACGACACGCCCAATATCCACTTCTGCACCATCAAGGATTTCATCCTGCTGTGTGACGAAATGAATATCACCATCGAGCGCAGCATCTCACTGGACAGTACCGGCCGCGCCCGCCGGATCGGCTCCGGCATGTTTTTCGCCAATTTGATGGGCGAACAGGCGGTCTTTCTGCTCCATCGGTCCTAATCCCAATGGCTACTGGTTGGTCGCGGTGGCGTAGGAGCGCCGCCGGGCAACCTCGCCTGCGGGGGTTGCGGCGTAGATCTGTTTGCTGGCCTCGACCATGACCACGCCGCCGAAACCCTTGAACCACCTGACCCCGACATTCTCCCAGGCGCGCGCCGATGATTGGATCATCCGCGAGCGGGCGGGCGGCACGTAAAGCGCGCCGGCCCGGGAGACCGGTGCGAACATGGTGTCCCGGAGCAGCCCGGAGAGCTGGGAATTGGTGTACGGACTCCCGAAGCCGAACGGGGTTCTGTCGAGGCGCGCCCAAATTCCGCGGCGGTTGGGCGCGATAACCAGCAGCCGTCCATTACCGGCGAGCACCCGCCAGACCTCGCGCATCAGCGGCCGTACCTGTTCGGCGCACTCGATCGCGTGAACCATGATCAGCCGGTCAACCGACAGATCCGGCAACGGCAGTTCGGCCTCCTCGCAAAGCATGGTTTCGCCCGGACCCTCGATCGGCCAGTGGATGACGCCTTGCGGCGCCGGCATGGCGGCGATTACCCGGCGCGCCTCCTGCCGGTACTGACCGAGATAAGGGGTTGCAAACCCGATCCCGACGACGGTCTGGCCGGTTACGTCCGGCCAGCAATCGCGTATCCGTTCGCGGATCACGCGCCGCGCGACCCGTCCCAGCGGGGAGGCATAAAAGTCCCTAAGATCAATGACATCGAGCCACATGGGCCGAGCATATCACAACCGATGGCGCAACAGGTACCGCCGCCGATTGCACGCCGACCCGCGCCGCGCTATGGCTTATCCATGACCACCGATGCCGACTCCGTCATTGCCGCCCTCGGCCTGGAGCCTCATCCCGAGGGCGGTTGCTACAAGGAAATCTACCGCCATGCCCCGGCGGCGGGCGGCCGTGGCGCCGTCACCTCGATCTACTATCTGTTGCGCGCGGGTGAGACGTCCGCCTGGCACCGGGTCGATGCGACGGAAATCTGGCATTTTTACGATGGGGCGCCGCTGCGGCTTTCCATCTCCCATGACGGTACTGCCGCGGTCAGCCGCATCCTGGGAACCGATCTCGCGGCCGGCCAGGCGCCGCAACTCGTGGTTCCGGCCGATGCCTGGCAGTCGGCCGAAAGCCTCGGCGAATGGACGTTGGCGGGTTGCATCGTTGCACCGGCCTTCGAATTCGATGGTTTCGAGATGGCCCCGCCAGACTGGCAGCCGGGCGACACGTAGGGTCAATTCAAATGAATCCGGTCATGTCCGGCCATTTTGTCGATGACATGAGCCTTTACCCGAATCCGCCATTGACTTGACGTGCGGTCAGTCGACGGTCCAGGTGGGGCCGCTGCGCATGAGCGCGTTGAGGTCGGGCTTGCCGCCCTTTGACTGGGCCAGCTCGACCTGGTTGCGGACCGCGCCGTCGTAGGTCTCGCTGGGATTGCAGTAGAGCACGCCGATGGCGACCGGAAATGCCGGTCGCTCCATCTCCACCAGCAGGGTCGCGGCCAGCTTGTTGGTCTCGTCGTGAACCAGAACGTCACCGACGGTGACGCCGTTTTTGCCGATGGTCACCACCTCCAACTCCATGGCGCCGGGCTTGAGGCGGATCCCCTTGTCGCGCTCCTTGCCGAAGACCAGCGGCTTGCCGTGCTCGACGATCAACTGGTTGTCTTCGGCGACACCCTTCTCGGTGAACGAAGAGTACACCCCGTCATTGTAGACGATGCAGTTCTGGAACACCTCGACGAACGACGCGCCTTGGTGGGTATGGGCGCGGGTGAAGACCTCGGGCAGGTGCTTCTGTGAGGAATCGATCGATCGGGCGACGAACTTCGCGCCGCAGCCGAGGGCGAAGGAGGCCGGGTTGACCGGCGCATCGACCGAACCCAGCGGGGTCGACGGCGAGCGCGTGCCGAGCCGGGAGGTGGGCGAGTACTGACCCTTGGTGAGCCCGTAAATCTCGTTGTTGAACAGGATGTATTGCAGGTTCACGTTGCGGCGCAGCACATGCATCAGGTGATTGCCGCCGATGGAGAGCGAATCGCCGTCGCCGGAGATGACCCACACATCCAGGTCCGGGTTGGCGAGTTTCACCCCGGTTGCGAGGGATGCCGCGCGTCCGTGGATGGTGTGAAAACCGTAGGTCGCCATATAGTAGGGGAAGCGCGCGGCGCACCCGATACCGGATACGAAAACGGTCTTCTCCGGCGGCGATTGAAGTTCGGCCAGGGTCTTTTGCATGGCGCGGACGATGGCGTAATCGCCGCACCCCGGGCACCAGCGGACCTCCTGGTCGGAGGCGTAGTCCTTGGCGGTCAGTTTTTCGGGCGGGGTTTGTACATTCATGTTTATTTCTCCAGCCGGCTGCGGACGGCGTCGACAATCTCGGCGACTTTGAACGGTTGGCCGGAGACCTTGTTCAAGCCCTCGGCGGGCAGCAGGTACTCGCTCCGCAGTACGGTCAGCAGCTGACCGGTGTTCATTTCCGGAACCAGGATCTGCTCGTAGCCGCCGAGCAGGCTCTCCAGGTTGGCGGGCAGCGGCCAGATGTGACGGATGTGGATGTGGGACACGTCGTGGCCGTCCGCGCGCAGGATCTGAACCGCGCGGTTGATCGGACCGAATGTCGAGCCCCAGCCGACCAGCGCCATCTTGCCGCCTTGGCTGCCCAGTTCCACCGTCTGGTCCGGGATGTCCTTGGCGATGCCGTCGATTTTGGCGCGGCGGGTGTCGGTCATTTTCTGGTGGTTCTCGGGCTCATAGGAAATGTTGCCCGTGGAATAGGACTTCTCGATACCGCCAATCCGGTGCTCGAGACCCGGCGTTCCGGGAACCGCCCACGCGCGCGACAAGGTGGTTTCATCCCGCAGGAAGGGATGGAATTCATCCGGGTCGGTATGAAAGGAAACCGGGTTGGATTCGATGGCCGTCGCGTCGGGAATCCGCCACGGTTCCGACGCATTGGCGAGATAGCCGTCGGCCAGCAGCATTACCGGGGTCATGTACTTGGTCGCAATCCGGGCCGCCTCGATGGCGACCTCGAAGCAATCGGCGGGCGACTTGGCCGCGATGACCGCGAGCGGGCTGTCCGCGTTTCGGCCATAGACCGCCTGATGCAGGTCGGATTGTTCGGTCTTCGTCGGCATGCCGGTCGATGGGCCCGCGCGCTGGACGTTGATCACCACGAGGGGCAGTTCCACGGAGATGGCGAGGCCGATGGCTTCGGTCTTGAGCGCGATGCCCGGGCCGGAACTCGCCGTCACGCCGAGATTACCGGCGTAGGACGCGCCAATGGCCGAGCACACAGCGGCAATCTCGTCCTCCGCCTGGAACGTGATGACACCGAATTCCTTGAGACGCGAAAGCGTGTGAAGCACCGACGAGGCCGGCGTGATCGGGTAGCCGGCAAAAAACAAATCGAGTTGGGTCGATTGAGAGCCGGCGATCAGACCCCAGGACAGCGCCTCGATCCCGGTAACCGTCCGATAAAGGCCGGGATCGATTTCGGCCGCCGAGACCGTATAGGCGACCCCGCCGTCGGACACTTCCATGGTTTCGCCGAACGCATGGCCCGCATTCACGGCGGCAATATTGGCGTTGGCGATTTCAGGGCGGCTCTTGAACTTGCCGGTAAGCCAGTCGAACGTCGGCTTGCGGTCGCGGTCGTAGAGCCAATAGACCAGGCCCAGCGTCCACATGTTCTTGCAGCGAAGCGCTTCCTTCTGGCTGAGGCCCTCATCCTTGACCGCTTCCAAGGTGTTCTTGGAAACATCGATAGCGACAACCCGGTAGTTGGCGAGGCTGTCATTGTCGAGTGGGTTCTGGTCGAAGCCGGCCTTTTTAAGGTTCCGGTCGGTGAACGCGCCGGTATCCGCGACGATCAGGCCGCCGTCCCGCAAATCGCCGAGGTTGACCTTAAGCGCCGCCGGGTTCAGCGCAACCAGCACGTCCGGTGCATCGCCGGCGGTCTTGATGTCGCGGGATCCGAAATGAATTTGAAAGGCCGAAACCCCGAAGGTCGTGCCGGCGGGCGCCCTGATTTCGGCCGGAAAATCCGGGAAGGTTGCCAGATCGTTTCCGGCCAGCGCGGTGGTTTGGGTGAACTGACCCCCGGTAATCTGAATGCCGTCGCCCGAGTCCCCGGCGAAGCGGATGACAACGTCCTCCACTTCCTCGCGGAGCGGTTCTTCCATGGCAACTGCGGCCGTGCCTACCATTGTCGTGTTCTCCCGACGATACTTTTACCGAAGCGGTCCCAGGGGCCGCGTCGTCCGTGCAAAAATCTCTAAAGTTGGAATGTCAATCGGCGTCGATTTTCCAGGCGATCAAACCAGATCGTTCCACCAAAAAACAGCAAAAAAGCGCGCTGTCTTAACACAATGGACACTCCCCGCCAACCGTCGTCTCCGCGAAAACCGCTCGATTTTCCGTGAACCCCGAAAGCGACCGTTCCGGCCATTGATTTAATTGGATTTGACGACGATTCCGCGGAATTCCGCAACCACCAATTCGTATACCCTGCGCTTGAAGGGAACGATCAGCGACGGCAGTTCATCAAGCCCCACCCACCGCCAGTCGCCGAATTCCGGCTTTGCAACGCCCAGGACGTCAATTTCCGTGTCCGCGCCGAGAAACCGCGCGGCGAACCACTTTTGGGTTTGTCCCCGATACCGGCCCTTCCACACCTTGCCGATCAACTCGTCAGGCAGGTCGTAATTGATCCAATCCTCCGTTTCCGCCACCAACTCGACGTTTCCCGTTCCGATCTCTTCTTCCAGTTCGCGCAGCGCCGCCCGATCAGGTGCCTCTCCTTCGTCGATGCCACCCTGCGGCATTTGCCATGCGAGTTCCGGCGTGTCGATCCGCTTGCCGACAAACACCCGGCCCGCATCATTGAACATCAGTACGCCGACGCAGGGACGGTAGGGCAGTTCCTGTTTGGGGTCGGACATTCGCGGAAGGTCAGGGGGGCTATTGCGTTTGGCTGCTTTCTCGGGGTCGTCTTCGTCGTCTTCGCCGGCCATTCGCCGCCTGTCAGAGGTTTGTTTGCCGATGCCTCTTCCGGTTATCCCTTCAGAAGCTGATTGAACAGCGACACGCCCTGAAGCAGATCGAGGGCGCGCTGAAGCTGGAAGTCCTGCCGCTCCTCGGTCTGCGCGGGCTGGCCGTTGCCGTTGCCCTCGCCTTCGTTCCGCAGCGCGCCGCGGAGATCCGATTCCCGGCGGCGCTCGCCGTTGCCGACCCGCTCGACACGAGCCTGTTCGACAGCGATATCAGGATCGATACCGACGGCCTGGATCGACCTGCCCGACGGCGTGTAGTAGCGCGCCGTGGTCAACCGCATGGCGCCGTGACGGCCCAACGGCATGATGGTCTGCACCGAACCCTTCCCGAAGGATTTGGTGCCGAGGATGATCGCTCGCTTTTGGTCCTGCAGGGCGCCGGCGACGATCTCGGAAGCCGAAGCCGAACCACCGTTGATCAGCACGACGATGGGTTTGCCGTCGGCCAAATCGCCGGGCCGGGCATTGAACCGCTGATGCTGCTCTTTCTCGCGGGTGCGGGTCGAGACGATCTCGCCCTGTTCCAGGAACGCGTCGGAGACGCCGACCGCCTGATCCAGGAGGCCGCCCGGATTGTTGCGGAGATCGAGGACCAGGCCTTTGAATTTGTCACCCAGTTCGGTCTTGAGTTTCGCCATGGCCTTTTTGAGGCCGTCGGTCGTCGGCTGGCTGAAAGATGAAATTCGGACGTAGGCGACGTCGCCCTCGACCCGTGAGCGCACCGTCCGGAGCGGGATCACCGCCCGGGTGATGGTGACGTCAAAGGCCGCGGTATTTTCGCGCTTGATGGTCAGCTTGATGTCCGAGCCCACCTTGCCCCGCATGAGTTCCACCGCCTCTCCGAGCGTGAGTCCGAGGACCGGTTTGCCATCCAGGTGAGTGATGAAATCGCCGGGCTTGATGCCGCTCCGCGAGGCGGGCGTGTCATCGATGGGCGAAACCACCTTGACCAAGCCGTTTTCCATGGTCACTTCGATGCCCAGTCCGCCGAACTTGCCGCGGGTCTGGACCTGCATGTCTTTGAAGTTCTTGGCATTGAGGTAGCTGGAGTGGGGGTCCAGAGATGTCAGCATGCCGGTAATGGCCGCTTCGATCAGTTCCTCATCCGAAACTTCCTCCACATATTCGGCCCGCACCCGTTCGAACACATCGCCAAACAGGTTGAGGAGACGATAGGTGTCGGCGTTGTTCTTCGTATCGGCCGCCGCCGGGGAGCCGACCAACAGGGTGACCGCCAATGCCGCGGTCAGTGCCGAGAAGAAAACCTTTTTCATGTTTTCGCCTTACTTTGTCTGAGCTACGAGCCAAGGAAGGGGATTGATGGGCCGCCCCTTCCGCCGAAATTCGACATACAGCGACGGCTTTTCCTGAGCCGCCGGTCCCATGACGCCCACCGGTTCACCTGCCAATAACCACTGTCCCGGTGTGCCGTCGATGCGGGTCATCCCCGCCAGCAGGCTATGATATCCTTCGCTGTGTTCGATGATCAATAGCTGCCCGTAACCCCTGAAATTCCCGGCAAAAACCACCTTGCCGTCATAGGGCGCCACGACCTGGGCCCCGGCAGCCGTTTCGATCTCAATGCCCTTCCGGGTGATTCCGGGGCGAATCATTTCCCCATAGCGGCCCTTGACCCGGCCAACCACGGGCAACGGCAGCCGCCCCTTGGCCCGCGAAATCGGGCGCCGGGACCCGAGGCCGGTCTCCGCCGGCCCCGCGGCGGCCGGGCGTCCAGTGTCATTTTTGACCGGTATGCCGGGATTTTCCCGGGGTTTGGATAGTGGCGCCGCCGCGGGCGCCCGCTCCCGGTCCGCCTCCAGCCTGCCGAACAGGTCCCGAAGATCGGTGACTTTTGCCGTCAGGGCCGCCAGGCGCTTGGCCTCGGCCCGCCGGGCGGAGGCGATCTCATCGCGCTCACGGCTCTTCTCCAGTTGCAGCGAGGCCAGCTTGCTGCGCTGCACATCGATCTCCTTCCGGGCATCCTCCAGCCGGCGGCGGCTCTCCAAGATGTGATCGCGGGTTTCGTTAAGGGCCAACAGATCGTCGCGAATTCGCGACGCCTGATCTTGCAGCCGCGGCACCGTGGATTGCAGCAAAATGGCCGTGCGGACCAAATCGGCGGGCTTCAACGGCTGAACCACGACCGCCTCGGGCGGGAACAGCGATAACCGGTGAATGGCCGACAGCACCTGCGCGTATTGGGCACGCCGGTCGGCCAGCAGCGCGTTCTTGACCTTTTCCACCCCATTGAGATCGCGGACTTCGGTTTCCAACTCGTTGATCTTGGTTTCAAGAGCCTGGATCTGACGCGCGGCGACCACACGCGCCCGCTGGAGTTGGCCCAATTCCCGGTCGAGCCGCCTGTCCTGCCGGTCGAGCGACTTGCTCTTGGACTTGCTTTGCTGGAGTTCCTTCTCGGCTTCTTTCAGGTCGCCGCCGACATTCTGCGCCGCCGCCGCAATGGGCACGGCAAGGCCGAACAGGAGCAATGGAATTACTTTGAGCGCGGTGGCTCTATTCCGCCGCATGGGTCTCGGGCGCGTCCGCCATGTCGACGAGGCTGGTGCCGGTCATCTCCGCGGGCTGGGCCAGTCCCATGAGGGACAGGATTGTCGGTGCGATATCGGCCAGTACGCCGTCCTTTAGTGCGCCGGCGCCGGCCGGCGGCCGCACCATGATGAACGGAACCGGCTGGGTCGTGTGCGCGGTGTGCGGCTGGCCGGTTTCGTGGTCGAACATCCGCTCGGCATTGCCGTGATCGGCGGTGATCAGCATGGTCCCGCCGACGGCCGTGACCGCCTCTTCGAGCCGGCCGAGACAGGCGTCAACGGTTTCGGCCGCCTTGACCGCCGCGTCGAAGATTCCGGTATGCCCGACCATGTCCCCATTGGCGTAGTTGACCACGATGAGGTCGAATTTGCCGCTCGCGATTTCCGTCACCAGCTTGTCGGTAACTTCGGGGGCCGACATCTCGGGCTGCAGATCGTAGGTCGCCACCTTGGCGGAGGGGACCAGGATGCGTTCCTCCCCGTCGAACATCTTCTCCTCGCCGCCATTGAAGAAGAACGTCACGTGGGCGTACTTCTCGGTTTCGGCAATACGAAGCTGGGTCATGCCCTGGTTGGCGACGATCTCGCCGAGAATGTTGTCGAGGGGACGCTGGGGGAACAGGGCCTCGAGGAACTCGTTCAACCCGGTCGAGTATTCGGTCATTCCCCGGCGGGCGGCGAAGTCGACCGTGCGCGCGCGCGCGAATCCGTCGAAGGAGGGATCGACCAGGGCCGTCAAAATCTCCCGCGCCCGGTCGGCCCGGAAGTTGGCCATCAGGATGGCGTCGCCGTCGGCCATGCCGGTGTAGCCCTCGATAACCGTCGGCGGGACAAACTCGTCGGTCGCGTCATTGGCGTAGCTTTGTTCAATGGCGGCAATTGCGCCCGGCGCCGTTTCACCGGCGCCGTCGACCAGGCAGTCGTAGGCCAGTTCAACCCGGTCCCAGCGCTTGTCCCGGTCCATCGCGTAATAGCGGCCGCCAATGGTGCCGATGCGCGCCCGTCCGCTGGCGGCCACATCGGCGAGCAATGTCTCGACGAATTCCTTGGCGCTGGAGGGCGGGGTGTCCCGGCCATCCAGAAATCCGTGGATGACGACGTCGATGCCGGCATCGGCGATAATGTTGGCGAGCGCCGCCATGTGGTCCTGGTGGGAATGGACGCCGCCCGGGGACAGGAGTCCCATGAGGTGACAGCGCCCGCCGGATGCTTTGAGCGCGTCGATCAGGCTTACAAGGTGCTCGTTCCGGGCGAGGCTGCCGTCGGCGATTGCTTGATCGATTAGCGGCAAGTCCTGCATGACCACCCGCCCGGCGCCGATGTTCATATGGCCGACCTCGGAATTTCCCATCTGTCCATCGGGCAGACCCACCTCCAGGGCGGACGCCTGCAGTTTCGAATAGGGGTAGATATCCGTCATCCGGTCCCAATTGGGGGTCCGGGCCTGGAAAATGGCGTTGTCGTCGCCGTCCGCGCGATCGCCCCAGCCGTCCAGAATACAGAGGACGACGGGCCTGGGCCGGCTCTCGGGCTTTACGGTGTCAGGCATGGCGACAATATAGGGTCAACGATCGCGTCTGGCTATTTGTGATAGGGGTGGCCGGCCCGGATGCATTGCGCCCGATACAGCTGCTCCATCAGCACGGCGCGGGCCAGCAAATGGGGAAGCGTCAAAGCGCCGAGGGATAGTTTGAAATCCGCCCGGTCGAGTACGGCGCCATCGAGTCCGTCGGCGCCGCCGACGACAAAAGCGAGCGATGAATGCCCGGCGTCCATCCATTGGCCGACTTTCCGGGCGAGGTCGTCGCTGGAGAGCACCCTGCCGGTCCGGTCCAGGACCACGACGAACCCCTTGGCGGGCAGGGCATCAAGAAGCTTCTTCCCCTCGCTGGCTATCCGCTCGGCGGCCGGGAGCCGGCGCCGTTCCTCGACCTCCTTTAATTTCACGGGCGTCGCGAGCCGCCGCGCATACTCGTCGCAAATTTCGCGTTCAGGGCCGCTTTTCGCGCGCCCGACCGCGGCGACAACAATTTCCATATCGGTGTCCGTCCCTGCGCGCCGGCGGGGGGCGCCTGAATCAGGCAACCTGTTCCGGTTGCGGCGCCGGTTTGGCCTGCGGGCGCCGCATCGGCTCGCCCCAGATCTTTTCCAGGTCGTAGAATTCCCTGAACTCCGGGCGGAACAGATGCACGACGACGTCGCCGCCGTCGAGCAATACCCAGTCGCAGGCGGGTGTCCCCTCAAGGGAGATTCCCTTGACGCCTTCGGATTTGAGTTTTTCCCGGAGGTGCTGGGCCATGGTGTTGACCAAGCGTTGCGAGGTGCCGGTGGCAATAACCATGTAGTCCGCGAAATCGGTCTTGCCGGCGAGGTCGATGACCACAACGTCCTGCGCCTTGTCGTCATCGAGAGAGGCTTCAATCAGCTCCAACATGTTATCGGGAGTGGGAAGCTCAACTTTGCGGTCGGTTATGGCAATCTTCTCCTTTGCTTGCACGACAACTAAGTCTGCGGCCGGTCCGCTTCCTCCTCGGCGCGGATGCGGGTAGCCGATACCGCGTCGGGCCGGGTGCGCAGGAAAACCCACGCGGGCGGCTTCATGAGAGCCAAGCTCGAGGCCCGGATACCGCTTACCCGATAGCGGGCGAAGCGGCGGGCCGCCCTTCCGGACAACGCACGTCTAGAATATGTAGGCCTGGGAAAAATCGCAATGGGGATGGCGCGAAACAGCGCGCGCCAGCGTTTCCACTTGGGAAACTGCACGAGATTGTCCGCGCCCATCAGCCACACAAACCGGTCTCCGGCGAATCGCTCCCCCAGCGCGGCAATCGTGTCGATGGTGTAGCGGGTTCCCAATTCCTTCTCGATATCGCTGACGATGATCCGGGGATGATCGGCGATCTCGGCCGCGTGCTTCAGGCGGCGGTCATAGCCGGCGAGGCCGTCGGCGGACTTCAAAGGGTTTTGCGGCGACACCAGCCACCACACCTCGTCGAGGTCCAAACGGTCCAGGGCTTCGAGACTGATCTGACGGTGACCATGATGGGCGGGGTTGAACGAGCCGCCAAGCAATCCGATGCAGCGGGGACGAGCCAACAGCGCGGACTTTCCTAGGGCCGTACCTGGCCGCTGCCGCGCACCACGTACTTGAAGGTGGTGAGCTGCTCGAGGCCGACCGGCCCGCGCGCGTGCATCTTGCCGGTGGCGATGCCGATCTCGGCGCCCATGCCGAACTCGCCGCCGTCGGCGAACTGGGTCGAGGCGTTGTGGAGCGCGATGGCGCTGTTGACGCCGGTCAGGAACCGGTCGGCGGCCGCGGCATCCTCGGTGACGATGGCGTCGGTGTGTTCGGTGCCGTGGCGGTTCACGTGCTCGATGGCCTCGTCGACGCCGGAGACCTGTTTCACCGCAACGATGCTGTCGAGATATTCCGTATCCCAGTCCGCTTCGGTGGCGGGAATTACCCGGCTGTCCAGCTTCCGGGTGTCGGCGTCACCGCGAACTTCGCAACCGGCATCGAACAGGGCGTCCAAAATGTGCGGCAGATGATTGGGCGCGGCCGTCCGGTCGATCAGCACCGTCTCCGTCGCGCCGCAAATGCTGACCCGCCGCATTTTTCCGTTAACCACGATATCCCGGGCCATATCGGGCTGCGCGCCCTCGTTCACATAAATGTGGCAGTTGCCTTCCAGGTGCGAAAATACCGGCACCCGCGCCTCGTCCATGACCCTTTGCACGAGGCTCTTGCCGCCCCGGGGCACGATCACGTCGATGGATTCCACCATTGTCAGCATCTCGCCGACGGCCGCCCGATCGGTGGTCGGGACCATCTGAATGCACCCTTCCGGCAGGTTGGCCATGCGCAGCCCATCCTGCATGGAGGCAAGGATGGCGCCCGACGAGTGGTAGCTTTCCGATCCGCCCCGCAGGATCGAGGCGTTGCCCGATTTGAGGCAAAGCCCGCCGGCATCCGCCGTCACATTGGGCCGCGCCTCATAAATGATGCCGATGACGCCGAGCGGCGTGCGGACCCGTTCGATATGAAGACCGTTGGGACGATCCCATTCGGCGATCCTGGTGCCCACCGGATCTTCGAGGCCGGCGATGTCCTCGAGGCCCTTGGCCATCCCCTCGATCCGGTCGTCGTCGAGTTTCAGCCGGTCGAGGAGCGCCGCGGTCAGGCCCTTCTTCTCGCCCCCCGCCATGTCGAGGTCGTTGGCGGCTTTGAGATCGGCCGCCTTGTCGCGGATGCTCGCGGCCGCTTCGCGCAAGGCCCGGTCCTTGGCGTCGGTGGAGGCGGTGAACAAATCCCGCGCCGCCGCCTTGGCGGCATCGCCGATTTGACGCATCAGGGCAGGAATGTCTGTTGTCGCTTCGGTCATGGGTCCGTTCCGAGCTATCCGACCACCAGATCATCCCGGTGGATCATCTCGTCGCGGCCACGGTAGCCGAGACGTGCCTCTATTTCACGGCTTTTGTGTCCGGCGATCAGCCGTGCATCGTCGGACGAATAGGCGCTCAAACCCCGTCCGAGGTCGGTGCCGTCCTGAGCCCGGACGGCCACCGGATCGCCCCGTTGGAAATCCCCTTCCACCGACGTGACCCCGGCGGGCAACAGGCTGCGGCCCGATTTCAGCGCGTTGACGGCGCCGTCATCGACGATCAGCGCCCCGACGGGCTGCAGCGCCCCGGCGATCCAGCGCTTGCGTTCGGATTGGGGTGTGCCGCTTGGGCGGAACCAGGTGCAGGTGGCGCCGTCCTCGAGCGCCGACAGGGGGTTGAGGCCGCGGCCCTTGGTGATGGCCATGGCGCAGCCCGCCGCCAGTGATTGCTTGGCGGCCGCCAGTTTCGTTACCATGCCGCCGGAACTATCCGACGACGATGCCTCACCCGCCATGGCGTCGATCTCGGCGGTCATTTCCGTCACCTCGGGCACCAATCGGGCCCCGCTATCCTTGGCGGGGTCCGACGTGTACAGGCCATCGATGTCCGACAGCAGGATCAATGCATCCGCGCTGATCATGGCCGCCACGCGGGCCGCCAGCCGGTCGTTGTCGCCGAAACGAATCTCGTCGGTGGCGACACTGTCGTTCTCGTTGATCAGGGGGACGGCGCCGATGCCCAGCAATGTGGTCAGGGTGTTGCGGGCATTGAGGTAGCGCCGCCGGTTTTCACTGTCGTCGAGGGTGAGCAGGATCTGCGCGACGGTGAGGTCATGCCGTCCCAGCGCCTCCTGATAGGCGTGGGCGAGGCGTACCATCCCCGCGGCGGCGGCGGCCTGTTTCTGCTCGAGCGCCAGATCACCGGTCTTGAATTCGAGATAACGCCGTCCAAGGGCAATGGCGCCGGACGACACGATGACGATTTCACGGCCTCCTCCGGCCCACGAAGCCACGTCATCGGCCAGGGAATCCAGCCACTGCCGATGAAGGGTGCCGTTCTCGGGATCGACCAGCAGGACCGAACCGATCTTGACCACAATCCGCTTGGCGCCGCCGAGAATTTCACCGGTCGCGCTCATTCGGCCGCCTCCGCTTCCGAGGCGCGCACCTCGGCGATCACTTCACGCAGTTTGCGGAGCGTTTCCGGCACGCCGAGGGATGACGCGCTGGAGAGCGCGACGACCTCCCCCCCGCAATGGTCGGTCAGGGCGCCCACCCGCTCCGCCATGGCGTCCTCGTCCAGGGCGTCGCATTTGGAGAGAGCAACCAACTCCCGCTTATCGCCCAGGCCGGCCCCATAAGCCGCCAATTCTTCCCGCACCATGTCGTAGTTTTGGCAAAATGCCTCGTCGGTGCCGTCGACCAGATGCAGCAGGACGCCACAGCGTTCAATGTGACCGAGAAACCGGTCGCCCAATCCGGCGCCCCCGTGGGCGCCTTCGATCAGGCCGGGGATATCGGCGATCACCATCTCGGCATCATCCGCATAAGCAACGCCCAGATTGGGGTGGATGGTGGTAAAGGGATAATCGGCGATCTTGGGCCGCGCCCGGGTGACGGTGGCCAGAAAGGTCGATTTGCCCGCATTGGGCCGCCCCACCAGTCCGGCGTCGGCAATCAGCTTCAACCGCAGCCATATCCAGCGCTCCTCGCCCGGGTAGCCGTCATCGGCCCGCCGGGGCGCTTGGTGGGTGGACGACTTGAAACGGGTATTGCCGCGTCCGCCGTCGCCGCCCTTGGCGAGTACGATGGATTGCCCGGCCTCCGTCAGGTCGGCGAACACCGTTTCCCGGTCCTCATCCAGAATCTCGGTGCCGACGGGAACCTTGAGCACCCGGTCCTCGCCGGATCTGCCGGCGCGGTTCTTGCCCATGCCGTGGGCGCCGGGCCGGGCCTTGAAGTGCTGCTGGTACCTGAAGTCGATCAACGTGTTCAGATCGGCCACGCATTCGGCAATGACGTCGCCGCCCCGGCCGCCGTCGCCCCCGTCGGGACCGCCGAACTCCACATACTTCTCGCGGCGAAAGCTGACGCAGCCGGCGCCGCCGTCACCGCTCCTTATGTAGACTTTCGCTTCGTCGAGGAATTTCACCGATCCGATCCTGTTGGGCCATGCCAGCCCGGGTGCGTCAAAAAAGGGGAATGGCCGGCCATTCCCCTTCGGTTCGGAACGGTCGGCCGGCTATTTAGCTGGCCGGCTCCACCGCCACGTAGACCCGGTCGGACTTCCTGCGCCGGAACGCCACCTTGCCGTCGGTCAATGCGAACAAGGTGTGGTCGCGGCCCATGCCGACATTGTCTCCGGGGTGATACTTGGTGCCCCGTTGGCGGACGATGATGTTGCCGGCGATGACCGCCTCGCCGCCGTATTTCTTGATGCCGAGGCGCCGGCCGGCGGAGTCGCGGCCGTTGCGGGAGCTGCCGCCTGCTTTCTTATGTGCCATCTCGAATGCTCCTGGGAATCCTAGTCGTCTTTCTTCGCGGGCGCCTTTTTCGCAGCCGGCTTCTTGGCTGCGGGCTTCTTCGCCGTGCTCGACTTGGCGGCTGCCGCCTTGGCCGCGGGCTTCTTGGCCGCCGTGGATTTCGCTGCCGGCTTCTTCGCGGCGGTCGATTTCGCCGCTGCGGGCTTCTTGGCTGCCGGTTTGGCCTGGGCCTTCTTGGCCGCGGGCTTGGCTTTGGCTTCGGCTTCGGCTTCGGCCTCCGCGGCCTTTGGCGCTTCCTTCCCGGCGGGCTTAGCGGCCTTCTTGGCGGCCGGCTTCGTGGCGGGCTTCTTCGCCGCTTGGCTACCCCCCTTGGACCCTTGGCCGTTGATCCCGGTGATCTTCAGGACCGTCTGAAGCTGGCGGTGGCCCTTGGTCCGGCGGTAGCCCTGACGACGCTTTTTCTTGAATACCGTGATCTTGTCGCCGCGGCCCTGCTCGACCACTTCGCCGGTCACCGTCGCGTCGGCGATCATCGGCGTGCCGACGGCCGGCGCCTTGCCGTCCTCGCCCAGCATCAGCACGCTGTCGAAGGTGACGGCCGAGCCCTCATCGGCGGTCAGTTTCTCGACCACGATGATGTCGCCGGGCGTCACCCGATACTGCTTCCCGCCGGTCTTGATGACTGCGAACATCGTCTTTGTAATCCATATGAATTGGACGCCCCCGGCAGGCGCCGAAGGCCGCGGAAACTACCGCCCGGACGCCACCCTGTCAAATGGTTTAGGGGCGCGGTTTCAGGCGTTTCCTGGCGGCCGCCAATTTGCCCTTTCGGATCGGGGCGAAATCCATTAACACTCCCGCTCCCAGGTGAGGTGCCGGAGCGGTCGAACGGGGCGGTCTCGAAAACCGTTGTGCCTTATGGGTACCGTGGGTTCGAATCCCACCCTCACCGCCAGCCTTCGCTCTTCGAGCTACGGCTGGCTTACGCTAGTTAGCCTGACGTAGCTTGATTAGAGCGAGGCTGCCCTCCGTAGCTTTAGCGATGGAGGGCTGGTGGAGGAACAACGCGATGTTCTACGTCTACCTCATCAGGAGCGAGGCCAATCCGGAACAGCGTTACGTCGGATACACCACTGATCTCAAGAGCCGAATTGCGACCCATAATGCCGGTGGATCAATCCACACTGCCAAGTATATTCCGTGGAAGCTGGTGAGCTATCACGCTTTTGCCGACAAACGCAAAGCGCAGGAGTTCGAGTACTACCTCAAATCCGGTTCGGGAATAGCCTTCGCCAAGAAACGGTTCTGGTAATCCTCCGGCCTTCAGTCGGCCGAAGCCGACTTTCGGACGGCGCAGGCCGGCTTCGGGCGGCAGGCCGCCTTACGGCGTAACGAGTTCCCAACGGGAAAGCCTGGCATCCGCCGTATCGCAATCGTCCACAAACAGGGTTCGCCAGCGATCGGCGCTCGAATAGGTAGCTGCCGAGACGGCCCCGACCGCGAGGCACAGGTTGGAATTCCTGAGGATCAGCCTGCCGTCGGCTTTCAGCTCGAAACGCTGAAAATTGGCCGCGTTGAAGAAGATGGACGAGGCGCCGCAATCGGCGAGCATCGCGGCGGCGCCCGGCAGGGCGCCCCGGTTCACGCCGGCGATGGTCACGCACTTGTCGGGCGCCGGAAACCGGATATGGCCTTCCGGCGTAAACACGACGGCCGCGTCCGGCGGCAGCCCGACCTTGCAATTGTGGGCGAACAGCGGGATATCCGTGCGCAGATTGCCGGGTGTGCCCGGAATGTCGATGCAGTACCCGTCCCGAGGCCGGTCGAGACGGTCGATGAGGCGCAGATGCTGCTCCGAGGCGGCGGCGCCCGCCGATGCAACCATGACCAACGCCGCGATGGTAAACCCGGCGAGATTTCCCGTACTCACTTGCTTCCACTCCTCTTTTCCGCGGTCGCGGATTTGGACGCCAAGCGCCCGGCTCAGGGATTATCGGGCCTCGCGGCGGCGGTCTTCCCGCCGATGGCGGCGGCACCGGTCCGTGACGGTTTCTCCAGCTCCAGCACCACCATCCGGTGCATGACCCGGGTTTGTCCGGGGTAGTCGTTCATCGCGTAGTGCATGGAGCAGCGATTGTCCCAGATACCCAGCATGTCCACCCGCCATCTGTTGCGGAAGGTGAATTCGGGGCGCACCGCGTGGGCATAGAGGTAATCCAATATGGGTTTGCTCTCTTCCTCCGTCATTCCTTCCAGGCGCAGCGTGAAGCCGGGGTTGACGTAGAGCACCTTGCGGCCCGAATCCGGATGCACCCGGATCACCGGATGGATGACCTCGCTGTCATAATTGTCCCGGTAGGCGATGGTATCGGCATCCACCTTGGTGACACCGGTCTTGGCTTCCTCGAGGGCGACATTCCGTTTGTAGGTCTCGGGAAATCCGTGGACGGCGTTCATGCCGCCGAGCATCTCCTTCATGCCGTCCGACAGGGCCTCGTAGGCCATGTACATGTTGGTGAACAGCGTATCGCCGCCGCGGGTCGGGATTTCGCGGGCATAGAGCGAATTGGCCAGTGACGGCCGGGGCAGGTTGGTGAAGTCCATGTGCCAGAGATTGCCGAAGACATGGCTTTCCTCGGGCTTCTTGCGAAGCTCATGGACCTCCGGCGCGCCCTCCAGCGGCTTCATGTAGGGGTGGGGCAGGGGCTCACCGAAGCGGGCGACGAACCGGCTCATGGTTTCCGGGGTCAGCCGCTGGTCCGGGAAGAAGATCGCCAGATGATCGGTGAACGCCTGGTGGATGGCGTCGAACGTCCGGTTGTCCAGGTCGCCCGACAGGTCGCATCCCGAAACCAGGGCGCCCATGGAGCCGGCCAGCGGTGTCACTTCGATATTGGATTGCGCCATGGTCCCCTCCCCTGCGGGAGAGTTTAGCGAGGCGGGTTCATCGGGATCAACCGCCGACGATCATCCGCCACATTTCGCCGATGCGCGGCCGGCCGTCCTCCCGTTCCCCGTCCCACGTCACGTGATCGTCAGGCCCCGCGGCCGGGGAAACCTCGACCGACCACAAGGGGTCGACGGTGTTGGGCAGAAAGGAATAGCGGACATCGATCACCGTATTGGGAACCTTGGGATCGAGGGCGACATAACCCTGGCTGAACCAGGCAAAGCGGTGCACGTCCCTGTATTGCTGGCTCTCGGGATCGAGCCAGGGGAAGTCGCGCCGGGTGTCGAGTTTGGCGATCGAGGTGCCCGGGTATATCCGGGGCGCGATCCCGGCCCGAACCGCATCCACGTAATACCGGTCATCCGCCGTATAGATGGTCTTCCAGACCAAAATGTTGCCGATGCTCGGTTTGACCGTGATGTCTCCCGGCGCGTGCCCCCGGGCGGCCGCGAGGTCCGCGGCCATCGCCCTTGCATTGAAGTGCTGGAGCGTGCCGAGCGACAAGTAAAAGATCGCCCAGGCGACGGCGAAGCGGCCGAGCCTGGGCGACTTCCAGGTCATGGCCGAGCCGACCAGGACCACGATCGGGACGGTGAACAGCGGATCGATGATGGAGATGATACTGGCCGACAACCGAAGGTCGCTGAACGGCCAGAACAGCATGGTGCCGTAGGAGGTCGCGAAATCGAGCAGCCCATGGGTGGCGTAACCGAGAGTGCAGTAGAGGAGGGTCAGGCGGAACGGCAATCGCCACCATCGCCGGAGCACGAGATGAACGATCGCCGCCGCAATCAATCCGCCGAACGGAATGAGGAAAATCGAATGGGTGAACTGGCGGTGGAATTCGAGCGCCAGCAGGGGATCGGTCGAGGAGCGGATGAACACGTCCGCATCCGGCAGCAGCCCGGCGCCAAATCCGACCAAGCCGGCCAAAACCACCGTTTTCTTCCGGGAGGCGGTCTGCGGCAGCGCCGCGCCGACTATGCCCTGAGTGATGGGGTCCATGATCGCCCGCTTTTCGCCGTCAGCCGCTACGCCTTGCCAAGCACGCTCAGCAGGAATGCGTAGACCATTGCTACCTCATCCAGACGGTCGAAGCGCCCGGCGGCGCCGGCATGACCGGCTTCCATGTTGGTCCGCAGCATCAGCGGATTGTCGTCGGTCTTGAGTTCCCGCAGCCTGGCCACCCATTTTGCCGGCTCCCAGTAGGTGACCCGGGGATCGCTGATCCCGGCAGTGACGAAGATCGGCGGGTAGTCCTTGGCCTCGACATTGTCGTAGGGCGAATAGGAGGCGATGTAGTCGTGGGCCTCTTTACTTTCCAGCGGGTTGCCCCATTCGGGCCATTCAGGCGGCGTCAGCGGCAGGTCCTTGTCGCACATGGTGTTGAGCACATCGACGAAGGGCACTTCGCCGACCACCGCGCCCCAGAGATCGGGGCGCATGTTGGCCGATGCCCCGACCAGCATCCCGCCCGCGCTTCCGCCGTGGATGGCGATCCGGCCGGCGGAGCTGAAACCTTCTTCGGCCAGCTTTTCCCCGGCGGCGACGAAGTCCTCGAAGGTGTTCTTCTTTTTGGTCAGCTTGCCGTCCAGGTACCACTGATAGCCCCTCTCGGTGCCGCCCCGGATATGAGCGACGGCGTAGACGAAGCCCCGGTCGACGAGGCTCAGGCGGTTGGTCGAGAAGCTCGCCGGCATGGACATGCCGTAGGAACCGTAGCCGTAGAGCAGCGCCGGCGCCGAGCCGTCCAACGGCGTATCCACGGCGTGCAGGACGGAGATCGGCACCCGGGCGCCGTCGGGCCGTTCGGCGAATATGCGCCGGGTCACGTAATCGCCCGCCCGGTGCCCGCTCGGTACCTCCTGCTCCTTCCGAAGCTCGCGGGTGCGGTCCCCCATCCGGTAATCGAATGTCCGCCGCGGCGTGGTCATGGACGAATAGGTGAACCGCAGAATGTCGGTGTTGAATTCATAGCCCGGGATCATGCCCAACTCGTAGGCCTCTTCATCGAAGGCGATGGCGTGTTCGCTGCCCGAGGCGAGCTCGCGAATAACGATCCGAGGCAGGCCGTCAATGCGTTCGTGCCGGACCAGATAGCTGCCGAATTCCAAAATCGAACGAATGAACCGGCCGGGTTCGTGCGGAATGACATCGGTCCAGTTCTCCCGCCCCGGTGCGGCAAGCGGCGCCTCGACGATCTTGAAGTCGACGGCATCGTCCGCGTTGGTGCGGATGAACAGCTTGTCGCCCACATGGGCGGTGTCGTATTCGACGCCGGGATCGCGGGCTGCGACGGTCACCGGCCCGGCGTCCGGATTGTCGGCATCGATCAGATGCACCTCCGAGGTGGTGTGGTCGTGAGCGGAAATCTCCACGAATTTGCCGCTCTGGCTCTTTCCCGCCGCGACGAAGAAGCCCGGGTCGGTCTCCTCGTAGACCGTGACGTCGTCGCCCGCCTCGGTTCCCACCCGGTGCCGGTTGACCCGGTAGGGGCGGTGGTTGTCGTCGAGGACCGTGTAGTAGAGGGTCTCGCCGTCGTTTCCCCAGACGATATTGCCGCTGCAATCGGGAAGCCGGTCATCGAGATCGCCGCCGGACGCCAGGTCACGGATTTTGACGGTAAAAATCTCCGAGCCGTTGGTGTCGAGAGCATAGGCCAGCCGCGCATGGTCCGTGGAATGGCTGCAGCCGCCGACTCGGAAGAAGGACAGGCCTTCGGCTTCCTCGTCGCCGTGAAGCAGCACCTCGCCGTCTCCCGTGTCGCCGGTGCCTCGGCGGCAGAACAGCGGGTGCTGCCCGCCGGTCTCGTAGCGGGTGAAATACTCGAATTCGCCGTCGGGGGCGGGGACCGAGGAATCATCTTCCTTGATCCGTCCCTTCATCTCGTCGAACAGCAGCGTCTGAAGATCTTCGGTCCCGGCGAGCAGGGCTTTGGTGTACGCGTTCTCGGCTTCCAGATAGGCGCGGATATCCGGGTCCAGCTTGTCCGGATCACGCATCACCTCCTGCCAGTTCTCGTCCTTCAGCCAGGCGTACTCATCGGTCCGGGTTCGGCCGTGGAGGGTAATGGTCGTCGGTTTTCTTGGCACGGTTGGGGGGGCGGAGACCGCATCGGGCATCTGTCTATTCTCCGTCGCCGCCCTCGACCTGTCCGGAGGAGCTTGGGGCCGCGGAGGGCGCGCGGGCGGTTGGGGCCGGTTTGGCCGGTTCCGCCGGTTTGGTCCGGTTGCGCCCGGTTTCCATACGCACCGGTGCGGCCGGCGCGCCGCCGTCCTTGTCCTCGCCGAAATAGATGGTCTGATGGGGGAAGGGTATCTCGATGCCCAACTCATCGAAACGGCGCTTGATCCGGCGGTTGAACTCGCGGCCCACCGACCATTGCTCGATCGGCATGGTCTTGAACCGGGCCTTGATGACGATGGCCGAGTCGCCGAATGAATCCAGACCCAGGACTTCCAGGGGTTCGAGAATTTTGGGACCGAAGTCTTCGTCGGCCCGGATTTCCTCTCCCAATTGTTCCAGCACACCGATCACCTCGTCGACATCCTCGCGATAGGCGATGCCAATCTCGAAGACGTAGTAGGACCACTCCTTGGTCATGTTGGTGACCGTGTCGATGGCGCTGAACGGAATGGTGTGGACGTTGCCCGACAGGTCCCGCAGCCGGATCGACCGGATGGACATGTCCTCGACCTTTCCCGCCGTTCCGGCGACCCGGGCGACGTCGCCGACCGCGACCGCGTCCTCGAACAACATGAAGGCGCCGGTGATCACGTCCTGAACGAGTTTTTGGGAGCCGAACCCGATCGCCAGGCCCGCAATGCCGGCGCCGGCCAGCAGCGGCCCGATATTGACCCCGAGTTCGGCCAGCACCACCAGCACCACCAGAACGGCGATGAAGAAAAACAGGACGTTGCGCAGGAGCGGCAGCAGGGTTCGCGCCCGGTCGCGTCGGGCAAGCGCTTCCGCGCCTTCGTCCGCCTGGTCGAGGTAACGCTCTATGGCGGCGCTGGCGGCTTCCCAAACCACCAATGCGACAACCAGGACAATGGCGATGCTGGCGGCCGCGGATACGACCCGCAACCCGGCCGGGCTCTGCAGCCAGGCGACCGCATCGAGGCCCCAGGCCTGGAGGATCACGGTCAGCGCGATAATCAGGACGAAGACGCGCAGCACCCGCTCCATGACCGGCAGGTAGCGGTTGGCGCGTTGCTCCAGGCCCGGATAACGGGCTTTCATCTCGTCCTTGATGGAGAAACCCCGTTGGATCACCCGGTGAATACCGTGACCGACCAGAATTGCGACAACGATGGCAACCACCGTGATCACGGATGAGCCGAGGAAGTTCTCGAAGCCGTCCTCGATCCGGAGCGCCCAGATGCCATAGACCGCGGCGACATAGATGATCGCGAGCGCGTGCCAGATATCGGCGATCCGGTTGCGGAGCGCGGTCAGGGGGTGGCCGCGCTCGGGCCGCTCGTCGCCTGCGTGGAGGAACTCCGCAAACGGCCGGCGGTTCTGGAGGACGAAGATAATGGCCATGGCGGCGATCAGCAGGCCAAGGAAGGTAACGGCGAATTGCTGTCCGCCCCGGGGCAGACCCAAGAGCCCCGCGGCGGCGATCCCGAAGGAGCCGTAAACCCAGATGAACGTATATCGCCGCGCCCAGATATAGAGGTAGTTGGAGGTCTCGCCGGAGGCGGGAATGAACCGCAGCCCCTGTACCCGGGGCGCGAGGATCATGCGCGCGAAGACCATAATGGCGCCGGCGAGGACGTAGGCGTTGATGATGGTGACGACCACCAGGCGCGTGAGATCGGTCGGCTCGGTGATCGGGAGGATGGCGTAACCGGCAACCGCCGCCGCCGCGACCGGGATCAGGTCGAGCAGCGTGCGGATGGCGAGGAACAGCAGGCGCACGAGCACGGACTCGCTGGATTGCTGTTCGATGGCTTCCCGCGGCCGGCGCAATACCCGCCCGGCGACGGTCCCGGCCACGACTGCCGCAAACGCCACCACAATCAACTTCAATATGATCCGCAGCCAACGCTCGCGGGCTTCGGTATCCGTTGCCTGATCCGATAGCCAGTCCAGCAGTTTGGGCGCGTCGTCCAGGGCGGTGCCCGCATCGAGAAACGCCTCGCTGGCATCCTTCACGCGCTGGGCGAGTGTGCCAACGACCCTGGTGCCGACGGAGGAGGCCGGTTTTGGCTCGTCGCCCGCCGGCTGCCGGGCGGCGATCAGCGCCTTCAGTTGGTCGATCAGTTTTTGCCGCTCGGCGTCGTTCTCGACGGACTTGAGCAGGGACTCGAGCTCCGCTTGGCCGACGGCCGGTGCGGCAGGCGCCTGCTGCGCCGACGCGGCAGCGGCGCCCGCGAGGACAGCCGCCGCGAGCAACAAGGCTGACAGGGGTTTCAGCATTCCGGGGATCGATGTCGAAGCCATGCGGCGGAGATTAGCCAGCCGCCCCGGAAGAGTCACATGATTTGCAACGTTTGCAACGAGAAGGCCGGTCTAGCCGCTTTGCCGGGTGCTGTTCCGGGAGGCGGTGATTTCGTGGAGCATGGCGTAATCGTCCTCGCGGAAGGAATCGAGCGTGTCGGCGCTATCCTCGGCGCTGACGCCGATAGCACGGATAATGATGCCGCCGAGTTGAAGGCTGGCCTCGAGGGTTTCCGGAACCACGGCGGTTGCGCCCAAATCCTCGAGCTGGCGGACGTGGGTCAGGTCCCGGGCGCGGACGTAAATCGCCAGGTCCGGATATGCGGATCGCAGTTCCCGCACCGCCCGGCTGACATCCTCCCGCTCGTTGATCGTGATGACCACCGCCCGGGCCCGGGCCGCACCCGCCGCGGTGATGACCGAGATTTCGGTAGCGGCACCGTAATAGACCTCGGTCCCCTGATGCTGACACTGGGCGACCAGCCGGTAATCCCGGTCGAGGGCAATGTGGGGGGTGTCCGTGGCGTTGAGCACCATGGCGACGGTCTGACCGACCCGCCCGAACCCGATGATGATGATATGGTCTTCCAGCTCGCCGCCGGCCTTGCTGATGTCCGAGGCGGGCGGGACCACGCTGGGGGTCAGCCATTCGGCATACCTGTCGCCGACATAGGCCATCAGGGGCGTCAGCGCCATGGTGATGGTCACCGCGGCGAACAGTATGGCGCCCATCTCGGGCGAGAGGATGCCGGCCGCCAGGGCCGCGCCGAATATGACGAAGCCGAACTCCCCGCCCTGGCTGAGGATCAGGCCCACCCGTCCCGAAACGGTGGTCGACAGGCCAAAGGCCCGGCATAGAAGGCCGATGACGATCGACTTCCCGATCAGCAGGCCGGCGACGATGCCGAGGATCGGCAGCCACTCGGCGATGACCACCCGGAAATCGACCACCATGCCCACCGACATGAAGAACAGGCCGAGAAACAGCCCGCGGAACGGCCGGATATCGGCCTCAACCTGATGCCGGTACTCGGTCTCGGCGAGCAGCAGTCCGGCGAGGAAGGCGCCCAATGCCATGGAGAGGCCGACCAGGGAAAAGACCCAGCCCGTACCCAGCACGACCAGCAAGGTGGCGGCAACGAACAGCTCGGTACTGCCGGACGCGGCGATCAGCCGGTAGACCGGCCGCAGCACCAGCCGGCCGGCGACGACGGCGACGACCAGTGCGAGAACGGCCTTGAGGCCCGCCTCGCCGATCGCCGTCAGCAGGGAGGGGCCTTGCTCGTTGAGGAGCGGCACCAGGATCAGCAACGGCACGATGATCAAATCCTGGAACAGCAGAACGGCGAAAGACATGGTGCCGTAGGGTGTGGCCCGCTCGCCGCGCTCGGTCAGCAGTTGCAGGACGAACGCGGTCGACGACAAGGCGAGGCCCGCCCCGATGACGATCGCCGCGTTGACGGAAATCCCGAACGCCAGCGCGGTCCCGAAGATGATGGCGCCGGTGAGCGCGACCTGGGCCGTGCCCAGACCGAATACATATTTCCGGAGCTGCTTGAGCCGCCCGAAGGACAGTTCAAGGCCGACGGTGAACAGCAGAAATACCACGCCGAACTCGGCCAGCGCCTGGGCGCCCTCGGCATCGCTAATGAAACCGAAACCGTGGGGGCCGATGAGAATGCCGGCCGCCAGGTAGCCGATCACCGGGCTCGATTTCAGACGTTTGAGGAGGGGGACGATGACGATGGCGGCGACCAGAAAGATCAGGACGTCCGCCAGGATCGGCGAGTGCTGCATCTCAGGCGGCGCCCGTCGTCACAGTTGTTTCTTGGAGCGCTTCGATAACCGCGTCGACCGCCAGCATGATGGCGCCGTGGCGCGCGGTGGCGGATTTGGCCGGCGCCAGTGCGGCGAGCGCCGCCCACTTGCCCCCGGGCGGCGGTTCGTCACCGGCCAGCATGGCGGCCATTCGGTCCCGCAAGGCGCCGAGTTCCGTCAGGTCGGCCCCGATGACGTGCTCGGCGATCACCGACGCGGCCGCCTGACCCAGGGCACAAGCCTTGATTTCCTGCGCATAGTCGGTGACCACGCCATCCTTGATCCCCAGGTCGACAACGATGCCGCTGCCGCACAGCGGTGCGGTCCGGGTGACGCTGACATCCGGGTCTTCCAACCGGCCGATGCGCCCGATATTTCCCGCCAGCCGGAGCACGTCCTTGTTGTAGATTTCGTCGATCATGCGGTCTCCATAACCCCAAAATAGTTCGCATCCTTGGCCGTGCCCAGCCCGGATTGATCGTCAAAGCGGTTCTCGCCCGGGCCGGTTTGGGATAGGGTCCGCGCCGCCACATCAACGGCCTGAACCATGCGTCTCGACGAATTTGATTTTAAGCTGCCCGCCTCGGCGATTGCACAGCGCCCCGTGGAGCCCCGTGATGCCGCGCGGCTGCTGCATGTGTCCGGCGGCTTGGCCGATCACCGGGTGAGAGACCTGCCCGGCTTGCTTCGTCCGGGGGATCTGATGGTTTTCAACGACACCAAGGTTATTCCCGCCCGGCTGCGGGGATCGCGCGGCGAAGCGTCCATCGAAGTCACCCTTCACAAAGAGGAGGGGGAAGGGATTTGGGCGGCTTTTGCCCGGCCGGCAAAGCGTCTGAAGGAGGGTGATGCCATTGCGTTCGCCCCCGATCTGCGCGCGGCGGTAACCGCGAAGCGGGATGCCGGCGAGGTGGTGTTGGATTTCCGAACCACCCGGAACCGCCTGTTCGCCGCTCTCGAGGCGCATGGCCGGATGCCGTTGCCGCCATATATCAAGCGGGAAAAGACCGGCGACGACGAAGACAGGGAGGATTATCAAACCATGTTCGCGGCGCGGGAGGGCGCGGTGGCCGCCCCGACCGCCGGGCTGCACTTCACTCCTGCGCTGATGGGGCGATTGGCCGGTGCGGGCATCGATCATTCGACCCTGACGCTGCACGTGGGCGCCGGTACGTTCCTGCCGGTGAAGGCGGACGATACGGACGGCCACGTCATGCATGGAGAGTGGGGCGAGGTGCCGTCGAGCGCGGCCCGGCGGATCAACGAGGCGCGTGCCGCCGGCGGCCGCATCGTCGGCGTGGGCACGACGGTGGTGCGGCTGTTGGAGAGCGCGGCGGACGGGCAGGGGCGGATTCATCGCTTTGACGGCGAGACGGATTTGTTCATAACCCCCGGATACGAATTCAAGGCCGTCGATCTGATGCTGACCAACTTTCACCTGCCCAGGTCCACCCTGTTCATGTTGGTTTCCGCCTTCGCCGGAATGGAGCGGATGAAAGACGCCTACGCCCACGCCGTTGCGTCGGGTTACCGGTTCTATTCCTACGGCGATTGCTGTCTGCTGGAGCCGCATTCATGACCGGGATCGGGTTCGAACCGCTGGCGGGCGACGGCGAAGCGCGCCGGGGACGACTGACCACCGCGCATGGCAGTGTCGAGACGCCGGCCTTCATGCCGGTGGGCACGGCGGCGACGGTCAAGGCGATGACGCCCGGGGCGGTGGCGGCGACCGGCGCCCGGATTATTCTCGGCAACACGTATCACCTGATGCTCCGTCCCGGCGCCGAGCTGATCGGTGATTTGGGCGGCCTGCACGAGTTCATGAACTGGCCGGGTCCGATCCTGACCGATTCCGGCGGCTTTCAAGTGATGTCGCTGGCCAAACTCCGCAAGATGTCCGAAGACGGCGTCGAGTTCCAATCCCACATCGATGGCCGCCGCCACATGTTGAGCCCGGAGCGCTCGGTCGAAATCCAGCATCGGCTCGATGCCGATATCACCATGGTGCTCGACGAGTGCGTTGCCCTGCCGGCGTCGGATGAGGACATCCTGGCCTCGGTCGGCCTGTCGGAACGGTGGGCGGCCCGCTGCAAGGAGGCGTTCGTCGAGCGGGACGGTTACGGGCTGTTCGGCATCGTCCAGGGCGGGATCAACCGGGATCTGCGGCTCAAGTCCGCCGACGGGTTGGTGAATATCGGGTTCGATGGATATGCCCTCGGCGGTCTTGCCGTCGGGGAGGGGCAGGAGGCCATGTTCGCCACCCTTGACGTCACCATACCGGCGCTGCCCGGGGACCGGCCCCGTTACCTGATGGGGGTCGGCAAGCCCGACGATATCGTCGGCGCGGTTCTCCGCGGCATCGACATGTTCGATTGCGTGCTGCCCACCCGTTCGGGGCGTACCGGTCAGGCGTTCACCCGCCGGGGCGAGGTCAATATCCGCAACGCCCGTCATGCCAGGGACCCGCGCCCGCTGGATGAAGCGTGCCGATGCCCGGCATGCACGGGCCATTCCCGGGCGTACCTGCATCATCTGGTCAAATCGGACGAGATTCTCGGCGCCATGCTGATGACCCGGCACAACCTCCAATACTATCAAGACCTGATGACCGGGCTTCGAGACGCGATCGAGGCCGGCACGCTGCAAGCCTTCGCCGACGATTTCGACGATGCCCGCGCGCTCGGCGATGTGGAGCCGCTCTAGGTCTAAGCGGACGCCGCTTCCCTCTTCTCCCGCCGCCGGATGATCCACCAGACGATCACCGCGCCGGCCAGCTTGCTCAGCGTCTGGATCAGCACCGCAAACGGCGAGCCGAACCCGGCCATGTAGAGAAACACCGCGCTGTCGACCGGGGTGGCGACGATGCTGGAGAGCAGGATCCGCTGGGACAGGGTCCGGCCGGTGAAACTGTAGATGGCCCAGTCGATGAATTCGGCGACCAGGAAGGCCGCGACACTGGCCATGGCGATCTGAGGGCTGGCCATGAAGAAGCTGATGGCGCCGCCGACGAGCATGGCGATGATGACCCAGTGCCCGATTTCCCGCTGGGCGAAATCCCGGGAGACGAAAATGAACCCGACGATCAAGGAAACCGGCGGCCATGCCGCGCCGTTCGGCAGGATGACGGGATCGACCACGGAGAACGCCCAGTTCACGGCGACGATCAACGCGATGTAAATGGCGGTCTGAAGAAATTTCATTTCCGGGCCCAACTCCTGACGTCCGGCGAATGCCACGGGCGGCTAAATAGCACACCGGTGGGCGTTGTCGAGCCTACAAAGACATTGATTTTCCCCGCGTCCCGACCATAGTGCGGCCACGCCTTATCCAAGGTTTAACTCTTTCCGGTCACTCATTCGGCTTCATGATCATCGCACTGCAAATCATCGGTGGATTCCTGCTGTTGCTGGGCGGGGCCGAGGTCATGGTCCGCGGCGCCGTCGCGCTGGCGCGGCGGTTCGGCATTTCGACGTTGGTTATCGGTATGACCGTTATGGCTTTCGGCACCTCGGCGCCCGAACTGCTGGTGTCGCTGAACGCGGCGCTGTCGGGTGCGCCGGGGTTGGCCGTCGGTAACGTGGTCGGCTCGAACATCGCGAATATTCTGCTGATTCTCGGCGCGGCGGGCCTGGTGACGCCCATCGCCTGTGTGTCCGCCGAGCTTCGCCGGAATGGCCTCATATTGCTGGCGGGCACGCTGATTTTCTCGGTGCTTTCATTTCGCGGTGTGGTCGACGTCTGGTCGGGTGCAGTCCTGCTGATCGCCTTCTCGTATTTCCTCTGGAACTCCTACAAGCGCGAGGCCGCCGGCGAGGGCGGCGCCGCCGGCGGCATGGCCGGAGAAGTCGGGGATTCGGGGATGCCGCCGGCAAATCTGCTTATCGCGGTCCTGATGTTCCTTGCCGGTCTCGCGGCCCTGCTCGCCGGATCCGAGTTGGTGGTGCGGGGCGGCGTGGCGGCGGCCCGCCTGTTCGGCGTGAGTGAAGCGGTGATCGGGTTGACGGTGGTGGCCCTCGGCACCTCACTGCCCGAACTCGTTGTGTCGGTGGTTGCCGCCTATCGCGGCCACCCGGATGTGGCGCTCGGTAACGTGGTTGGCAGCAACCTGTTCAATGTTCTGGGGGTCATCGGCATTGTCGCCGTGGTCACGCCGGTCACGGTCGAGGCCCGGGTGCTCAATTTCGACCTGTGGATCATGATCGGGGCGACGCTGTTGCTGCTGCTGTTCATGATGGGCGGCCTGCGTCAAATCGGCCGGGCGCCGGCGCTGGCCTTCCTGATCATGTATATCGCCTATATCGGCGCCATCGGCTTCGGCATCGATCGTGTTATTCCCGCCTGATCCTCCCGGGGCCGACCTCCTTGCGCGGCGGCACGGGACTTTTATGCTGCACCCATGACCAATGAACCTTCCGGTACCGTCCTGATCACTGGCGCTGCCCGGCGCATCGGCAAGGCTATTGTCGACGCGCTGGCCGAGGATGGCTGGCGAATCGCGCTCCACTATGGCGGCTCGGCCGGCGAGGCGGAGGCCGGGGCAGCCGATCTCCGGGCGCGGGGCGCCGAGGTGGCCCTCTACGAGGCCGACCTCCGGGACGAGGCTCAGGTCCGGGGACTGATCCCACGGATCGTCGACGAGATGGGCACCGTCGACTGTCTGGTCAATAACGCCTCGGTGTTCGAGCGCGACTCTCTCGGTGATGCCGCCCGGGAAAGCTGGGATGCGCACATGGAGGTCAATCTGCGGGCGCCGTTCGTTCTCACGCAAGCCTTCGCGAGCCAGTACCGGGGCGAAAACGGCAATATTATCAACATTCTAGACCAACGGGTGTGGAACCTGACGCCGCATTTTTCATCCTACACCTTGAGTAAGGCGGGTCTCTGGACCCTGACCCGGACCACCGCGCTGGCGCTGGCGCCCGCCATCCGGGTCAATGCGGTCGGACCGGGCCCGACCCTGCCTTCGCCGCGGCAGTCGGAAGACGGGTTCCGGGCACAGTGGGAGCGTACCCCTCTCGCCCGGCGGGTCGACCCGCAGGAAATTGCCTCGGCGGTGCGCTTTATCCTTGCGACGCCGTCGATGACCGGGCAAATGATTGCTCTCGACTCCGGACAGCATCTCGGCTGGGCTCCCCCGGTCGCCGATGCCGGTGACGAAGACGAATAGACCAACCGGGACGGGCCGATCCGACCATGCCGCCATCCGATTCAAATGTGGTTCATGCCTTCCGGATTGCCGATGCCAAGACGTCGGTCCGGCATGTATTTATCCGCGACCTTACGCTGACCTGCTTCATCGGCGTCCATAAGCACGAACGCAAACAGAGCCAGCGCGTGCGGATCAATCTCGATCTGGCGGTGCAGGAGGGTGTCGCCGCGATCGACGACAGACTGGAGCATGTGGTGTGCTACGAGGACGTGGCGGACGGCATTCGGGCGCTGGTCACGGACGGCCATGTCAACCTTGTCGAGACCTTGGCCGAACGGATCGCCGACATGTGCCTTTCCGATGAGCGGGTCACCGTCGCCCGGGTCCGGATCGAAAAGCTCGACGTATTCGAGGACGCGACAAGCGCCGGCGTGGAGATCGAGCGGTCCCGCATTTCCTGAGCCGCTTCTTCGGCAACGGGGCGCAACCCATTGCGATTATGACATTTTATTGACGAAAGGGGCGCAAGTTGTGCACAGGATGCAGGGCTTTCGGGTTTGATTCCCGTAATGTGACTATGCCCCTTATATGACAGGGTTGTGAAGGAATTTGATCGAAAAATCCATTAATATCAGAGAGTTATAAAACTTCACAAAATATGTGCATATTGTGCCGTCAACAATGAAGCGAAGTCGCGGCGGGCGGCCGCACTGTTTTCAACAAGCTTATTCACAGCGTTGGCGGATATAATTCGACCGGAGCAAATCCCGGGTGGATGGACTCATCCGCGACGGCGCATTTGCGGCGGAATATACTGACAGAGCGTTTCACGTGAAACGACATGATTCGCTCCAGGGCCACGCCGAGGGTGTACGCGAGAGCATGTCTAAGGACGGCAACGAGATCGTCGGACCGCGCCGGATAGAATACCGGCTCAAGACCGAGCCGAAAGCGGACGCGTCCGCACCCAAGGGTGCCGAAATCATCAAGTCCTATCTGCCCAAAGCACCGGCCACGCCCGGTGTTTACCGGATGATCAACGAGGCCGGCGATGTCCTCTACGTCGGCAAGGCGAAAAACATCCGCAAGCGGGTGACCAGTTACGCCAACCCAAATCGCCAATCTCCGCGCATCCGGCGCATGGTCGCCCAGACCCGGTCCATGGAGTTCGTCTCCACGCATACCGAGGCCGAGGCGCTGCTGCTCGAAGCCGACCTGATCAAAAAGCTGACGCCGCGCTACAACATCCTGCTGCGCGACGACAAGTCCTTCCCGTCGATTCTCATCACCGCCGACCACTCCTTCCCGCAGGTGCTGAAGCATCGCGGGGCGCGCAAGCGGGAAGGCGAATATTTCGGGCCGTTCGCGTCGGCCGGTGCGGTCAATCAGTCCCTGCACGTCATGCAGCGGGCCTTTTTGCTCCGTACCTGCACGGATTCGGTTTTTGCGGCACGCACCCGGCCCTGCCTGCTGCATCAGATCAAGCGTTGCGCGGCGCCGTGCGTCGGCCGAATCAGCGAGAGCGATTACGGCGACCTGGTGGCCCAGGCGCGCGATTTTCTCACCGGCAAGTCGGCGGAAATTCAGCGCGAACTGTCCCGCCGGATGCAGGCGGCGAGCGACGCCCAGGCGTACGAGAAGGCCGCGGAAATCCGGGACCGGATCAAGGCCATGACAAGCGTGCAGGCACGCCAGGATATCAGCGCCCAGGGCCTGGAAGACGCTGACGTCATCGCCCTCCATCAGGCGGGCGGGCAGAGCTGCATCCAGGTGTTTTTCGTCCGGGGCGGCTACAACTTCGGCAACCGCGCCTACTATCCGTCCCATGGCAGCGAGGCGACCAAGGATCAGATCCTCGAAGCCTTTGTGGGGCAGTTCTACACCAACAAGGAGCCGCCCCGGTTGCTCCTGCTCAGCGACCGGGTGACCGAGCCGGCCCTTTTGGCGGCCGCACTGACCGAAAAGGCCGGCCGCAGGGTGCGGCTCCAGGTACCCCAGCGCGGCGACAAGTTGGGCCTGGTCGCCTTCGCCCTCGAAAACGCCGAACGGGCGCTTGGCCGGCGTCTCGGCGAAAGCGCGACCCAGCGGGAGCTGCTCGATGGCGTGGCCGAGTTGTTCGAGTTGGACAATCGCCCCGAACGCATCGAGGTGTACGACAACAGCCATATCTCCGGCGCCAAACCGGTCGGCGGGATGATCGTCAGCGGTCCCGACGGGTTCATGAAGAACGCCTATCGAAAGTTCAACATCCGCTCGGCGGGGCCCGACGGCGAGGCGGCCGACGCCGAGGCGGGCGACGACTACGCCATGATGCGGGAGGTGCTGACCCGGCGTTTTGCCCGGGCGTTGAAGGAGGATCCCGACCGGGCGGAGGGGCAATGGCCGGATCTGGTGCTGATCGACGGCGGCGCCGGACACCTGAGCGCCGCCAGGGAGGTGTTCGACGAGCTCGGCGTCAACGATGTCGCGCTGGCCGCGATCGCCAAGGGCCCGGACCGCAATGCCGGGCGTGAACGGATTTTCATCCCCGGGCTCCGGCCCTTTCGCTTGGACAACCGCGACCCCGTCCTCTATTTTCTCCAACGTCTCCGGGACGAAGCGCACCGGTTTGCCATCGGCAGCCACCGGGCGCGGCGTTCCCGGGATATCGAACGATCGCCCTTGGACGAAATTGAGGGTATCGGCGGCGTCCGGAAGAAGGCCCTGCTGCATCATTTCGGGTCCGCGAAAGCGGTTTCCCAGGCGGGGCTGGCTGATCTGGAGGCGGTCGAGGGAATAAGCAAAGCGATGGCGGCCAGAATTTACGGCTGGTTCCACGCCGAGGACTGACGAGACCGGGCATCCCGGCGAGGGGAAGTAGGTCCGATGCTGACACAGTTGCCGAACATGCTGACCATGTCGCGGATTGCCGCGATCCCGGTCCTGGTGGCGAGTTTCTATTTGGACTCGCCCTTCGGCAATTGGCTCGGTCTGGCGATTCTGGCGCTCGCCGGCGTCACCGATTTCTTCGATGGATACGCTGCCCGCGCGCTCCGGCAGCAATCCCTGTTCGGAAAATTCCTCGATCCCGTCGCCGACAAGCTGCTGGTCTCGGCGCTGTTGCTGATGCTGGTCTGGTCCGAACGGGTCGACGGACTGGCGGTGCTGCCGGCGGTCGTCATCCTCTGCCGGGAAATTCTGGTATCGGGACTGCGGGAGTTTTTGGCCGGTGTCCGGGTTGGCGTGCCGGTGAGCAAGCTGGCCCGCTGGAAGACGACCTTGCAGATGGTGGCCCTCGGCTTCCTGATCGTCGGCCCAGCGGGTCCCGATTTCGGCCCGCTCTCGACCACTCAGATCGGTGAAATCGGCCTGTGGCTCGCGGCGCTGCTGACATTGGTAACCGGCTACGACTACCTGAGGGCGGGGTTTCGCCACATCGAGGCGGCGGACAACGAGCAAACCGCGGCCAAGGATGCGGGCTGAGAGACCGGTTCATGCGGATCTTCGGCATTATCGGTTGGAGCGGCAGCGGCAAGACGACGTTGGTGGAGAAACTGCTGCCCGAACTGATCCGCCGGGGAAACAGCGTTTCGACCCTGAAGCACGCGCACACCCAGTTCGATATCGACCGTCCGGGCAAGGACACCTTCCGTCACCGCGAGGCGGGGGCGACCGAGGTGATGATCGGCACGTCGAGCCGTTGGGCGCTGATGCACGAGCTTCGCGGCGAGGAAGAACCGACCCTTGATGAGCTGGTGGCGCTGATGACCCCCGTCGATCTCCTGATCGTCGAAGGGTTCAAGTACAATCCCCACCCCAAAATCGAGGTCCACCGGCCGAGCGTGGGCAAGCCGATGATCCAGGGCGAAGACCCCTACATCGTCGCGATCGCCAGCGACGAACGCCTGGAGGACGCCACGGTGCCGGTGTTGGACATCAACGATGCCGGTGCGGTGGCCCGATTTATCATCGAGCATTGCCGCCTGAAGGCCGCCTGAGGACGACATGAAGTCGCCCACCTTCAACGATTGTTTTGCGACATCGGGCGCCCGGATGACCGTCGCCGAGGCGCTTGCCCGGTTCTCCGGGAAGCTGGCGCCGACGGTGGGGACGGAGGAGGTGGCGACCCGGGCCGCGGCCCGCCGGCTGCTCGCAGAGGACATCGTTTCGGCGCGCCAAATCCCGCCCCACGACAATGCCGCCGTCGACGGATTTGCGGTATTTTTCGATGACCTCGACCCGGAAGCTCCAACGACGCTCGGCATTGACGGCACCGTCGCCGCCGGCCATCCATTGGGCCGATCCGCCAAACGGGGCAGCGCCTACAAGATTTTTACCGGCGCGCAGGTGCCGGACGGTGCCGATACCATCTTCATGGTCGAGGATTGTGAAATCTCCGGTGACCTGGTGACGCTTCCCGCCGGGATCAAACGCGGGGCCAATCTGCGCCTTGCCGGCGAAGACGTGCGGGCGGGCGACGTGGTGATGCGCCGGGGTACGCTGCTGCGGCCCCAGGAAATCGGCATGGCGGCGTCCTTGGGGCTGGAGCGGCTGCCGGTCTACCGCCGTCTCAGGGTGGCCGTGTTCTCGACCGGGGATGAAGTGCGGGACCCGGGTGAGACGCTGGATGACGGCAGCATCTACGACATCAACCGATACACCCTGCTGAGCCTGCTGGACGGATTGGGCTGTGCGCCCACCGACCTTGGAATTTTCAAGGATGACGCGGACGTGATTCGCCGGGGTCTCGCCGGTGCCGCCGCGGATCATGACGTGGTGATTACCTCCGGCGGGGTGTCCATGGGCGAGGAAGACCATATCCGCGGCGCGGTCGAGGACCTGGGCAGCCTGTTTTTCTGGAATCTCGCCATCAAACCCGGCCGGCCCATCGCACTCGGCTGTATCCCGGGCGGCGGCGGCGAGGTGCCGTTTATAGGGCTTCCAGGCAATCCGGTGGCGAGCATGGTTACGTTCATGCAGATCGCCCGCCCGATCCTGCTGCGCCTCGCCGGGGCCGAAAATCTCGCGGCGGCATCCTATAGGGTACCCTCCGCCTTCGACTTCAAGAAGAAATCCGGGCGCCGGGAGTGGCTCCGGGCCCGGTTGGAGGCGCAGGCCGACGGCACGCTGGCGGCGGTCAAATTTCCCGAGGAAGGGTCGGGAATTTTGACATCCATGGTTCAATCTGATGGGTTGGTGGTGCTCGACGAGGCCTGCGAGGCGGTGCAGGCCGGCGAGCTTGTCGAATTCGTTCCGTTCAACGAGGTGCTGCGGTGAAATTGGTGTATTTCGCCTGGATGAAGGAAAAGGCGGGCATCAGCGAGGAGACCGTGAACCCGCCGGCCACCGTGACCGATCTCGGACAGCTCGTCGAGTGGCTGAAGGAGAGGGGCGAGCCCTACACCAGCATGTTCCAAAACATGGCCGCGATCCGCGCGGCAATCAATTACGAGTACGTGAAAATCGACGCGGCGGTCGGCCCGGACGACGAGGTCGCCTTCTTTCCGCCGGTAACCGGGGGCTAGCAGCATGATCCGGGTGCAGGCCGAGGACTTCGATCCGGGGGCCGAGCTTGAGGCGCTTACCAAGGGCAACGCCGGGATCGGGGGCGTGTGCTCGTTCATCGGGCTGGTGCGGGACATCGCCGACGGCGAACGGATCGGGGCCATGACCCTCGAGCACTATCCCGAGATGACCCGCCGCCGGCTGGAAGAGGTCGAAGCGGAGGCCATGCGCCGCTGGCCCCTTGAAGGCTGCACGATAATTCACCGTCACGGCCGGTTGGCGCCAGGCGACCGGATCGTCTTCGTGGCGACCGCGTCGGCCCATCGTCGGGCCGCCTTCGAGAGCGCCGCATTTCTCATGGACTGGCTGAAGACACATGCGCCGTTCTGGAAGCTCGAGGAAACCGGCGACGGCGAGCGCTGGGTCGCCGCCCGCCAATCCGACGATGACGCGGCGGCGCGATGGGCCGACGAGCCCGCCTCCGAGTGACCAACCTTCGTCCATAAGGGAGGCCGACATGGCCAAAGCCCGCAAGAGCCCGGTTAAGGCCTACCGGAACGAGCGGTTTCTCAACAGCCCCGATGCCCGTTCACTGCGTATCCAGGCCGAGTACCTGGAACCGGAAGCCCGCTTCCACCACTACGACGTGAAGGACACGATCGTATTCTTCGGCTCGGCTCGAACCCTCTCCCGGCGGCAGGCGCGCGCCCAACTCCGGGCGGCCCGTGCCGGGGGCGGCGACGTGGCAGCCGCCGAGCGGGATTTGAAGATGTCCCGCTACTACGAGGAGGCCCGGGAACTCTCCCGCCGGCTGACCACGTGGTCAAAGGAGTTGGACGCCGACGGCCGGCGGTTTGTGGTCTGCACCGGCGGTGGCCCGGGAATCATGGAAGCGGCGAACCGGGGCGCGTCCGAGGCCAAGGGCCTGAATATCGGGCTCAATATTTCGTTGCCCTTCGAGCAGCACGAGAACCCCTATATCACCAATCATCTGGGGTTCGAGTTTCACTACTTCTTCATGCGCAAGTTTTGGTTCATCTACCTCGCCAAGGCTCTGATAGTCTTCCCGGGCGGGTTCGGGACGTTCGACGAGTTGTTCGAGGTACTGACCCTCAATCAAACCGGAAAGCTCACCAAACCGGTGACCGTGGTCCTTTATGGCAACGACTATTGGGACAAGGTGGTCAACCTGGGGGCGCTGGCCGAGTTCGGCATGATCAGCCCTTCCGATCTGAAGGCGGTTCGGCGCGCCGACACGGTCGACGATGCGTTTGCCTATATCACCAGGGATTTAAGCCGCCGGGCGCTGAAATCACCGGGCGGCGTGCTCTAGAAGTCGCCGCCGCCGGAGAAAAACCCGGCGATTGGCCGCATCAGCCAGACCTCGGTATTCACCGGCAGTTTGTCGCGGCGCACGTCGATGGAGGTGGCGTCGAGAAGCTTGACGGCGTAGCGGTCCTTGACCCGCTCGGTGAACTCCATGGCCAGACCCATGCTGAAGAAGTGCATGGGGATGATCACCCGCGGCTTGAGTTCACCCAGATTGTGGAGAATTTCCTCGATGCTCTGCGTGACCCGCCGATCGACCGGCATCAGCACCACGTCGATGCGGCCCATCGCTTGAAGCTGCTCGGCATTCAGCGCGTGCCGCATATGGCCCATGTGGGCGATGCAGAGTCCCCCCATCTGGAAGACGAAGATCGAGCTGTCATTGGTCGCGCGGCCGCTGAAATTGGAGATATTGGTCGGGATGTTGTAGACCCGGACATCCTTCAGCCGGATGTCGTGGCGCGGCAGGCCGGTGCCGGTGTCCCAGCCGCGCAGCACATGCTTCACGCCCGGGTCGACGTTGTAGGAGGAGTGATTGCCGCGATTGATATTCATGGTCGCGATATCGGGCGGGGTGCGCGGCGGGTAATTGTCGTTGTAGTCGGTAACGGCCCGGACGCCCCGGGGCGAGCGGAGATCGAAAGATGCGTGTCCGATGAAGGTCAGCCGCACCTGATTGGCCGTTACATCGGCGAGGGTAAAGCCGGCCCGATGAAGCAGGGGATGGGTATTGTGAACGAAGCCGACGCCGCAAGGGAATTTGGGCTGCGGCTTTTGAACAAGCTGCTGGGCGTTTGTCGAACCTCCCGCCAGAACGGCGGCTCCGGCGACCGCGGCGAATATGAACGAACCGGCGCGTATCATGATATTCCCCTTTTCAGCCCCTATTCAGCACATGGCCTGATATTCAGGTTGAACGGCCATCAAATCACGATTCCGTCGATGGTGACACGAGAATCGGGATCGTCGATATCGATGATCCAGATGTCGGGGTCGAAATCGGCCTGTTTTTCAAGGATTTCAGGGAGGTCCTCATCCTCGGCAAGCCGGCGTTCCGACCATTCGAGGGCGCCGTCGAGATTGCGCACCTCGCTGAGGATGCTCGGGCTTTTCTCCCGCCGGTCGATGACGATCAATAGCGCGCCTGCGTCGTCGTCGCCGCTGCGCCGGACCACGGCGCTGATGTTCTGCCGGTCGAAATGCCGGATCAGCGCCTGGACCCGCATCCGCGACTTGAGGCGATCGGTTTCCCAGCCGCTCAAGACCTAGGCGGCCGACGCCGCGTCGACATCGGACTTGCCGACGAGCTTGTCGTAATCGGCCATCAGGGTCCGGGTGATCTCGCCAACGGTAAAGGCGTGATCATCGATGGCGCCGACGGGCGTCACCTCGGCGGCGGTGCCGGTCACGAACACTTCTTCGGCGGCGCCGATTTCCTCCGGCATGATACGCCGCTCGATGATTTCATAGCCCCGCTTCTCCGCCAGTTCGATGACCGAGCGGCGGGTGATGCCGTCGAGGAAGCAGTCCGGCGTCGGCGTATGGATTTTGCGGTCCTCCATGACGAAGAAGATGTTGGCGCCGGTGCATTCGGCGACCCGGCCCTGCCAATCGAGCATCAGGGCGTCATCGTAGCCTTCGGCTTCGGCCGCGTGCTTCGACATGGTGCATATCATGTAGAGCCCGGCCGCCTTGGCGTGCACCGGGGCCGTATCGGGTGCCGGACGCCGCCATTCGGTGGTCTTCAGCCGGATACCCTTCATCCGCGCCTCGGGCGAGAAATAGGACGGCCAGTCCCACACCGCGATCGCCAAGTGGATCTTGGTGGCCTGCGCCGAGACACCCATCATCTCACTGCCGCGCCATGCAACCGGCCGCACGTAGCCGTCGACGATATTGTTGGCCTCGCAACACTGGATGCAGGCGGCGTTGATCTCTTCGACCGAGTAGGGGATCTCAAAACCCAATATGCGGCCTGAATTGATCAGCCGTTCCGTATGCTCGGTGAGTTTGAAAATCTTGCCGCCGTAAACCCGGTCACCCTCGAAAACGCTGGAGGCGTAATGAAGGGCGTGTGAGAGAATGTGGATATTGGCGCTTCGCCATTCCACCATTTCGCCGTCGTACCAGATGAGGCCGTCGCGGTCGTCAAACGTAGAGCCAGCCATGAAATTTTCTTTCTAAGTCAACTTAATCCCAGGAAGCATATTGCGTTTTTTATCAATCCCTGGCATATATGTCAATAACACTGACATATATTTTCGGCTCCAATTTGACCGGACGGTTTCACAGGCCCCCATGGATACTCCGCTCACCGATCAACCGGACGATACCGCGCCCGACGCCGAGGAGGAATTACGGGCGGGTATGGAGCACCTGTTCTTCGCCTACCGCGATTTCATCGCCCGGCCGGACAGGATCCTGACCGAGTACGGTTTCGGGCGCGCCCATCACCGGGTTATTTTCTTCGTCGGCCGGTACCCGGGCATGGCCGTGCGCCAACTCCTCGACATTCTCCAGATCACCAAACAGAGCTTGTCGCGGGTACTACGTCAGCTGATTCGGGAAGGATATGTGGAACAGCGCCAGGGTGAGACCGACCGCCGGCAACGCCGTCTCTATCTGACCAGGCAAGGGATCGAGCTCGAGCGCCGCCTGTCGGAGGATCAGCGCCGGCGATTCGCCCGCGCTTACGGCGCCGCGGGACCGGACGCGGTTCACGGATTTCGCACCGTTCTCGACCTGATGATCTCCGGGCCGCCGAAGGGAGGCGGCGGAGGCTAGATGGGCGCTCCTTTTCTCCGGGTTCTCCACGCCGGACTGGGAGACCATTTTTGAGTGCCGTCGACGGGAATGATCTATAGTGAGCCATGGGCCTCGACAATAATCATATTCTGGTCGTCGATGACGACAACCGGCTGCGGGAATTGCTTCACCAATACCTGAGCGATGCGGGGTTCCGCGTGACGGCGGCCGAGACCGCCGAAGACGCCCGGCACAAGATGGAAAGCCTCGCCTTCGATCTTGTTGTGCTGGATTGGATGATGCCCGGCGAGGACGGGATCGAATTTGCCGCTTCCCTGCGCGAGCTGGGACGCACGCCGATCCTGATGTTGACGGCGCGCGGCGAGGCGGATGACCGAATTGCGGGTCTTGAAGCGGGGGTCGACGACTATCTCGCCAAACCCTTCGAGCCGCGGGAACTGGTGCTGAGAATCGAGAGCATCCTGCGCCGCTTTCCCGCCGATACCGAGGTGCCGACGGAAACCCGGATGGGCGATGTGGTGTTCGATCATCGCCGCGAGGAACTTCGGCGTGGACCATCGACGATCCATCTTACGGCCTCGGAGGGCAGGCTGCTCAAGGCCCTGGCGGAGAATCCGGGATCGGTCTTCAGCCGGGCCGAACTGGCCAAACGGTTTACGCCGGGCGGCGGCGACCGGGCCATCGACGTTCAGGTCAATCGGCTGAGACGCAAAATCGAGCCGGAGCCGCGGACCCCAAGGTATCTTCAAACCGTTCGCGGAAAAGGGTATGTTTTGCGCCCCGATTGAAGCGGCGACGCTTAGGAGAGGCCAAACGTGATCAAGCGGTTTCTGCCTCGAAGCCTGCTCGGCAGATCGGTGCTCATCATCGTGACGCCCCTGATTTTGCTGCAGGTCGTTTCGGCGGCGGTATTCTGGGAGAGTCACTGGGACAAGGTGAGCGTGCGCCTTGCGCGCAACCTTGCCGGCGATATCAGCGCGCTGATTTTGCTGCTGCGGGAACAGGATGCACGGCCTGGCCGAAACGACACCGTCGGCATGGCGGCTCGAACCATGGGCCTGAACATCAACATGCGGCGTGGCGAAATATTCGCCAATGCGCCGGCCAAGGTATCCAGCGGCTTTATCGAAAGCGTGTTGTTCGAGGCCTTGGACGAGGTGGTGAAGAAGCCGTTCGTCATCGACATGGATGCCGTAGACCGCCATGTCCTGGTTTCCATACAACTCCAGGACGGGATTCTGGACATCATCGCCAGCCGCAAGCGGCTGTTCAGCTCGACCACTTATGTTTTCGTCATGTGGATGGTGGGTACGTCGCTGATCCTGTTCGCCGTCGCCATCATCTTCATGCGCAATCAGGTGCGGCCGATCCGGCGTCTGGCGACGGCCGCGGACAGCTTCGGCAAGGGCCGGGACGCCCCGAATTTCAAGCCCGAGGGCGCCGCCGAGGTGCGGCGGGCGGCGTCGGCGTTCCTCGCCATGCGGGACCGGATTCAGCGCAATATCGCCCAGCGGACGGACATGTTGTCCGGCGTATCACACGATCTCCGGACGCCGTTGACACGGATGAAACTGCAATTGGCGATGCTCAAGGACAGCCAGGCGGCAGCGGACCTCAAGGAGGACGTTGCCGAGATGGAGCATATGCTGGAGGGTTACCTTGCCTTTGCCCGCGGCGAGGGTGACGAAGCCCCGGAACTGACCGACATCGGCGGCATGCTCGACGAGGTGGTCGGGCAATCCCGGCGCAGAGGCGCCGCCGTCGACCTCCATACCGAGGGCGATATACAGGTCGCGGTGCGGCCGAACGCGTTCAAGCGCTGCGTCACCAACCTGGTCGAAAACGCCGGCCGCTACGGCGAGCACGTCTCGGTGCGGGCGGGCCAGCGCGGCGAGACCATCGAGATCACCATCGACGATGACGGCCCCGGCATTCCCGAGGATCAGCGGAGCGACGCGTTCAAGCCGTTCTTCCGGCTCGATAATTCGCGGAACACCGGTACGGGCGGCGTCGGGTTGGGGTTGTCGATCGCCCGGGATGTGATCCGAGGGCACGGCGGCGATATCAATCTCGATCAGTCGCCCTCGGGCGGTCTGCGCGCCCGGGTTATTCTGCCCATCTGAATTTTCAGTCAGAAGAGCCGGCCCCCGAGCGGCACCTCGCGGTCGGCGCCGATCAGCACCACTTCTCCCTCTTCGTCCGGAACTCCCAGGACCAGGCATTGCGACATCATCGGCCCGATCTGCTTGGGGGGAAAGTTGACCACCGCCAGGACCATTCGCCCGATCAACTGCCCGGGCTCGTAATATTTGGTGATCTGCGCCGACGATTTCCGGGTGCCGATCTCGGGACCGAAATCGAGCTCCAGAATGATGGCCGGTTTGCGCGCTTCGGGGAACGGCTGAGCGTCGATCACCTTGCCGACGCGGATATCGACTTTCAGGAAGTCGTTGTAGGCAATGTGATCGGACATGCCGCCGGCGCGCTCAACTCTCCTGGGCGGCGGTGGTGCGCGGCCGCCGGAACGGTCCCTTTTCGAGCATTTCGGCCCACTGGCCGGCGCGCCGGAGATTCTTGTCCAGCGCCGCCATGGTCGGTGCGAGATCGTCCGTCTCGTCAGTCATCCAAATTCGCGCCGTCGCCAGGTAGACCCCGATCAGACCGTTGATCTTGAGCCGGCCGAGGCGGCCTCCCGTATTCACCGGCGCCGCATCGAGGGCCATCCGCATGGAACCCGCGAGGCCGCAGGCGCCCGCCAGCGTCGCCCTGGGGTCAACGCCGACGGTACCGCGCAGCATCGAAAGAATGGCCGCCTTGTTGGGTTGCAGCGCATCGAACCGGGCCATCAGAAGCTCGAAGAGCCGGTCGCGAACCGTCTCTTCGGGGTCCGCCTTCCCCGCAGATTTGACCATGGCCTCGTCGATCATCGAGTTAATTCCGCCGAGAATTGCCGATTTCGACCGGAATTCCCTGGTGAGGGTGTCCATCTTGACATTGGCTTCCTCGGCAATGTCGTCCATGCGGACGTCCCGCCACGGCTTGTCCGCCGCCAGCTTGAGCGCCGCCGTGATGATCCTGTTTCGGGGTGACGGCCGTTTCGCCATTTTTCCGAACCCTGGTGCTGTTTTGATAACCCACTCTATCGCGTATTCCGGGGGGCACCAAGTATTCCCATGCCCGCATCGGTCGGACGCGCGGATTGCCTCAATTTCCTATGGGGTTGGCGGCGGAACGGCGATATGATCCCCGGCTTGAGGAGGCGGACCCGTTTGACGGTCCGGTATCGTCTCATGACGCGTGATCGCCGATCCCTGCTGAATGCCGACCGCGCCACCGCGCCGCTGGACCGCGAAGAGGAGCGCCGCCTCGCACGCTTGGCCGGCGAGGGGGATTCCGATGCCATCGACCGGCTGATTACCAGCCATGTCCGCTTCGTCGCCAAGATCGCCGCCAACTACCGGCAATCCGGGGTTCCCATGCCCGATCTGGTGCAGGAGGGCATGGTCGGCCTGATCCAGGCGGTGAAACGGTTCAACCCCGACAAGGACGTCCGGCTATCGACTTACGCGGCTTGGTGGATCCGCGCCGCCATCCAGGATCACGTGGTGCGTTCCTGGTCGCTGGTGCGGCTCGGCACGACCTCGGCCCAGAAGTCGCTTTTCCTGAACCTGCGCCGCATGACCTCGGATTTGATCGACGGCGCCGACGCCCTCGGTGAGGACATCGTGAACAAGCTCGCCGAACGCTTCGAGACCACCGCCGCCGAGGTGCGCGGGCTTGCCCGCCGGGTCGCCCAGCGGGATCAGTCGCTTGACGGCAGGACCGGTGACGAGGCCGGACGGCCGTGGCTCGACGCGCTGGTGTCCCCCGAGGCATCGGCCGAAGACCGGCTGGCCGAGGAGGGCGAAGCAAGGACGCTCAACGATTTGCTGGCCAAGGCGCTTGAAATGCTGCCCGACCGGGAGCGGCTCATTATCCGCCGCCGCTACCTGGACGAGGCGCGCCACACCCTCGCCGCGCTGGGCAAGGAACTGAACCTCTCCAAGGACAGGGTCCGGCAATTGGAGGCCAAGGGTCTGGAGATGCTGCGCGAGTTTCTGGAACCGGCCATCGCCGAGGCCAACGTCCGGCTCCCCAAATAACCTTTACCCCGCCAGTTCCCGGGCGCGCTCCGTCGCCCGCCGGATCGCTTCGGTGAGCAGCGGCTGCATGCCGTCATCGGCCATCAGGGCGCCGAGGGCCGCTTCGGTGGTGCCGCCCGGGCTGGTCACGTTCTCGCGCAGGGCCGCCGCCGGGGTGTCCGTCCGGTGCAGCATTTCGCCCGCCCCGGCCACCGTCGCCCGGGCGAGCAGTTGCGCCAAATCATCCGGGAGGCCGGCCGCCACGCCCGCCTCGGCCAGGCATTCGGCGAGCAGGAAGATATAGGCGGGTCCGCTGCCGGAGACGGCGGTCACCGGATCCAGGAGCGACTCGTCTTCGACCCAGGCCACTTCGCCGACGGCGGACATGAGATTTCCGGCCGTCCCGCGCGCCACGGACGATGTCCGTTCGTTGGCGCAGAGCACCGAGATGCCGCGTCCGATGGCGGCCGGGGTGTTGGGCATGGCCCTGATGACCGCCGGCGATCCGCCGATCAGGCCGCTCAGTTTGCCGATCGTCGTTCCCGCAACGATGGAGAGCGTGGCGGCGTCGGCGGCGAGGTTCGAGAACGCCGGTAACACGTCCTCGATTCCCTGCGGTTTCACCGCGATGATGATCATGTCGGGCTTGAACGCGGCGGGTATGTCCTCGGCCGAGCCGACGATATCCGGCCCAAGCGCGGCCGCCGCCGGCGCCGGCGCGGGATCGACGCCGACGACATCACCCGGACTCACACCGGTATCGAGCCAGCCGGCCAGGAGCGCGCCGCCCATGTTCCCGCAGCCGACGAGTAAAAGTTTCATGGCTTCATGGTTCCCGGGACGCGCCGCCTAGGCCTCTCCCATGGGCTCGATCATCGAGGCCTCGATGGCTTCGTCGGCCGGCTTGCCGCCCCAGATGACATACTGGAAGGCGGGATAGAACCGCTCGCACTCGAAGACCGCCACGTCGAGCAGATCCTCGATCTGCTGTGAGGAAATACTGGTGCCCCGGAGCAGCACCGCGTGCCGGTACATGGGCAGGCCCTCGTTGTTCCAAAGTCCGAAATGTCCCAACCAGAGGCGATCGTTGACCAGGGCCAGGAGCTGGTGGACCGAAGACTTGCGCGCCTCGGGCACCCGCATGTCAAAGGCACAGGTGAAGTGGATGGCGTCGATTTCGGTCGACCAGGCGAAATGGACGCCGTAGTCGCACCATTTGCCGCGGTGCTCGGCAGACACTTCGTCATCGCAGCTGCGGTCAAAACGCCAGTTTTGCTCCTGCATCACGTGCTCGACGACGTCCAGCGGATGAGAAGAGTATGTGGTTGTCTGTAGATCCAAATGTGCCATGGCGGAAGCCTTCCGGAAGCGGTGGCGCCTGCTGTTTCGAAGGATAGTTGAAACAGCCCCCATATATATGGTCATTACCTACATATAGGGGACGTGCGGCATCTTTCCTACAAGGGCTAGCCTGCCAGAAGGCGTTACGGCGCGCAACAAGAACCTCCGCGGGAGGCGCGGAAATCTGTGGATAATTAGAGCAGTATCCGGTCAAATTGGATCAATTTGATGGCGCTCATCGGTTAGCCGGGCAGGCGCGGGCCGAAGGGCGATGTGTGTGCATCGGACGAGGCCCGCAACGCACCCGGGGGACCGGGGAGCGCCACCGAAGGCCGGGTTCCTTCGCGCCGTGGC
>JAJDXO010000059.1 GCA_022823235.1 Rhodospirillales bacterium
AAACCGCCAAAGGTCGCCACCACCGCCTGCATGCGAAAACTCATCGTCATCCTCAACGCCATGGTCCGGGACAATCAACCCTGGCAAACAGCCACATGAAAAAAACGCCGAACACAGTTGCTCTCCCGCCAGGGGAGAGGGCCAAAAGAAAACCCCCTCCCCCTCGAAGGGGGAGGGTTGGGGTGGGGGTGATATGAAATTCCCCCTCGCCCGGCACCGCCCTCATCGCCACAACACTCCTATGGCGGCTCAATCGAGTACAGACCCTAGCCCGCCGCCGCAATCGCCGAGAGCTCCCGTGCCAGGTAGCGGACGCCGTCGAAGCGTTCGGGCGCCGTTTCCCATCTCCGCATGAAGACCAGGCTGTGATCCGGGCGCAGCTTGGCCGTGCCGGCCTGCGCGGTGATGAACTCGACCAGTCCAGCCGGATTTGCGAATTCGTTTTTCCGGAACGAAACCACGGCCCCCTTGGGACCGGCCTCGATCTTCTCCACCCCGGCCGACCGGCAGACGGATTTCAGCGCAACCACCTGCAACAGGTTCTCCACCTCATCCGGCAAGGACCCGAACCGGTCGATCATCTCGGCGGCGATCGCCTCGATTTCTTCGGCCGTCCGGACATTGCCCAGCCGCCGATAGAGCGACAAACGCACGCCCAGATCCGGCACATAGTCCGCCGGGATGAGCACCGGGATACCGGCATCGATCTGCGGCGACCAGTGATCGGCGCTTTCGACGGCGCCGCCGGCATCGGCCCTGGCCTCCGCCACGGCCTCTTCGAGCATTTGCTGGTAGAGCTCGATGCCGACCTCGCGAATATGGCCCGACTGCTCTTCGCCCAGCAGATTGCCGGCGCCGCGAATATCCAGATCGTGACTGGCGAGCATGAAGCCGGCGCCCAGCGAATCCAGGGTCTGCATCACCTCCAGGCGCCGCTCCGCCGTCGCCGCCAGCAGCTGGTTCGGCGGCAGGGTAAGATAGGCGTAGGCACGGACCTTGGACCGCCCGACCCGGCCGCGCAGCTGATAGAGCTGGGCCAATCCGAACATATCGGCGCGGTGGATGACGATGGTATTGGCTGCCGGCAGATCAAGGCCGGATTCGACGATATTCGTGGACAGAAGCACGTCGTAGCCGCCGTCGTAGAATTCCGTCATCACCTCTTCGAGCCTGGTCGCTGCCATCCGGCCGTGCGCGACGGCGATGCGGGCCTCCGGCACCAGTTCCTCCAAGGTCTCCGCCACCCGCGCCAGGTCGGCGACCCGCGGACAGACGAAAAACACCTGCCCGCCGCGATAGCGTTCGCGCTGAATGGCTTCGCGGATTACCATCGGATCGAACGGGAGCACAAAGGTCCGAACCGCCAGCCTGTCCACCGGCGGCGTGGTGATCAGGCTCATCTCCCGGATGCCGGTGAGCGCCATCTGCAGGGTCCTGGGGATCGGGGTCGCGGTCAGCGTGAGCACATGGACATCGGTGCGGAGCGCCTTCAGCCGTTCCTTGTGGGCCACCCCGAAATGCTGCTCCTCGTCGACGATCAGGAGGCCGAGGCGCTCGATGCGGATGGATTTAGCCAGCAGCGCGTGGGTCCCGATGACGATGTCGAGGGTCCCGTCCGCGAGACCCATGCGCACATCTTCGGCATCCCCGGCGCCGACCAGCCGGGAAAGCTGGGCGACCCGGATGGGGAAGTGGGCGAAGCGCTGGGCGAAGACCTGATAGTGTTGGCGCGCCAGCAGTGTCGTCGGCACCACTACGGCCACCTGCCTGCCCGACAGGGCCGCCACAAAGGCCGCCCGCAAGGCCACTTCGGTCTTGCCGAACCCGACGTCGCCGCAGATCAGCCGATCCATGGGTTTGCCGGCCGCCAGGTCATCGATCACATCGGCGATCGCCTGGAGCTGGTCCTCGGTCTCCTCATAGGGGAAGCCGGCGCAAAACTCGTCATACGCGCCGTCCTGGGGCGCCATCACCTCGGCCGGGCGCAGTTCGCGGGAGGCGGCTACCTGGATCAACTGGTCGGCCATCTCCCGGATGCGTTTCTTGAGTTGGGCCTTGCGCGCCTGCCAGCCGGCCCCGCCGAGGCGATCCAGTTTGACGCCCGAGCTCTCGTCGCCGTAGCGGGATAGAACGTCGATGTTCTCCACCGGCACGAACAGCTTGTCGCCGCCGTCATAGTCGACGCGCAGGCAATCGTGCGGCGCGCCGGCGACATCGAGGGCGATCAGTTCCCGGTACCGGCCAAGCCCGTGCTCCAGGTGAACCACCAGATCACCCGCCGCCAGGGCGGACGTTTCGGCAATGAAGTTCTCCGGACGAATGCGCCGCCGCGCCCGCACCCGCAACCGTTCGCCGAGAATGTCCTGCTCGCTGACCAAGGCGATGCCGGGGGCGGTAAATCCGCGGGCCAAATCGAGTACGGCGGTGACGATCACGGAGGCCTCGGGAGCCCGGTCCGGAGACCAATTCTCCCCCGCCGGACGGCTATCGATCCCATGCTCCGCCAGGATGCCGGCGATGCGCTCCCGCGAGCCTTCGGAGACGCAACCGATCAGGACCCGCCGGCCGCCGCGTCGGAGTTCGGCGAGGTGATCGCGTACCACATCGAACACATTGACGTCGGTCCGGGCCCGGGCGTCGGCAAAATCACGCCCCGGCCGGCCTCCCGCATCGAGCGTACGTTCCGACCCTTCGGGCGCGGCGAACGGCGTCAGCTGGAGGGCCACCCGTCCCTCGAGCGCCGCCTGCCATTCGGCCGGCGGGACATAGAGCCGGTCGGCCGGCAGCGGGTTATAGACGGTCTCCTCGCCGGCGATGCCGCCGCCTTGAATTTCCACCCGCGCGGCATGGCATTCGGCAATCAGCTCCCACCGGGCTTCCGCCGCCTCGCCGCTTTGGTGATCGAGGACCACCGGAATGTCCTCGGCGTATGCCATGAAGCTGGTGAGTTCGCCCGCGAACAGGGGCAGCCAATGCTCCATTCCGGCCTGCCGGCGGCCGGCGGAAATCGATTCGTAGAGATGATCGTTTTTGGCCGGCGCGCCGAACAGCTCCCGATAGCCGGTTCGGAACGCCACCACGCTTTCCCCGGTCAACTGAAGCTCGCTGACCGGTTTCACCTCGAACGAGCCCACCTTTTCGACGGTTCGCTGGCTGAAGGGCTCGAACGTCCGGATGCTCTCCAGCTCTTCATCGAAGAAATCGAGCCGAAGGGGCGCCGCCGCCCCGGGCGGAAACAGATCGACAATGCCGCCCCGGACCGCGTACTCGCCGGGCTCCATGACCACTTCGGCCCGGCCGAAGCCGTTGGCGGCGAGGAAATCGAGGATGGCGGACCGGCCGGCATCCGGGCCCGGCCTCACGGTCAGGGAGGAGCCCATGAACGACGCCGGTACCGGCACCCGCTGCAGGACCGCCGCGATGGTCGTGACCACCACTCGGGGGCCGGCCGCATCGCCGCCGGACAGTTCGGTAAGCGCATTGACCCGCGCCGCGAGGATGTCCGGGCGGGGCGAAACGCGGTCATAGGGAAGACAGTCCCAGGCGGGAAACGAGATGATTTCCGTCGCCGGTGCAAAAAACCGCAACGCATCGATCACCGTCGCCATGCGCCGGTCGTCGCGGGCGATGAACAGCACCCCCGGCCCGTTTTGAGCCATCGACGCCAGCACGCACGCATCGAATCCTTCCGGCGCGCCCGACAGAAAGGTACGGCCGGGGCTGTCCGGTATGTCGATCCGATCGAGCAGCATCAGAGCGATCGGGTATAACTCAGGAGGCGGTCCATGAGGCCGCCTTGCCGATCCGCCGGAATGTCTTCCTTCCCGGTGAGCCAGTTCATCAGGTCGACGTCGGACTCGTCGAGAACACGTTCAAACTCCGCCAGCTCGTTCGCGTTCAGTTGAGCCAGATATTCCCCGGCAAAGCCGCCCATCAACCGGTCGGCCTCCTTGGTTCCGCGGTGGGTGGCCCGGTACATCAGCCGTTTCCGAATTGCATCCATTTCACGGGCCGCCAGCCTATACTCGCGCTTGGGCCCAGGATATAAATCGTCCAGGGGCTCCTGTCAGCCCCGGCACAGGTTCATGAGACCCGAAATCCTGTTTCCCATCTTTGCCCCCGTCACCTCCCTGAAAGGGGTCGGGCCGAGGATCGCCAAGCTGATCGAGGGGATTGCCGGCCCTCACATCGCCGATCTGTTCTGGCACCTGCCGAGCGGTCTGATCGACCGCCGGTTCGCGCCGAGGATCGCCGATGCGCCGTCCGGCGTTATCGCGACGATCACGGTGGACGTGGTGTCCCATCACCCGCCGCCCAACCGGCGCCTGCCCTACAAAATCACCTGCGAGGACGAGACCGGCCGCATGTCGCTGGTCTTCTTTCATGCGCGCGCCGATTACCTGAACAACATCCTGCCCGAGGGCGAGACGCGGGTCGTTAGCGGCAAGGTCGAGCGCTTCAACGATGAAATCCAGATGGCCCATCCGGATCACGTGGGCACCCCGGCGGAGCGCGACAAGCTGCAGGCGGTGGAGCCGGTCTATCCGCTGACCCAGGGCCTGTCCCTGAAAGTGCTGTCCAAGGCGATCGGCGCCGCCCTGCCTCTGGCTCCCGACCTCCCCGAATGGCTCGATCCGGCATTCCGGAAGAAACATTCCTGGCCGGCATGGCGGGAATCGCTGGAAACCCTGCACAGCCCCGAAACCGAGGATGATCTGTCGCCGGAAACGCCGGCGCGCTGCCGGCTCGCCTACGACGAACTGCTCGCCAACCAGCTGGCGCTGGCTCTGGTGCGGGCGCATATGCGGCGCCAGCGGGGACGTTCCACGACCGGCACGGGCGTGCTCAGGAACAAGGTTCTGGCCGCCCTCCCCTGGCGGCTGACCAACTCCCAGTCCCGGGCGCTCGACGAGATCACGGCGGATATGGCATCGGATGCCCGCATGCACCGGCTGCTGCAGGGTGACGTGGGCTCCGGCAAGACGGTGGTTGCGCTGCTGTCCATGCTGGCGGCGGTCGAGGATGGCGGCCAGGCGGTGATACTCGCGCCGACGGAAATACTGGCCCGCCAGCACCTGGCGACCATCGCGCCGTTAGTCGAAGCCGCGGGCATTCGGGCGGAGATCCTGACCGGACGGGAAAAAGGCAGGAACCGGGACGGCATCCTGGCGCGGCTGGCCGACGGGACGACCTCCATCGCGGTGGGCACCCATGCCCTGATCCAGACGGGAGTGGAATTCGACAAGCTGACCATGGCGGTCATCGACGAACAGCATCGCTTCGGGGTTCACCAGCGGCTGCTGCTGGCCGAAAAGGGAGCCGCCGTCGATATTCTGGTAATGACGGCAACGCCCATTCCCCGGACCCTGATGCTCACCGCCTATGGCGACATGGAGGTCTCGAAACTCTCGGAAAAGCCGGCCGGGCGCCAGCCCATCGATACCCGGACCATCTCGCTTTCGCGGTTGTCCGAGGTGACCGCCGCCATCCGGCGGGCGCTTGAAACGGACGCCCGGATTTATTGGGTCTGCCCGTTGGTCGAGGAATCGGAGAAGGTCGACCTGTCCGCGGCGGAGGACCGCGCCGAGCAGTTGCGCCGGCAGTTCGGGGATCGGGTGATGCTGGTCCATGGCCGGATGAAGGGCGCCGATAAGGACAAAGTGATGGCCGCTTTCGCAGACGGAAGCGCCCGCATTTTGGTGGCAACCACCGTCATCGAGGTGGGCGTGGATGTCCCCGAAGCGACCATCATGGTGGTCGAGCACGCCGAACGCTTCGGGCTGGCCCAACTGCACCAGCTTCGCGGCCGCATCGGCCGGGGCGAAAAACCATCCACCTGCCTGCTGCTCTACGGCGACGGGCTGACCGAGACCGCCCGGTCGCGGCTCAAAATCCTGCGTGAATCCGAAGACGGCTTCCGGATCGCCGAGGAGGATCTGCGGCTCAGGGGCGCCGGCGAACTCCTGGGCACGCGGCAAAGCGGCTTGCCGGAGTTCCGCATCGCCGATCTGGCCGTTCATGACGACCTGCTCGCCGCCGCCCGGGACGACGCGCAGCTGATTCTCAACCGCAATCCCGGCCTGCGGGACGAGCGCGGCGAGGCCTTGAGAACTCTGTTGTATCTGTTCGAGCGGGATGCGGCGGTGCGGTTTATTCGCTCGGGCTAGGTTCGCGCTCCTTGGGCACCAGCACCGGGGTTTTTTCCTTTTCCCGGAGCACGTCCAGATCTTCAAAGGTGGCGGCTGAAACCCGCGGCGTGCGCTTCTCCGATTCGGGCCGCTGATCCGGGGGCGTGACGATGCCGCCGGAAATCACCATTTTGATCGCGTCCTCGACCGCCATGTCTAAATGCACCACGTCTTTCCTGGGGACGAAGAGCAAGAACCCAGACGTCGGGTTCGGGGTGGTCGGCAGAAAGATGTTCACCGTCTCCTCCGCCGTCAGGTTCTGGACCTCTTCCTTGGTGGTACCGGTGATAAAGCCGATCGCCCAGATACCGCGGCGCGGATATTCGACAAGGACCGCTTCGCGGAACGCCTGGGACTGCTGTGCGAGCACGGTTTCGAAGACTTGCTTGGTCGCGTTGTAAACGCTCCGGATGACCGGCATCCGGTTGAGCAGCCCTTCGCCCGTCCGGACCAGGTAACGGCCCACCAATCCGGCCGTCAACGAACCGATCAGGGTCACGACGATCAGCAGGACCAGGAGGCCCAATCCGGGGATGGAAAACGGCAGGTACGTCTCGGGGTTGTACTGCGCCGGGATAAGAGGCGTAACGGTCTCATCGACCAGATTGATAAACGCCCAGGCCACCCAGCCGGTAATGGCGATCGGCGCCGTCACCAGGACGCCGGCCAGGAAGTAACCTCTGAGCCGCGCGCCAAATCCGGTGCCATACCGCCGCCGCGCGCGGGCTCGTACCAGCTTCCTTCTGGCCTTGTTGCGTGGTCGCTTCGCCATTGGCTGCCTCACCAAAATGTGGCGTCTCACTGGGGGCGAGCGGGAGCGTTATCCGTTATTTATCCGGCGCAAAGCGGAATGCAATGGCCCGACGCCACCCGGCCACGAAATACCCGCCGGCTCCCCGCCGGCAATCCGAGCTACAAATTTAGCGCACGTCATGATACGCGATTCTGCTACAAGCATACCCGAAATTCAGGCATTGCAGCGACACGGAAAACCGAAACCTCCGGTTTTATTGGAGTATCCGAATATGGACGAATCCACGACCGCCGGCCGTCACTACCCGGATAGGCCGTTTGTCGGTGTTGGGGCCGTTGTCTGGCACGGCGGCCGTTTTCTGCTGATCAAGCGGGGAAAACCGCCGCGCCGGGGACAATGGAGTATCCCGGGCGGCGGCCAGGAACTCGGCGAATCACTGGAAGAGGCCGCAATTCGCGAGGTTCGGGAGGAAACCGGATTACGGGTTAAAATCGTCGGTCTCGTCGATGCCGTCGATTCCATCAGCCGCGATGCCGGCGGCCGGGTGAATTTCCACATGACCTTGATCGACTACTGTGCGGTCGCCGAAACGGACGCCGCGGTTGCCGGATCGGATGCCGCCGATGTCGGCTGGTTCGGCCTGGAGGATTTGGCAGGTCTGGCCCTGTGGTCCGAGACCGAGCGAATCATCAGGGAATCACGCTCTCTCCTCGATAAGGGATAAGTCGCGTCCCTCCCATCGCGCCCCGGGGCGCCCGGTTTGACAGCGGGAGCATATCCGCTGCACGTTGTCGGCGAGGCAAACATTGAACGAGGGCGCGCCCGTGAGCCATAACGTCTTGGTATCCGTATTTTGTCCCGACCGGACCGGCCTTATCGCCGACCTGACCGGGGCACTGTTCGATCTCGGCGCCAATCTCGGTGACACCAATTTCGCCGTTTTGGGCAGCGGGGCCGAGTTCACCGCGGTTTGCGAAATTCCGGATTCGCTCACCGGGGACGACGTCGCAGCCGCCCTCGAACGGGTGCCCGATGTCGCGAACGGGAAGCTGAGCATTGCGCCCTTCACCCTCGAGCCGTTCCATGGCGAAACCGGCCGGATCACCCACCGCGTGACCGTCAGCGGCGGTGACCGGCCCGGGCTGATCGCCCGGCTCTCGGAAGCGTTCGTGGAATTCGATGCAAACGTCGTCCGGTTATCCTCGGAAAAGACGCCGGACGGCAATTACAATGTCCGCTTTTCAGTCTGGATCCCAGGCGACCGCGCGGCGGCCTGCCTGGCGACCATCGCCAATACGGCCGAGAACATGCAGCTCTCGTGTCATGTGGAGGGAATGCTGAACCAGCCGGCCTGATCCTAGCGAACCACCATCACCGACTTATTGGCGTATTCCAGGACCTTGAAGGCCACACTCCCCATAAAGAACCGCTTGAGGCCCGTCCTGCCCGTCTCGCCCACCAAAATAAGAGAGTAGTCCTCGCCCGCCTCGATGATCTGCTCGACGGGATTGCCCGTACGCACGAATGCGTTGCGGACCTCAAGGTCCTCTTCCTCGATGACCGCCACCGCTTCATCGACGTACCGCTGCGCCTCGGGCCGGCTCTCGTCATCGAGGGCTACCGACATGACGGAAATGTTCTTGAGTTCCGTTCGGTGAACCATCCGGGCCGATTTGCGCACCATCGCCAGGGCCTGCTCGGAGCCGTCGGTGCATACCAAGTGGCCGTGACCGCGACGCAGATCCCGGGCGACAAGCACCGAGCAGGGTGCGTGCATGGCCACCTTTTCGGCAATTGCCGGATCCCATAAGACTTTGGCGATCCCGCCCGATTTGCCGGAGGCGCCGATGATTATCAGGTTGTAGGGACCGAGCTCATACTGGTCCAATATCCCGGCGGCAACCGACGGCGCCACCTTCAGTTTGAGCACGATGGATTTGCCGGTTTCGCTGCGATACTCGATCTTGTTGTCGCCGAGCGGGTCGCCGTCAACATCCGTATGGGTAAATTTCTCTCCCCAGTTGGACGCCATTTCACCCAGTTCGATGAGTTGGTCCCGTCCCTTCTTCAGATACTGAATGCCCGGCAGTTCCAAACCCCAGTTGAGCATGTTCTCACGGGCCACTCTGACCTGAAGGCCGCCGGTCCGCATGCCCTGATCGACGGGGCGCACGTAAAGCAGAATGACATCGGCATCTTCGGCGTGGCCGGTGTCCGCGGCGTAACGCAGACCGCGATAGCTCTCGTCCGAGCCATCCACGCACGCAAGAACCCGGAACCGTTTCTTGCGCTCCTCGAGAATTTGCTCGGGAGTCAGTTCTTCCGTGACGTCGGCCATGCCGACCTCTCCCCTATACGCCCAACAGCGGCCAGTAAATCGCCGCCGCGATCATCATTATTATGATGGAGGTTATCGCCATCTTCGATCCGACCGCAAGAAAATCGGTGGTCTTCAAATAGCCGGATGCGTAGACGATCGTGCAGGCCGGCGTGCCGACGACGGTCAAATAGGCAAAGGCGGACGACACGGCCGTGATAAAGCCGATGATGATCGGGCTCTCGCCCGCGACATCCGCGACATTGAGGACGATGGGGCCGAGGACCGCGACCGCCGCGCCATTGGACATGGTGTTGGTCACGAACGTCGTCAGCACGGATACCGCGCCCCAAAGCCCAAGCCCCTGGTCCGCGCCGAACGGCGCCAGGAATCCGAGGAACGATTCGGCGACCCATTTCGCCGCGCCGGTATCCTTCATTTCGATCCCGAGGGAGATCGCCGCACCGTAAAGCAGCACCACCCCCCAGTTGACGCCCGAATTGATGTCTTCCCATCTGACCAGACCGGCAACCAGGAACAACGTCGCGCCAATGATGGCGACGGTCCCCATGCCCACCTTGTCGGAGATGAAAATCCAACCCAGCAAAACCAGGAAGAAAAGAAAGATCGAGATCCAATCCGCCGATTTCATCGGTCCCTCGGCCTCGACCAAGCTCCGCAGCCGCACCACCGCGCGGGACAGGTCCCGGTATTCGGGCTTGAAGGTCATGAACAAAATCAGCGTCACGAAGGGAAGCTGAATGAGGAACATCGGGTACGCAAAAGTCATCCAGCGCAGATAGTCGATCAGATAGCGTTGGGTTTCGGGGTTGGCCGGGTCGTAGAAGAATTCCCGCCAATAGCCGATCATAATGGCGTTCCGGGCGCCGCCCGACGGCGTCCCGATGCCGGCCACCGACGCGCCGTAGGCGATCGAAAACAAGAGCACCGCGGCCAGGTTCCGGACCTTCTTGGGATCATCGGAGGTCAGCGTCACCAGCGTGATCCCTACGGGCAGCATCATCGCCGCCACCGTGTGCTCACCGATAAACGACGCCAATACGCCGGACACGGCGGAAATACCGAAACATATCCTGGTGGTCTTGGTGCCGGTCATCCGGACAATCAGCCAGGCGATCCGTTTGTCGAGCTTCTGCTTCACCACCGCCACGGCCAGCATGAGCGAACCGAGAATGAACAGGACGGAGTCGTTCCAGAGAGACCGCGCGACGGTGGCCGAATCCTCGCCCAGCAGAAACACCTGGCCGAGGATGATCAGCAGCGCCACCGACGGCAGCGGGATCGGTTCCGTAATGAACAGAATGATCGCGACCACCGACATGGCCAGGACGATCAGCCCCTTGCGCGAGAGCCCCTCCGGTTCCGGCACGAACAGAATGATCGCGGCGCCGACCAGCATCGCGATGAAGAACCAGCGCTTCTCCCAGACGAAATGGACAAAGAATTCGTAGAGCAGGTGTCCGACTTTGTTCGCGAATGTCGGTGAGTTCACGGCCTCATCGGCTGCCTGCCCCGCACTCGCGTCATTCATGCCGGCCTCCCCTCAGCTTCCGGCGGCATCCCGCAGCGCCCCGATCGTCGCCGCGTAATCATTGCCGTGAAACACCGCGCTGCCCGCCACCACGACGTCCGCACCCGCCGCCGTCACTTCGGCGACATTGTCCGGTTTGACGCCGCCATCGACTTCGAGTTCGATGGGACGGTCCCCGATCATCGCCTTTATCTCGGCGATCTTCGGTGTCACCGAGGAAATATAGGACTGGCCGCCGTACCCCGGATTGACCGACATCACCAAAATCAGGTCGACATCGTCCAGAACAGGCAAGACCGCGGCCGCGGGTGTCGACGGATTGATCGACACGCCCGCCTTCTTTCCCAATCCGCGGATCACTTGAAGATTGCGGTGCAGGTGGATGTCGGCTTCGGCGTGCACCGTGATGATGTCGGCGCCGGCGTCCGCGTAATCGGCGAGATACGGCGCCGCCGGGTCGATCATCAAGTGGACGTCGAACGGTTTGTCGGAGCAGCCGCGAAGCGCCTTGATGACCGGCGGTCCCATGGTCAGGTTGGGAACGAAATGCCCGTCCATCACGTCGATATGGATGTAGTCGCACCCCGCCTTGTCGATGGCCGCAACCTCCTCGCCCAGACGCGCAAAATCGGCGGAAAGGATTGAAGGAGCTATCTTAAGATCTGCCATTCCGGTCCCCGGGGCTATAAATCGCTTCGACTAAGCGGCCTCTCCCATATATGACGCCGAACAGGCCGCACTATTGAGGCGGGCGCGCTCCAGCAATCGGGCCTGAGCCGCCTCGTTGTTCGCCGTATCGCCGCCCCAAGCCTCGAGGGCGCCTTCCTGCAGCGCCCGGCCATAGGAGTAGCTGAGCTTCCATGGCAACGGCGAATGGTTGGCATTCATGGCGTTGAGGTGTTCGGTCGCCTGAATTTCGCTTTGTCCGCCTGAAAGGAACATGATGCCGGGCACCGCCGACGGCACGGTGCGCTTCAGCACCGCGACGGTCAATGAGGCGACATCGTCGGCCCCGGCCTGTTCCGGGCAATCCTTGCCCGAAATCACCATGTTGGGCTTGAGGATGGTGCCTTCGAGCATGACTCCTTGCGCGAAGAGCTCGGAATAGAGCGCGTTCAACGTTTCCTCGGTCACCTCGGCGCAGTCTTCGATGGTGTGGTCCCCATCCATCAGGACTTCGGGTTCGACGATCGGCACCAGGCCGCCTTCCTGGCAAATCCTGGCATAGCGGGCCAGCGCGTGGGCATTGACGTGAATGGCGGCCGCGCTCGGGATGCTCTCACCGATCGCAATCACCGCCCGCCACTTGGCGAACCTGGCGCCGAGTTCCACGTATTCGGCGACGCGGTCCATTAGCCCATCCAGGCCCTCGGTGACCGTCTCGCCGTCCGACCCGGCGAGCGGCTTGGCGCCGGCATCAACCTTGATGCCGGGCAGAATATTCTGGCTCTCCAGAAGCCTGACCAGCGGCGTGCCGTCGGCCGCCGACTGACGGATCGTCTCGTCATACAGGATGACACCGCTGATAAACTCGCCCAGCCCGGCCGCGCGGAACAGCATCTCCCGGTAATCGCGGCGGGCGTCTTCGGTCGATACCACATTTATGCCCTCGAACCGCTTTTTGATGGTTCCGGTGCTTTCGTCCGCCGCCAGCAGACCCCGGCTGTCCGCAACCATGGCTTCCGCGATTGAAGAAAGTTGACCTAGATCCATGAGTTCCTCCGTTTCCTATCCTCGCCCGCCAGAGGCAATGCCTATAGCTGCTCCTTGGCCGCCGCCGCCACGGCTTCGGCCGTAATGCCGAAGTGATTATACAAATCCCCTCCCGGCGCCGATGCGCCAAAGCCGGACATGCCGACGAACCGTCCGCTCGGCCCAAGGTACTTTTCCCAGCCGAGGGACACCGCCGCCTCCACCGCTACCCGCGCGCCGTCTCCCAGCACTTCGGCCCGATAGCCGGCGTCCTGCCGGTCGAACAACCCCGCGCACGGCATGGACACCACCGCCGTCGGATGGCCGTCGGCCTGCAATTTTTTGCGGGCCGCCAGCGCGAGGCCGACCTCGGATCCGGTGGCAAGGAGCGTCACCGCGCGCGCTCCGTCCGCCTCCAACAGCACATAGCCGCCGCGCGCCGACAGGTTCTCGTCCGTATGCTCGGTGCGGACCGTCGGCACCCCCTGCCGGGTCAGCGAGAGGACCGAGGGGCTCGAAGCCGCCTGCAACGCCAGGGCCCAGCATTCGGCGGTTTCCACCCCGTCCGCCGGCCGGAAGACATTGAGGTTCGGGATGGCCCGGAGCGAGGCCAGCGTCTCGACCGGCTGATGGGTCGGTCCGTCTTCGCCAAGGCCGATGGAATCGTGGGTCAGAACGTAGATGACCCGCTGCCCCATAAGGGCCGAAAGCCGGAGCGCCGGCCGCATATAATCGGCGAACACCAGGAATGTCCCGCCATAGGGCACCACCCCGCCATGCAGCGCGAGCCCGTTCATAATTGCGGCCATGCCGAATTCCCGCACGCCGTAGTGAATGTAGTTGCCGGAAAAATCGTCCGCCGAGATCACCGTGGACGACCCGGTCTTGGTGTTGACCGAGCCGGTGAGGTCCGCCGATCCGCCGATCAACAGCGGAATCCTGTCGAGGAGAACGCCGAGCGCTTCGCCGGAGGCCTTGCGGGTCGCCCATCCCGGCGCCTCCTCGCTGACCGCCTTCTTATGGGCGTTGAGCGCCTGTTCCCATCCCGCCGGCAGGTCGCCGAGCGAGCGCCGCTCGAAGTTCGCCCTGGTTTCCGCGTCCGCGGCGGCGAGCCGGCCGGCCCAGGCGTTATGGTCGGCGGCTCCCCGCGAGCCGAACCCGCGCCACGCGGCGAGGATGTCTTCAGGCACCTCGAACGGCTCGGCGCTCCAACCGAGCGCCTCTCGGGCGCCGGCGATTTCATCGTCGCCCAGCGGCGCGCCGTGGGTGGAGGCGGTCCCCGCCTTGGTCGGCGCCCCGAAGCCGATGGTGGTCTTGCAGGCGATCATGGACGGCGCATCGGTCTTTTTGGCCGCTTCGATGGCCGCCGCGACCGCCCCATGGTCATGGCCGTCGACGGTCCGCACGTCCCAACCGCTGGACGCGAACCGGGCGGCCTGATCGTCGGAAACCGCGAGGTCGGTCCCGCCATCGATGGAAATCGAATTGTCGTCGAACAGAACGATGAGCTTGCCGAGGCCCAGATGGCCGGCGAAGGAGATCGCCTCGTGGCTGATCCCTTCCATCAGGCAGCCGTCGCCGGCAATCACATAGGTGTAGTGGTCGACCAGTCCATCCCCGTAGCGGTCGTTGCGCAGGCGTTCGGCGAGGGCCAGTCCCACCGCCATGGCCAGCCCCTGCCCCAAGGGACCGGTGGTCACCTCGATCCCGGCGGCGTGGCCGTATTCCGGATGACCGGCGGTTTTCGATCCGAGCTGGCGGAAATTCCTGATCTCGTCGATGGTCATGTCCTCGTACCCGGTGAGGTAGAGGAGCGAATAGAGCAGCATCGAGCCGTGCCCCGCCGAGAGCACGAAGCGGTCCCGGTCGGCCCAGTTGGGCGCCGAGGGATCGAACTTCAGGAACCGGGTAAACAGCACCGTCGCCGCGTCGGCCATACCCATGGGCATCCCCGGATGCCCGGAATTGGCTCTCTGCACGGCATCCGCCGAGAGAAAGCGAATGGCATTGGCCATCTGGAACAGGTCGGGCGCGGGGGCGGATCGGGAATCTTCCAGGGCGGTGACCGTTTGGTCGGGGGACATTAGGCGCGCACTCCGGCGTTCGAGGCGGCCCCAGGCATTACCGCCGATGTCCAAGGATTAAACGAGTCGCGGTCCGATCCATAGGAAAAAACCGGATTGGTCATATTGGTTTGGTTTCCTTGGCCGTATGGCGGACGACGCCGTGGTAGGCGAATGGGGCGAATGATGGGACTCGAACCCACAACCCCCGGCACCACAAGCCGGTGCTCTAACCAGTTGAGCTACATTCGCCGTGGTGGCGACTGTGTAGACCTCTGGTGGTGACCCGTCAAGCGCACTTCAGGGGGCCCCGGAGGGCGCGCGGGCACTTGGCTTTACCCATTCCCAAGGGCGCCGCCGGAGACCGAATGAACGGTCCCGATCGGAGCCGAATCACAGGCTGAAACGGCCTTCGACGGATTAGAATTTACCGATCGGACGTCGGTGTTATGCGGCGCCAAAATTTGGATCGGCCCCGACGCGGCCGCATCACAAGTTTTCTACTAGTAGAATTTGCCGGCGACCGATGTGCATCGATTGTTCGCCCACGCCGGATCGTGCGCTCGGTAAGAAAATCCATCATATTTTTATTATTAATCAGATGATTATTAAAATTTCTTCAATCAAAAATTCGGGTAAATTCAGGTGCCGAAATGAGCCGCCAATCGCTTGAGGGCTTCGTCCAGAATCCCGTCCTGTTTGCAGAAGCAGAACCGGGCGAAATGGTCCACGTCCGCCTCCTGATAGAAGGCGCTTACCGGCACCGCGGCGACCTTGGCCTCGGTGGTGATGTGCTTGCAGAACGCCACGTCATCGCCATTGAACCCCAACGGCCGAAAGTCGGTGGTGATGAAATAGGTGCCTTGGGCGTCCATGACATCAAAACCGACCCGTTTCAGCCCCTCGGCCAGCCGGTCCCGCTTGCCCTCCATCTCCGCGCCGAGGCCGGTAAAATAGTCCGTGTCCTTGTTGAGACCCTGCGCCACGGCCTGTTGGAGATTAGGCGGTGTGGTGAAGGTGAGGAATTGGTGCGCCTTGGCGGCCGCATCGATGAGGTCCGGCGGGCCCGAGACGTAGCCGACCTTCCAGCCGGTAAGAGAGAACGTCTTCCCCGCCGATCCGATGCGCAGGCAGCGCTCCCGCATCCCCGGCAAAGTCATCAGCGGCACATGGGGCAGACCGTCGAAAATCAGGTGTTCGTAGACCTCGTCACAAATCGCATAAGCATCGTGTTTTTCCAGCAGACCGGCGATGAATGTCAGTTCGTCCCGGCTGAACACCTTGGAAGACGGGTTCATGGGCGAATTGATCATAATGAGCTTGGTCTTGTCGGAAAATGCGGCCTCCAGGGCGTCTCGCGGCAGTTCCCAGTCCGGCGGCTCGATGCGGACAAGCCTGGCGACGCCGCCGGCCCGCCGCAGGATCGGCAGATAGCTGTCATACAGCGGCTCGATGAGCACTGCCTCGTCGCCCGGCTCGATCAGGCCGAACAGGCACGCCGCCAGCGCCTCGGTGGCGCCGGAGGTGACCATGGTCTCGGTCCGCCAGTCGATATCGAGGCCGTAGAACCGCTTGTTGTGGACGGCGACCGCCTGGCGAAGCTCGGGAATTCCCATCATCGGCGGGTACTGGTTCGGCCCGTTGACCGACGCTTCCGCCGCCGCGCGCAAAATATCTTCCGGACCATCCGTATCCGGAAACCCCTGGCCGAGGTTGATCGCCTCATGCTCGACGGCCAGCGCCGACATGACGGTGAAGATGGTCGTCCCGTATCCGCCGAGGATTGAGTTGGTGGGTTTCAATTTCTTCCTTTCAGTACAGCTTCACCACCTTTAACACACCCGTTCAGGCAGGTCAGGGCCTTGGTACAGCTCCAAGGCTTCCGCCACTTTTCCGAGCAGTTGCCTGATTATTAGTCAATTCGCCGGACATCGCCCGAATTTCTCGTCTGACGAATGCAATTTTATTGTTTATTTTCAATATGTTAAATCGGCGCCCTCACCGGCCGCCCGGTTGGCACGCGAGGTGCTAAGTGAGCATCGCCGCGGGAAGCCCGCCACGGCGTGGGGGCTCGGTCGCGCGGAGGACAAACCTGAAGGCATGCCTGAATGAAAAAGATCGAAGCCATAATCAAACCCTTCAAGCTCGATGAGATCAAGGAGGCGCTCCAGGACGTCGGCTTGCAGGGAATCACCGTGGTCGAGGCCAAGGGCTTCGGCCGGCAAAAAGGCCATACGGAACTCTATCGAGGGGCGGAATATGTGGTTGATTTCCTGCCCAAGGTGAAAATCGAACTGGTGGTCGATGACGGCCAGTTGGAAACCGCCGTCGAAGCCATACAGAAGGCCGCTTACACGGGCCGAATCGGTGACGGCAAGATCTTCATCTCTTCCATCGACGAAGCCATTCGAATCCGGACCGGCGAGCGCGGTGCGGAAGCCATCTAGCTCTCGGTCCCTCCCGGACCACAGACACGAATACCCAGTACTGGACGACTTAACGAAAGGAACTAAGAAATGAGCCTCAACTGCAAAACCCCGGAAGACGTGGCGAAGGTCGTCACAGACCATGATGTCAGACACATCGATCTTCGCTTCACCGACCCGCGAGGCAAGTGGCAGCATCTGACCCAGCTTCCCGAGACCATCGACGACGGGGCCTACACCGACGGCATCTTTTTCGACGGCTCCTCCATCGCCGGCTGGAAAGCGATCAATGAATCCGATATGGCGCTGATCCCCGATCCGGGCACCGCGGTAATGGATCCGTTCGCCGCGCAGCCGACGCTGATCATGTTCTGCGACGTTCATGATCCGCTCACCGGCCAGCCCTATTCGCGCGATCCCCGCTCGGTCGCCAAGCGCGCCGAGGCGTATCTCGGCAGCACCGGCGTCGGCGACACCGCCTATTTCGGTCCGGAGCCGGAGTTCTTCGTCTTTGACGACGTTCGTTTCGACGTCTCGATGAACAGAACCTTCTATGCCATCGACCATGAGGAAGGCCCCTACAACACGGGCACCGAATTCGCCGACGGCAACACCGGCCACCGCCCCCCGGTCAAGGGCGGCTACTTCCCCGTCCCGCCGGTGGACAGCATGTCGGACCTGCGTTCCGAGATGGTTACAACCCTGCAGGACATGGGCGTGACCATGGAGAAGCATCACCACGAGGTGGCGCCGTCGCAGAACGAACTCGGCATCAAGTTCGATACCCTGGTCCGCTGCGCCGACAATTTGCAGATGTACAAATACGTCGTGCACATGGTCAGCCACGTCTACGGCAAGACCGCAACCTTCATGCCGAAGCCGGTCATCGACGACAACGGGTCGGGCATGCACACCCACCAGTCCGTGTGGAATGACGGCAAGCCGATCTTCGCCGGGTCCGGCTATGCCGATCTCTCGGAGGCCGCGCTGCACTACATCGGCGGCATCATCAAGCACGCCAAGGCGATCAACGCGTTCTCGAACCCGACCACCAACAGCTACAAGCGGCTGATCCCCGGTTTCGAGGCGCCGGTGCTGCTGGCCTACTCGGCCCGCAACCGTTCGGCGTCCTGCCGGATTCCGTTCTCCACCAGCCCCGGCGGCAAGCGGGTGGAAGTCCGTTTCCCGGATGCGCAGGCCAACGCCTATCTCGCCTTCGCGGCGATGCTCATGGCCGGCCTGGACGGCATCCAGAACAAGATGGATCCGGGCGACGCCATGGACAAGGACCTCTACGACCTGCCGCCCGAGGAACTCGAAGGCGTGCCGACGGTTTGCGGTTCCCTGCGCGAAGCGCTCGAGAACCTCGACGCCGACCGCGACTTCCTCAAAGCCGGCGACGTGTTCTCCGACGACCAGATCGACGGCTACATCGATCTCAGGACCGAAGAAGTCCACGCCATGGAGCACACGCCTCATCCGGTCGAGTTCGCCATGTACTACTCCGCTTAAGGCGAACCTATCGTCAGCCGCGAAGGGCCGCCCGAAGGGGCGGCCCTTTTGCATGGGCAGGCTGCGCCGGCGGCCTCTCTCCGGCCTTTCGATTCCGCGCCCAGCCGGTATCATCCCCCATGCTCTACTTCGCCTACGGGTCGAACATGGACCCGCATCAAATGCGCCGGCGCTGTCCGTCCTCCCGGTTCGTCACCATTGCCCGGCTCGCCGACCACCGGCTGGCATTCACCCGCCGGTCGCCCCGGCGGCGCTGCGGGGTAGCCGGTGTGGTCGCGGAGGACGGCGCCGAGGTCTGGGGCGTGGTCTACCGCCTGAGGAAGACCCGGGACATTCAGCGGCTGGATGCCGCGGAGGGTTTCCGGCCCCATGTCACCCGGGGCAACCGCTATACCCGCGATACCCGGCTGTTCGAGGCGGCGGGGGACGACTCCCGCCCCTTGGCCGCGGACATCTACCTGGCCGCCCCTACCCGGTTCGTGCTGCCGCCGAGCCTCACCTACGTCGCCCATATGCTGCGCGGCGCCCGGCACTGGGGATTGCCCCATGACTACGTGACTCAACTGAACCGCATTCCGACCACGGGACGGCTGTGATGTCCGATACGCCGGGGGGACAACCGGGGGGACGCGATCTCGTCTTCATCATGGTCGCCATCTGCGGCGCCGCCGTGTTGGGACCCATGGCGTTCGAGCTGGTGCTGCCGGCGATGCCGGCCATCGTCGAGGCATTGCGCGCCGGCGAGGGCGACATCGAGCTGTCGGTCGGATTGATGTCGCTGGCGCTGGCAATCGGCCAGTTCTTCGTCGGTCCGTCTTCCGACAGGTTCGGACGCCGGCGGCTGCTGATGGGCGGCCTTATGGTCTACATCATTTCCACCGCGGCAATCACGTTCGTCCCCAATTTCGACTGGTTCCTGTGGGTGCGGTTCATCCAGGGTTTGGCCACCGCGGCTTTCGTCTTGATGTCCCGGACGATCATCCGGGACATGTTCACCGGCGAGCAGGCCGCCCGGCTGCTGAGTTTCGTCTATCTGTCGCTCAGCATGTCCTCGGTTCTCTCGCCCTTCGTCGGCAGTCAGCTATTGGAACTGTACGGCTGGCGGGCGGACTTCTATCTGTTGTCGGCACTCGCCCTGATCGTTTTGATTCTGGTCATTGCGAAACTGCCGGAGACCGCACCGGCCGGCGGCGGTGACTACCGGGGGATCGTAAAGCTTCTCGGCGACTATGTGCGGATCCTCCGAAATCCGGCATTCCGGGCCAACCTGGCCGTCAACTGCATGTTTTCCATGGGCCTGATTTCCTTCGTCTCCGCGTCGGCACCGGTCTACGTCACCTTCCTCGGTGAGAGTCCGGAAGCTTACGCCGTGGCCGTCGGGATCGTGTTTTCCGGCTCGGTCGCCGGGAGTCTGGTTTCCAGCCGTGTCGTCGTCGGCGCCGGCATTCACAGAGTGCTTCTCGCCGCGGCGATCCTGGCGGCGGTCTCCGGCACCACTCTCCTGAGTCTCTCCGTGGCCGGTGTGGTCTCGGCCGTGTGGATCACCATCCCCATGTTTTTCTTCCTGTTCGCGTTTTCGCTGGGATCGCCGCAAACCATCGCCGCCGCCCTCACGCCTTTCACGCACACGGCGGGCACCGCCTCCTCCGTCTTTGGGCTCACCCAGGGATTGGCGATCGCCGGTGCGTCATTTTTGTTGTCGGCGTTCGCCGACGGCACACAATGGCCGATGGTCATCATGGTCGCGACGGTCGGCATCACGTCACTGGTGCTCTTTCTTGCGTTTGTCCATCCACGCGCAGGCGGGGCTCCCGCAACGGCCGCAAAATCCGGATAGAACATGGCGTCCCCGGCCCGCAGCGTTCTCTTCATGACAGCCATTCTCGGCATTCTCAGCATGCTGGGCCCGGTCGGCGTGGACATGTTCGTGGCGTTTATTCCCAAGATCGCTGGCGGCCTGCAAAGCGATCCGAACACGGTGGCCCAATCGGTACCGGCGTTCATGTTGGGGAGCGCCGTGGGCCTGCTGTTTCATGGCGCCCTGTCCGACCGTTTCGGCCGCAAACCGATCATCATCGGCATCTTGGGCCTTTACACCGTCTCCGCTATCGCGGCCGCCAATGCCGGCTCGGTCGAAGTCCTGATCCTTTGGCGGTTTATTCAAGGAATCGCGACCTCGGGCGGGCGGGTGCTGGCCAATTCGGTCGCCCGCGATCTCTATGACCGGGAGCAACTGGCACGCACCATGTCCGGCATCATGGGCGTGAGTGCCATCGGCGCCATCATTTTTCCCACCGTCGGGGGACATCTCGCCCAGTTCGCACCCTGGCCGGTCTCTTTCCTGGTCATGGCCGGGTTTGGCCTGGCGGTCATTTTGATCTTCGTCCTTGGGTTCCGCGAGACCATCGCCGAACGAGACGCCCACGCCCTCGATCCCGCCTCGCTATGGACCAACACGGTCAAGATCTGCCGCAACCGGACATTCATTTTCCAGACCGCGATTACCAGCCTTTCTCTTTCCGGGTTCGTCGCCTATCTCTCCACATCGCCGACGATCCTGATCGGATCCTTCGGGGTCAGCGAGGGCAATTACGGCCTGCTCTTTTCGGCGATCAGCGCTTCCTTTGCGGCCGCCACGTTCACTTGCGGCCGTGTGGTGACCCGGGTCGGGCTTTCCCCCTTGATCGGTCTCGGCGCGGTTGTCTGCCTTATCGGCGGCGCCATGATGGCGGGGTTTGCCCTCAATGGGATAGACACGGTTCCCGCCGTGGTTGGTTCGATGGCGGTTTATATCGTGGGTATGGCGCTGATCCTTCCGCAAGCGCAAGCGGCCGGCCTAACGCCGTTTCCGGCGACGGCGGGTCTTGCCTCATCGATTATGGGATTTGCGAATGCCGTGTTCGCGTCCGCCGTCAGCATCACCTTGAACACATTCCCGAATACGGACGCCGTCCCGGTCGGCGTCGCGCTCGCCGCAGCGGGCACCCTGTGCAGCGTGGTATTCTTCCTGGGTATTGTCCCCAACTCGCGCAGACAGTCCCGGACGTGACCGGCATCAAATACTTCCTTTTCGTGCTGCTGATCGGCGGCGTCAGCGCGCTCAACCCGTTGGCCATCGACGCGTTCATTCCCGCCATGCCGGAGATCGCCAAGGACCTCGCCGTCGATCCCGGCACGGTCGGCATTACCCTGGGCCTTTACACGCTCGGCACCGCCGTCGGCCAGATCATTTTCGGCCCGCTGGCCGACCGCTTCGGCCGGCGGCCCATGTTGATGATCGGCCTCGCCATCTATATCGCGGCATCCATTGCGTCCGCCTTCGCAACGACGATCACGGCGCTGGCGCTGCTGCGAACCCTGCACGGCGTCGCCGCCGCATCGGGCCGGGTAATCGCCACGGCAATTGTCCGCGACCTCTTCGAGCGGGAACAGGCCGGCAAGCTCATGGGTTACATGTTCGCCGTCGTCGGCGCGATGCCCATCGTCGGGCCGCTGATCGGGAGCGAACTGCTCACTCTCTTCGGCTGGGAGTCCATCTTCATCTACATGGCCGTCGTGTCCGGCGCCATTTTTCTGGCGGTGTGGCTTGGCCTCAGGGAAACCCTGCCAACCCCCGATCACGACGCCATCCGTCCGGTCAAGATGGCGGTCAATTTCGGCGAAATCCTCTCCGACCGGACGTTTCTCGCCTACATGCTGTGTCACAGTCTGGCGGCCAGCGCGCTCTATTCGTTCCTCGCCACCTCCGCCGATGTCATCATCAACACCTACGGTGAGAGCACGCGCTACTTCGCCATCGGCTTCGCCGCGATCATGACCGCAGGCATGTTGGGCTCATTGGCGGGCGGGCGCATGGTAACGCGGCTCGGCATCGACCGGCTGATCCTGACCGGAACCATCGTGACCTGCTCCTCGGGGCTCGCGCTCCTAGCGGCGGCTCTTCTGGACAGCGCCACGCCGATCGTCATCATCGTGCTGTACGGGCTTTATAAATTCGCGGATTCGGCGGTAAATCCGCAGTCGGCCGCCGGGGCCATGACCCCGTTCCGGGACATGGCCGGCGCGGCATCGTCGCTGCTCGGGTTTATCCGGCAGAGCGTGGGCGCTCTCACGGCGGTGATTATCGGCGCATTGGCGGACGGCACCTCGGTGCCGCTGGCGGCCGGCATCGCCTTCGCCGGAACCGCGGCGCTGCTCATACGGGTGACGCTGATCCGGAAACTAACCAAGCGATGACGACCTTCATATGGGCGGCGAGTGAGACGGAATGGACGAAGACGCCCGTTGTTAACAGAATGATTGCGAACGCGGTACGACGATTTGTTGCATCGCCTGGGGTGTCCCCGGCAGGTTGGACCCGCGTGGCGTGATTTATGCCCGCGAAAACTCAAGCGGCATTCGCGGCAATGTGCATTCGGGGGGATCTTGGAAGAAATCATCCTACAAACCCTGATCCGGGGCGTCGGCCTGCCCTTGGCCACGGCCATAGCCGTAACCGGTATCCTGCGATTTGCCTTCGGAGCCGAAGTTGGACGCGCCGTCGCCGGCGGCGCGATCGCCATTGCCTTTTTGGCGTCGTTCGCGGCGGTTCAGTCTTGGCCCGACTTTCCGCCCCGCAGTTCAGGCCAGAAGCTCCCCTACATCGTTCTCTTCGGCGTCGTGATCGGTTTGGCGCTCGATGCGCTTCGCGCCGAAACGTTCCGCGCCGCGGCGGTTGTGGTGTGGCCGGCGGTCATCGTCGGCTGGATCGGATGGCGTCAACTCACCGGCCTTGGCGCCGCCGACCTGGCAACCCTGGCGGTCGTCTTTGCCGCCGGAGTGATCATCCTTCACCGGCTGCACGCCCACCGGGAAGGCCCGCCATTCGCCGCCGTCACGATTCTTGTCGCCTCCGTCGGCACGGCGGCGATTGCGTTCATGGGCGGGGCCGCCTCGACCGCCCAGGTGCTGGGCATCCTCGCCGCCGCCACCGGCGGATTTCTGCTGTGGAATTGGCCGAAGCCGCGAATTCCTTTTGGAGCCGCCGCCCTCATGGGCGCCGGCGGCGCCTACGTCACCATCTTCACCACCGGCGTCCTGTTCACCGAGACCAGCCGGATAGCGCTTGCCTTGATGGCGCTGGTCTTCCTGGTGCCGCTCACCGTGCGCAATTTCGGGATTGTGAACAGACCGGCGATCGGCCCCTTGGCTATTGGTGCCGTCAGCATCGTGCCGGTGGCCATCGGCATCGCAATCGCCTTCGCGCCGGGTAGCGGAAGCACATCCAATTTTTGACCACGACGTTTAATCACGGGAGAATACACATGCGCAAAACCACAACCATTATCGCGGCGGCGGCGTTCGCTCTGCCGGCCTTCGCCGTCTCCGCGCCCTCGGCCGCCGCGGAAAAATTCGTTCTCGACAAGCCGCACACCCAGATCCTTTTCTCGGTCGACCGGGGCGGCTGGACGAAGATCAGCGGCTGGTTCGAGAAATTCGACGGCGAGGTGATGTTCGACCAGGCGGACGTCTCGAAATCCAAGGTCACGGCGAAGATCATGGCCGAGAGCGTCAACACGGGTTTCGCCGCCCGCGACAGGCACCTGCGCAATCCCGACTTCTTCAACGCGAAGGAATTTCCGGAGATAACGTTCGAGAGCACCGGCATCACCAAGACGGGCGAAAAGACCGGCAAGATGACCGGCAATCTGACGCTTCTGGGCGTTACCAAGCCCGTCACGCTGGATGTCACGTTCAACCGCCTGGCCGCGAGCCGGCGGAATAACAGGACATATGCCGGGTTTACCGCCACCGGCCGGATCAACCGGGGCGACTATGGCATGGGGTTCGGCCTCAGATTCATCTCGCCGGTCGTCGACATCCGGATCGAGGCGCTCACGGTCAAGCCATAAGGCAGTTGCCGGCCCCTCGCAATAACCAGGGCCGGGGTTTTTTGCCGGGCGCAGCGGCGGTTCAATCCACCCATTGGGCGGGGCTGATGCCGACGTGTTCCTTTCGCGCCACCCAGGTGTGGCCGTAGAATCCCGGATCGCCGGGATCGATGAGGCGGGGCTGCCAATCCTCGCCGATCTGGTCCTGATCGGTCAGCGCCTCGGCGACGCCGCCGGCCGGGTTCCACACATACCAGGACAGGCTGGAGCCGATATTGTGGCGCAGCGGGCCGACGTTGGTTTTCCACCCCTCGGCTTCAACCGCCAGCCCCGCCATCATCACCGCATCGAAGTCCCGGAATTCGTAAGACACGTGTTGAAAGCCGGAATAGCCGTCCCGGCTCCGTTGGAGAAACAGGTTGTGATGATCGGTCCGGCCGTCGGCGCGGAGGAAGGCGCTGCCGTCCGTGGCCTCATCGGTCAGCCGGAAGCCGAGCTTGTCCATATAGAAGCTCCGGTAGGGCTTCGGATCGTCGGGGAGCCAATAGACCAAGTGGCTGAATGCCAGGGGTTGGGGCGGCTCGCGCCGCGACCCGACGGCCGGCTCATTGAACCGGCTGAAATGTCCGATGTTGTTGGGGTTGGGCGTGGGGGTCTCGATGGGTTTTCGCCGCGAGACCGCGAGACCGATGGCGTAGCCGAAATCGTCCCGCGTATGGGCCACCCCGTCCGCGTCCACCGACACGTCCCTGTCCCCGGACAGCGCCGCGACCAATTGATCGAGCGACGATTGATCGTCCACCCCCCACACGGCCTCACGAACCGTGGAGCGCCCCCATGGCGCCCAGTCGATCACGGCGGGCGGCAACGACGGATCGCTGGCCGGCCGGATTTCCACCACCGAGCCGTCAGCAAGCTCAAAATCGGCCCCGTCGCTGTTCTCCCGGGTGCAGTCGAGCCCCCAGTCCTTGTGAAATTTTATCCCGGCGGCGAGGTCCGCCGAGCCATATACCAATTTTTCCACTCCGACGATGGACATCTCATCCTCTTTGAGGTTTTGCGTTTCACAATTCGATCACGGGCGTCCGGTCAACGTCAACGCGCACGACAGGCGATTGTCATTCGACTCTGCATCGACAGTTTACTTCGCCAGATCGAGCCGCATGCCCTCTTCATAGGATGGCCGCGCCGTGATGCGCCGCCACCATTCGCCGACCGCGGGACGAACCGTCCAGTCGACCAGCTGCGTCAATTCGTTGGCCTCGAAGCGCTGGATATAGGGTGTGATTGAAATATCGGCGAGGGAATACTCATCTCCGGCGAGCCAGGGCGATTTGGAAAGCGCCGCATCCATCTCATCCATTAGCTCGGCGAGGCAGGCTTCGGCGAAATTCTCCTGCTCCGCGGAGACGCCCTCGTGGAACCGCCGGATACGCTCCTGCCGGTACTCGAACTTTGGATATTTCTCGGCGTTTCTCAGCCACGTGTCCCTATCGACACCGCTTGCCGTCGAGGAATGCCGCCTGTTGTGGGAGAGAACATTGACGTTCTTGTGGGCAACGAACTCCGCTTTATCCAGCCAGATGCGCATTGTCGCGCGGTCGTACGCGGCGGCGGGACGCAACGGCACTTCCGGGAAGACGTCGTCGAGATATTCCAGGATGACGCAGGACTCGATGAGGATGCGGCCATCATGCTCGAGGGTCGGCACCACGCCATTTGGATTGAGATCGATATACCAGGGCTCCAGATTTTCGCGCTCTTCCACCGCCGTCATGATGCGGCCTTCCCATTCCAAACCCTTTTCGGCGAGGCAGATGCGCACCCGCTTCGAGCAGGTCGAGCCCCAACGGTGATAAAGCTTCAGCACGTTCGATATCCGTCATTCATTGTGAAGCGTATTGCATCTTGGCGACTATGCGATTTGAGGTTTTTTCCCCGCACGGAAATAGTGCCATCCGACGAAAGCCAAGCTTACCGCGAACGCCGGCCAGTGCAGCGCCGGGTCGATGTGGAGTACGAAGAACGCCAGGATGAGGCGTCCACCGATCTCCCAATAGGCCAGCCGCCGCTTGTCGAACCCGAGGGTCGCGCTGGAGACCATGTATATCACCAGCAGGAACCGTATGAGGGCCGAGGCGAAGTCGGGGAAATTAAACTCGACGCCGCTGTCCGGCACGATTAGGAGCACAGGGTAATACGCAAACATGAACGGGATGATGAATTTCACCATGCCGACCCGGAGCGCATAGATCGCGGTCTTGAGAGGGGGCGATTCGGCAATCGAGGCCGCCGCATAGGCCGCCACCGCGACCGGCGGCACGATCGACGACGCGACGCCGTAATAGAGAACGAACAGGTGGGCGACCAGCACGGTCAGACCGAGATTCTGGAGGGATGGCCCCATGATCAGGATAATGCTGAGGTAAGCCGGAACCGTCGGCATCCCCATGGCCAGCATCAGCGCCGCCAGCGCCGCGATCAGCAGCACGCCGAACAGGTGCTCGCCGGCCAGGTCGTTGATCACCTGGGCAAAATCATTGGGCAGCCCCGTGGCGCCGAGAACGGCAATGATGATGCCGACCACACCGATGGCCATCAACAGTTCGCTGAACGTCTGACCGCCGCGGCTGAGGGCGCGGAGGATTTGGATCGGATCTTTCCGCAGTTCCGGATTGAAGAAACTCAACGGGATGAGGGTCACAAGGGCGAACATGCCCGCGCCCGAGGCCGAGAAACCCATGATCAGGGTCGCGATTACGACGGCCATCGGGAGAAAAACCATGACGAGGTTTTTGTAGTCCTGGGCGTTGACCGCCAGGTTGGGATCCATATCCGGAACCGCCTCGATGCCGAGGCGCCGGGCCTCGAAGACGACGGAAACGAAAAGACTGGCGTAATAGCAAAGCGCCGGGACGATCGCCGCGGTGATGATGATGAGGTAAGAAATACCCGTGAAATCAGCCATCACCAGGGCGGCCGCGCCCATGATCGGCGGCATGATCTGTCCGGCGCTGGAGGCCGTCGCCTCGACCCCGCCGGCGAAAGCCGGATCGAAGCCGCGCCGCTTGATGATCGGAATGGTGATCACGCCGGTGGCGACGACGTTGGTGACCGGCCCGCCCGTTACCGTGCCGAAAAGTCCCGAGGCGGCGATCGCGGCATGGGCCGGACCGCCCCGGAAGTTCTTTGTCAACAGGAAGGCGATCTTGATCAGCGACCGGCCGCCGCCCGTCTGCTGCAGTGTGACCCCCAGCAGGACGAAGGGCAGGACGGTAAATATGAGGATGCCCATGAGATTGCCGAGCACCCCGTCATTCAAGTTGAACCAAAGGTCCTCGGAGGAATCGATCACCTCGACGGGCGCGGTCTCGAAAATCCACGGCCAGTATTCGCCGGTGTAGAAGTAGATCAGAACCACGATTCCGCAGATCGAAAGGGGCGAACCCCATACCCGCCAGCAGAGGGTAATGAAGATGGCGCAGCCGATGAGAGCGACGACCGGATGCATGACGGTCAGCACGAACAGCCCGTCATCCAGTTCGGTGACCGCGAGGTGATATTCCCAGAAGACCCACACCGAAAGAAGAGCAACGGCCACATCGGCCAGCCACGCCAGGGGCTTGATGCCCGGCATCCATCGAACCAGGGGCTCCGAGACGGGAAAGCGGATCAACACCACCATGACGGCGGCGAAGACGATGATCGGACGGATGACCTCGCTGGGAAACGGACCGAGGGTCGGAACGATCCAGAAGCCCGGTGCGGAGTTCACCATGCCGGTAAAGGCGATGACCAACGCCATGAACGCCGCCAACTGGGTCAGACGATTACGTATGCCCGTCCGTTCGGCCGCGTCATTCATGGCCAATTCCTCAAATTCTTATTTGAGATCGGCGGACCGGCCACCCCGAAGGGCGGCCGGGCAACCGATATTGGTTTCGGCCTAGCTTCCGGCCGGCGCGAGGTGAGCCGGGATGTTGATCCCCTTCTCGCGGTAGTACTTCGCCGCGCCGGCGTGCAGGCGGACGTTCGAACCCAGGAACGGGCGCTTGGGATCCACGCTCTGCAGCGTCACCGCGGTCTTCTTCATCTCTCCGAGGTTTTCCCAGATCGCCTTGGTCATCTTGTAGACCATGTCCTCGGGCAGGCTCTTGGCGATGCCGAGATTGAACGTGCCGCCCGTGGTCGTCACCGTCCGGTCATTGTTGGCCTGGGATTTGTAGGTGCCGGGCGGAATCTTGACCACGAACCGGTGCGGCGGGGCGGTGTACTTCTTCAATCCCGCCGGATTTCCCGTGGCGGCGTCCAGGATGATGAACTTCTTTTTCAGGCCGATCTGCTCGACCGATGCCGCGCCAAGGCCCGCGGGGCGGAAGAACAGATCCAGCTTGCCGTCGAGCATGGCTTGCAGGCCCGCGCCCCAGGGCATGCGGATGGCCTTGTAGTCCTTGTTGGGCTCGTACCCGGTCAGGGCCCGGATCAGGCCTTCCGATGCCACGGACGCGCCGCCGGAGGGCGGGCCAGTGAATACCCGCTTGCCCTTGATGTCGGCATATTTCTCGATGCCGGAATCGACGAAGGTGATGGGGTGGCTGGTTACCGCGAGCCAACCGAGGATGGAGGCGACGTTCTTCGATGCCTCGATCGCTTCCTTCTTGAATTTCTTGGCATACATGCGGGAGCCTTTTTGCAGGAACCCGGCGACCGTCGTCGGCAGCGGCATGACTTCGAGCTTCCCGCTGCCCAGTTTCAGCGCCGACCGGGTCAGGGTCTGGCTGTCGTTGACCTGAACGGAAATGCCGATCTCCCGTTTCCAGATCTTGCTGGCGACGATGACCATGGTATGGCCGGGCGCGCCCTGGGCGTCGGTGTCGGCGCGTAAGATCTTGCCCTGCGCCTGAACGGCGGACGGTGCGGCGATCAGCATGCTGGTGAGCAGCAGACCTCCGATAAAGCCTGTCTTTGTCAAATCTCGCATTGCACTACTCCTGTCAAATTCGATTATTCAATTTCCCGGGCCGCCGGTCTCGTGACCGCGATCCGCAACGCACGAAAGGCGCGCGTCCAATCCTTCGATATTCGTCCCCTGCGGAATTGAAGAGTACGGTCACGGCAATTCGGCGTCCAATACTGTTTACGCACTCTCCCCATAACCAGGAGTTATTACGCTCTTCATCGGAAGGGGAAATTTCTATAAGATAGTTCACAATTATAACAATGAGTTATGGGGACCAATGGCATACCAGGGTATCGACAGACTCGTCGCCCACTTCCTGGCGGTTGCCGACGAGGGCGGGGTAACCAAGGCCGCGGCCGAGCTCAATATTTCTCAGCCCGCGCTGTCCCGAAGCATCCGGATGCTCGAAGACCGCATCGGGGTCCCCCTCTTCCATCGCCGGTCCTCCGGCGTCGAGCTGACCGCATACGGCCGGCTGCTTGCCCGCCGGGCGCGCGCCATGCAACTCGAGTATGAGCACGCGCTCACCGAGATCGACGCGCTGCTGCACGGGCGGGAAGGAATTATCCGGATCGGCGCCATTCCGGCGTGGGAAACCATCTACATCCCGCGGGCGCTCACCGCGGCCCGGGACAAGCTGGAAGGCATCAACTTCACGGTCGTCGGCGGGGCCACCCGCCCCCTGCTCGCCCAGTTGCGGGAGGGCGCGATCGATTTGGCCTGCATCGCGCTCGAAGAACTGACCCCGCCGGACATCGCCACCGAGGTCCTGATGGACATGGAGCGGGTCGTCGTCAGCAGCGCGGCCCACCCTTTGGCTCGAAAGAAAACCGTCACCGCAGAGGATTTGCTGAAATATCCGTGGAGCCAGCTCAAGGGCGACGAGATTACGCCGTCCAGGCTCGGCGGCTACTTTTCCGCCTACGGGCTGGAGCCGCCGAACATCGAACTGGAGTGCGAATCCAACTCTTCCCTGATTTCGATCATGAAGACATCCGAAATCATCAGCACCGCTCCCAAGCCATTCGCCGAGCACCGGCGCTCCGAAGGGCTGACCATCCTGCCGATTCAAGGATCGCTCTGGCACTACAAGACCGGCATTGCATACCGGCGGGAAACCTCGCCGCCGGCGTTCTTGATGTCGTTTATTTCCCACCTCCGCTCTTCTCTTTCGGATGACGCCAATGCCGCGGCCCCATAAAATTATCGCATGGCCTCAAGCCTAATGGGCATTAGACGGGCATGGGAAATTCGTGACTGAATAGTTCGAGACTGTCCCGCCGGCCGCGCCCGGACCAACGAGAGAGCCCGGCGTTCCGGGAACAAGGGAGGAAAAATGGCCGTCAACCAGTATTACGCCGTCCCCGAATTGGAGGAGTACAGCGAGCGGTTTAAGGACTTTTTTCAGTTCAGGCGCGAGAACGGCATCCTCGAGGTCAAGATGCACACCAACGGCGGGCCGGTGAAATGGAGCTATCAGTTCCATCATGCGCTCGCCGAACTTTGGACCGTCATCGGCCACGACAAGGAAAACGAGGTCCTGATCCTCACCTCGACGGACCCATACTGGATCTACGAATGGGATACGGAATCGTTCAAGGAGGTGGAGCGGTCGCCCGATGACGATCAGCGCTATGACGTGCAGATCTACGACACGCTGAAAATCGTCGAGAACTTCGTCAACGACATCGAGATTCCGACCATTGCCGCCATCAACGGGCGGGGCATTCATTGGGAAATGGCGCTGATGAGCGACATCACCCTTTGCACCCCCGACTTCATCCTGCGGGACGGGCATTTCAGCATGGACAGCGGCCACGTCCCCGGCGACGGCATGGGGCTGTGCCTACAGCAGGTTCTCGGGATCAAGCGCGGCAATTACATGATGCTGACCAGCGGCAGCATGGATGCCGGCGAGTGCCTCGAACTCGGGGTCGTCAACGAGGTAGTAGAGCGGGACGACATCGTCGACCGGGCCTGGGAGCTTGCGCGCGACATCATGAAAAAGAGCCGGTCGGCCCGGCGGATGACCCATTATATCTGTGTGCGGCCGTGGAAAGCGGTTCTCGAACGTGATTTCCGCATTCACGTGATCTCGGAGATGTATTCGTTCAACCTGTCCGCCTCCGAGCACGACTTCGGGCACCTCAAACACAAAGACGGCGATTGAGGACGGACGGCGCTCGCCCATGGCACAACTCACCGCACCATCGGGTCTCTTCGATCTTCGGGACAAGTCGGCCCTGATATCCGGGGCCTCGGGCGCCCTCGGCGAAGCCGCCGCGCGGGCGCTGGCCGGCGCTGGGGCGCATGTGACGCTCGCCGGCGGCAACATGCCGAAGCTCGACGCGCTGGCCGGGGAAATCGCGGGCGCGGAGGAAAGCGTATCCACCGTCGAGGGACGGCCCGTGGATGAAGCGGCGGCCGAAAGGCTGGTCGCGGCCAGCGCCGAGCCGCGGGGCCTCGACATCGTCGTCGCCGCCTCCGGCTTCTCAATCGTCAAACCGATCCTGGAAATGACCCCCGACGAATTCGGCAGCGTCATGGACGCAAACGTCCGGCAAACCTGGCTCCTGTCCCGGGCGGCGGCGAAGCGCTTCGTCGAGCAGGGACGGGGCGGAAAGATGATCCTGATTTCGTCGGTCCGCGGACAATTCGCCGCGCCGGGCGGCACCTCGGCTTACGGGACGTCCAAGGCGGCGATAAATTTGCTCACCCGGTCCCTGGCGGTCGAGCTCGGGCCCCACGGGGTTTGCGTGAACGCCATCGCGCCGACGGTATTCCGATCCGAGCTCACCGCCTGGCTGTTCGAAGACAAGAATGAAAAGGCCCGCGCCAAGGTGTTGCAGCGCATCCCCCTCGGCCGGTTGGGGGAGCCCGGGGATTTCACCGGAATATTCATGTTCCTCGCCTCCGGGGCGTCGGATTTCCTTACCGGCGAAATCATCAACTTGGATGGCGGTTTCTCCGCCAACTAGGCGGTGCGGCCGGCAACGGTTCAAACCAGGGAGCCCTGACATGACGGCGGCAAATTCGGATCCAATCGACACGGTGGTCGTCGTCGGCGCCGGCATCATGGGCGCCGGAATCGCCCTCAACTTCGCCCAGGCCGGCCTTGCGGTCCGGATGGTGGATGTCAGCGCCGAAGCGCTCGAGACCTGCCGCAATCAGATTGCGGTCAATCTCGACGCCTTCGAAGAATTCGATCTGCTCGCCGAAGACAAACCGCAAATCGCCGACCGCATTGCGTACATGGAGAGCGACGCGCTCCCGGCGGCGACCGACGGCTGCGACTACGTCGTCGAGGCCATGCCCGAGGTCCTGGACCTCAAACGGGAATTTTTCGCCGAGCTGGATGATCTGCCGGGCGAGGTGATCATCGCCAGCAACACCAGCAGCCTGACGGTGACCAATATGGCCGCCGGCATGCGGACGCCGGAGCGGCTCGTCGGTCTCCACTATTTCAATCCCGCCCATATCATTCCGGCCGTCGAAGTCCACCGAGGCGACAGGACGGACCAGACGGCCGTCGACGTCACCATGGCCCTGATGAATCGGGTTGGCAAAAAGCCCGTGCTGGTCAGAAAGGAAGTGCCGGGCTTCATCATCAACCGGCTGACCGGCGCCATGGAGCGGGAAATCGACTATTTGCTGGATGAAGGAATCGTCACCCCGGAGGATTTGGATATTGCGGTCAAGGCGAGCTACGGATTCCGGCTGGCCTGCCTGGGCCCCATGGAAGCGGAGGACATGATCGGCCTGGACACGTCGGCGCGCGCCTCGGGCAACATCTTCCCGAAGCTCAGCAACGCGACCGACCCCTCGCCCGGTATTCTGGAGAAGGTGGAGCGGGGCGAATTGGGCATCAAATCGGGGAAGGGTTGGTACGACTATTCCGGCCGCACCAGGGAATCGGTGCTCGACGCCAACAACCGGCGTTTGCTGCGTCAGCTGAAGCTGTTCACCGAGAGCGAATAGGAAATTTCCGGCATGAAGCTCGTCACCTTCGAGGTCCCCTCCCCGACCGGCCCGTTGCGGCGGATCGGCGCCCTGTCCGGCGACCGTATCGTCGATCTTAATTTGGCCTACGCGGCATATCTCCAGGCAGCCGGACGAACCGACCGGGCACGGGAGATCGCCGATGCCGTCATTCCCGCGGACATGATCGAGTTCTTCAAGGGCGGACAACTCAGCCGGGACGCCGCGCAGCAGGCACTGGACTTCTCCGCGGGCAACGCGGGGGCGGACATGCCGCCGGCCCACGAACCGGAGGACGTTACTCTCCTCGCCCCCGTGCCGCGGCCCCGGTCGATCCGGGACACCATCAGCTTCGAGACTCATGCCAAGAATTTCGAGAAGCGCTCGGGCAAGCCGACCCCCGACCTCTGGTACGAGCGGCCCATCTACTACAAGGGCAATTGCGACACGGTCATCGGGCCCGGCGAGGACATCATCTGGCCCGGCCACACGGAGAAACTGGATTACGAACTGGAGTTCGGAATTTACATCGGCAAAACGGGCAAGAACATTCCGGCCGGCGACGCCGGGGACCATATCGCCGGCTATACCATCTTCAACGACATCAGCGCCCGGGACGCGCTGCAGCGCGAAATCACCATGATGCTGGGCCCGGCCAAGGGCAAGGACATGGACACCGGCAACATCTTCGGGCCCTGCATGGTCACCCCCGACGAAATCGACGCGGGGAACCTCAAAATGGAGGCCCGCATCAACGGTGAGGTTTGGTCCGAGGGCAACAGCTCCGACATGTATTGGAGCTTTGACCAGATCATCGAGTTCATCTCGAAGGACGAAACGCTGCATCCCGGCGACTTCATCGGATCGGGCACCATCGCCTTCGGCTGCGGCGACGAACTGGACAGGTGGATACAACGTGGCGATGTCATCGAACTCGAAGTCGAAGGCATCGGCGTACTGCGGAACCGGGTCGCCTGATCCGACTCAGAGAGGAAGGGAGTTTGCCGTGCGTTCCCTCGCCCGGCTCGGTCAATTCGGAGCGAATTGACCTTATATGAAGCAATTCAATTGAATCCGGACCCTAATCCGAACTCGGCGTTGGCGCGCTTTCGGGCCAGTTGTCGAGCATCGCCTGGAGATAGGTTTTCACTTTTTCCGGATCGAGGTGGACCGAGCGTTTGATTTTGTCGACCTCGTGCTGATCCTCGACCGGAATCTTCAAGGAATCGGTGAGGCGGTTGAACAGGTTGAAGTAGCCGCTCATCAGGGTGAGCTCGATAATTTCCTCCTCGCTGAACACTTCGCGCACCTGCTCGAAGACGCCGTTGTCTTCCTTGGCGGTGTTGAGCGTCACGTGCTCCGCCCACAGGATCGCCATCTTCTCCCGCTGGGTGAATAGATCGGAATCAATGTAATCGCCAAGGCCGATTTGGATGGTTTGTTCGTCGGTAATGCCTGCCGCTTGACCAAGCGACGTGTTGTGCGCGAATCAGTACTTGCACGCGTTGATGTGCGAGGTCTTGATGACCACCATCTCCTTGATCCTGGTGCTCAACAGGCTGCCGGCCCCTTCCCGCTGCATCACCGCGTTGAACAGGATCAGGAACTTGGACACCTGGGGCACTTGCGCCAACACACGGTAGGAATTCGGCACCCGGCCCATCATGGTCTTTGCCGCGTCGAATAGATTTTTTATATCGCCGGTCGCCTGGTCGCTATCGACCATGCCGACCCGCTGGTCGGAATCGCTCATTTCAAAATTTCTCCTGAAGGTCCGTTTATTCTTCGGCCTTTTTTCTCTCTTCGTAGGCCACAAGCGCCGCCTCCACCTCGCCGATATGTTCGACCGCCCAGTCGCACAAGACCGACAACGGCTTCTCGAGCGTCCGGCCCAGGGGCGTGAGGGAATACTCGACCTTGGGCGGAATGACGGGGTAGATCTTGCGCTCCACCATGCCGATGGATTCCAGCTGCCGCAGGGTTTGGGTCAGCATCTTTTCCGAGATGTCCCCGATGTCGCGCTTAAGTTCGGCGTAACGCATGGTGCGCTTGTAAAGCCGGCGAATAACCAAAATGTTCCACTTGTTGGACAAGTAGCCGAGGATTTTCTGGGCCGGCCGGTTGTGAAAAACGTTCGGTTGGTCGGGTGATTTGGTCCGTGCCTTCTGCGCCATCAAACCGCCTCCCTCTCTGACTGCCGTATACGATCCATTTAATATATACATACCAAATGGCTTGTACAAGACAAATTGGTCCATACCTTGTCTATGGGCTTGTACACCTGTATAAGACGTGAAACTATGGTTTTGACATGTAGGCGCCGGAGGAAACGGTATGGACCTAGGGATCAGGGCACAATGGTACGATCTTCCGGCGGACGGCCGGGACGAGTATTTCGACTGGCTGCACAATGCCTATTTGCCGGCGGTCCGGAAGCGGCCGGGCTATCTTTGGGCTGCGGCGTACCGGATTCCCGGCGGCGACAACAACGTCACGTTTCACGAACGCATACACCGGGCCCCGGAAGGCGAGGTCGGCCAGGGCTCCCAGTTCATCCTGGCCATGGGCACCGAGAACCCGCACGCCTTTTTCCGCCCCGAGGACGAAGCCTGGCCCGAAGACACGGACCCGGCGACGGCCGGGATGCTTGGCCGCCGCGAGGGCGTCCGCACCTGTGTCTTTTCCGAAGTCGACCGGGTGAGCGGTCCCGAAGCGGACTCGCGACCGCTCGGCACGGCCCCCGGCCCGGCGGTACAGTGGGGCAGTTTCCGCACCGAGGAGTGGGAGCAGGAGTTCGACGTCAGCAAATGGTACGCCCAGTACCGGCTGCCCTCGGTCGCCGAAATGCCTGGCGTCATCGCCGCCCGCCGGTTGGCCTGCATCGCCGGCTGGCCCCATCACGGCGTGATCTACGAGTTCACGTCGCTGCAGGCGCGGCTGGACGGATTTCAAAAGCACGAGTCGCTCGGCGAAGTACCCGGCGAATGGACCAACCGGGTGGCGCTGTCGCAAACCTTCCATCAACCGGGCAGCCCCAGCGTCGCCGAGCGCACCTGGCCAACCGAATAACCCGCAGTCCGTTTTCAGAAGGAGACTCCGAATGTCCCGTGTTCCGATTATTCAGGATGAAGAGGCGACGCCCGAGCAGGCGGTCATCTTCGATCATTCCAAAATTATGTTCGGCCGCGTCGCCAACGCGGTCCGTGCCGGTTCCGCGTCGCCGAAGCTTATGCAGTCCCTGTTCAGCTTTATCGTCGCGGGACTGCGCGAGGAGATTTCCGGCATCCTCGAGGTCCGCACCAAATGCCTGGTGATCCTCAAGACCTCGACCCTCAACTTTTGTGCCTATTGAACGGGCCACAATGAAACGCTCGGTCGGGCGTTAGGATTTTCAGAAGACATGATCGAGGCGGTCACCGGCGACTACCTCAACTCGGAGCTGTTCAGCGATGCCGAAAAAGCGGCCATGCGCTGGGCGGAGGTCATGACCGAAAAGCAGTACCAAAGCGGCGGTCCGGGAAAGCCGCCCCAGGACGGACCCGCCTTCGAGGAACTCAAGAAGCACTATTCCGACGAGCAGATCGTCGAAATCTGCTTCACGTCGGGCTTCTTCAATTTCTGGAACCGGTTCACCGACAGCCTGCGGATTCCCATCGAAGACAACCCGGTCATGAACCTGTTCACGAAGTCCGTCTCCATCGATCCGGACGACTACGCCCGCTACATGCGGTCCTGCTGGTGGAACGAGAAGGACGTGGCGGAGGCGGCGGAGTAGAGCATGGTCCGTGTGGATGAATTTCCCGATGAGTTCCGGGAGGACTACCTCAATCGGGAGATGCCCGCCTTCGACGAGAGCCCGTTCGTGCTCGGACCGCCCCTGGCCGAGCGGCGGGTGTCGCTGATTTCCACCGCCGGACTTCACCGCAAGGGTGACCGGCCGTTCACCGAAGAGTCGGGGGATTTCCGGATCATCCCCAAGGACCTGCCGGACGAAGACCTGGTGATGACCCATGTGTCGTCCAACTTCGACCGCATCGGCTTCATGAAGGATGCCGACGTCGCATTCCCCATCAATCGGCTGAAGGAGCTGGCGGCGGACGGCGTCATCGGCGGTGTCGCCGAATATCACTACTCGTTCATGGGCGCGACGGAGCCCGGGAAGATGGCGCCCAGCGTCACCGAGATCGTCGCCGCCATGAAGGCGGACAAGGTCGATGCGGTGATGCTGTGTCCCGTCTGACCCAGCTGCACGCGCGCCGTCGGCGCGCTTGCCCACTACCTTGAACGCGCCGGGATCGCCACCACCCAGGTGAGCCTGGTCCGCGAACACTCGGAAAAGATCAGGCCTCCGCGGGCGCTTTGGTGCGGGTTCGAACTCGGGCGGCCCTTTGGCGCGCCCAACGAGCCGGACTTCCAGCGGCGGGTATTGGCCGAGGCGTTGGCGCTCCTGGAACGGCCCGAGGGACCGATCCTGGATGATTTCCCCGATGGACCGCCCAGCGGGTTTACCGGCACCGACGACGAAGACAACGAAGGCTGGACCTGCCCGGTCAACTTCGGCGGCGGCGAAGAACCCGACCTGGAAAAAGACCCTGCCGGCGCCGTTCGCCGGGAAATGGCCCTGCTGCGCTCGTGGTACGACCTTGCTCTGGAAAACAACGGCAAGACCATGGTCGGCGTCTCCGGGATCGACATGGAGCAGTGCGTGGACTACCTCTCCGCCTTCGCCCTCGACCCCGACGCCCCGCCCTTCCGCACCGACATTCCGCGCTACAACTTCTTCAAGCTCTGCGTCGACGACATCAAGGCCTACTACTTCGAAGCGGCAACCGCCCGTCCCGGCCCCGCCACGGACAAGGAAGTGGCCGACTGGTACTACGGTCAATCGGCGATGGGCGAATTTCTGCTCAAACTGAACGACATCTGCTCCGGGCTGGATGATCCGGTCCTGCGCAAAATGTCCGACCGCCGCCTGATCCCCGTGCACCAGCACCACCTGAAGGCCTGATTTCCGCCAGCCCGGAATTCGGCTCGGCTGTATCACATAGCGACCCACCCCGGCGCCCGCCGATTGAACGGCGTACGCGACGGCGGGTATCCTCCGGCCTATGGGGAATCAATGCCAAGGGAGGCTGATATGCCGGACGGACAAACGGTCGAAGTCGCGAAAATGAAATTCTCCGCCACCTGTCCCAATAACGCGCGGACGGACGTGGTGTCGGGAGAGGAGGAGATCGTCATGGATCACCCGGAGCCGCGCGGCACCGGGCTCGGCATGTCGCCGATCCACACCTACCTCTCCGGTTTCATGGGCTGCACCAACTCGACCATCCACAAGCTCGCCAAACGGGCCGGCACCGAAGTGACGGCGCTGGATCTCGAGATGGAGGTGGGCCTGGACCGCCGCGGCCTGACCATGGATCAGGTGGTCGAGCTGCCCTTCGTCTATGCCAAGACCATCGACGCCAGCGACGAACAGCTCCAGGAAATGAAAGACGGCCTGTCGGAGTGGTGCCCCATCGCCAAGACGTTCAAGAACGCGGGCACGGAAGTCATCGAGGAGTGGAACGTCACCAGGCCGTAGGGGCTTCCGCCCCACGGCGATGTGACGACAATGTGATCCGAAGGGGGCTTAACGCCCCCCTTTCCGCACGGCATTTTAGGGCCCTCGATACGAACCGGGTTCCCGTTCCATGCCCAAATCGCGCAAACGCAAATCCAAGGTCAGAAAGGGTCCGACACGGTCCAAGAGGTCCGGCACCCCGCCGCCGTTGATGGGGCCCGGCGCACCGTCTCTTGATCGCGCCGCCGGCAGCGGCAGCGTGGATTGGTCCGGCGGGCGCAAGTCGTCGGGCGGCGGGCCGTTCATCACCTTCGGCGGCATCGCGGCAGTGCTGCTGATCGCCGGCGGCGTCTGGTTCTGGTCAACCGTCCAGGAGAGCAACGCCTTCGAGGAATTGGCGGCGGCCGGCCGGGATATCCTCGCGCAGGTGGAGAGCTTCCCCGATCGCGGACGGCGGCATCTCGGCCCCGGCGAGACGGTGAATTACGGCACGTCGTTCCCCACGTCGGGGGATCACGACCCCTTCCCCACCAATCCCGGCGTCTACACCGCGGGTCAGCCGCCGACCCGGCTGGTCCACGCCCTCGAACACGGCAACATCGTCATTTACTACGACCGGCCGCCGGAGCCGGACATGGCGACACTCCTGGAATGGTCCAAGTTCTATAGCGGCACCTGGGACGGGCTTGTCGTGACGCCGTCCCGCGGCCTCGGTGAAAGCCTGGTGTTCACCGCCTGGACCAAGCGGCTCAAAATGGACAAATTAAACCGGGCCCACGGCGCCGCGTTCATCGACAAGTACCGCGGACGGGGGCCGGAACGGCCCGTAAGGTAAAGTGCCCTAAGATACTGATTTTACTTGTCCAATAAATTTATGTTGCTATTTTGTTCTTTTTGGGCTAACGTCCTCTCCCGAGTTCATCAGGCAAGTAAATCAAGAGAGGAAACCCATGTTCAATTTCGAGCTCATGAAGGACGCAAGCGCGCTGACCTCCATCGTCATGGCCGGCTATGTCTTCCTGGTGATCTTTTAGGTGCCCGAGAATTCCCGGAGGCGGGCCGAACGGCAATTTTGGGCGTCAATCCCGGCGGTCCCCGTTGACTGACTACCGCAGACCGCAAGTCCCCCCGTATCCCAGCGCCGCCGGAGCAAGACACCCCGGCTTGGTCTTCCGGCGGCATCGGCCGGGTTGGGAAACAGCCCGTTACTCCTTCGGGGGCAACGGGCGGGACTTGCGGTCACCCCCCACCGCCACATAGGTGAATATTCCCTCGGTTACCTTGATTTGGGTTTGCTGGTTTTGGCGGACCAGTACCCAGGCCTCGATCTTGACGGTGATGGAGGTCCGCCCTTCCCGTTCGGTCGAGCAATAGCAGGCCAGCAAATCGCCGACGAGGACCGGCTCATGAAAGGTCATTTCCTTGATGGCGACGGTGGCGGTTTTGCCCCGGGCGCGGTTCTCGGCATAGGTGCCGCCGGCCAAATCCATCTGGGACAGCAGCCAGCCGCCGAAAATGTCGCCGAACGGGTTGGTATCGGCGGGCATGGTCCGCACAAGCTGGGTTACTTCACCGCCGGGTTCTTGTTGGGTTTCGGCCATGGGGAGAATCCTTAATCCCGGAAAAACATTGCCACACACTACATGTTGTTATAATTCCATGATTGGCTACAGGATCAAGTAATTCCGTCGGTTTCAGGATGATCCCGAACGGCAACCCCAAGAGCGAAACGCCATGAACGACCTGTTCACCGGACAAAACGGCGGGAAGACCGCCAGGCAGACGGCGAAAGCTCCACGGAAATCCGGGGGTAAAACAAAGTCCTATTCGGCCAAGGACATCGAGGTCCTGGAAGGCCTGGAGCCGGTGCGCCGGCGTCCGGGCATGTATATCGGCGGCACCGACGAGCGCGCGCTGCATCACCTGGTGGCCGAGCTGCTCGACAATTCCATGGACGAGGCGGTGGCCGGCGAGGCCACCCGGATCGAGATCGAACTGGCCGCCGATCAGACGGTGACGGTGCGCGACAACGGCCGCGGCATCCCGGTCGATCCCCATCCCAAGTTCAAGACCAAGTCGGCCCTGGAGGTGATTCTCACCACCCTCCACTCGGGCGGCAAGTTTTCGGACAAGTCCTACGAAACCGCGGGTGGCCTGCATGGCGTGGGCTTGAGCGTCGTCAACGCGCTGGCCGACGAACTCACCGTCGAGGTGGCCCGGGACAAGAAGGTCTGGGGCCAGTCCTACAGCCGCGGCAAGCCCAAGGGCAAACTCAAGGAGGTGGGCAAGGCTTCCAACCGGCGGGGGACCACGGTCTGTTTCCATCCGGATCCCAAGATTTTCGGCGCCAGGGCGCACTTCCGCCCGGCCCTGCTCTACCGCATGGCGCGCTCCAAGGCCTATCTGTTCCGGGGTGTCGAGATCCGCTGGTCCTGCGAGGAGAGCCTGATCGCCGGGAAGGACGAAACGCCGGCCAAGGCAATTCTGCATTTTCCGGGCGGGCTCGAGGATTACCTCGCCCAGACCCTCGAAAACCGCACCACGGTGACGGAGAAGACCTTCGCCGGTCAGGCCGACCTCAACGGCGGCTCGGGCCGGGTCGAATGGGCCGTCGCCTGGCCCAGCGACGAGGACGAATACTTCAACTCCTACTGCAACACCGTGCCGACCCCCCAGGGCGGCACCCACGAAGCGGGCTTCCGCACCGCCGTCACCAAGGCCCTCCGGGCCTATGGGGACCTCACCGGCAACAAGGCGGCGGCCAAGGTGACCGGCGACGATACCCTGGGCGGCGCCTGCGTGATGCTGTCGGTGTTCATCCCCGACCCGCAATTCCAGGGCCAGACCAAGGAAAGGCTGGCGACGCCCGAAGCGGCCAAACTGGTGGAAAGCTCGGTCAGCGACCATTTCGATCACTGGCTGTCGGGCGATCCCAAGGCCGCCGACAAGCTGCTGGAGCGGATCGTCGAGCGCAGCCGGGAACGGATGCGCAAACGCCAGGAAAAGACCCTCAAGCGCCAAACGGCGGCCAGGAAACTGCGTCTGCCCGGCAAGCTGGCCGATTGCACCCGGAAATCCCGGGAAGGCACGGAATTGTTCATCGTCGAAGGCGATTCCGCCGGCGGCTCGGCCAAACAGGCCCGCGACCGGGCGACCCAGGCCGTCCTGCCGCTCAGGGGCAAGATCCTGAACGTGGCGAGCGCCACCGCCGACAAGATGAACGCCAACCAGGAACTCAACGACCTGATCGAGGCGCTGGGGTGCGGGACCGGACCCCGCTACGCCGATGACGATCTGCGCTACGACAAGATCATCATCATGACCGACGCCGACGTGGACGGCGCTCATATCGCTTCCCTATTGATGACGTATTTCTTTAAGGAAATGCCGGAACTTATTGAAAACGGGCATTTGTTTATCGCCCAGCCGCCCCTCTACCGGATCGCCCAAGGGGGCGAGACGGCCTATGCCATGGACGATGCGCACAAGGACGAGCTGCTGGAAAAGGTGTTCACCGGACGGGGCAGGATCGAGGTTTCACGCTTCAAGGGGCTGGGCGAAATGCCGCCCGCGCAGCTGAAGGAAACCGCCATGAACCCGGACACACGGACGCTGCTGCGGGTCACGGTGCCGGCCGGCCAGTCCGACGACGAACACCGGGAGGCCAGGGAAACAGCCAAGCTGGTGGATGACCTGATGGGCAAGAAGCCGGAACTGCGCCTCGCCTTCATCCAGTCCCACGCCGCCGAACTGGAAGACGGGCTGATCGACGTTTAAGCCCTACTCCGCCGCCGTCGCCAGGGCGGAGAAATCCCTGAGATACTCCTGGCCGCGCTCGAAGTAGCTCTCCACCGACCAGTCGAAGCCCTCGATCTCTTCTTTTGAAAGCTCGCGCATGAGCCTGGCGGGCCGGCCGCTCCACAGTTCCCCTGACTTGATCACTTTTTTCGGCGTCAGCATGGCGCCGGCGGCGAGCATGCCCCGGGTTTCGATCGTACCCTCGTCGAGGACGATGGAGCCCATGCCGACGAACGCCTTGTCGGCAATGTTGCAGGCGTGCAGCAGCGCCATGTGGCCGATGGTCACGTCGTCGCCGATATAGGTGCCCTGGGTCTGGATGTGGACGTGGATCACCGTGCCGTCCTGGACGTTGACCCGCTTGCCGATTCGGATCGGGTTGTCATCGCCCCGAAGCACGCAGTTGAACCAAACGGACGATCCCGCGCCGATCTCCACGTCGCCGATCACCGAGGCGCCGGGCGCGATGAACACGTCATCGGCGATCTTCGGCCACTTGCCGTTATAGGGCAGGATGTTTCCTTGGAAGTCGGTCATGTCTCGCTCCTTGTTGGGGCGGCTATTCCAGGCCGGTCTCTTCGGCGAGGCCCAGCATGATGTTGAGGTTCTGCACCGCGCTCCCCGACGCGCCCTTGCCGAGATTGTCCGACTGGGCGGCCAGCACCGCGTGGCCGTGGGCATCGTTGCCGAAGACGTACAGCCTGAGATGGTTGGTGCCGTTCAGGGCCTCCGGATCCAAGAGCGCCGCGCGGCCCGCGGCATCCCCCGGTTCGGCGGCGGTGACGAACCGGCGGCCCGCATACCAGGCGCTTAAGCAGCCGTGCAGATCGGCCACGGACGGCGTCCCCGGCAGCGCCGCCAATTGCAGCGGCACCTGGACGATCATCCCCTGCCGGTAGCGTCCCACCGACGGCGCGAACAGGGGCCGGGTCGAGAGCAGACTGTGGGTCTGGATCTCGGGCACGTGCTTATGTTCGAGGCCGAGGCCGTAATAGTAGAACTCGGACGAGATGGCATCGTCCGCCGAGGCATCCTCCATCCGCCTGATCAGCGACTTGCCGCCGCCCGAATAGCCGGACACCGCATTGATGGTCACCGGAAAGTCCGCCGGCATCAGCCCGGACGCCACCAGGGGCCGGAGCAGCGCGATGGAGGAGAGCGCGTAGCAGCCGGGATTGGCCACTAGGCGCGCGCCGGCGATCTCGGCTTCATGCCCCGCCTCGAGCTCGGGATAGCCGAACACCCAGCCCGACGCCGTCCGGTGGGCCGTCGAGGCATCGATGATCCGGGTGCTCTCGGGAGCGAGCGCCACCGCTTCCCGCGCCGCATCATCGGGCAGGCAGAGGATGGCGACATCGGCCTCCGCGAGCGCCGCTTTCCGGGCGCCCGTGTCCTTCCGCGACGCCTCATCCAGGCGGATGAGCGAGAGGTCGCCGCGGGGTCCGAGCCGCTCGGCGATCTGCAGGCCGGTGGTCCCGGCCTCGCCGTCGATGAAAATCCTTGCCGTCATATCATGCGTCCTGTGGGGCGCTGACATACGCCCAAAGCCGGTGAATTGGAAGGCGAAATGTGCGGGCGGCCTGCGGCCCAGGCTCGGCCCGTTATCCCTGGACAAACGCGACCAGTCTGCCGGAGACAAGCGCCCCGACCCAGCACACCAGCGAAATCACCGCCGCCCGGCGCGCGGCGGCATCGCTCGCCCCGTCCATGTCCCGCCCATAACGGTTTACGGCCAGGATGGTGGAGACGGCCCCCAGGGTAACGAGGGCGATCTTGAACTGGAACGCGGGATTGACGGCGTACTCCGTCGCCCGGGTCGCGAACAGCAGGCTGCCGGTCAGGAGGGCCAGAACCAGCCCGGCCCCCGCGGTCAGCGAAAGAATCCGGGCGATGGCGGCGCGGGGGACAGTCGGCCAGAACCCGAACAGGCGCAACGCCAAGGGGACCGATCCGCCAACCAATAACGCGATGGCCAGCACATGGGTGGTGTTGACAGCCGCGTAGCCCCAGCGCGAAAAGCGGAGAGCCTGGATTGGCGCCAGCGCCTCCAGAAATCCAAAAATTCCCTCCAAGGCGTCGCTCGAAGCTAGTCGCGGCCCGGATAGAGGTCGTATCGCTTGCCGGAGATGAATATCTCCTCGGCCTTCACCAGCCTATCCTCGATGTTGGACGACGGCTCGCCGATGATCCGTACCTCGACGCCTTCGGCCAGGTCACTCGGCTTGAGACCGGCGCGGGCGTTGCGCCAGGGCTGTCCGACTTCGACGGTCCAAATCTCGCCCTCGGCATCGACGGTCAGGACGCCGTGCGGGTTGCCGAGCTTGACCGTCTTGATCAGGCCGGTGAGTTGGATGTTGCCGCCGGTGGTCCAGGACCAGCCGTGATGGGCGAGGGCCGGGCCCGCGCCCTGGACGGCGAGAAAGGCGGCGATGAGAGCGGTGGCGGCTAGTCGGCGCATGATCTTGTTCCCCGATTGGTTTCCCTAGGACTTCATATAGTCGCGTGACGGCGCAATGAAACTCTAACGAACGAAAACGGCCTCCCCGTCGCCGGAGAGGCCGTCGAATTCGCCGGATGCCGGTCCGTTCTAACGTTTCGAGAACTGGAAGCTGCGCCGGGCCTTGGCGCGGCCGTACTTCTTCCGCTCGACGACGCGGCTGTCGCGGGTCAGGAACCCGCCTTTCTTGAGGATCGGGCGCAGCGCCGGGTCGTGGTAGGTCAGCGCCTTGGAGATGCCGTGGCGCACCGCGCCGGCCTGGCCCGAAAGGCCGCCGCCGGAAACCGTGCACATGACGTCGTACTGGTCGACGCGCCCCACTTCCTGGAACGGCTGGTTGAGCATCATCCGCAGTACGGGGCGCGCGAAGTAGGTCTCCACGTCCCGGTCGTTGACCACGATCTTGCCGCTGCCCGGCTTGAGCCAGACGCGGGCCACCGCATCCTTCCGCTTGCCGGTGGCGTAGGCGCGGCCGTGCTCGTCGAGCACCGGCTCGGCGGGCGCCGCCGGCGCGGCCTGGACGGGCGCCTCGGCCTCCGCCGCCGCATCGCCGCCTTCGAGCGTTCCTTTGAGTTCCTCGAGGGCCTCCGCTGTCGGTTGATCAGCCATATCAGGCGCTCCTCTTGTTCTTCGGGTTCATGGCGGCGACGTCCAGCACCTGTGGCTTTTGCGCCTCGTGGGGGTGTTCGGCGCCGGCATAGACGTGCAGTTTGCGCATCTGTTGGCGGCCGAGCGGCGAGCGGGAGATCATTCGCTCGACGGCCTTGTGAACCACCCGCTCCGGGTGCTTGCCGTCGAGAATCTCGCCGGCGGTCGCGCTCTTGATGCCGCCCGGATAGCCGGTGTGACGGTAGTAGGTCTTGTCGGTGCGCTTGTTGCCGGTGAGCCGGACCTTGCCCGCATTGACGACGATGATGTTGTCGCCGCAATCCATATGCGGGGTGAAGGTGGGCTTGTGCTTGCCGCGCAGCCGGGAAGCGACGATGCTGGCGAGCCGGCCAAGGACCACATCCTCGGCGTCGACCACGAACCAGTCCCGCTGTACGTCGCCGGGTTTGGCCGAATAGGTTTTCATACTTCAATTCCTCTCGAAGACGCGCGAATATACGGTTTCGCGCGCGCAAGTCAACGCCGAAATTTACGAAAAATTCAATGATTTCCAAGGGTTAGAATTGCGGTATTATAATACCTAAATCCAATCGTCAAAAACATGAGGACGCCGGCCGGATTATCCCTTGCGGTGCCGGGATCAAACGCGGATTCTTAACGCCGGAGACGCACCCCAAGGAGGCTCCCAAATGCCCGACGCCCCCCAGCCGGACCGGATCGACGAAGCCATCCTGCTTCGCGACGACACGGAGACCGGCATCACCACCGTGACCCTGAACCGTCCCGCCAAGCGCAATGCGCTCTCCGACGCCATGCTGGCGGAGCTGAAGTCGACCCTCGACGCCATCAACGGGGACCCCGCGGTGCGGGTGGTCATTCTCGCGGCCAACGGTCCGACCTTCTGCGCCGGGCATGACCTGAAGGAAATGCGGGCCGACCCCTCCTACGACAACATCCTCAGGCTGTTCACCAATTGCAGCGAGGTGATGCTGACCCTCACACGGATGCGCCAGCCGGTCATCGCCCGGGTGCATGCGACCGCCGCCGCCGCCGGGTGCCAGCTGGTCTCCGCCTGCGACCTCGCCGTCGCCGGCGAGGACGCCAAGTTCGCCACGCCGGGCATCGTCAACGGGCTGTTCTGCTCGACGCCCATGGTGCCGCTCAGCCGAACCGTCGGGCGCAAGGCGGCGATGGAAATGCTGCTCACGGGCAATCTCATCGATGCCGAGCGCGCGCTCCGGTTCGGTCTGGTCAACCGGGTGGTGCCCGCCGATCAACTCGACGAGGCGGTGATGGAATTCGCCGAACGGATCGCCGGCCTGTCGACCAAGTCCATGTCCATGGGCAAGGCGGCGTTCTACAGGCAGATCGACATGGACCTGGACGAGGCTTACGCCTTCACCTCGAAAGTGATGGCCGAGAATATGCAGGTCCACGATGCCCGGGAGGGCATCGACGCGTTTCTCGAGAAACGCCATCCCGAATGGCAAGACCGGTAGGCGCCCGGCTTGAGCCTGCATTATCCCGATACGTCGATCCGCGACATCCTCCGGCGAGTGAAGACCATCGCCATGGTCGGCGCCAGTCCGGATTGGGTCCGACCCAGTCACTTCGCCATGAAGTATTTGCAGCGCAAGGGCTACCGGGTGATCCCGGTGAACCCGGGAGCGGCCGGCGCCGAGATACTCGGCGAAGAAGTCTACGGTGCGCTGGCCGACGTCCCGCCCACCTTCGAAATGGTCGACGTGTTCCGCAACTCGGACGCCGCGGGACCGATTACCGACGAGGCCATCGAAATCGCATCCGAAAAAGGGATCGAAATCATCTGGATGCAGTTGGGTGTGGTCAACCGCGAAGCGGCAGCCCGCGCCGAGGCGGCCGGGCTGTCGGTGGTCATGGACCGCTGCCCCAAAATCGAATACGGACGCCTGTTCGGCGAGTTGAGCTGGTCGGGCGTCAACTCCAGGATCATCACCGCCAAGCGCGCCCCCTTCGGACGGTAGGACCATGAGCGGCGAAACGAAAAATTCAGGACCCATCGAGTACGGTTTCGAGACCCGGGCGGTTCACGCCGGCGCCCAACCGGACCCGGTCACGGGCGCGCGGGCCACACCCATCTACCAGACGACGTCCTACGTTTTCGACGACACCGAACATGCCGCCGATCTGTTCAACCTGTCCCGGTTCGGCTTCATCTATTCCCGGCTCGGCAACCCGACCGTCTCGGTGCTGGAGGAGCGTGTCGCCAGTCTGGAAGACGGGCGCGCCGGCCTCGCGGCGGCATCCGGCCATGCGGCCCAGTTCCTGACCTTCTTCACCCTGCTGGAGCCCGGCGACGAGTTCGTCGCGTCGCGCAATCTATATGGCGGCTCGGTGACCCAGTTCGGCCTGTCGTTCAAGCGGCTGGGGTGGACCTGTCATTTCGTCGACCCGGCCGACCCGGAAAACTTCCGCGACGCCCTGACGCCGAAGACCAAGGCGATCTTCCTCGAAGTGCTTGCCAATCCCGGCGGCATCGTCGTCGATCTGGAGCCGGTGGTGGAGATCGCGCGCGAGGCCGGCATTCCGGTGATCGTCGACAACACCATGGCGTCTCCCTATCTTTGCCAGCCGATCAAATGGGGCGCCGACATCGTCATACACTCGACCACCAAGTACCTTTCCGGGCACGGTAATTCCATGGGCGGCGTGATCGTCGAGAGCGGCAAATTCGACTGGCTCCAGGGCGGCAAATTCCCGGGCATGACCGAGCCGGACCCGGCCTATCACGGCCTCACCTTCTACGAAACCTTCGGCGACTTCGGCTTCACCACCAAGGCCCGCGCCGTCGCGCTCCGGGATTTCGGGCCGACCATGGCGCCGCTGAATGCGTTTCTGACCATCACCGGGATCGAGACCCTGGCGCTGCGCATGGACCGGCACGTGTCCAACGCCCAAAAGGCTGCCGAGTTCCTGGAAGCGCATCCGGCCGTCGATTGGGTGTCCTACGCCGGATTGGCGTCAAGCCCGTATCACGGACACGCGGCGAAGTACCTCCCCAATGGGCCCGGCGCCACGTTCACCTTCGGCCTCAAGGGCGGCTTCGATGCCGGCGTCAAAACGGTCGAGGCCTGCGAGCTGTTTTCCCATCTCGCCAACGTCGGCGACACGCGGAGCCTGATCATCCACCCCGCCTCGACGACCCACCGGCAGCTTACCGAGGAGCAGCAGGTCGCCGCCGGGGCCGGTCCCGACGTCATCCGGCTGTCCATCGGGATCGAGAGCGCCGGCGACATCCTGCGTGATTTGGATCAAGCGCTGGGTGCCGCCCGAATGGCATAACCGCTGCCATGAACAGCCTGAAACACCGCGCCCACGCGTTCCTTGAGCTCTCGGTCCCCGGGGACCGTTGGGGCTACGCCTTCGACTGGTTCATGGTCGCGCTGATCTCCGCCAATGTGATCGCGGTCATTTTGGAGACGGTCCCGGCGCTCTCGGAGGCCTATGGGACATTCTTCAACTATTTCGACATCGTTTCGGTCATCATCTTCACCGTCGAATATGTGCTCCGCGTGTGGTCGTGCACGGCGGACCGGGCCCGCGATTACGGCCATCCCGTCAAGGGCCGGATCAAGTTCATCCTGTCGCCGCTCGGGATCATCGATCTCCTGGCGATCCTGCCCTTCTATCTCGGCTTCCTCATCGATGCCGATCTCAGAATCCTGAGGGTGTTCCGGCTGATCCGGCTGCTCAAGCTCACCCGCTATTCGCCGGCCCTCATCGTCATCGGCGCGGTGATCAGGAACCAGTCCAAGGCGTTGACCGCGGCCCTGTTCCTGATGCTCACGGCTCTGGTCCTGACGTCGAGCATCATCTTCGCCGTCGAGCACCGGGTACAGCCCGACAAGTTCGGCTCCATCCCGGACGCCATGTGGTGGGGCATCGCCACGCTGACCACGGTCGGTTACGGCGACGTCACCCCGATCACTCCCTTGGGTAAATTCTTCGGCGCGGTGACCATGATCCTGGGTATCGGTATGTTCGCCCTGCCCACCGGCGTCATCGCCACCGGCTTCGCCAACGAGATCCGCAAGCACGAATTCATCGTCAACTGGCGGCTGGTTTCGCGGGTGCCGCTGTTCAATGACCTCGATGCCGCCCAGATCGCCGAGATCGTCAATCTGCTGAACCCGCTGGTGGTGCCGCCCCGTCACGCCGTGGTCCGCATGGGCGAACCCGGGGACAGCATGTTCTTCGTTATCTCCGGCGAGTTGGAAGTGGAGGCGCCGGGCCAACCGTTCAAGCTCGGCGAGGGAGAATTCTTCGGTGAGATGGGCCTGCTGCGCAATACGGTCAGGCTCACCGACGTAATCTCGCTGACCGACTGTCAGCTGCTTGAACTCACGGCGGAAAATTTCTGGAAACTGATCGACATCCACCCGGATCTCGGCGACCGGGTTCGCGAGGTGATGGAGCACCGGCTGACGATGGCCGACGACGTGACCACCCGGGTGGTGAACGGCTTTAGCACTCCGGCAGGTTGACCGCGAGGCCGCCGAGGCTGGTTTCCTTGAACTTGGAACTCATGTCGGCGCCGATCTGGCGCATGGCCTCGATGCAATTGTCGAGGGGCATGAAATGGCTGCCGTCCCCGTGCAGGGCCAGCGACGCGGCCGACACCGCCTTGATGGCGCCGATGCCGTTGCGCTCGATGCACGGCACCTGGACGAGGCCGCCCGCCGGGTCGCAGGTCATGCCGAGATGGTGCTCCAAGGCGATCTCGGCGGCGTTCTCGACCTGTGCCGGCGAGCCGCCGAGCGCCGCCGCCAGTCCGGCCGCCGCCATCGCCGACGCCGAGCCGACCTCGGCCTGGCAGCCGCATTCCGCGCCGGAGATGGAGGCGTTGGCCTTGATCAGACCGCCGATGGCCGCCGCGGTCAGCAGGATGTCGGCGATCCCGTCCTTGGTCACACCGACGCAGTGGTCGCGGTAGTAGCGGATGACCGACGGGATGACGCCCGCGGCGCCATTGGTCGGCGCGGTGACGACCCGGCCGCCGGCTGCGTTCTCTTCATTGACCGCCATGGCGTAGACCGAGAGCCAATCCACCACCTGGTGAGGCTGCAGGCTGTTCGATCCCCGCTCGGCGATCAGGCGCTCATGGATGCCGCGGGCGCGGCGGGCGACATCAAGGCCGCCGGGCAGACTGCCCTGCGCCGCGAGACCGCGCTCGATGCAGCCTTCCATCACCGACCACACACGGGAAAGGCCGTCATTCAGTTCGGCCTCGGTCATGACGGTAAGTTCGTTCGCCCGCTTCATGCCGGCGATGGAGAGCCCCGAGGCCGATGACATCTCCAGCATCTCGGCGGCGCTCCCGAATGGATACGGGACCGGACGGCCTTCCGCCTCCCCCGTACCGGCATGGGTCAGTTCCTCCGCCGACAGGACGAAGCCGCCGCCGATCGAGTAGTAGGTTTCCGACGCGAGATCGCTGCCGTCCGCCCCGACGGCTGCGAATGTCAGCCCATTTGGATGACCCGGCAGCGGCGCCGCCAGATCAAGATGCAGGTCCGCTTCCGGCGAGAATGCCATCGCCGGAAGCCCGGGCGGCGCAACCCGATGATCTCCCCGCACCCGCGCCTCGATCGCATCGGCCCGGTCGGGGTCCACCGACGACGGATCGCAGCCCATGAGACCCAGAATGACGGCGCGGTCGGTACCGTGACCCTTCCCCGTGTGCGCCAGTGATCCGTAGAGCGTACAGCCCACCCGCTCCGGCGCGTGCCCGTCCCGGCGCAGCAAATCGAGAAATCGCGCCGCCGCCACCATCGGCCCCATGGTGTGGGAGCTCGACGGACCGATGCCGATCTTGAACAACTCGAAGACGCTGACGAACATGACGCTCCCTCACCTCGAATTCCCATCGCCGGGCGAGGGGCCGGTTATTCCTTTTCCGACCTGGCTTCGACCAGCATGTCGCAGATTTCGCGCACCGCCCCCTCACCGCCTTTTTTCCCGGTGACATAAACCGCCGCCGCCAGCGCCTCGTCGGTTGCATCGGCAACGGTTATCGGGCAGCCGACCGCCTCGAATACCGGCAGGTCGTTCCGGTCGTCGCCCACATGGGCTACGTGAGCGAGGTCGATATCGAGTTCCCTGCACAGCACCGAAAGGGTGTCGAGTTTGTCTTCGCTGGCCAGAAAGACGTACTCGATGCCGAGCCGTTCGGCGCGATGGGCGATGGATCGGGACCGGCTCGCGGTAATGATCGCGACGGGGATGCCCATCGCCTGGACGAGCTGCATACCGAGCCCGTCCTTGACGTTGAATTTCCGCATTTCTTCGCCTGAATCCGCGTAGTAGAGCCCGCCATCGGTGAGTACGCCGTCCGTGTCCAGCGACAACAGCCGGACCCCGGCCAGGAGCGCCCGCAGGCCGTCGTCTTGCAGTTCGTTCATCGTGCGCCCTCCCCGGCTTTCATCAACGCCTCGACCCGTGCCGCGTCTTCGGGCGTATCCACCCCGATTGAGCCCGGCGCCACCGCCACGGCGGCGACCCGTTCGCCGCGTTCCAGGAACCGGAGTATCTCCATGCTCTCCGCCCGTTCCACCGGTCCGCGCTCATAGCCGGCGTAGCGCGCCAGGGAGTCCGGCGTGAATGCGTAGAGACCGACATGGACGGTCGGCGTCATCGCCTCGCCCATGGCATAGGGGATGGGGTAACGGGAAAACGATATGGCGCAGCCGTCCATGCCCGGCAGCAGGTGGACGACGGAGGGGTCGGCCTGCTGTTCCGGGCTCGCGCCGTCAACATAACCGGTGGCGACATCGATCCCCCGGGGGATCGCATCCAGCAGACAGCGCGCCACCGCATCGATGGAGTCGGGATGGATCAGCGGTTCGTCGCCCTGGACGTTCACATAGACGTCCGCCGGCCGGTTGCGGGCCACTTCGGCCAGCCGGTCGGTGCCCGTCGGATGTTCGCCGGAGGTCATTTCATAGGCCATCCGGTTTGCTTCGCACACCTCGGCAATCCGTTCGTCATCGGTGGCGATCACCACCTCGTCGACGGCCGCCGCCGCCGCCGCCCGATCCCAGACATGGGCGATCATCGGCCGCCCGGCGATGAGCGTTACCGGCTTGCCGGGAAACCGCGTCGAGGCCCAGCGGGCGGGGATAACGGCCAAGACAGTCATGCGGCGAGTATAATCAACAACTTAGCCTGGACTAGCCAAATCGGGAGCCGCGGCGCGGGCCTCCCGTTCCTGGCGCCAGCGCATGGTCTTCAACAAGGTCTCGATGGTGATCGAGCCGAACGTGGCGCGGGCGATATCGTCGATCTCTCCCAGTACCAGATCGAGGGCCCGGCCGATCTCCGTATCCGCCCCGTCGCCGCTCCCCGTGTCCGACGAGATGTCCTCGAACAGGCTGATCACGTCGAGCAGCGTCACCCGCCGGGCATTGCCCGAGAACCGGTAGCCGCCGCCGGCACCGCGCGCCGAATCCACCAGACCGGCCCGCCCGAGGTCACGCAGCACCTTGGCGAGATGGTTGCCGGAAATCCCGTAGGCGGCGGCGATGTCGGTGGCCGATAGCTGCTCATCCGGATTGGCCGCCAATTCGAGAACCGCGTACAGCCCGTAACGGGTGGCTTTTTGAAGCTTCATCGGCGGCGTCCGCTAATCAATGGGCTTCTCCAGTTCGATGAATGAACCGGCCATCATGCCCTGGGAACGGAAGAACGACATATTGAGCTGGTCGTGGCGCGCCAGCATGGTGCGCACGGTCTTGACCCCGTCGGCGGCAAACCGCTCACAGATGGCATCGAACAAGGCCGAGCCGACGCCCGCGACCCGGCGTTCATGCACCACGCCGATGGTCAGGATCCAGCCGCAGGGCCGGGAGCCGAATTCCCAGGCGCGCACCTCGCCGACGATGAACCCCAAAAACTCGTGATCGGAGGACGCGCTCTCGGCGATCAGGAAGTGCTGCCCGGGGTGGCGTTCGGTTTCATGAAACGTCTCGCCCCAATAGTCCGGTTTGTGGAGGCCCGTATTGTCGCCGTCCAACTCGATCACCAGCGGCAGGTCGTTGGCGGTGGCCCGGCGGACCAGGACATCCGCCTCCCCGTCGCCGGTGGCGTGACGGGTGGCGTTGTCGTTGGCGAGCAATGTGGTGTCGTCGGTCATTTGATTTCGACGGCTCAACTTGGTGCGATTCGCGTATTGACACAATGGGGCGGTTCGCGGCATAAGTAAATAGGTATTTCGGTACCGATTTACTTATAAAGGCAGAAAACCCCATAATTCGGACGTTTTAGGGAACCCGGGCCGCCTCCATCAAGACATGGCGGGGCCGGGAATCGGGAGAAAGAAGGACTTGGACCCGTCATGATCGACTTCAGAACCCAACCGGACCAGTACAAGCACTGGAAGCTCAGCTTCGACGGCCCCGTCGCGACGCTCACCATGGATGTGGACGAGAACGGCGGCCTGATGGACGGCTACGAACTCAAGCTCAATTCCTACGACCTCGGCGTCGATATCGAGCTCTACGACATTACCCAGCGGCTGCGCTTCGAGCACCCGGAAGTCGGCTGCGTCATGATGACGTCCGGCAAGGACCGGGTGTTCTGCGCCGGGGCCAACATCAAGATGCTCGGCACCTCGTCCCACGCCTGGAAGGTCAACTTCTGCAAGTTCACCAACGAAACCCGGAACGGGATCGAAGACGCCTCCGAAATCTCCGATCAGAAATATCTCTGCGTGATCAACGGCGTCGCCGCCGGCGGCGGCTACGAACTCGCCCTCGCCGCCGACCACATCATGCTGGTCGATGACGGCGCGTCGTCGGTGTCCCTCCCCGAAGTGCCGCTGTTGGCGGTGCTGCCCGGCACCGGCGGGCTGACCCGCGTTGTCGACAAGCGCCACGTGCGCCGCGACCATGCGGACTATTTCTGCACCCTCGCCGAGGGCATCAGGGGCAAGCGCGCCGTCGACTGGAAACTGGTCGACGAGGTGGTGCCGCGCTCCAAGCTAGAGGAAACCGCCGCCGCGCGGGCCCGGGAACTGGCCGCCGCCACCAACCGGCCCGAGGACGCCCGCGGCATTGAACTGACGCCGCTGGACATCGATTTCTCCGGCGACGCCGTCAAATACGGCACCCTCGATGTGGAGATCGACCGGGACAGTTATGTCGCGACCGTCACGCTGAAGGCCCCCGACGAAGCGCCCTCTTCCGACCTTGCCGCCATTCACGACCAGGGCGCGGCGTACTGGCCGCTGGCCTTCGCCCGCGATCTCGACAATTTCATCATCCACATGCGGACCAACGAGCCCGAGATTTCCACCTGGGTGTTCAAGTCCGTCGGCGACGGCGCCAACGTAGCGGCCGCCGACCGGGCCCTGATGGACAACGCCGGCGACTGGCTGGTCCGCGAGATCATCCATTACCTGAAACGCACCCTGAAGCGGCTCGACGTCTCGTCCCGCAGCGTCATCACGCTGGTCGAGCCGGGCAGCGCGTTTTCCGGCACCTTCTTCGAGTTCGTCCTCGCCGCCGACCGCTCCTACATGCTGGACGGCAACCTCGAGGGCTCGAACCTGCCGCCCGCCACCATACGGCTGACGGGCATGAATTTCGGCCATCTCCCCATGTGCAACGGCCTGTCGCGCATGGAGACCCGGTTCCTCGACGAGCGTTCCCGCGTCGAGGACGCCAAGGCCGAGATCGGCAGCGATCTGGATGCCGAGGCCGCCGAAGAGTTGGGCCTCGTCACCTTCATCCCGGACGATATCGACTGGGACGACGAAGTGCGCATCGCCATCGAGGAGCGCGCCAGCTTCTCCACCGATGCGCTGACCGGCATGGAAGCCAGCCTTCGCTTTGCCGGTCCCGAAACCCTGGAGACCAAGATATTCGGCCGGCTCAGTGCGTGGCAGAACTGGATTTTCCAGCGGCCCAATGCGGTCGGCGACGAAGGCGCGTTGAAGCTCTACGGCACGGGGCAGCAGGCCAATTTCAACAAGGAACGGGTATAGAACCATGGCAAACGTTGATCTGAACCAGAAAATTCCCAACAACGTCGGGCTCTCCGACGACCGCCGCCTGCAGCGGGCGCTGGAGAAATGGCAGCCGGAGTTCCTCAACTGGTGGAACGAACTCGGCCCCGTGCAGAGCTCGGCCAACGACGTCTACCTGCGCACCGCCGTCGATGTTTCCGGCGCCGGCTGGGCCCAGTTCGACTACGTGAGGATGCCCGAGTACCGCTGGGGCATTTTCCTCGCCGACAAGGAAGAAGGCCGCCAGGTCAACTTCGGCAGCCACAAGGGCGAGGCCGCCTGGCAGGACGTGCCCGGCGAATACCGCGCCGAACTGCGCCGCCTGATCGTCACCCAGGGCGACACCGAGCCGGCCTCGGTGGAGCAGCAGCGCCGCCTGGGCATGATCTGCCCGTCCCTCTACGACCTGCGTTCGCTTTATCAGGTGAACGTCGAGGAGGGCCGCCATCTGTGGGCGATGGTCTATCTGCTTCACGCCTACTTCGGCCGCGACGGCCGCGAGGAAGCGGAAGAGATGCTGCAGCGTCACGCCGGCGATGCGGACAAGCCCCGCATCCTCGAGGCGTTCAACGAGAACACCGACAACTGGCTCAGCTTCTTCATGTTCACCTACTTCCAGGACCGGGACGGCAAGTTCCAACTCCACAGCCTGGCCGAAAGCGGCTTCGATCCGCTGGCCCGGACGTGCCAGTTCATGCTGACCGAGGAAGCCCACCACATGTTCGTCGGCGAGACCGGCGTCGGCCGGGTGGTCAAGCGCGCCGCCCAGATGTCGGCCGAGCACGGCACCCTCGATATCCGCCCCCACGGCGGCATCGACCTGCCGACCATCCAGAAGTACATGAACTTCCACTTCTCCATCTGCCTCGATCTGTTCGGGCAGGAGCACTCCACCAACGGGGCCAACTACTATTCCATGGGCCTCAAGGGGCGCTATCTGGAGACCAAGATCGACGACGATCATGTGCTGACGGATGCGGTCTACAACGTGCCGATCATCGAGAACGGCAAGGTCGCCACCGGCGAGGACACCGCCCTTCTGGCCATCAACGAGCGGCTCCGCGACGACTACATCGCCGACTGCCAGCGCGGCGTCGACCGGTGGAACAAGTCGATCAGGGATGCCGGCGTCGACTTCGAACTCACGCTGCCCCACAAGGCGTTCCACCGGAACATCGGCACCTTCCAGAACGAGTACGCCTCGCCCGAGGGCGAGATCATGGAGAAGGACGCCTGGGAGGCGAAGGCCCACGAGTGGCTGCCCACCGAGGACGACCGGAAGTACGTGCTGTCGCTGATGGCGCCGGTCCACGAGCCCGGCAAGATGGCCAACTGGATCGCCCCGCCGGACCGCGGCATCCACGGCCAACCCATCGAGTTCGAGTACGTGCGGCTGCATTAGGAGTGGATGGCCGCGGTCCTCATCATAGAATCACGGGCCGGGTAAACCCGGCCCGGGGCCGAGGCATCCACGGCCAGCCGATCGAGTTCGAGTACGTGCGGCTTCACTAAATCCAACGCCGTCATGCCCCGCCTTCGCGCGGGGCATCCAGGCCTTCATTTCTGGATCACCCGGGCATAGCCGGGTGATGACGATGGAAGGAAGCCAACGAAAAGCCCCGGTTTCAACCCGGGGCTTTTCTTTCGCCTAACGGCCGCGCGTGATCTGCTTTTCGGCGAAGTCGCGGATCAGCTTGCCGAGGTCCTTTTGATCGACGGCACGCTCGGCTTCTTCGGGACGGTACCAGGCCCGGTCACGCTGTTTCGATTCGGGAAAGACATCGGCTTCATGGACGACTTCCATGGGATAGACCCGGACGCGGCAGATATCGCCGCCCTTGTCATCGCGCTTGGTATAGACGTAGGAGCCGATGGACCGGCGCCCGATGGCGCCCGTGAGCCCGGCCTCCTCGAAGGCTTCGAATCGCGCCGTCTCGCGGGGCGTCAACCCCGGTTCGATGTGCCCCTTGGGCACGATCCAGCGCCGCGAGGTGCGCGACGTGATCAGCATGCATTCCACGGCGCCGTCGACGACCCGATACGGCAGGACGCCCACCTGCCGGACCAACGACAGATTGATCATCGCGCGGCCCTCCGGTTTCGGCGAGCGCACCGCCCGGAACCCAATTCCAGCGCCGCATACACGGTTTGTACGGACATCATCCGATCCCTCCCAGGCAAGCCATTTTCCGGCGGCCGCGGCCCGTTTGGACCCTGCGCGCGGCCGGTGATGACTACCAAGTATCCATCAGGTCATTAAAATGACATTAAACTGTAACATTTCTGTTGACCTCTGCGCCAATGCGGGCCAAACCCAGGTTATCGGAGCCTGGGTCCGATTGTCAGCAAAGGGACACGTATGAGCCTGTCGCCCGATCCCCCCGACCCTGGTTCCGGACTCACCAAAAAGACCACCATCGACAAAGATCTCAAGCGTATCGTTCAGCTCGAGAAGGCGACGAGCCGCATATCCCAGCGAAACCTGAATCTGGGCTTCGGGCTCCTGTTCCTGCTCGGCGTTTGGCTGTTCACCTTCTTCCAGGCCGGCAGCGGCGCCAATATCACCATCATCTCCATCGCCGCCATCATCGGCGGCTACATGGCCATGAATATCGGGGCCAACGACGTCGCCAACAATGTGGGACCGGCGGTGGGCTCCAAGGCCCTCACCCTTCTCGGCGCCCTCGCCATCGCCGCCGTATTCGAAGCGGCGGGCGCGTTGATCGCCGGCGGCGAAGTGGTCACCACCATCTCCAAGAACATCATCAATACCGAGGCGATCGCCGATCGTTCCGTATTCGTCTGGGCGATGATGTCCGCCCTCCTCTCCGCCGCCGTGTGGGTCAACCTCGCCACTTATGTGGGAGCGCCCGTCTCGACGACGCACTCCATCGTCGGCGGTGTCATGGGCGCCGGGATCGCGGCCGCCGGGATGGCCTCGGTGAACTGGGTGATCATGGCGCAGATCGCCGCCAGTTGGGTCATCTCGCCGGTGCTCGGCGGCGTGATCGCCGCCATATTCCTGGGCTTCGTCAAATTCGCGGTGCTTTACCGCGAGGACAAGATATCCGCCGCCAAACGATGGGTGCCGGTGCTGGTCGCCATCATGGCCTGCGCATTTTCGGTGTATCTGGTCATGAAGGGCCTGAAGCGGATCTGGAAGCCGGAGGCCGAAATCGTCGCGGCCATCGGCGCAATTGCCTTCATCGGAACCTATCTCATGGTCAAGGCGCGCGTCGCCCGGGCCGCCGTCCATCTGGAAAACCGCCGGAAATCGGTCGGCGATTTGTTCACGGTCCCGCTGATTTGCGCCGCCGCGCTGCTGTCCTTCGCCCATGGTTCCAACGACGTCGCCAATGCGGTCGGCCCTCTGGCGGCGATCGTCAGCGCGGTGGGCGGCGGCGAGGTCGGCGCCAAAGTGACGCTGCCGCTCTGGGTCCTGGCCATCGGCGCGGTGGGGATTTCAATCGGCCTGCTGCTGTTCGGTCCGAAGATTATCGAAATCGTCGGCGAGAAAATCACCAAGCTGGACCGGGTGCGGGCGTTCTGCGTCGCCCTGTCGGCGGCCATCACCGTGATTGTCGCCTCGACCCTGGGACTTCCGGTGAGCTCCACGCACATCGCCGTCGGCGCGGTGTTCGGCGTCGGCTTCCTGCGCGAGTTCATCACCAACCGGCGGGTCAATATTCCGCAGCCGCGCGCCGTGGGGGCCGCGCCGGTGCTCGACCCCAACTACAGCGGCTCCCATCGTTCCTGGACCAAGGCGCGCCAGCGGAAGCTCGTCCGCCGCCGCCACCTCATGACCATCATCGCCGCGTGGCTGATCACCGTCCCGTCGTCCGCCTTACTGGCCGCCGTGATCTTCTGGTTGATTTCCGCCGTGGTCTAACCGCCATGCCGCCGGCCGGAGGTTTTACGGCAATCAACCTGGCCACGGTGGTCCGGTATGGTGTAGGACCCCCCATACCGCTGAGATCAGACCCATGTCCCTTCGATCCTCCCCCGCCCGGTACGGTTCCCTCGCCCAAGGCCTGCACTGGCTGACCGCGCTGCTGATCGTCTGTTTGTTCGTCGCCGGCAATATCATGGACGACTTGGCGGCCGGCCAGAAGCTGACCGTCTACCGGGCCCATGCCGTCGGCGGCATCACAGTGCTGGTGCTGACCCTCATCCGGCTGATCTGGCGGTTCATCGACCGGGACCGCCCGGAACTGCCGGCCGACATGTCCGGGCCCATGCGCTTCGCCGCGCGGGGCGCGCACTGGCTGATTTATCTGTTGATGCTGGCCATCACCGGCTCGGGGATAGCCACGCTGATCATGAGCGGCCTCGGCGAGATCCTGTTCATGGGCGCCGGCCGGCCGATCCCCGACCGCATCGACGTGCCGCCCATGGACGCCCACGAACTGTTCGCGACGCTCCTGATGTGGCTCCTGTTCCTGCACGTCGCCGCCGCCCTCTACCATCACTACTTCCGCAAGGACGGCGTGCTGCGCCGGATGATGCCCGGACGCTAGGAACCCGTCCCCTCTGGACTCCGAAACCCGGTCGGGGGTAGGATTTTACCTGCGGCTGCATTGGCCTGCATGTACCAAGGAGGGTAGGTAACTCTATGAATGAGACCGGCTCCTGTACCGCCCCCGGACGACGGGGGCACCGGTAAAGCAGGCGGCGGACATCCGCCGGACACCGATACAATTGAATATCTAGCTGATCGACGCGCCGTCGTGCCGTCGACATAGAGTTTCCGGCTTATCCGCTGGAACCGAGCGAAATGCGAAACATAGCGCCCCGCCGGGACCCCCCGGCGGGGTTCGCGCGTTACGCCTACTCCGCCGCTTGGGCTTTTTCCCCCACCCCGTTGGCCCGAAGCGCCGCAAGGGTATCCTCGGCCGACAAGGTAAACCCGAGCGCCGTCGAGATGCAGAGAAGCGCGGCTTCGTGCTGGGCCTCGCCATCCATGGAGCCGACGCAATCGGTCACCACGATCGGCAGGAAGTCGAGTGTATTGGCGGCGGCCGCCGTGCACAGCACGCACGAATTGGTGTTCACCCCGGTGAGCAGCAGCGTGTTTATGTCACGCGACCGCAACGCGAATTCCAGGTCCGTCGCGAAAAAGCAATCCTTCCGCTTCTTGGTATCGATGACCAGATCGCCGTCCGCGTAGAGTCCGGGCATGATCTCCGTGCCGGGCATGCCCTGAAGGTTGTGGCGGAACTGGTTTGCGCGAGTGTCGCCCGCCCGATCGGCCTTGGTGCGCCAAAAGGGATTACCCGCCGTTTCGGATGGATCCCGGTATTGGGACACCACATGAATGATGGGAATGCCGAGATCGCGGCAGGCATGATTGAAAGCTTCGTTTGATTTGGTCACCGCGTCGGCGACTTCGGGCGGCGCCGGCAGGGTCGCCACCTCCATATCCATGTGCCCGCGATGGAGATCGATGGCGACCACGGCGGGCCGCACGTTTTCAAGACCGAGATTCATGGTTCGCCTCCTCTCCTATTTTAACCGGGCTTCGATGTGTTGGGGATATCTTTGATCACCGGGGCCGGAAATAATCCCGGCCTTGACTCTTCGGAGCCGAATGAGATATCGTAAGAACTCTTACGATCTTTTGGTATTCGTAATCGATGGGAGAGTGCCATGCCCGACGAAGCCGCGGGAATGACCGGCCGCACCCGAGGCAGGGTGGTCGCCGGAGAACCGGTCGCCGATATGGCGGCCTGGACCGGCAAGGAGTTCGAAGAGAGCACGGCGTGGCGTTACGCCGCGACCGGCGGAGAGCTGGATCATCTGGCGGCCATGGCGCGGCGGGTTGCGGCGGGTCTTGACGGCGATCCCAACAAGCTTCTCACCATGCGCGCCGAGGCCTTCGACCTCGGGCCCTTCGGCGACCGGGTGAGAGACGAGATTCTGCCCCAGGTCCGGGACGGCCTCGGCGTCGCGCTCTATCGCGGCCTGCCGATGGACGATTTGACCCTGCTCGAAGCGGCCGTGATCTATTGGGGAATGGGCCAGCATCTCGGCGTCGCGCAGTCCAACAATCCTGAAGGCGACATGATCGGACACGTTCTCGATACCGGGAAGGATTACAACGACCCCAAGCACCGGGGCTATCAGACCCGTGCGACCATGGATTATCACTGCGACCAGACGGATTTGGTCTGCCTGCTGTGCATCAACGAAGCAAAATCGGGCGGGCTTTCGAAACTCACCAGCAGCTATGCCGCCTACAACGAGTTGCTGAGACGCCGGCCCGATCTCGTGGAGGTCATGCGGCAACCCTATTGCTGGACCAAACACGCCGAGACCAATTCCGGCGAGGACCCCTACTACGAGAGCCCGGTGTTCAACTTCACCGACGGCATGCTGTCGATCTCGTTCGGTCCCCAGCACATCATGAAGGGTCACGCCCTGGATGAAGCGCCGGATATCACGCCGGTGCAACTCGAAGGCATTCAGGTGATGGAAGGAATCGCCGAGGAGATCCACGGCGAAATGGAACTCAAGCGCGGCGACATCCAGTTCGTCAACAACTACACCATCCTGCATACCCGAACGGCATTCGAGGATTGGCCCGAACCGGAGCGCAAGCGGACCCTGTGGCGGCTATGGCTCAACCTCGACGATTTCCTGCCCCGCACCCCCTATTCCAGGCAATGGGCCCAGGGGGTCAGCATCGACGGCGCCGGGCAGCGGCTGGAACTGGTTTATCCCGGCTAAGGCTAGGCGGAGGCCGGAACCTAGACCCCTTCGACGATAATCAGGCTCCCATCCGCGGCCTTTTGGCGCATCTCCATGACCGGCCTGACCTCATCGGAGCCGTACCAGCGCCTGATCGTCTCCATGTCGTCAAACTCCAGGATGGTGACCATCACGCCCGGCCACTCGCCTTCGACAACCTCGAATGCGCCGGCGGCGGCTTTCCTGCGCCCGCCATGGGCCGGGATGGTCGGGGCGATCGCCTTCCTGTATTCGGCGAACAACTCCGGGTCTTTCAGTTCGTGCATCGTATAAACGACATATGCTGCCATCCGTACCTCCTTCGCTGGCGAAGAGACTGTAATGCAAGGACGACATGGGTGGAACGGCCGCCGGTTACCGCCCCGGCAATGCCCGGCCGCCGTTGGCGCGGATTGTATCTTCGCCTTTACGCGCCGGATTCGCCTGATTAGGCTTTTGTCCGGATTGTCTGGTGATTGGGAGGTGGTTGATGCCCGACATGCCCTCCATGGAGTCCCTGCTCGGCGTCGAGACCGTCGATGACCTGCGGGGCCTGGCCCGCGACGACCTTCTCGACGCCCACGCCCGGGCGTGGGATTGGATCGCCGGCCCCGGCACGTGGCTTACCGGCGCCGAGCGCCTTGCCGTTGTGCGCGAAGTCCGGCAAGCAGCGGAATGCGATTTTTGCCGGGCCCGCAAAGATGCGCTTTCACCCCTCGCGGTCGAAGGAGAGCATGACCATCTCGGCGAGCTTGACGATGCCTGGGTCGAGGCGATCCACCGAGTTGCAACGGACTCGGGCCGCCTGTCGGCATCATGGGTGGACGGACTGATTGCCGACGGGTTGAGCGACGGAGCCTATATCGAAATCGTCGGCTTGACCGCAATGACCAAGATGATGGACGCCTTTGCCTGGGCCGCCGATGTTGAACCGCCGCCCCTGCCCCAACCCAGGGATGGTGCGGCAAGCGGTTACCGCCCGCCCGGTGCGAAGAAATCCGACGCCTGGGTTGCCGTCGTCAAGCTGGAGGATGTCAGTGAAACCGACGGACCGCTCTACGGCGCGACCGCCGGCGGCGTCCATCAGGCCCTGTCCCTGGTACCCGACAGCAAGCGAGCGTTCTGGGCGTTAGGCGAACCGCACTACATCCCCATGGACGAAATCCGCAATACGGACACCCGGGTGCGCGCGATCAGCCGAGCCCAGATCGAGATTTTGGCAGGCAGGACCTCGGCGCTTCACCAGTGTATGTACTGAACGACCTCGCACGCGATGATGCTCCGTGCGAGCGTCCAGGACACCGGCGCTGAATTCGAACTGACATCTCTGTCCGGGGACGACGCCAAGGGCACGGTGCCGCACCAGAACCTGTTGCTCGACTTCGCCGAAACGGTGGTTCTCCGGGACCGGGACTCCGCAGCGGCGTTGCGGCCCAAACTGATCGAGGCACTGGGACCCGCGGGTTATCTCGACGCCTGCGCGGTTGTCGCCGGTTTCCACGGATTTACGCGCATCGCCGATGCATCCGGCGTACCTCTTGATGAACGCTATCTCGGCGACGCAGAGGATGTGAAGGCGCAGACAGGGGTGCGGGAATACGACCCGCGTTAGCCGACCTATCGACCCAATAGGGCCCGGCCGCCATTGGTGCGGGCGATATCCCAGTTCAATCCGAACTGCCGGCTGCCGGTCTGGGCATCGCGGAAGCAGCGCTCCAGGAAACCGCCGCCGACCATCTCACTGGCGCCCGCCGCGTAGAAAACCCGGTCGATGGCTTTCAGGGCCAATTGGGCCACGAAGGCGTTGGCCAGGATTCCGGGGCCCCGCTCCGGCGGAAACGGCGCGTTGCCGCCGGGGGAGAAATCGATCCCGCCCTCGCCGGTGGGCGGCGGCGCCTTCTCAAGCTGTGCCATGACTTTTTTCACGTGGCTGCGCAGCAGGGTCTCCGCGGCGTCGACTTCCACCGCCGACTCGCCGATCCGCATCTGCATGCTCTGGAAATCGCCGATCCGGGCGCCGAAACGGGAGGCGCGTGACCGGGTCGTCTCAACGAAGTCGTCCACGGCGCCTCTGGCCAGGCCGACCATCACCGAGGCCAGCGAAAACGGCCCGCCCGGCGCGGTGACGCGAAACGCGGGCATGTCGATGATCCCGCCGGACGGCTTCCTGCCCGGGGAACGCACCCGGTGCTCGGGCACGAAGACGTTGTCGAATTTGATGTCGTGGCTGCCGGTTCCCGCCAACCCAAGGGCGTCCCAGGTATCCAGAATCTCGATCTCGCTCTGTTTGACGATGGCGCCGATTGTTCCGTCCTCGCCGTCGACGGGCGCGCCGCCGATCAGCACCCAGTCCGAATGCAGGCACCCGCTCGAGAAAGTGGAGACCCCGCTGCCCGCATAGCCGCCGTCCACTTTCCTGAAGCTCCCCTCGATGTGCTTGGACGAAGACATCAGGGCGTCGGGGTTTTCGCGCCAGATATCGTCCATGGCGTCGATGCCGAACCGGTTCATGATCAGTGCGTGCTGGCCGACGACGCCGTACACCCACCCGGTGGACCCGCAGGCGCGGGACAGAATCATGGCCAGTTCGCAGAACACGTCCCACCCCATCTCGTAGCCGCCATAGGCCCTGGGCTTGATCACGTTGAACAGGCCGGTCTCATGCAATGACCGCATGGTCTCCTCGGGGATGCGGCGCTCGGCCTCGCATCGGGCGGCGCGCTCGCGAATCTCCGGCACCAGCGCCAGCGCGCGCCGCATCAATTCATCGGGTGTCGGGATGTCGCGGGCGGCGGCGCCATCGCCGCCCTCGTCCTCGGCAGTAAACTGGTCCACGGAATTTTCCCCCCGGAAGAAATAAATCGGCTTGAAATGCGAACTTGAAAAATGAAATCGGAAATGAGTCGGGATTTCAGACGTAATTCTTAGCCGCTCCATCGGCCGAGGACAATCTGGTCGGGTCGGACCACGAACCGGCAAGCGGCGCCGAAACCGGGTTGGAACCGAAGGCAGGGCAATTTTTTCCATCACTTCAACCGGCATTGCGGGGCGCGCGATTCCGGGCCAAACTTCCCGCGTGAAGTGGACAAAACCAGGGAGGGCAAAGGTGACAGACCATACCGTCACCATCGACCGCTCGGCGTCGCCGGCGACACTCGATTTTTCCGATACCTTCAACTGCGCGGTCTACATGATCGACCGCCACCTGGCCGAGGGCCGCGGCGGCAAGGTTGCCTTCCGCGAGGCGCAGACGGGCCGCGACATCACCTTTGCCGAGTTGGCCGAAAACGTAAATCGCACCGGCAACGCGCTTCTGGAACTGGGCCTCGAGCCCGGCGAGCGCATGCTGATGATGGTCACGGACTGTCACGAGTTCGTCTATCTGTTCTACGGCGCCATCAAGGCGGGGGTGATCCCAGTGCCGTTGAACACCCTGCTGCGGGCCAAGGACTACGCCTTCATGATCGGGAACGCCGAAGCCGCCGGCGTGATCTACTCGCCGGAATTCGCCGGCGAGGTGGAACCCGCCCTGGATGACAGTCCGCACAAACCCGCCGTCGTCCTGCGGGTCGATGGAGACGGCGAAACACTGGCCGGCAGGATCGGGGCAGCCTCGGCGGAGTTCGAAGCCGCCGCTTCCGGCCCCATGGATGATTGCTTCTGGCTCTATTCCTCGGGCTCGACCGGCAACCCCAAGGGCGTGATCCACGTCCACCGGGATATCCCGGTTACCTGCGAGCACTACGCCGTCGGCGTCCTCGGCTGGCGGGAAGACGATGTGGTGTTGTCCGCGGCCAAGCTGTTCTTCGCCTACGGCCTCGGCAATGCGATGAACTTCCCCCTGTGGATGGGCTCGACCGCCGTGTTGTTCGACGCCGCGCCGACGCCCCGGGGCATGCACGACACCATCGAGGCGTTCAAACCCACCATCTTCTTCGGCGTCCCTACCCTCTACGCGGCGCAATTGAAGGAGATGGAAGGGGGTGCATCGCCGGATCTGTCGTCGCTCAGGCTCTGCATCTCCGCCGGCGAGGCCCTGCCCCCGGATATATTGGATCGCTGGAAAGAGCGAATCGGCATCGACGTCCTGGACGGCATCGGCACCACGGAAATCCTGCACATCTTCATCTCCAACCGGCCGGGCGACATCAAGCCGGGCGCGTCGGGCAAGCTGGTGCCGGGCTACGAGGCTCGGATCGTCGATGACGACGGCAATGACGTCCCCGGCGGCGAGGCCGGCGGGCTGATGATCCGGGGCGACTCGCTGCTCCGGGAATACTGGCGAAATCCCGAGAAAACCGCCGCCTCCCTCAAGGACGGGTGGATCGTCACCGGCGATACCTACGAGCGGGACGAGAACGGCTTCTTTACCTGCCATGGGCGGTCGGACGACATGCTCAAGGTGGGCGGCATCTGGGTCTCGCCGGTGGAGATCGAGTTGAAACTCTCCGAGCATCCCAAGGTGCTGGAGGCCGCCGTCGTAGGGCGGGCCGACGACGACGATCTGATCAAGCCCGAGGCCTTCGTTGTCCTGAACGAATCTTCGGATGCGGGCGATGATCTGGCGGACGAATTGCTCAATCACTGCAAGGATGGGCTCGCCCGCTACAAATATCCGCGCTGGTTCAACTTCGTCGACGACTTGCCAAAGACGGCGACCGGCAAAATTCAAAGGTTTCGCTTGAGATAAAGGTTATAAACATAAGAAATGATTGAAAAAATTTGTTCTTTGAGTGACGCCGTCCGGGATCTGGTCCGGGATGGCGACGGCGTGGTCATCGGGGCCTCTCTCGAGACCGCCATCCCCTTCGCCGCCACCTATGAAATCATCCGTCAGGGAAAGAAGAACCTGGAGATGATCGCGCCCATCTCGGATGCGTCCACGGACATGCTGATCGGCGCGGGCTGCGTCGGCGCGGTGACCGGCGCCTGGGTCGGCAATGTTTCCGGCGGGCTTGGCCACAACTACCGCCGGGCCGCGGAAAAGCAGATTCCGCACGCCCTGGACATCAACGACTACTCCAACTTCACCATCGGCATGGCCCTGTTCGCCGGCGCCTATGGGCTGCCTTACGCGCCGGTGCGCTCGATCCTGGGCTCCGACATCATCAACTCCAACCCCGCCTTCAAGATGGCGACCAACCCTTTTTCCACCGAGACCGAGCCGGTGGTCCTGGTGCCGCCGGTTAAGCCGGATGTCGCGATTTTGGGCGTTCAGCGGGCCGATGCGGCGGGGAACAATCATTATTGGGGCTCGTCGGGCCTCGCCCAGGAGGCGGCGCTGGCCGCCGAACGGGTGATCATCGTCGCCGACGAGATCGTCGAGCCGGATGTGATTTCGTCCGATCCCTCGCGGGTCCTGGTGCCGGGATTCCGCGTCGCCGCCGTCTGCCATGTGCCGGCGGGCACCCACCCCGCCCCGCTTACCGGACGCTGGCAGCGGGACAGCGCCTTTTTCAACGATTATCACGCACGCTCCCGCGACGTGGACGGCTACAAGGCGTGGCTCGATGAATGGGTGTTCGCCGTCGAGGGCGCGCCCGGCTATGCGAAAAAGCTCGGCGACCGATTGTCGGCGCTCAAGATCGCCGGCAGCCGGAACGCGGCTCATGCTAATTACGCCGCCGAGTAAGAATAAACAATAAATAACAAATACTTACGCGATATGGCCGACTATTCCACCCAAGAGCTGATGATAATCGCGGCGGCGCGGGAGATCCGTGACGGCGAACTGGTGTTCGTCGGGATGCGCCTGCCGATCACCGCCTACGGCGTCGCCCGGCTGACCCACGCCCCCAACGCGGTCGGCATGTTCGAGGGCGGCGTGACGCGCTACGCGCCGGCGGAGGAAACCCTTTACACCATGTGCGATCCCGCCAATCAGCGGAACGCGGCGTGGACCACCGGCCTGATCCAGGTGATGGGACACCTGCAGGCGGGCCGGGTCGATACGGGCTTCATCGGCGGCGCCGAAATCGACAAGTGGGGCAATATCAACACCTCCTACATCGGCGGCCACGAGAACGTCCAGGTGAAGCTGCCCGGCTCCGGGGGCGCGGCGGACATCGCCGCCATGTCCAAGCGGCTGATCGCCATCATGAACCACGAGAAGCGCCGTCTGGTGGAGCGGGTCTCCTACATCACGTCCCCCGGCTACATCAATGGCGAGGGCGGACGCGCCAAAGCCGGGATCGCCGTCGGCGGCCCCGCCGCCGTGATTACCGACAAGGCGGTACTCCGGCCCCACGGACCGGCGAACGAGCTACATCTATCGAGCGTGCATCCCGGCCACACGGCGGACGAGGTGATCGAAAACACCGGTTGGGAGCTGAAGACGGCCCCCGGCATGACCGAAACGCCGGCCCCCGGCGACGCCGAGATGACGGCGCTGCATCAGGTGGACCGGGAGGGGTTCTGGCGGTAGGCGGCCGCCTCGGATCAATCCTGGCCGGTGAATTCTATGGCGCCGCCGGGCAGCAAATAGAGCACAAGAGCCTCGCCGCCGGAGACCGTCGGCTTATGCGCCGAGTCGGGTTCGTAGACCACCCAGCCGGCGCCGCTGCCGTCGAATTCGGCGTCGCCCGACAGCGGCATCACCATGTCCACCTCGCCATTGGGATGCCGGTGGTGCGGGCCGACCACATCCTTCATCCGAACCACATCGACGGAGAACCCGTCGATATCCTTGATCACCCGGCCGAACTTGATGCCGCCCATCTCCCGGTCGCACATCCACCCCTCGGCCACCGCCGCCTCGCAGGCCGCCTGGATGGATTTGAACGTTGCGCCGTCGGCGGGAAACCGGGCGTTGAGTTCATCGGCCAGCGCGCCGGATACCTCCCTGCCGGAAATCGCGCCGGTGACCTCGCCGATTAGCGACTGAAAGTCTTCGAGTGACATGGTGTTCTCCCATCTAAGTCATGCGTTTGCCGGCCGCCCGATAGGCCTCGATGTTTTCCCGGAAATCATCGGGCGGCCGCACCGGCTTGAACCCGTCCAGGCTAATGAAACAGGCGGTGTGATTGAACCTGAGATAGTGGTTCCCGTCATCTCCCACTGCATCGACGATGAAGCTGATCGAGGCGTTGCCCAGGCGTTCGACGAAGACGTGGAGATCGACTTCGCAGCCCGGCTTCAGGGGCTTCATGAACTGGCATTCCTGCCTCACGCTCGGCATGGCCATGTGGCGCTCGTACTTCAAACCGCCGAAATCGAGGCCCAGCACCTTCAAGTACCATGCTTCGAGCGCCTCCAGCAGGTAGTCGTAGACCCGGACCGTGTAGATCATGCCCTCGGGGTCGCAATCGCCCCACCGGACCCGGCGGCGGTAGGAAAACGGAACGTCGGTATAGGGATTCACGGGTAATCGCAGGTGAATTGTGGTTGTTCTGTCGGTGCGGCTTGAATATGATGCATCGCATATTGTTCGTCTACCAAACAATTTCAAAAAGACGGTTCGCGAACCGGACCGGCTACGGGATTTTGGATCATGAGTGATGACGCGAAGCAATCGGTCGTGCGCTGTACCCTGAACGGGCGGCCGCGGCGTGATTTCGTCCCCGACAATATGCTGCTGGTGGATTTCCTGCGCGAGACCGTGGGCCTCACAGGGACAAAGATCGGCTGCGACGGTGGCGAGTGCGGCTGCTGCACGGTCCTGATCGACGGTGAGCCACGCCACGCCTGCCTCACCCTCGCCGCGGTTTGCGACGGCACCGAAATCGAGACCATCGAGAGCCTCGATACCGGGGGCCGGCTGGCGGCGATCCAGCGCGGCTTCAACGAAAAGCTGGGCGCCCAATGCGGGTTCTGCACGCCGGGCATGGTGATGGCCGCCGAAGGCCTGCTGCGTGAAAACCCGAACCCGACCGACGACGACATCCGGGCGGGCCTCGCCGCCAACATCTGCCGCTGCACCGGATACGTGAAGATTCTCGAGGCGGTCCATTTCGCCGCCGACGAGCTTGCCGGGCGCAGCGAGGAGGCCGCGGCATGAACGAGATCAAAAAGGACGTCAAACCGGCGAAGGTCATCGGCGTTCCGCGGCCGCTGATCGACGGCCCGGAAAAAGTCTCCGGCAAGGCGCTCTACACGGCGGACTTCATCCCCTATGACCACATGGTGGGCCGGATTTTCCGGAGCCCCGTCGCCCACGCCAACATCGTCGAGGTGGATACCTCCAAGGCCGAAGCGCTGAAGGGCGTATTGGGCGTGGTCACCGGCGACGACTGCGACGAGGGGTTCGGCGTGCTCCCCATTGCCCGCTACGAATACCCCTTGGCCCGGGAACGGGTGCGCTATCGCGGCGAGCCCGTTGCCGCCGTGGCGGCGGTGGATGTCGAGACCGCACAGAAGGCCCTCGACCTGATCGAGTTCAAGTACGAGGAACTCCCCTCCTACTTCACCTCCGAAGAAGCCATGGCCCCCGACGCCGTCTCGCTGCACGAGCACCGGGAGGGTAACATCGAACGGGACGTGGATTACGATCTCGGCGATGTGGATGGCGGATTTGCCGACGCCGATCTCGTCCTGGAGCGCGAGTACAATTGCGCGGAGATTTGCCAGGTCCAGTCCGAACCCCATGCGGCGATCGCCGAGTACGACGCCGAGCGGGACTACATGACGGTTCGCGCCTCCACCCAGGTGCCGTTCTACGTCCACCTGATGCTGGCCAAGACCCTCAAGATGGACCAGTCCCGCATCCGGATGATCAAGCCCCATATCGGCGGCGGATTCGGCTGCCGGACCGAGTGCCTGAACGTCGAACTGATCTGCGCCCTCCTCGCCCGCAAGGCCAAGGGCACTGTGCGTCTGGTGGTCAACCGCGAGGAGACCTTCATCACCCACCGCGGCCGGCCCGAGACCGACGTCAAGCTGAAGGTCGGAATGAAGAAGGACGGCACCATCACTGCCGTCGACTGCCAGGCCATCCAGCGGGGCGGCGCCTATGGCGGCTACGGTATCGTGACCATTCTCTACGCGGGCTCGCTGATCAACGGCATCTATCAACTGGATGCGGTCCGCTACAACGGTCTCCGGGTGCTGACCAACACCCCGCCGCCGGGCGCCATGCGCGGTCACGGAACGGTGGATGTGCGCTACGGGTTCGAAGCGATTTTGGACGAACTCTCCGTCGAGCTCGGCCTCGACCCCATCGAGGTGCGGCGAAAGAACCTGCTCAAGGAGCCCTACGAAACCTTGAACGAGATGTTCATCAACTCGTACGGCCTGCCCGAAGCCCTCGATATCGTCGAGAGGGAATCCGGCTGGAAGGACAAGCGCGGCAAGCCGGGCAAGGACGGCGACGGCAAGTATCGCGGCCTGGGCGTCGGATGCGCCCACTATCCCTGCGGCGCCTCCAAGCCGGTCAACTGGACCGGTGAGCCCCACGCCACGGTTCACCTGAAACTGGATTGGGACGCGTCCATCACGGTGCTGACGGGCGCCCCTGAAATCGGTCAAGGCTCATCGACCATGGTCGCCCAGTGCGCCGCCGAGGTGCTTGGGCTCGACATGACCCGCTTTCAGGTTCACTCGGGCGACTCCAAACTGGTGCCCAAGGACAATGGCGCCTATTCGTCCCGGATCACCTACATGGTCGGCAACGCCTCCATCGAGGCGGCGCGGAACCTGAAGACCATTCTGATCGAAGCGGCGGCGAAAAAGCTCGACGCCAAGCCCGAAGACATCGAGTGTCTGGGCGAGGTCTACCGGGCCGCCAGTCAGGACGAGGGCCTGACCTTCGAAGAAGTGGTGATGGCAGCGCTCGAGGGCACCGGCACTATCACCGTGAAGGGCAATTTCGACACGCTCCCCGAAAGCCACGGCACCAGGAAGTTCCGGGGCGGCGCCATCGGCGGCTCCATGGCCTATGCCTATGCCGCCGAGGTGGTGCAGGTCGCCGTCGATCCGGACACGGCCGAGGTCGAGGTCGAACAGGTCTGGGTCGCGCAGGATGTCGGCCGGGCGCTCAATCCGCTCTCGGTCGAAGGTCAGATCCAGGGTTCGGTCTGGATGGGCATGGGGCAGGCCTTCTGCGAGGGCACCCGCTTCCACAACGGGCTGCCGATCACCGGCAATATGCTGGACTACCGGGTGCCGTCCATCGTCGAGTCGCCGCCCATCGACACCCATATCGTCGAAAGCGTCGACCCCAACGGCCCCTACGGCGCCAAGGAAGCGGGCGAAACGTCCCTCGCGGCGTTCATCCCCGCCTACACCAACGCCATCGCCGATGCCCTGGGCGTGCGGCCCATCGACCTTCCGGTCACGCCGGACCGGCTGATGGAGCTGATCGAGGCGAAGGAAACCGAAGAGCGGGTCGCGGCCGCCCAAGACTCGTCCGTGGCCGCGGAATAGGAGCCGGCCGATGGAATACATGCCCGACTTCAAGCTCCACCGCCCCGACAACATCGAGGACGCGGTCAAGCTGCGCGCCGAGGAACCGGATGCCCTGTTCGTCGCCGGCGGCACCGACATGATCGTCAACGTCCGGCGCGGCATCGAGCAGCCCAAACACCTGATCGATATCACCGCCATCCAGGAGCTGAAATCCATCCTCCCGGATGGCGACGGCCTGCACATCGGCGCCGGTGTTTCATTGAAGGAACTTCAATCCAACAAGGACGTGCTCCGCGATTACCCGGCGGTCGCAGAGGCCGCCCGGGCCGTGGCCGGACCGACCCACCAGGAGTACGGCACCGTCGGCGGCAATCTCTGCCTCGACACCAGATGCCTGTTCTATAACCAGTCCGAATGGTGGCGGCAGTCCAATGACTACTGCCTCAAGAAGCGGGGCGATACCTGTCATGTGGCGCCGGGCGGGAAGCGCTGCTTCGCGGCGTTCTCCGGCGACGTTGCGCCCTCGCTTCTGGTCTATGGAGCGGAAATCGATGTGGTGGGCCCCAATGGGCGGCGCCGGATGCCGCTCACCGATCTCTACCGCAACGACGGCATGGGGCACCTGACCCTCGAGGCTGGTGACATGCTGACCGCGGTCCGCCTGCCGAAGGCGTTGGCCGGATCGCCCTCCAGGTACGAAAAGGCCCGGGTCCGCGGCTCCATCGATTTTCCGCTGGCCGGCGCCGCCGTCCGGCTGGAGATGGACGGCAAGACGGTGAAGGACTTCGTCGTCGCGCTCACCGCGGTGAACCCCTACCCCCAGATCGTCAAGCGCACCGATACCTATGTGGGCAGGGAACTCACCGAGGCGGCGCTCGATGAAATCCGCGAGCTGGTCCGCAAGCAGGCCAAACCCATGCGGACCACCACCGTCGCGCCCTGGTACCGCCGCCGCGTCGTCGGCGCCCTGGCCCGCCGCCTCACGGAGGAATTGGCCGGCTGAGGTTCATCTAGCTATTCGGAGTAAATTTGACCAAGTCCTCGAAGCGGGACCAACTGCCAAATACGCGTTCATAGTATTTGGAACTCAATAGGCATAGCCTGTTTACGTCCTTGCGTGTGGGGACCCTACCTAAGTGACGCTCCAATTTCCGATACTCGTAGATCAGGATTTTGCCGATGTTATGTCTCGTCGCATTCTGCGGATCTAAGATCTGACTAGAGAATATGTCTAACACCTTGGAGTCGATGTGTACTTTACACCCCGAGGGTAAGTTCAAGAGCTCTTTGGCATTCCCCAACGAAGCAATGGGAGTTGATTGTGGATCATCTAGTTGTGGTGTTATTCCATGATAATCCAGAATTCGGTAGGCGTTCTTAAAGTTCCCGATAAAATCGATTACCGTGCAATGGGTCTTGCCGACATGACGCCTCAACCCACGACCCAACTGTTGCATAAAAATCCTCTTTGAATTTGTAGGTCGGAGAAAAAGCAACGCCTCCACGAAAGGGAAATCCGTACCTTCATTTAACACATCGACGGCGCAAAGGATGCGTATATCTCCTGTGCGAATTGCGTCTTCAAGTTTGCGACGATCCGCGTAAGATGTATCTGCTAGGTATGTTGACGCTGGAATCCCATGCTCGTTAAGGTTCGCGGCAAATCGTCTTGCGTGTGTTCGAGAACAGCAAAACGCCAAGGTGGGCCGGTTTTCGGCGTACTCTCTCCATTTATTGGCAATAGCCGCATCCCTCTCTGGCACTATTAGAGTTTTCTCCAGATCACGTACGGAGTAATTGCCCTCATGATCATTGAGCGCTGAGTAATCGATATCATCAAAACACCCGTAATAGTGATACGGTGCTAATATTCCGCAATCTACGGCGTAGCGAAGCTCGAAATGCACGAGTATTCGTCCGTCGCAGAGCTCAGAAATGTCTTGTCGATCCTCACGGAAAGGCGTGGCCGTCATTCCCAACAAGAATTCAGGCGAAAGGCCATTAATTGCAGCGCGATATGATTTAGCTGCGGCATGATGAAATTCGTCCACCACGACGTAATCAAATTTTTTGTCTAAGAGCTTTGCTAGCTGGTTCCGAAGCAGTTGAATAGTAATCAAACTTACTTGCGCCGGTTGAACCAATTCCCGTCCGTCTTGGACCCGCCTAACGTTTTCGCTACCGAATTCAGATGCGAATTCCCTCTCTGCAACATCCAAAATTTCGTGGGTGTGGGCAACATAGAGAACATGATTGGCCTTTGCGCGCTTCGCATCCTTGGCGGCCACGCGCGTCTTGCCACTTCCGGTTGGCAACACTACCAAACCGGCCGACTGGCGAAATCGATGCGCGTTTTGTAACTCTTTGAGCGATTCTCGCTGTAGGATGTTGAGTGATTTGTGCTTGGCGACGAAGCCGCAATCGCACCGTCCTGCAACAAGCTTCGACCCATCTCGAGGACAGACAAATCCATAGGCTATAAGAAGGCGCCCTAGATCAGTCGCATCCAAAATACTGTATGCAACTCCTAATCTTTCTGCTGTCGAGACAAACTGCTCCTTCACTGCATCAAGCACATTTCCTACGGTTGCGAACACCGCATAATCTAAGCCATCAATCTTCTCCAAACGATAAATCTGGTGCGAAACGTCAGCCGGTCGGACTGTTTTGAAGCTCTTTCCTTTGAGCACAAACGCTGCGAATGCCGGTCGGCGATTTATGGTGACCTTATGTGTCAGGATATCGACGATTTCCGCCGGGCCGTGTGGAGTTTGATTTGAATCGGCAAGAATCGTTTGGATATATGGCTCTAATTCCTCGCGTTCGTCGAGGGCGGCAACCGTGTCTAGAACAGCATCGGAAATATCGCGGCCGGATATTTCACCCGCCGCCTCAAACTCTTTAACGTCAACGAATTCAATTAGCCCAGCCAATATTTCAATCTCGCTATCTTGTCACAATTTAAAATAGAGTTTCCGAATTTCCAAATCGCTGATACTGCCTCGAATAGGTAACCGGAAGTAAGTGCATTGGATCGACGCCAGCTCTTCCGGAGGCCGAGATGAAAAATAAGGGTCGACATTCTGCTGGCCAACGCAATGATAACTTTTGGCCGATGCAGCAGAGTGCCTGATGAGCGATTTCGAACAATTGTTGCCCGACGGCTGGAAGCAGCCGGTCGGCTACGCCAACGGCATCACCGGACCGGTGAACGGCCGGCCGGTGTTCATCGCCGGTATGGTCGGCTGGACGGCGGAGGAGAAGTTCGAAACCCGCGACATGGCCGAACAGTTCGGCCGGACGGTCAGGAATATCTTGGCGGTGCTGGCGGAAGCCGGGGGCAAGCCCGAGCATATCTGCCGGATGACCGCCTACTGCACGGACAAGCCCGCCTACCTGGCCGCGCGCAAGGCGCTGGGTCCCATTTGGCGGGACCTCATGGGCGATCACTACCCGGCGATGGCACTGGTATTCGTCGACGCCCTGTTGGAAGATGAGGCTCTGATCGAGATTGAAGCGACGGCGGTGATCCCCGCCGGAGGAGAGTAGCCATGGACCAGACGGTGAGCGCCAGGAAGGCGGATTTTCAGTGGGACGATCCGTTCTTCTTCGAGGATCAGCTGGAGGAAGATGAACGCCTGGTCCGCGACACGGCCCGGTCCTATGCCCAGGAACAGCTCATGCCGCGCATCCTGGAAGCCAACCGCAACGAGACATTCGACCGCGACATCATCCATGAAATGGGCGAGCTCGGTCTGTTCGGCACCACGCTGCCGGAGGAATATGGCGGAGCCGGCCTGAACCACGTCTGCTACGGGCTCGCCACCCGGGAAGTGGAGCGCGTCGATTCCGCCTACCGCTCGACAATGAGTGTCCAGTCCTCATTGGTCATTCATCCCATCCACGCCTACGGCTCCGAAGAGCAGCGGAGGAAGTACCTCCCCGGCCTCGCCTCCGGCGAATTGGTCGGCTGCTTCGGCCTCACCGAGCCCGATCACGGCTCCGATCCCGGCGGCATGAAAACCCGCGCCGAGAAGATCGACGGCGGCTACAAGCTCACCGGCAACAAGATGTGGATCTCCAACAGCCCCTATGCCGACGTATTCGTGGTCTGGGCCAAGCTCGACGGCCGCATTCGAGGCTTTATTCTCGAAAAGGGCATGGGCGGGCTGTCCGCGCCGAAGATCGAGGGAAAATTCAGCCTGCGGGCATCCCCCACCGGCGAGATCGTCATGGACGGCGTCGAGGTGCCGGAAGAGAACCTGATGCCCAACGCCTCCGGTCTCTCCGGGCCGTTCGGCTGCCTCAACAAGGCGCGGTTCGGCATCGCCTGGGGTGCGTTGGGGGCGGCCGAGTTCTGTTGGCATGCGGCCCGGCAATACACCCTCGACCGCACCCAGTTCGGCCGGCCGCTCGCCGCCAACCAGTTGATCCAGAAAAAACTTGCCGATATGCAAACCGAGATTTCGCTCGGCCTGCAAAGCGTCCTTCGCATGGGCCGGCTGATGGACGAAGGCCGGTGCGCGCCCGAAGTCATCTCGCTGCTCAAGCGCAACAACGCCGGCAAAGCGCTCGACATCGCGCGGACGGCGCGGGACATGCACGGCGGGAACGGCATCGTCGACGAGTTCAATGTCATCCGGCATGTGATGAACCTCGAGACGGTCAACACCTACGAGGGCACCCACGACATCCACGCCCTCATCCTCGGCCGCGCAATTACCGGAATCCAGGCGTTCACCAACTAGCCTGAACCCGCTCGGGCCTTGGTCAAAACCCTCGCCGTCGTCACCTGCCCTGCCTGCGGCCATAGGGAACTTCCGCAGCGCGCGGAGGATTCTGGACATCGATCCGGATCGCGGCTAGCCTTCCTGCGGTAGGAGTCCTGACGGGCGCGGTCGACCGGAATAGCGCGCCGAGGTGTCGTTTGACTGTAACAGGGAAACGATGGGGGATGGGATGGACCGGTTAAACGCAATCATCAGCGAGATTAACGCGTTCGCATGGGGCCCGCCCATGCTCGGCATTCTGGGGGTGACGGGCGTGCTGCTCACCCTCGGCCTCATGTTCATGCCGTGGCGCAAGGTGGGGTACGGGTTCCGTCTGCTGTTCGACAAGGACGGCGCGACGGGCGAGGGCGAGGTCAAGCCCTTCAACGCGCTGATGACGGCGCTGTCCGCCACGGTGGGCACCGGAAACATCGCCGGCGTCGCTACCGCGATCGCGCTTGGCGGCCCGGGCGCCATCTTCTACATGTGGCTGATCGCGCTGTTCGGCATGGCCACGAAATACGCCGAGGCGGTGTGCGCGGTCACCTATCGCGAGGTCGACGCGAACGGCAAGTATGTCGGCGGGCCGATGTACTATCTGCGCAACGGCGTCGGCGAGTTCGCGCCCGAACTCGGCAAGTGGCTGGGGCTGGCGTTCGCGATTTTCGGCGCCGTGGCGGCCTTCGGCATCGGCAACGCAGTCCAGGTCAACTCGATGGCCGCTGCGCTCGACAACAGCTTCGGCATTCCGGAATGGTCCACCGGGGTGGTCGTCGCGGCGCTGGTCGGCGTCGTCGTGATCGGCGGCATCCGGCGCATCGGCGATGTGGCCGGAAAGCTGGTGCCGGCGATGATCGTGCTCTATCTCGGCGCAGCGCTGGTGATCCTCGCGATCAACGTGACGGCGATCCCTGGCGCGATCGGGCTGATCTTCACCCACGCCTTCACGCCGGCAGCGGCGACCGGCGGCTTTGCCGGGGCGGCGGTGGCGGCGGCGATCCGCTTCGGCATCGCGCGCGGCGTGTTCTCAAACGAATCGGGGCTTGGCTCGGCCGCCATCGCGCATGCCGCGGCGCAGACCAACAGCCCGGTACGGCAGGGCATCATCGCCATGCTGGGCACCTTCATAGACACCATCGTGGTGTGCACGATGACCGCACTGGTGATCCTGACCTCGGGCGCCTGGGTCATGACCGGCTCGGACGGCGGCGGGCTGACCGGGGCGGTGCTGACCTCGACCGGCTTCGAGACCTCGATGGCGGGCGGGCAGTACATCGTCACCGTCGCGCTGGCGGTGTTCGCCTTCACCACCATCCTCGGCTGGTCCTATTACGGCGAGCGGTGTTGGCAGTACCTGTTCAAGGAACGGAGCCTGGTGATCTATCGCGCGCTGTGGGTGCTGGCGGCTCTCGCTTTCGCGAACGTGAAGGTGGACTTGGTGTGGAACCTCGCCGACACGCTCAACGGGCTGATGGCGGTGCCCAACCTGATCGGCCTGCTGTTGCTCGCGCCGATGGTGTTCAAGGTCACGCGCGAGTATTTCGAGGATTTGGGCAAACCGCTCTGATGACGGCGCGGCACTGCGGTCGCAGGTCTTCTGGAACTCCTCCACCGCCTTAATGCCGTCGGCCTGTGAGGGTTCACCACCCTCCTTCGGCCTTCCAGCGTCAGCGGGTGGCAGGCGTCCATCCCATTTTTCCGGTCCTGGACCTGCCGGTCGTGCAGCGAAACCACTTATGTGGACGACGGCGAATGCTGCATCTTTTGCGTTCACGGGAACCACCGGATTTATTCCGTTCGCCGACCTCCTTGGGCGGGACCTCATTGCCCGCCGTATCCGATCGGCCGAGAGCAGTATCCGGCCAAATGGTTCAATCTGGCCGGATACTGCTCTAGGCTGCCCGTCCAACCGAACCTCAGTTCAGAGAGACCGATGAACCAACCCGCATCCGGGGGCCACCTCCACCAGCAATCACCCCTGCGCGGCGTCCTCTGGATGGCGGCGGCGGCCGTGTTTTTCTCGGTCTCGTTCGGCGTGGTCCGGCACCTGTCCGACAACAGCGATATCCACGCCTTCCAGCAGGCTTTCTTTCGCCAGGTCTTCGGGACGCTGGTCTTTTTGCCGATCATATTTCGCCACGGACTGTCGAGCATTCGCACCCACCAGCCGATTGCCAATCTGACCCGTGTGGTCACCAACGCGATCGCGCTCGTCCTGGCATTCTGGGGAGTTACGCTGATTCCGCTTGCTCAGGCGCTGACCCTGCAATCGACCGTACCGTTTTTCGCCATCATATTTGCGATGCTGGTGGTGAATGAGCGGCCGGGGCCTCATCGCTGGGCCGCGGTGTTGATCGGGTTTGCGGGTGCGTTGGTCATCCTGCGGCCGGGCGTCATCGAGATCAGCCTGGGAATGACCGTGGCTGTGGCCTCCGCCGCCTTTTACGGATTTAGCGACGCCTTCCTGCGCAAGGTCGCGCGCACCGACGGCACCATCTCCATCATCTTCTTCGGCTTTGCCGTTCAGGTGCCGCTCTTGCTGCCGCTGGCGATCATGCATTGGACCACACCGGCCTTGTCCGACTGGCCATGGATTTTGGCGATGGTGGTCTTATCCTTCGGGGCGCAGTTCTCCCTCTCCAAGGCCTATATCAACGCCGAGGCAAGCATCGTCTCGCCGGTGCTTTTCATTCGGATACCCATGGTCGCGGTGATCGGATTCATCTTCTTCGACCAGATCCCGGATATGTGGGTGTGGATCGGCGCCGCGGTTATCTTCGTCAGCACGGTCTATGCCGCCCGGCGGGAAGCTCTCGTCCACCGCCGGGTTTAGCTCTAGGCGTTCGCCGGTACGCCTTCCGAGAGGGGCAGCCGGTTCCAGGTGCATTTCACTTCGATGCCGCCGTCGCCCAGCAGCGTGCCGACCGGGCAGCGATCCTCGGCCAGGACCGCCAGCCGCTCCAGTTTTTCATCCGGCTCCTCGGTTTCGATGTCGATGATCATTTCCGCTTCGGTGAAGCGCAGAAGCAGGTTTTTCTCCTCATCGCGGATCACCATGTTGGTGCCGATATCGGCGGTAATCCTTATGGCGCCGTGCTTGAAGCGCATGGCCTCGGCGACCTTCACCACCTGAACCATCTGGCACGATGCCAATGAGGCGGTGAAGTGCTCGAGGGGGGCGGCCCCTTCATCCCGCCCGCCCCGGGACGGCGGTTCGTCGATGATCCAGGAGTGACCGGTCGGGGTGGTGATCCTGCTTTGGACGCCGCCGTCGCTCTCGGCGACGGCCGTGCGGGTGGAAGCGGTAACCACTTCCTTCAATCGGGCTTGAGCCATTTCCCCTCCAGGAATTTCGTTTACACGTCGGCCGGCACTGTAGGCGGCTCCTGCGGATTATCAAGCCGCCCGGCGGACATCAGGGAGAGCCGCATTTCGGTGGAGACGCGGGGTCTCTATAAGCGAAGCCGACGAACCACGGGAGAACGAAAAGATGCCGATGAGCGACGAGATGATCGAGCGCCTTACGATCCGCGAGCTGGTGGAAAACTGGGCCATATGGCGGGATTCGGGCGATTGGGAGCGGTTCCGCACGGTCTGGCACGATGACGGGCGGATGATGGCAACCTGGCTTCAGGCTGATCGCGATACGTTCATCGCCGGTTCCAGGAAGGTGTTCGAGAGCGACGTCAGCATCATCCACTTTCTGGGTGGCACCACATCGGATGTCGCCGGCAACCGGGCCATTGCGCAGACCAAGATGACCATCAACCAGCGGGCCGAAGTCGAGGGTGTGTGGTGCGACGTGGTCTGTCTCGGCCGGTTTTACGATTTCCTGGAAAAGCGGGACGGCAAGTGGGGGTTCGTGGTGCGCCAGCCGATCTACGAAAAGGACTGGATCGCGCCTCTCGACCCGGGCGCGACGCTCACGCTGGATCAATCCATTCTCGACAGCTATCCCGTCGGCTACCGGCATCTGGCCTATTTGCAGGCCGGCCTCGGCTACGACGTCAAGCGGGATATGCCCGGCCTGAAGGGGCCGGAAATCGAAGCGCTTTACGCGCACGGCAAGGCCTGGCTGGAAGGCAAGCCGCTGGAAATGTGATTAGCGTTTCGAAAACGCGAGCCACACGCCGCCGCCGGCGATGCAGGCAAGGATGTAGGTGACGTAGGCGGCGAAGTCGATACCGAGCATGGAACCTAGGCCAGCGCGCCCGACTGGAAATCCCGCACTGCCTGCTCCAGTTCCTGGCGGGTATTCATGACGAACGGTCCGTAACGAGCCACCGGCTCATTGATCGGCCTGCCCTCGCAATAGAGGATTTGCGCGCCGTCGGGTCCCGCCGTGACGCCGGCCTCTCCTTCGCCGTGAAACACCGCGACCGAGGGTGCCGGCGCCGGGTGATCGCGTCCCAAATTGTCGGCGGCGGTGATGGATCCCTCATGAACGCACATGAAGAGACCATTGCCGGTATCGGTCATGGCCGCCCAGTCGGCGTTCGGCTCCAGGGTTACATCCAGCAAACGGATCGGCGTATGCGCCCGGGCCGGACCGGTGATGCCGTCATACTCTCCGGCAAACACCCGGACCACGCCCCCTTCGACATCAACCGACGGCACGTCGCTCGCCGGAATGTCCTGATAGCGGGGCTCGGTCATCTTGAGCGCCGCCGGCAGATTGACCCAGAGCTGGAAGCCGCGCAGCCGGCCCTCGACCATCTCCGGCATCTCCGAGTGGATGATGCCCTTACCGGCGGTCATCCACTGGATGTCGCCCGGGCCCAGCACGCCCTCGTTGCCCACCGAGTCCTTATGCCGCACCAGCCCCTCGAACATGATGGTCACGGTCTCGAACCCCCGGTGGGGATGGTCCGGAAACCCCGCCATATAGGTGTCCGGGTCGTCATTGTTCATCCTGTCGAGCATGAGAAACGGGTCGACCATGTCGAGGGACGGGGTGCCGATCATTCGGGTCAGTTGGACGCCGGCGCCATCGGAGGTGGGCATGCCGGCGTGAACCTGGGTCAGCGTACGCTTTTCGGACATTTCCTGGATTCCCCATCCCCCTGACCAATCAAGGTGGCCGATCAAGCTGGCGAGAACGATATTGTGAGACTACTTACTCAGGAGGTAGTCTTTTCACCGCATCCACGCAAGAAGGAACGGAAGATGCTCGACCAGCCGGAAACCATCACGGGGACTCTCACCTTCGCCGTCGATATCGGCGAAAAGCCGGTCACCTACCCGGAAAAGGACGTCAACGACCCGACTCGCGCCACCGGCGAGTACGAAGACCGGGAGGTGGAGCTGCGCAACGGGCGCCTGATCCGCGATCAGCTCAGCCTCGACAAGGAGGGTTTCCTGCTGATCGACAGCAAGACGGCGACCACCGATTTCTACGACGAAGAGGCCGTCAAAGGCGCTTACTACGACGAATGCATGGCCATCGTGAAGGAACACACCGGCGCCGATGAGATCGTGGTCATCGACCACACCATCCGGGTTCAGGACGAGGCAAAGCGCAAGGCGATGGATGTCCGCGCGCCGGTGCCGTCGGTGCACAACGACTTCACCGACTGGTCCGGACGCAAACGGGTGCACGACATCTTTCCCGAGGAGGAGGCCGAAGACCGGCTGACCCGCCGGGTGGTGAGCGTCAATGTCTGGCGGCCGATCATGGAGCCGGTAATGACCGATCCCCTGGTTCTCTGCGATGCGACGACCCTCGGCGAAGGCGATCTCATCGCCGCCGATCATATCTACACCTATCGGCGGGGCGAAACCTTCCGGGTCGCCCATTCGGACGGCCAGAAATGGTACTTCTTCCCCGAGATGACCATGAACGAAGCGGTGCTGATCAAGTGCTTCGACACCGAGACCGACCGTACCCGATTCAATGCCCACGGCGCCGCCCGCATCGCGGCCCCGGAAGGCGTCGCCCCCCGGGAAAGCATCGAGGTCCGCACCCTCGCCTTCTTCAACGACTAGGAGGACCGCCGATGGCAAAGGCTGTTTGGAACGGCGAGGTGATCGCCGAAAGCGACGACATCGTCATGGTCGAGGCCAATCCCTATTTCCCGATCGGCTCGGTGAAGGACGGCGTGCTGACCAAGAGCGACAGCCCCCGCACCTTTTGTCATTGGAAGGGCTTCGCCGATTACTATGACGTAACGGTGGGCGAAGCGGCCAACGAAGGCGCGGCCTGGTACTACGATGAGCCCTACGAGCAGGCGGCCGAGATCAAGGACCGGGTGGCGTTCTGGAACGGCGTCGAGATCGAAGGGGCGCCGGAGGACAAGGGCAAGTTCGAACCGGAACCCAGCCGGCTCGGCGACCTCACCGGCTGGCCGGCCCTTTGCTGGCTGTTGCGGCACCCCGCGAAAGCCGAGTTCACGGCGTCCGAGGTGGAGGAAATCACCAAGATCCCGGCGGCGGACCTGCCGGCGGCGTTCCAGGTCTTCGATGTTCAGCGCTACGCCACCCGCTACGGGTGGTCGCTGGAGGGCGAAGGCGCCGGCCTACTGCTTAAAAAAGCGGTCTAGGCTCAAGACTCGATTGAGACACCGTAAGAGTGGTGCGGTGGCTGAGGCATAAAATGACTGCGTCATGGCCGGGCCCAGACCCGGCCATCCACGTGCACCAGCGACCGCCAGACGTGGATCACCGGGTCAAGCCCGGTGATGACGACTTGCCGGTGAGTGAAGTGAGGGGGCTTGCCGTAACCGACAAAAAAAGGCGGCCCCGCTCCAGATTCGGGGACCGCCTTCTCTTTTCGCTTGAACCGGCGGCTCAGCCGAGGGCCGCGAGATCGGCCAGGGTCTTCTCGGGCTCGGGCCGGGTGGTGTAGTTCGGGTGAATATCGGCCGCCCGGACAACGCCGGAGCCGTCGATCACCAGCCGCGACGGAATGGGCAGCGTCCAGCTGTCGTCGCCATTGGTTCCCGGCAGGTCGAGACCGAAACCCTCGTAAATCTTCTTCACGTCGTCCGGCACCTGGAACTTGATGCCGAGTTCGGCGGCATAGTCGTTGCCGGCGTCGGTGAGGATATCGAAGGTCAGGTCGTGCTTCTCGACCATGGCCTGGGTCTTTTCGGACAGCTGGGGGCAGAGCGCCAGCAAGGTCGCGCCGGCGGCTTCGATCTGGTCCTGTACTTCCTGCAAAGCGTACAGCTCCGCATTACAGTAGGGTCACCATTCCCCCCGGTAAACGGTCAGGACCACCGGGCCCTTGGCCAGCAGATCGGCCGAATTCACCGTCTCGCCCCGCGAATTGGGGAGCGAGAAAGCCGGCAGGGTGTCGCCGGCCTGGATGCAGGTATCGAGGATGCCGGATTCCGCCAGCTCCTTGGTCGCGGCGCCCATGACGGCCCGAACCTCTTCGGGCATCCGCTTGGCGCCGGCCTCGCGGATGGCGGCAAGTTTTTCTTCTAAGCTCATTTAATTCTCCACGTTTCACTCAGGTTCTGATCCTGAGACTGTCTCCACTTTAGAGCAGCGATGGAGCCTTGGCGATAACGTTCCAGGCGGTGCGTTCCGCCGCATCCGGTCCGCGAAACCGGGCTATTCGGCGGCGTCGAATTCGCCGTAATGGGGATAGGTATTGGCCATGTACCAGCGATAGAAATCCCAGTAGGACTCGGTCGGGTACCTGGGCGGATTATCGGGCCCGGTACAGGTGGGCAGACATTCGCACACCGGCTCGAACGCACTGTTCACAAACAGCGCGATGGAGTAGCGATCCGCGTCCCTGGGCGGAATGACCCGGTGGGGCGTGGCGCGGAACCGGTCGTTGGACCAGCGTTCAAGAAACTGGCCGGTATTGACCAGAATGGCGTCGTCCATGCGCGGCGGGCGGAACCAGTTGCCGTCGACGTCGAGAATTTCCAGCCCATCCACGTCGGCCTGCGGCAGAAAGGTCATGAAGCCCGTATCGGCATGGGGACCGAGTCCGAACTCGTTGTCCCCCAGATCCGGCACCGGCGGATAGTGAGCCATCCGGAAATAGGTGTAGTTGTTCTCGAAATACGGTTTGAAGAAGTCTTTCTCCAAATCCAGCGCCATCGCCCAAACCGGCAACAGCGTCTTGCCGAGATTTGTCAGCGTGGCCATGTATTCCCGAACCGTTTCCCGGAAACCGGGCAGATCGTCCGGCCACTGGTTTTCGTCGTAGAAGAATTTGCCTGCCTGCCGGTTGGGGTCGTCTTCGGGGTATTCGGTCGCGAACACCATCACTTCGGTGCTGTCGAACTTGGTGTTCTCGTTGTAGGTGGAGTGCTTGACCATGGTGAAGCCGGGCTTGATATATCCCCGCTGGTTCACGTTGATCTCGAGCTTCATCTTTTCTTCGATGGGCAGATCGTGAAAGCGCCGGGTCTCGGAGAATATCCGCTTGATCAGGTCGTCGCCGACGCCATGATTGCGGATGAAAAAGAAGCCGACATTCTCGCACGCGTCGCGGAATTGATCGGCCAACGCTTCCAGCGCGCCCTCCCCGCCCGCGAGAAAGGGGCCGATATCGAGCACCGGCAGCTCGCCGATTTCGACTAAACGATCGTATTTTGCCATGACCCAAGGCTCCCAGTCGGCCGTCCACATGCATCCAAAATTTCGCCACCCTTCTTCGGGTGGACATTTGCCCGGTATTGAACGCTAATTCAACCGGAATTTGAAGCCATATCGAACTTTGAGGATGGACGGAATGGGACAAGTGGCGGGCATCATCGGCTTGGGCATCATGGGATCGGCCTTCAGCCGGAATATGATGAAGAACGGCGTACAGGTTATCGGTTACGACATCGACGACGGCAAATTGGACGGCCTGGCCAAGGAGGGGCTGACGCGGGCCGGATCCCCGGCCGATGTCGCCCGCCAGGCGGACGTGGTGATCACCTCCCTTCCCTCGCCGGCCGCCTTCCACGCGGTGATGACCGGGGAGAATGGTCTCGCGTCGTCGGGCAAGACCGGTCTGGTGGTCGCCGACACGTGCACCCTCACCGTCGAGGACAAGCAGAAGGCGTTCGATGCCCTCGCGCCCCATGACGTCATCCTGCTTGACTGTCCGGTGAGCGGCACCGGCGCGCAAGCCGCCAACGCCGATCTGGCCATACTCGGGTCGGGCGACGAGGCGGCCTTCCGGAAAGCAAAACCCATACTCGAAAGTTTTTCGCGAAACGCGCACTATGTCGGCGCCTTCGGCAACGGCTCCAAGACCAAATACGTCGCCAACCTGCTGGTTGCCATCCACAACGTGTCGGCCGCCGAGGCATTGGTGTTGGGACAAAAAGCGGGCTTGGACCCGGCAACCTTGCTGGCCGTCCTTCAGGATGGCGCCGGGAACTCCCGCATGCTGGAAATGCGGGGACCGATGATGGTGGCCAACGACTACGATTCGAAGGTGTCCGCCACCATGATCACCCAGGACAAGGACATGGGAATCATCGACGCTTTCATCGACGGCGTGGGCGCACCCGCCCCGTTATTCAAGGCAACGCTCGACCTGTACAAGGCAGCGCTCTCCCAGGGACTGGAGAACAGCGATACCGCGTCGGTCTGCGCGGTACTGGAAAACATGGCCGGCATGGAACGCGATTGATTCGGCCCGGCCGATCGGCAAATCCCGACAGGCGCGGCCATGGTCACGGACCGGGAAACGCGCTAAACCAGACAGGTGAACGAAACGGCAAATCCCAAGATCAGGCTGGAGGGCGTGACCAAGAGCTTTGGTGACGAGCATGTGCTGCGCGGCATCGATTTGGAGGTCGGCGACGGCGAATCGGTGGTGCTTGTCGGCCCGTCGGCCTGCGGCAAGACCCTGTTGTTCAAATGTATACTCGGACTGATCCGGCCCGATTCCGGGTCGATCAGGATCGACGGCAAGGAAACCGTCGGCCTTGCCCCCGGCGAGCGGGAGCCGCTATTGCGGCGGGTCGGCATGCTGTTTCAGCAGTCCGCCCTATTCGACAGCCTGAGCATTTGGGAGAACGTCGCCTTCCGGCTGATTCAAAGCCGCCGGGTGCCGCGTACCGAGGCGCGCCGGCTGGCGGTGGAACAGCTCTCTCAAGTGGGAATGGACCCGGAGGTCGCCGACCTGTTGCCGGCGGAACTTTCGGGCGGCATGCAGAAGCGGGTCGGATTCGCCCGGGCGATTGCCGGCGATCCGGAGATCGTCTTCCTTGACGAGCCCACCGCCGGCCTCGATCCGATCATGAGCAATATCATCAACGAGTTGATCCTGGATGGGGTCCGCCGGCTAGGCGCGACGACGCTGTCGATCACGTCGGACATGTCGGGCGCCCGGATGATTTCCGACCGTATCGCCATGCTCCATGACGGCAAGATCATCTGGCAGGGACCAACGGATCAGGTGGATGCCGCCGGCAACCCCTATCTCGATCAGTTCATCCACAGCCGCGCCGAAGGCCCCATCGAGACGGTGATCACCCCCGACCCCGCCTGACAACCGCCAAGTGCTTGCCGCCCCCCGGCTGAAGTGATAGCCAAATTGAATGTCCAGCCCTACGCCGAGACCCCTCGTCGGAATTCCCACCAGCGTGATGGAGATTACCGGCCGCAGTCATCGGGCCCATTACATCGGCCTGAACTACCCTGAGGCGGCGGCTGTGTTCTCCGGAGCGATGCCCGTCCTCCTGCCCGCCCGCGCGCATGACCTCGACGTCGAAGGAACCTGCGCGCAGATCGACGGACTGCTGCTCTCCGGCGGGCGCGCGAACATCGAGCCTCATCACTACGGGGGGCCGCCGTTTCCCGACGACGAACCCATCGATCCCGATCGGGATAACGTGGTCCTGCCGCTGATCCGCGGCTGCGTAGATGCCGGTGTGCCGGTCTTCGGAACCTGCCGCGGCCTGCAGGAAATGAATGTCGCTCTCGGCGGAAGCCTGCACTACCGGATTCATTTACTGCCCGGCAAGTTGGACCACCGGATGCCGCGGGGCGACGACGTCACTACCGAGGACGTCATGGGTCTCAAACACACCATCAGACTGACGAGCGGCGGCCTGTTTCATTCCCTGGTCGGCACGGACGAGGTGATGGTCAACTCGCTGCACGGTCAGGGCGTGGACCGGCTTGCGGACGGCTTTGAGGTGGAAGCCGTATCGCCGGACGGGGTCATCGAAGGAATTAACCTGGTGGGCGCCAAGTCGTTTGCCGTCGGTGTGCAATGGCACGCTGAATGGAAGCCCGGCGAGCATGAACTGTCGAGAAAGCTGTTCGAGGCCTTCGGCGACGCGGCACGGGAACGGGCCGCCAAACGGCGCAACGGCGTCGGGTCAATCGACTAGAACGTCGATAAGTTGTCTTCCAGCGCGGTCCGCAGGTCCCCCTCGATCCGCGACGCCTTCCCCGTCTCCGCATCCACGCACACGGTGATGGTCTCGGCGACGGCGATGCATTTGTCTCCCTGAAATACCCCCTGCCCCATCGTATAGGAACTGCCGCCGACCCGCAGGACGACGGTTCCCACGTCAACCTCACCCGGGTAGCTCAACTCCGAAATATATTCCACGGTGAACTTCACCACCACGAAGCCGGCGAGAATATCGACGGCCTCGCCGGGCATCTTGGCAATGCGGAAATCGACCCGGCCGTCCTCGAAGAATTGGTTGATGGCGATGTTGTTGACATGGTTGTTGGGGTCGAGATCGTTGTAGCGGATTCGCTCGGTGACCCAAGTCGCGTAGCCCTCGCGGGTTCGCAATGCGGGGTCGGGAACCGGTGCAGGTGTCGTGTCGTTCATGGAAGCGTTTTACTTGGCCGGGGCCATTTCGGCGAGTACGGATCGCATGGACGCCGCCAAGTCCATTTCACCCCGCAGGCGGGCGCGGGCGTCCGGCGAGACGCCTGCCGCCGGCTAGCCCCTGACCTCGGATTGTTTCCGCGCCGCCTTGACCCGTGAAACGCGGCCCTTGGCTTCGGTCGCATCCTTCTTGGTCCGGGTGGGCGGCAGGCGCTTGCCCTTGGGCAAGCCGGTCAGGAACCACTCGGCGAAGGTGTCGGGATGGGGGTCGTAGCTCTTGGGCTTCCAGTTCTCGGTGCAGAAGTCCTCATCGCAGAAATACTCGTTGGGAGCGCCGACGGGGCTCTGGACGTACCAGAAGTAGCACGACGAGACGATATGCCGGCCGGGTCCGACCGCGGTTTCCCAGCCGTTCTTCTGCATATACTGGCCGCCGCCGATCATTTCGCTGACGTCGCGCACCGCGAAGGCCAGATGGTTGAGGCCCGGCTCATCGTCGTGAAGGAGAAACACTTGATGGTGTCCGGCGCGGATGGCCGACCGGAGAAACACGCCGCGGCCGGTGTAGCGGTCGGTGAGGTGGAATCCCAGCCGCTTGCGGTAAAAGTTCTCCATCGCCTTCAGGTCGGGGACATTAAAGACGATGTGACCGATGCCCACCGGTTTGGCGCGGTCGTAATAGATCGCGCGCTCGTCGACCCGGTGGACGTTTTCCGGACCGTTCATCGGGATGATTACCGGCTTCACGTTGATCCGCCGGCTGACCCGGAAACCGAGGCACAATCCCATCGGATCGGTCACATAGAACGTGCCGTCCCTGTCCTCGGTGATTTCGTGATCCTTTTCGAGATCGGCCTTGAGCGCCTTCAGGTTATCCCGGGTATCGACGCCCCAGACCAAAATCCGAATGGTGGAGCCCTTCTCGAAGGCCGGCGGCAGGTGCTTCGCCGTCCGCGGGAAGATCTCGACGCGGGATTTATTGGATGCTTCGTAGATCGAATGCTTCGGCGTGCTCTTGATTTTCTTGAGCCCGAAGTCGGTATAGAACTGCTGCGCCTTCTTCATGCTCTCGACGCCGAAGACCACGCGATCGACACCTACAATAGCCATAATTCCTCACCCGCGATGGACGATTGTTGTTCGCGGCGGACATTAGCACCGGCGGGCGGGCATCCAAATTAGGCCGCCCCGAATGTCCGTCGCTCGGTCAGCTATTGAAGTCCAGCATGGCCGGCGAGATCAAGACGCCGAAAGCCTCGCACCAGATGACGACGCTCTTGAAGTCCTTCAGGTTTACCGAGGCGGGAATGGCATAGTTCTGGCTGCCCTTGAAGGCGCGAAGCCCGCCGAGGTCGAAATACTCGGCGTTCTTGACGTCCGCCGAGCGTTTGATGCCGGCCGCCTTCGACAAATAGACGTGGTACTTCGGCCCGGGGCCGACGTTGAAATCCTTGCCCAGATGAACCTCGTCGGCGAAGACCGTCACTTTGCCGGAGCCGAAATGCACCGGATCGGCGGGGTTTGCGTGAATGAACGTGCCGGTTGCGACCACCGCCTTGGTGTCGGCTATGGCTTCGTCGGCAACGATATCCGACTGGAATATGAACGGGAACACGAAGATACCGACCGCAAACCCGAAACCGGTGCCGGCGACACCGCCCAAAAGGAACCAAAAGATAATCTTCTTCATCGCGTGTTCTCCATCAGCAACAGTGTGCTCCTGCCCCGCTGATAAATGACCTATACCAGTTGGTATTCCCCATCCGGCGAAACTTCTCCGACGGACACCAGCCGGCCCGTGTCGATCATATGGATGATGTGGGCGAGAACCGAACGACGGGCCGCGGGAATTAGCCGCTCATCGAGCCCCTGGTACATGGAAGTAACCATCTCGGGGATATGATTCAACCCCCGTTCGATACACTTGGTGATCTGGGTCTCCCGCTGCCGGCGGTGCGCAATCAACGCCCGGACGTATGACCTCGGATTTTCCACGGGGTGGCCGTGGGTCGGCCAATAGACGGCTTCATCCCGTTCGGTGAGACGTTGGAGACTCGCCATATAAGCGCCCATGTCGCCATCCGGCGGAGAGACGACGGTGGTCGACCAGCCCATCACATGATCCCCGGGAAACAGTGCGTTCTCTTCCCGGAGTGCGTAACACATGTGGTTCGACGTATGGCCCGGCGTGAAGACGCATTCCAGGCTCCACCCCTCGCCCTCGATGACGTCACCGTCGCGGACCTCCACATCGGGGATGAAGTCCCGGTCTCCTCCTTCCTCCAGCGTCGGGCTGTCCCCCGTCTGGCCCGAACCGTGGGGGCCATAGGCATAGGTCATGGCGCCGGTCGCCTCCTGCACCGGTCCGGCCGCCGGGGAATGATCGTGGTGCGTATGGGTGACGACGATGTGCGACACGGTCTCGCCGGAGAGCGCCTTCAGCTGGGCGTCGATATGTTCCTCCAGATCCGGACCGGGATCGATGATCGCCACCTCTCCATGCCCGACGATGTAGGTCCCCGTCCCCTTGTAGGTAAACGGGCCGGGATTGCGGGCGACGATGCGCCGGATCAACGGCGAAACCGTCTCGATCACCGCATACTTGGCATCGAAGTCACGCCGGAATTTGAGCTCGCCGGTCATGTGCGGAGTATACGGTTATTCCCCGGGGGTTCGAGACGGGAGACGCAGGGACGCCCTCACACCGGGCCGGGCATCTTCGAGGTACAGCTCTCCATCGTGCAGGTGGGCTATTGCGCGGACGAGGCTCAGGCCCAGGCCGCTGCCGGTACTGTTGCGGCTGGCTTCGAGCCGGACAAATCTTTGAGTTACCCGCTCGCGATCGTTTTCGGGAATTCCCGGACCCGAATCGGTCACCGAGATTTCGACCGCGTCCCCGGACCGATCGGCGCGAATCACGATGGCGCCGCCGGTCTCCGAATACTTGATGGCGTTGTCGATGAGATTGGCCAGTGCTTGGGACAGAAGCTGCCGGTCGCCCGCGAAGTCGATATTCCCATGAACCGCCGCCGAAAGGCCGAGGCCCTTTTCCGCCGCCGCCGGCTCATAGAGTTCGGCGAGATCGTCGATGAACGGGCCGAGGTCGATTGTCTCCAGGGAAATCTCCAGTTGCCCCGCCTCGGCCTTGGCGATGTTCAGCAAAGCGTTGAAGGTGGTCAGAAGATCATCGGCTTCGGAGATCGTCGCCTCGAGCGCGTCGCGGAATTGTTCCGCGCTCCCCTCGCCCATGAGCGTGACTTCAAGACGGCTTCTGAGCCGGTTCAAGGGACTGCGAAGATCGTGGGCGATATTGTCGGTAACCTCGCGGAGGCTGTTCACCAGCCGCTCGATCTGGTCAAGCATCTCGTTGAGATTAAGCGCCAGTTGGTCCAACTCGTCGTTGGCGCCCCGGACCGGGATTCGCTGATCCAACTCGCCGGCCATGATTTCCCGGCTGGTCCGGTTGATGACCTCTACGCGGCGCAGCAGGTTGCGGCTCATGAGAATGCCGCCCGCCAAGCCCAGCGCCAAGGTCAACGCCAGCGCCCACGCGAGCGAGGTGCGGATGAACTCGATAACCTCGGACTGGCCGTGGATGTCGCGGCCGACCAGCAGTTGAAATTCACCGGGAACGATCAGGTGCCGCGCGCGGGCCGGATGGGTCTCGACCCTGCCCCCGATGGGCCGCCGATAGGGAAATTCCAGCCACCCGCCCGGCCGGGTTTCCACCTCGGGCCAGGCGTTCAGGTTCCCGGCAATCACGAACCGGTTGCCGTCGGTCAGCAGATAGAGGCTCTGGCGCTGATTGCGGCTGCGCTCCCGAACGACGTCGGCGAGCCCCACCAGCCCCGAACGGCGATACTGTTCCGACAGGCCGGTAATCTCCGCGGCGATGGTTTCGTCGGTCTGCGCCGTGGTGAGCCGGGCGGTCGACCAGTAAATGAAGCCAAGCAGCAACAAGACCGAAGCGCCGAACACCGACAGGTAGATCAGCGACAGCCGGAAGGTCGACGTCTTGAACAGCTTAGGAAGGTTCACGAAGACAATACCCCGCCCCCCGGACCGTATGGAGCAGTTGCCGGCCGAAGTCCTTGTCGATCTTGGCCCGCAACCGGCTGATATGAACATCGATTACGTTGGTCTGGGGATCGAAATGGTAGTCCCAGACGTTCTCCAGCAGCATGGTCCGCGTCACCGTCTGGCCGGCGTGGCGCATGAGATACTCCAGGAGCCGGAACTCCCGGGGCTGCAGGGCGAGATCCACTCCCGCACGCCTGACCCGGCGGCTCAGCAGATCCATTTCCAGATCGGCGACGGACAATCGGGTTTCCACCTGCTCGGGATTGCGGCGCCGGACCAGCGCCTCGATCCGCGCCAACAGTTCGGCGAACGCATATGGCTTTACGAGATAATCGTCGCCGCCGGCCTTCAGTCCCTTGACCCGGTCGTCGACGTCGCCGAGGGCGCTCAGGAACAGGATGGGCTCGTCTATGCCTTCGGCGCGCAGCCGGTTGACCACGCTCAGGCCGTCCATTTTGGGCAGCATGCGGTCGATCACCAGAACGTCGTAGCCGCCCTCGGCCGCCAGGGCATGGCCCTCCTCGCCGTCGGCGGCATGATCAACCACATGACCGCTCTCGGACAGGCCCTGCCGCATGTAGTCGGCGGCTTCCAGATCATCCTCGATCACCAAAATACGCATGGCGGCTTTCATTCTCCGGGCTACCCTAAGGTAGTTCAAATTTTGGCGGATTTCACCTGGGCCTCAAAGGGGACGGTGCCCGGCCCCGATCGGGCGCCGGACACCGTCTACCTCGTCCCGAGGTAAAATCAGGCGTTGCGGAGGGGCAGCGCGACGAAGCGCTCATTGCCGCGCCGCTCCACAAGCAGCAGCACCGCGGATCGGTCGGCGGCGCCGGCCCGTTCAATCGCATCGGCGACATCTCCCGGGGTTTCGACCGCCTGGCCGGCGACCGAGACGATCACGTCGCCCCGGCTGAGGCCTTGGCGCGCCGCGGGACTGCCGGGCTTGATGGCGGTGATCACGACGCCTTCCGTATCCCGGTCCAGCCCGAGGGCCCGGCGGGTCTGCGGGTCCAGGGCCGCCAAACCGAGACCCAGCTTGTCGCCGGTCTCCGCCTTTGCAACCGGTTCGGCCTCGGGCGAGCTTCCGATACGCACCTCGATGGTACGCTTCCGGCCGTTGCGCCAGATCTCCATCTCGGCCTCATCCCCCGCCTGTAGGGAACCGATGATCCGGGGCAGATCCTTGAGGCGCCCGACGGTCTTGTCGTTGACCTCCAGGATCACATCGCCCCGCTTCAGTCCGGCCTCATCCGCCGGGCTGTCATCGGTCACCCGGGACACCAGCGCGCCGGCGGCTTCATCAAGATCGAGGCCGGCCGCCAGTTCTTCGGTGACGGCCTGGATATGGACGCCGAGCCAGCCCCGCTGGACCCGCCCGTCGTCCTTCAGGTCTTCGATGACGGTCTCGGCGAGCGACGAGGGAATGGCAAACCCAATACCCACGTTGCCGCCCGACGGCGAGAAGATGGCCGTATTTACCCCGATCACCTCGCCCCGCAGGTTGAAGGCCGGGCCACCGGAATTGCCCTGGTTGATCGGCGCATCGATCTGCAGGAAGTCGTCGAACGGTCCCGCGCCGATGTCACGATCGCGGGACGAAATAATCCCGACCGTCGCCGTCTTGCCGACGCCGAACGGGTTGCCGATCGTCACGATCCAGTCGCCGACCCGCATATCGGCGGACGATCCGAATGAAACCGTCGGCAGATCACGCTTGGCATCGATTTTCAAAAGCGCGAGATCGGTCTTCTCATCCTGTCCGATGAGTTCCGCCTCGTACTTCTTACCGTCATGCATGACGACCGTGATTTCGTCGGCGTCATCGATGACATGATGGTTGGTGACGATCAGCCCGTCCTTTTCGATGATGAAGCCGGAGCCGAGCCCCTGGGTCCGAGGCCCGCGCGGCGCGCCTTTGAATCGGGGCCCTTCGGGCAGGCCGAATTGCCGGCTTCCGTCTTCGCCGAAGAAGCGCCGGAAGAACTCGTCAAATTGGGGCGGCATCTGGCCGGACGACAACGCCGGACCGGCAGCCCGTTTCTCGACCCGGATGGTGACCACGGCGGGGCTCACCCGCTCCACCACATCGGCGATATTCACCGGCATCGCCGGGACGGGCGCCGCCTGGACGGATTTCACCGCTTCGGCGGAATTTGCCGCGGATTTCCGGTCCGATTGGTCGGCGAATGCGATCCCGCCGGCGATCGTGCCGGTCGCGAGAGCCGTGACTGCCATCACGCCGAGAAGTTTTGACTTCGGTGTAGGTAAGAGTTGTCTTCGCATCTCAATTCTCCTTGAAATCGAAAGAATTTCAGGGCATCGGAAGCGCCAACCGGCTTAAATTCCGATGCCGTCGAGAATTGAGACTAGCTATTGCCGTCTAACCGCTACCTGTCCGGCGGATTACCATTCGGTAACATTCGTCCAAAAATTATTGAAGACGAGGACACTGATGAAAACCTCGACGCCCGATCCCGCCGCCGCCTAACCCAGCACTTTCTCCACCAACCGCACCCAGAACGATGCCCCGATGGGCAGAATCTCGTCGTTGAACTCGTAGCGCGTATTGTGGAGCGGATATGTTTCCCGGTCCGGGAATCCGGCGCCAAGGCGGACAAAGGTGCCCGGCCGCTCGTTCAGCATGAACGCGAAATCCTCGGACGCCATGGTCGGCGGATAGGCCTGTTCCAGATTTTCCTCACCGACCACGTCAACCGCCACCAAACGGGCAATCTCGCTTTCCGGAGCGTTATTGACCAACACCGGATAGAGCTGCTCGTACGAGACGTCCGCGCTGCCGCCGTGAGCCGACGCGATGCCGCCGGCGATTTGCTCGATCTGCGGCTTGATGGTCTTTTCCGGATCCAGGGCGAAGGACCGGACCGTTCCCCCCAACACCGCCTGATCGGGGATCACGTTCATTGCGTCGCCGGCGTGGAACTGCGTTACCGATACGACGATGGCGTCGATCGGATTGGTGGCCCGGCTCGAGATGGTCTGGAGGCCCGAGACGATTTCCGCACCGATCACCACCGGATCAATCCCCTGATGGGGCGCGGCCGCGTGGCTGCCGCGCCCTTTGACGACGATCTCGAATTTCGCCGCCGATGCCATTCCCGGCCCTTCGCCGATGCTGATTTTGCCGGCCGGCATGTTGGGCCAGTTATGCATGCCGTAGACGGTGTCGGCGGGAAACTTGTCAAACAGCCCCTCCTCCACCATCACCCGCCCGCCGCCCGCCATCTCCTCGGCAGGTTGGAAGATGAAATGGACGGTGCCGTTGAAGTTCTTTGACTCCGCGAGGTGCTTGGCGGCGCCCAACAGCATGGTCGTGTGCCCATCGTGCCCGCAGGCGTGCATCTTGCCGGGCACCCGGGATTTGTACGGAAGGTCGGTCTGCTCGGGCATGTCGAGAGCGTCCATGTCGGCGCGAAGGCCTATGGAGGGTCCGTCGCCATTGACCAGCGTACCGACGACGCCGGTCGTCGCCATGCCCCGATCAATCTCAATGCCGAATGCCGCGAGCTTTTCGGCCACCAAATCCGACGTCCGATGCTCTTCAAACGCCGTTTCCGGATGAGCGTGAATATTCCGCCGCCAGGACGCCATTTCGTCCTTCAGGGCGTCGAGTTCCTTGATGACCGGCATCGTATTTTCCGTTCCAGACTATGCCCCGGAGAGTTTGACCAATGCGGGCCGTTTGCTCAACCACCGCCTTGCCCTTGACTTGCCGTTTCCATGGGCCAAGTTTCCATTCCTGCGCCGCTCACGGGAATCTCATGACCACCAATCTGCCAGCCGACCTTGATGCCGACGAGGTTAACCGGATCGTCGATGCGGCCATCGCCGAAGATGTGGGCAGGGGCGACATCACATCCCAGGCCGTCATCCCCGAGGAAACGGATTTCGAGGGCGTCATGGCGGCGCGGGAACCCGTTGTCGTCGCCGGGCTGCGGATCGCCCAACTGGTTTTCGAAAAGTTTTCCCCTGAGATTTCATTCGGCGTACTCGTCGCCGAGGGCGAGGCGGTTGAAACGGGAACCGCCCTGGCCCGGATTTCCGGTCCCGCCGGTGAGCTTCTCGCCGCGGAACGCACGGCCATAAATTTCGTCCAGCATCTTTCCGGCATTGCAACGCTCACGCGGGTCTACGCCGACGCCATTGCTTCGGAAAACACGGTGCTTCTGGACACCCGCAAGACCATTCCGGGCCTCAGGCAGTTGGAGAAATACGCGACCCGGATGGGCGGGGCGACCAACCACCGCATGCGCCTCGACGATGGCGTGCTGATCAAGGACAACCACGTGGCGGTCGCCGGCGGCATCGGCGAGGCGGTCCGCCGGGCCATCGATGCCGGCCTGAAGCATGTCGAAGTGGAGTGCGACACGTTGGAGCAGGTTGCCGAGGCCGCGGAATCGGGCGCGGAGCGCATCCTGCTGGATAACATGAGCCCCGACGACATGCGCCGGGCCATCGAAATCATCGATAACCGCTGCACCACCGAAGCCTCGGGCAACGTGACCCTGGACAACATCAAGGAGGTGGCTGCGGCCGGTGTCGATTACGTATCGGTGGGGCGGCTGACCCACTCGGCGCCCGCGGCGAATATCGGGCTCGATTGGACCCCGGCGGCCTAGCGTGCCCTATGACATCCCCACGATCTCGCCGTCCGAACCAATCGAAATCGCATTGGCCGCCGGTTCCCGCGGCAGCCCGGGCATGGTCATCATGTCGCCGCAGACCGCGACGATGAATCCGGCCCCGGCGCTGAGCCGGATTTCCCTCACCGGGAACGGAAAATTCGTCGGCGCCCCGAGCGCTTTCGGGTCGGTCGAGAAACTGAATTGGGTTTTGGCGATGCACACCGGCACATTGCCCCACCCGGCTGCTTCCAGGTCCCGAATTCGAGCGGCCGCCGCGCTGGAAAGCTCGATGCCGCCGGACCGGTAAACCTTGCACGCAATGGCGCCGATTTTCTCGGCGATGGGGGCCTCCAGTTCGTAGACAAAGTTGGGCTCGGCCGGCTCCCCGGCCGTCGTCTCGACGACGGCGCGGGCCAGGCTTTCCGCGCCGGCGCCACCGTCCGCGAAGTGCGTGCATTCCTCGAAGCGAAAATCGGCGGCGGCGCAGAGTTCGGCCAGTTTCGCCACCTCGGCATCTCCATCGGCCGCAAAGCGATTCAGGGCGACGATCACCGGCAACCCGAAATTCCGCATGTTTTCCGTGTGGCGCCCCAGGTTCGCAAACCCCGCGCCGACGGCATCGACGTTTTCGTCTTCGATGTCGCTCAATCCCACCCCGCCGTGGGACTTGAGGGCGCGGATTGTCGCGACAACCACTGCCGCCGACGGGCGAAGACCGGCAAGCCGGGATTTGATGTCGATAAACTTTTCCGCACCGAGATCGGCGCCGAAACCGGCTTCGGTCACCACAAAATCGGCGAGCTTCAAGCCTGCGCGCGTCGCCGCGACGGACGAGCACCCGTGGGCAATGTTGGCGAAGGGGCCGCCATGAACCAGGGCCGGCGTACCCCCGGCGGTCTGAACCAGGTTCGGCCGGATGGCATCCTTCAGCAGGACGGCCATCGCCCCCGCCGCGTCGATATCCCCGGCGGTGATCATCTCCCGCTGCCGGGTCCGGCCGACGACGATGCGGGACAGCCGCCGGGTGAAATCATCCGATCCTTCGGCAAGACAAAGGATGGCCATGACCTCGGAAGCCGCGGTGATATCGAAACCGCCTTCCCGGGCAAATCCATTCGAGACTCCGCCGAGCGAGAGGGCGACCTGCCGAAGGGCCCGATCGTTCATGTCGAGGACACGCGGCCAGCTGACCCGCCGGGAGTCCAGGCCGGTCCCGTTTTCCCAATAGATGTGATTGTCGATCATCGCCGCCAACAGATTGTGCGCGGCCGTTACGGCGTGGAGATCCCCGGTGAAATGCAAGTTGATGTCGTCCGATGGCTCGATGGTCGACTTGCCGCCTCCGGTCCCGCCGCCTTTCATGCCGAAGACGGGTCCCAGGCTGGGTTCGCGGAGGCAAACGACCGCCCGTTCACCGATCCTTGAGAGACCATCCGCCAATCCAATGCTGGTGGTCGTCTTTCCTTCACCATAGCGAGTGGGGGTCATCGCCGTGACGAGGATCAGTTTGCCGTCGGTCTGCCCGTCGAGGCGATTTAGGAATTTCGAGGAGAGTTTGGCCTTTTGAGTACCGTAGGACTCAAGAGCGTCCACCGGAATGTCGAGTAGCGCGCCGATCTCATCGATCGGCCGCAAAAACCGTCCTTCGTCCGCCTCCCCGGCCATGCCGCGCGCTCCCAGTCCGCAACCCCGTCCCGTTTGACCGGAATCATATCAGTTCACGGGACGAAGAAAAGAATCTACAACTGGATGCCGCAGCCGGAATGGGCGGCTTCCCAACGCCGTCTTGCCCTCTCAACTTCAACGGCCGGGGTGCCGGAATTGGCCCGATCCGCTTTCAAGCTCCTCCATATGGCGATCTCGACGGTGCTGGGAAATCAGCCGAAGGGGTACTTCATTCCGTACCGCCATGCGGCGGAAATGCCGCCGCCGGGCTCGACCGCCTATCCTGCCATCGAGGAACTGTTCGACGCCGCCGGCGAGCGCCAGCGAGAATTCTTTACTAACATTAAGAAATACATAGAAGGCATTGAAAAAATTGGTGAAAATAATTCACCGGAGCCTCGATGGGATCAGGATTGGTTCCCCCGGATGGACGCCGTGGCCGCCTATGTCATGGTGCGTGAATTCCAGCCGCGGCGGATCATCGAAGTCGGCTCCGGCCACTCCACCCGTTTTATGGCCCGGGCGGTCCGGGACGGAGCTCTTCCGACCCGAATAACCGCCGTCGATCCGGGACCGCGCGCAACGATTGACGGCTTGGATGCGGAGACGGTCTCCAAACTGGTCCATGAGGTTCCCTCGGAATTGTTCGGGGAACTCGAAGCCGGGGACATTTTGTTCATCGACTCGAGCCACATCCTGATGCCCGGTACCGATGTCGATTACCTGTTCAACTCCGTTCTGCCCCGCCTGCCGTCCGGCGTTCTGATCCACATCCACGACATTCTGCTGCCGGACCCCTACCCCGACGCCTGGACGTGGCGCGGGTACAACGAGCAATTGGGTGTCGCCGCGCTGCTTCAGGGCGGTGCCTACGAAATTCTGTTTTCCAGCCGCTACGCGGTGACGCGGCTGCGAAATTCCTTCGAGGAAACGGCGGCGGCGGGGTTGCCCCTCAACAAAGGGGCCCTTGAAACCAGCCTGTGGTTACGCAAGCTCTGAGCCGGGCACCCGGCTGGCGCGGGTGAGGATGTAAATCGAGACCGGCGCCATGACCAGGAACATCAATGCCGGCGCCACCCAATCCTGAGCCACGAACAGGCTCACATAGACCAGACTTGCGGTCATGGAACCGATCGCCAGGGCCTTGGCGTAGACCGGGATAACTCGGTGCCGTTCCCAATTGATCAACAACGGGCCAAAACGCGGCCGGCTGTATAGCCAGCCGTAAAATCGCGCCGAAGAACGGGCGAAACACCACGCGGCAATAATCAGGAAGATTGTCGTCGGCAATCCGGGGACAACGGTGCCGACGGCGCCGAGGACGACAAAGAACACACCCGCGCCAATCAGCAACGGCCTGAGCACGGGGCCGACGGCGGGAACCGGGCAGTTGTCCCTTGGCGGCGGTGGGCCGCTATTTTTGCCCGGATTTTCGATCTCGTTCATACTCCAATATATGTGACCGGTCTTGTCGCTTAACAACCACCGTGACCAATAATACCAAGGTCAGCCGTTCACGCCCAATTCCTCGCGTTCATGCCATTTCATACGGGTCTTTCGGATCGTCCGATCGGTCCCGGCCGATTCCGCGCCCAATTTTTGGGCCCAGGCCCACCAACTGTCCTGCACCTCGAAATTGCCATAGTCGGGATGCTGGGTGACAAGCAGCCGGTAGATGGCCTCTATGTGGGGAACCGACACCTCCTCTTGGCTCAGGCTCCGCACGGTAATTCCGTCGCTCTGCATCCGGCCGGGATGTTTTCCCATCGTCCACGTATAGTCGTCGAACAACAGCCAGCCGCCGGGCCGCAGGAGTTTGTCCACCAGGAAATACGCCAGCCCGTCGATGGTCCAATTCTTCGCGCCGTCGATAAAACAGAAGTCATAGCACGGCTCGCACACCCCGTTCCCGGAATGCGCCTCGATCTGTTTTTTCAGAAACCAGGTGTATGAGTTCTTTTCCCGGTGAATGGTGACCCGGCTGCCGAGCCCCGTCCTTTCGAGCAGCCTTTCGAGATTGGGATCCCGGTCGCCGGCGGTGAACAGGTCGACGGTATCGAGATGTCCTCGGCCTTCCTCCTCCATGGCCGCGGCCAAATAGACCGATGACACGCCATGGGCATGGCCCAGTTCCAGGCACCGTTCGGGGCGACGGTTGACGACGAACTGGTAAAGCTCCCAGCCCTCATCGACCCCCAGATACGGAATGCCCTCCAATGCGGCACGGACATCGTCAAATTTCATCAACGAATCCTAGCGGGCCCGCCCGCCGCCGTCGAGGCGGCTACTTATAGGGGTCGGCCGCGTCGCGCAGTCCGTCACCCAGGAAATTGAAGGCGAGGACGACGATGATCACCGGCACCATGGGAGTCATCAGCCACGGGAACAAGGTCACGGCCTCGATATTCTGGGCTTCGATGAGCAGGACCCCCCAGCTGGTGATCGGCGGACGAAGACCAAGCCCGAGGAAACTGAGTGCGGTCTCCGCCAATATCATCGTCGGGATGGATAGGGTCGCCGAGGCGATCAGGTGGCTCATGAAGTTGGGCAACAGGTGACGCCCGATGACACGCGACGGCTTCGCGCCCATGAGTGTGGCGGCTGTCGCAAAATCTTCTTCTCGGAGCGCCAGCAGTTTGGATCGAACCGCGCGGGCCAGCCCGGGCCAGTCGACCAGCGCCAATATGAGCGTGATGCCGAAATAAACCAGTATAGGACTCCAGCGGGCCGGCAGCGCCGCGGACAGCGCCATCCATAGGGGCAATTCCGGCAGCGAGCGAAGAATCTCGATCACCCGCTGCACCAAATTGTCGACCCAGCCGCCGAAATAGCCGGCGAGGCCGCCAATGACGATGCCGAGAATGAAACTGAGGGTGATGCCGATCAGCCCGACCGTCAGCGAAATGCGGGCGCCATAAAGAATTCGGGACCACATGTCGTGTCCCAGCCGATCCGTACCCAGAAGGAAGAACGTCCCGCTTTCGGCCGGGCAAACCAGGTGGAAATCCGCCTCCACCATGCCCCAGAACCGGTAGGGATCGCCGGAACAGAAAAATCTGAGCGGCTGTACCTCGTCACGGTTGACGGAGTATTCCCGCTGCAGCGTTTCGAGGTTCAGCGTTTGCTCCAGGCCATAAACGAAGGGCCCGACAAAATCGCCCTCGTGGAAGAAGTGGATGCCCTGCGGCGGGGCATGCAGGAAATCCTCGTTCCGGGCCGACAGTTCGTAAGGAGCCAGGAACTCCGTGATCACGACGCTGAAGTACATGATCGCCAGTACGATGCCCGAAGCGACGGCAAGGCGGTGGCGCTTCAACCGCCACCACATCATCTTCCACTGTGACGCCAGGAAGTATTTTTCCTGCTCGGCCGTCAAGGCCTCGATTTGCTGCGGGTTGAACGGCTCCGAGGAGACGAAATGCCGATTGCCGTTGCTCATTTCGCCGCCCCCCCGGTCAGGCGAATTCGGGGATCGAGAACGGCGAGCGCCAGGTCGGACAGGAACATGCCGATCACGGTCAACACCGCGACGAACATCAGGACCGCGCCGGACAGGAAGAAGTCCTGGCTCTGGAGCGCGCGGACCAGCGGCGGACCGACCGTCTCCAGTCCCATGACAATGGAGACGATTACCGATCCCGACACCACCTGGGGCAGCAGGTTGCCGATATCCGCGATAAAGGGATTGAGCGCCATCCGCAACGGATACTTGACCAGCAGCCTGCCCTCGGCGAGGCCCTTGGCCCGGGCGGTCACCACATATTGTTTATAGAGTTCATCAAGAAGGTTCGCGCGCAGCCGCCGGATCATGCCCGCCGTTCCCGCCGTGCCGATGATGATCACCGGCGCTGCCAAATGTTCGAGGATCGACAGCGCCTTGGCGAAGGACATGGGCTGATCCAGAAACTCCGGCGCCATCAATGTCCCGATGGACGTGCCGAAAAACCGGTTGGCGGCATACATGAGAATGAGAGCCAATAGGAAGTTGGGTGTGGCCAACCCCAAGAACCCGAGGAAGGTCAGGCCGTAATCGCCCCAGCTGTACTGGTGGGTCGCCGAATAGACCCCGATTGGGAATGCAACGATGTAAATGAACAGCACCGAGAAGAAATTCACGACGATGGTCAGAAATATTCGATCGCCCAATACGTCCTGAACCGGCAAATCCAATTCGAACGAGAAGCCGAGATCGCCCTGCAGCAAGCCGCCGACCCAGACCAGATATTGCCGCCACAACGGCTGATCGAGCCCATATTGATCGCGCAGGAATTGGATTTTCTGCCGATCGACGTTCTCGCCCTGGCTCTCCAACTCGGCAATGACGGATGAGAGGTAGTCGCCCTCGGGCAGGTTTACGATGATGAATACCAACGCGCTGATGATGGCCAGCGTGACCACCATCACCAGTGTTCTGCGCGCGAGATAGTTCAGCATGTCAGGCCCGACTCCCGGCTACCCGTCCTGGCGGTATCACTTGCCGGCGAACCAGAAGGTATCGGGCCGGTACACACCAAAGTGCGCGCCCGGTTCCCAATTGTAGATCGCCTTCTTGGGAACGTTCCGCAGGCGCGCGTTGACCACGACCGGCTGCGGGACCCGGGAGACGAGACCGATGGTGTAGACCTGATCGGTGAAGAGATCGAGCATCCGATGCCAGATATTGGTCTTCTCGTCCTTGGACGTCGAGACGTTCCACGCCTTATTCAGTTCCATCAGCTTCCTTGGGCCTTCCATGTCGACCGGCTCACCCGCCTTGCCCTTGGTCTCGACATATTGCCCCCACTTCGGCCATTGCAGGTGTTGCTGGCTGGTCGGGGCCAAGGCGGACGGGCTCGAGTCCGCCGTCGGAATGCCGTTCTCCAGGCCGAACCAGACGGCAACCTGTGTCGAACCGGCGAATACCCGGTTCCGCAGGACCTCCCGCTGGGAGGGCTTGATCAGCATCTTGACGCCAATCTTCGCCCAGGTGTCCTTGACCAGCCGAAGAATATCGGTCTGCTCCAATTCCTCGCCGGAGGTCTCGACCGTGATCTCCAACGGGCGTCCATCGGGAAGCCGCCGCACCGGCCCCGCTTTCTTGAGTCCGATTTCGTCGAGCAGCGCGTTGGCCTTCTTGATGTCCAGCTTGGCCCAACGTTCGGCGTATTCCTTTTTGTATACCTGGCTCTCCCGCAGAACGCTGTTGCCGGTAGGCGACGCCAAGCCAAAGTAAATCAGCTTGCTGATCTGCCGGCGGTCTATCGCGAGCGACAGAGCGCGCCGGAACCGCACGTCCCGGAAGAGCTTCCGCCACACCGGATCGGAGTGGTTCATGTTGGGAAAAAGCGCCATATGGGCGCCCTTGGCGGTGGGCCACAGCTTGACGGTGTAGTTGTTCCGCTTTTCCGCCTTCTTGAGATACGGAAAATTCTTCAACGCAATACCGCGGGCCTGAAGATCCGTATCGCCGGTACCGGCCTTCGGCGAGATCAGCTTCGAACTCGCCACCGTAACGATCACCTCGTCCACATAGGGCAACTGCCGGCCACGTTCATCGACCCGATGGAAGAACGGGTTGCGCTTGAAGACGAACCGCTTCGCCGGCGGCTTGGTGGTTTGAACCCAAGGCTGGAGGCTCGGGAAGTCGGGATTGTCGTTCTTGTAAGGCCGGTCGTAGCGGAAATGCAGCGAGACCCAGTTGCGCCGCTTGGCAGCCTTGACCATCTGATCAAGCTTCGCGGCGTCCTGATGCTTGGCGTGAAACTGTTTCATGTAGTGAGCCGGCCGGTAGATGAACTCGGGCCGGGCGCCGGCGAGCAGCGGCAGGAACTTCGGGTGCGGCGCGTCCCAGGTATAACGGACCGTTGTTTCGTCGATCACCTCGAATTTCGGTGGCTTTCCGTTGACCAGCATGAATGCCGGCGGTCCGAGCTTGGAGATATCCGGGTCGGTGGCCATGTCCTCCCACCAATAGCGGAAATCCTCGGCGGTAAAGGGATGGCCGTCCGACCAACGGTGGCCTTTGCGCAGGTTCAGGGTGAACCGCCGGCCGTCGTTGACATCGACACTCTTGAGAATGTCGGGAACGATATTGAACTTTTCATCGTATCCGACCAGCCGGGCATAGCCGTACACCACCATTTGGCGCACGTCCTTGGCGCGCCCCATGAGGATGTTCAGTTTGCCGCCATGCCTGCCGGCCCGTTTGGACTTGCCGTCGAACTTCACGACCGACGGCTCGGCCGGAAGGCGCTTTGCGATCGGCGGCAATCTGCCGGCCTCGACCTCGGCCTTCAGACTCGGGGTCTCGTCAAAGGCGGCCAGGGCCGGGGCCGAAATCAAGAACGCCCATAGCGATGCGCCGGCGGCAAGCGTACCCGGTGATCCTCTCATGATGCTTTCCTTATATCGGGGGCGTCCCCGGTCATCCTCACGAAATGACCGTCCCCGATATCGACCAATTTCGGTTTCGCGCTGTCGGCGACCGTGAACGGTTCCGGCCAGGCGGCCGGAACCGACGCCTTTCCCTCCATGAGCGCGGACAGATCGAGGCGGCGGTTGAGGTCCGGAAACGGCACCGCCGCCAATAGGGCCTTCGTGTACGGGTGAACCGGATCGCGGAACAGCGCTTCCCGGCCGGCAAGTTCAACCAGCCGCCCGGCGCACATCACGGCGATGCGGTCGGCAACGTAATCGACCACTGCCAAATTATGCGAGACGAACAGATAGGTCAGACCAAGCTCATCCTGCAGGTCCTTCATCAAGTTCAAGATCTGGGCCTGAACCGATACATCGAGCGCCGATACCGGCTCGTCGCACAACAAGAGATCGGGCTTCAGCGCCATCGAGCGCGCGATGCTGATACGCTGACGCTGACCGCCCGAAAAACTGTGGGGGTAACGGTTGAGGAACCGGGGGTCCAGGCCGACCAAATTCATCAGCTCCTTCACCATCTCCACCCGATAGTCGCGGTCACCGATATCGTGGATGACCAACGGTTCGCTGATGATGTCGAACACGGTCATTCGCGGGTTCAAGGAGCCAAACGGGTCCTGGAAGATGTACTGATAGACCTTGCGATAGGGGATCATTTCCTTGGGCGACAGCTTGGTGACGTCGACCGTCGTCCCGTCGTCCCGGAGCAAGACCTCACCGTTGTCGGGCTGAAGTGCCCCCATAATGATTTTGCTGAGCGTCGTCTTGCCGCAGCCGCTCTCCCCGACCAGCCCCAGGGTTTCGCCGCGGGCGATGTCGAAGCTCACGTCTTCGACCGCCCTGATGGTCGATTGGCCGCCGCCGAACAGGCCTTCCTTGCGGATGGTGAACGACTTGAAGATACCGTTGACGGAGAGCATGGGCCGGGAATCGCCGGCGTCCGCGCCGTCGTTTTCCTTGGGCGCCAACAGATGGCCCGTCGTGTGCTCTATTTCGCGGATCGGCACCAGCCGCTCGCCGGGTTTCATATCGAAGTGCGGAACCGCGCGGAACAGCGACTTGAGATAGGGATGCTCCGGATTCTCGAATATCAGCCGGCTCGATCCGGACTCCATGACCTTGCCGCCATACATGACAACGACATGATCGGCGACGTTGGCGACCACGCCCAGATCATGGGTGATGATCAACACCGACATCTTCAAATGAGATTGGAGATCGTCCATCAGCTTCAGAATTTGCGCCTGGATCGTCACATCGAGGGCGGTCGTCGGTTCATCGGCGATCAGCAAGGCCGGGTTGCAGACCAGCGCCATGGCGATCATGGCCCGCTGCCGAAGCCCGCCGGATAGTTCGAACGGGTAGGTCTTGACCGCCTTTTCGGGATTGGGGAAGCCGACCAGCCGGAGCATTTCGACCACCGCCCGGACGGCATCGTTCTTGGTGGAGTCGCAGTGCAGCATATTGGCTTCGCTGATCTGGTCGCCGATAGTGTGGAGCGGCGACAGCGACGTCATGGGCTCCTGGAAGATCATCGAGATGCGGCCGCCGCGGATCGACTGCATGGCGCGTCCGTGCGCCGGCAACGCGGCAATATCGGTGATGCCCGAACGCCGTTCCCGCCGGTCCCCGCTTCCCGAAAGCCGGGCCGGATCGTTGAAGAGGATTTGACCGCCGGTGATCCGCGCAACCTTCGGCAGGATGCCCATCACCGCCTGGGCGATGGTGGATTTGCCGGATCCCGACTCGCCGACGATGGCAACGGTTTCCGCGGGCCCCACGGCAAATGAGACGCCGTCGACGGCCCTCACGACCCCGGACGGGACCCGGAACTCAACCTTCAGGTCGTTCACCGTCAGGATGTCTTGATCGGACAACTCGGCCATCTCAGCACTCAATTCCCATGGCACTGAAGTTCTTGACCGTCGACGGCTGCAGCGCCAGACCGTTTCGCCTGGCCGCATCGACGGCATGTCGCGCGACCCGATCGAAACCTTCCAGGGACGATTCAAGCCTCAATGTCTGCCCGTCCCCCCGAAGTCTCAGTTGCATCCACCCTTGTCCCCGGCCGCGAAATGTCGAGTAGTAGGACAGCGTAACCTCACCCAACGTCTCCCAGCGTAAAATTTGCTTGATGAAGCCGCTGACGGCAATGCCTTCGTCGCTCACCCAAACCCTGGTTATCTGGCGCGCGAAGGTGCGGACCGCGAACAAACCGAACATCGAAGCCAGCGCGACCAGCAGCCACATGCCGCCTTTGAGCGGAGTCCCGAAGGCCAGCGGCAGCAGACAGAGAATCGCCCCGATCGCCGAGCGAAGATAATCCGCGCCGATTTTCGACAGAGGATATCCGAGGGGGTCGTTCAGCATAGGGTTCCTCTTAATCCTTCTCCTGCGGCAACGTCATGACCCCGGACGGTCGCTGTCGTCCCTGGTCTGCTCCGCGGCCGCCGCCCCGGTTTCCGCGGTAACATCGGACGGAACGAGAACCTGCCCCTCTCCCGACCGGCAAGCCTCCAGTTGGGTATCGGCGTCCCCATCATCGAGGACGAGGAACCTGATTTCTCCCGCATCACCCAGCTTCACCGTGTGACCGTCCACGTCGACAGGCCGGGCAACGTAGTCCGCAATTCGCTGGGCAACCGCCTGGAGTTCGGTACCGGCATCCATGGTGCTGAGGATAATGCCGAACTCGGTCTCCGAGAGACGGGCCCGCGTATCGGTTTCCCGGGTACAAGCCGTCAGACGCTCGGCAATCTCCTTGAACAGACTGTCGCGGGCGGCTGCCGGCAACCCGCCATCGGCGCCGTGAATATTGTCGAGGGTCCAGATCAGGATAGCGGCCCGCTCGCCGAAACCGCGGAAACGGGCCGTCGAATGGCGGAGGCGATCCCGGAATATACGGGCATCCGCAAGGTTGGTGACCGGGTCCCGTACGGTCGAGGCGGCACTCAGGTCGCGTGTGGTCCTCTCCAGCCGTTCCGCGATGGAGCGCGTAATCCGGGCCGACATCTCCGCATCCTCGGCGATCAGCTTGATGAACACGTCCTTGGAAATGCTGAGCACGGTCAGCGGCTCGTTGGCCGTGACGGTGGCGGTGCGCGGCGCTTCGCACAGCAGCGCCAACTCACCAAACTGATCATTGCGCCCCAGGGTCGCGATATGGGTCGGCCCGTCGGCGGTTTCCAGAATAATGTCCGCGGTCCCGCTGATTATGATGTACGCGGTCTCGCCAACCTCACCCTGACGGATAACCACCTGGCCCGGATCGTAGATGTGGCGGTCGGAGGCAAAGGTCAGCAGCTTGAGCCGGGAGCGGTCCATGCCCTCGAAAAGCGGGATCGACGACAAGACATCGATTTCGTCCCCGAATCCACCGGCCCCCTCCTCTCGTTCACCGGCCTCCTCGACGGGCGCCGGCTGGGCGCCGAGGCCCTGGTCCACCACTTTGCCGCTTGCCATCGACACGACTTGCTCGAAGTCGGAACCGCTCGGCGATTGGCCGTCCACGTAGATCAGCGAGCGGCCGTCCTGGGCGCGGCGAACGCCTTCGAGAAGCAAGGACTGATTGTCCGGGTCGAGGCCGCTGAGCGCTTCGTTGATAACCAAGATGTCGGGCTTCCGGATAATCCCGCGCGCGATACCGAGCTTCTGCCGCTGTCCGCTGGAAAGCCGCGCGCCACTAACCCCGACATTGTAATCGAGGCCAAGGTCGACAATGTGCTGGCGGAGGCCGGCTTCATCCACCACCTCGGAGACCAGATTGCCGACCTTTTCCGCACTGCCGGCGCGTTCGCCGGCGAGCTTGCCGAAAAGGATATTGTCCTGAACCGGGCTCGCCGCGTTGTAGGCCTCGACGTCAAAGAACTCCACCGAGGCCTTCATCTCTTCGGGTAGACCTGCGTGGAATGCCTTCCGGGCCTCCAAGATGCGCGGCCGGAACGGTGGGTCGATGAGACCCAGATGGTGGCGGGCGGGAATAAGCCGGAACGGTAAGGCCCGAAGGCGGGCCATGTCTTCATCGCCGATGGACTCGAGACCATTTTGCGCGACCCGCGCCAGTATGGTCTGAAACTCCGGCAGATCGTCGGAACCGATGAAGCTGAAGCGTTCAAAAAATTCGTGATCCGGCGGCAGCCCCTGGAAAATGTCGACCATGATTTCGGCCAACCGCAGGCCTTTTTCGAGAAAATCGTCGCTGAGGCCAACCGTCGCCAGAACACCAAGCACGTAGGCGTTTTCACCCAGCCGGTCGATGGCGAATTCGTCGCCCACCGGCGTACCGAACAGTATGTTTTCCGCCACGGAAGCATTGGTATTGAATTTTTCCGAATCGAAGCCTTCGACGAACTGCGAGACCTCGGGGTCCTCCAGCCGCCGGCGCATCTTCTTTCGGGCTTCCAGAACCGCGGCGGCAAGCTCCGGCTTCTCCTGCGGGTCGACGGTCCGGCGCAACCCTATCTGATAGATATCGGTCGAGAGGCCGGCCACCCGCAGGACCTCGTTTATCCGCGCCGCCAGATTGTCGGAGCCGCCGACGGCCGCCATATCGACCCAATCGGCCAGCCGGTCATATTCGAGGTTGCCGGAACTCTTCGCCTCTCGAATTTCCCACTCGCGCTGCTTGGCGTCCTCGCCTTCCATCGGCCGCTCGGCCTGGGGCCGGTGCTTCAGACCGTAGAGCAGGTTGTCCCGGATGGTTCCCGCGAACATGTAGGCGTTTTGACCCACATACGAAATCTTCCGGCCAACGACGGTCTCCGGAAGCTCGATGAGATTATGGTCGCCGATACTAAGCCGGCCGCTGTCCGGCGTGAGCAGTCGGGCAAGCACCTGCGACAATTCGTTCTTGCCGCTGCCGCCGGGCCCGACCAGCGCCACATGCCGGGGAAGATCGATCGACAGGGAGGCGCCGTCGATAACCCGCAGTCCGTCATCCTCGGAAAGGCTGATGTTCGAGGCGACCAGCTTGCCGGAAAACTCGGGCGAACTTTCGGGCTCTTCCGTCTGGGTCTCCTCTTCGAGCATTCCCGCCGGCTGAAACTTATCGGCGATCTGCGTGAACTTGATCCGGGCGTCTTCCATGCGCTGGTAGTAGGTCAGCAGCATTTTCCACGGCGCCGACACATCCTTGTAGGCGCTGAGCACGGCGACCAGCGCCCCCAGCGTGAGATCGCCCTGGATCACCAACCAGCCGCCGATCGAATAGAAGAAGAACGGCGTCAACAGGGCGAGGGTGTTGTTGATGAACTTGATCAGGAACTTGAGGACGTAAATCCGGAACCGGACCCGATAAATGACCCCGAGACGGCGGGAAAAGTCGGCCAGTTCGAACTGCGAGGTATCGTTGGCGTGAATTTCCGACGCCCCGCCGACCGCTTCGCCGATCCGCTCCGAGAGTTCCCGAACCGCCTGCACCCGCTGTTTCCCGAGGGCGTTGACCTTCCGCTGGAGTATGGGGATTAGATATGCCTGCGGCGGATATAGGATGATCGCCGCGAGACCCAGCTTCCAATCCTGCACGAACATGAACGCCATCAGGGTCGCCAGCAGCCCGCCCTGATAAATGACCAGCGCAAATGCATCGGCGAAAAAGCCGCCCAAAGGCTCGGTCTCCAGGGAGACGATGGAGACCACTTCGCCTTGCGAGGTCTTCCGGAACTGGGGCAGCGGGAAGCGCAAGACCCGTGAAATGAGCTCGAAGCGAAGGCGGCGAAGCATCCGCTCGCCGACAATGCCGCGATAGACATTGTTGACGTATTTGAAACCGCCATTGACCAGGACCAGGAGCAGAAACACCCCCGACAGGAACATCAGAAACGCAATCTGATCAAACTCGAACTCAAGGATGTCCTGCGGGAAATCTTCGCCGCCGATGGCCTCGTTGACGATCTGCTTGGGAATATCGAGTGAGTAGAAATAGAACGGCATCGCCGCCACGCTCAATACGAGCAGGAACAGCTGCTGCATCTTGCTGTGATGCCAGATGTAGGAAAAGAGCCCCTTCTCCAACTGGTCTACCTCTCCTCGGCCCGTCCCATTGCCCGGCTCACTGCGGCCGCATCTCCCGATTGGGCGCAAGCGTAACGAATACCCCGCCCCGTTCCAATGACTTAGACGTTAATGTCGTCTTTGTGACTGCCGGCCCCGGCGGTCAGGATCAGATGCTCGACCAGCCGCGCGGTTTCCTCCGCGCCGCCGGTATCGATGCTATCCGGATCCGGCGGGTCCAAGCTCTCCGCCCGCTCGATGGCGGCGACCAGTTTTTCGACGGTGAGTTCTCCTTCCGGCATCTGCTGGATCAACCCCCGCTCCTCCAGGAGGCGCGCCCGCAGGGTTTGCTCGGTCTCGTGACCGCCGGCGTAAGGCACGGCGATTCCCCGCGCGCCGCAGGCCAACACTTCCATAATCGTGTTGTAGCCGCCCTGGCTGATCGACAACCGGCAATTCTTCAGCAGCGTGACAAAATCCTCACGGGCGCGCTCTACCACAACACCATCGGGCGCCGTCCCGGCAATATCCTCGAAGACGTCTTCGGGCAGGCTGTACCCGGCCAGCAATCGCCAGGGAATGTCCGAATAGGATGTATGCGGCCGCGCCCCGATGGCGGTCCTCAGAAGCAGCTCACCAACGGCGCCGCTGCCCGACGAGACTATGACCTCTCCCGTCCCCTGCTCGCCCTTTGCAGTCTCGATCTTCCGGTGCTCGACCACGTAGCCGGTGTAGCGCAGGAGATGCGCAATCTCACCGGCCAGCGGAAACGTTCGATCGAACGGGATCAGTGCCGGGTCGCCATGGACGAGGACCGCGTCGAATAGCCGTTTCGCCGTATCGACCATCTCCCGGTCCCGATCGGGCCAGTTCTTTTCGACCAGAATGTCACGGACGGAAGAAACGATCCTGGGACGCGGCGACATCTCCCGCGCCGCCTCGATCAGCGGCGTCAGTTCGGAGCGCAACTGGCGCCTGCCGAAAGGATAAAGCTCCAATATCAGGACATCGGGCCGGATTTCATTAAGCAGGCCGATCAGCATATCCCGGCGTTCGGTCCGGAATTCGTTACCGATTTCCCGGCCGTCCGCATCGACGATGGAACCGAAAGTCCGGTCCGACGCTTTCACCGGCGGCAACTGAACGAACCGCATGCCGCTGTCGTCCAGGACCGGGACATGCTCGCCCCCGGAGACGAGCGTCACCTCGATCCCACGGGCGGACATCGCACGCGCCAGGGTAGCCGCCCGTTTCACATGGCCAATGCCCAGAAGATGCTGGACGTGGAAAAGGACCGAGGGCACGTTCCTCAAGGCTCCAGGCTGACGTTGAGACGGTCGATCACCGGGTGGCCGCCGGCCTCGAGCCGAAAATAGTGAACACAGTTGTCCAGGAGCCTGGTTTCGGGTTTGTCCACCATGTCCCAGCCGGTCGCCAAAGCGTAAACGGCGCGCACGACACCGCGGTGGCAAACCGCGACCGTTGGCCGGCCGGCCTCCGAGCGCTCGGCCAGAAATGGTTTCACCCGGTCTTGGACCTCTCTCGGACTTTCACCGCCGGGCCCGTGGAAATCCAATCCCTTTGCCTCCCAGGCCTCCATCAGATCGCCTAGTTCGGCCCGCAAATCCCCAAGCGTACGTCCTTCCCATTCCCCCCAGCTCATCTCCGAAAGACGCGGATCGATCTCCGGCGGCCTTCCGATGAGAATTCGGGCAGTCTCCACGGCCCGGCTGAGCGGGCTGGCGATCCAGTCATGACCGTTGAGGTCCTCCGGAACCCGCCAGCCGGCAACTTCCCGCTTCCCCTCAGGGCCCAGTCCGATGTCGCTGTGGCCCTGGATAAGCCCCTGCCTGTTCCAGTCCGTACTGCCGTGCCGGATCATGGCGAGCATGGTCATCGGACAAGCGCCTCCAGAACAGGCCCCATGGTGGCCGAGGCCGCCTTGAGACTATGTTCCCGTTGGACCACCTCGGCCGCCCGTCCGCCCATGTCCCTGAGGCGGTCCTCATCCCCGAGCATCGACATAACGGCTTCGGCAAACGCGGCCGCATAACCCACCGGCACCAGGAGTCCCGTCTCGCCGTGACGGACGATATCCCCTACCCCGCCGGTATCGCCGGCGACGGCCGGCAGTCCGGCCGCCTGGGCCTCCAGAAGAGCCATTCCGTAGGCTTCGTCGATGGCGGGCCAGACATACAGATCGGCCGCGGAATACAGTACCGCGAGCCCGTCCGCGCCGAGCTGGCCGGTAAACACGGTTCGATCCAAAGGAAAATGTCTTTCTACCTCTGACCGCATTTCGCCGTCGCCGGCGACAACCAATTGCCAGGACGCGCCCGAGATTCGATAGAGGGCCGCGGCAAGGGTTTCATAGGAGCGCAGTTTGGCGTCGTCGCGCATCATCGCCACGGTCAACAGCCAGGGAATGTCCGGATCCAAACCATAGCGGGCCGACAAGGCCCACCTTGCCTGTCCGCGTCCGGCGCGGCCGGGACCGGCTTCCCCGGCAAGGAAGGGTTTGAGCCGGATCATCCCGGCGCCATCGGAAACCAACGGCGCCACGCATTCGGCGTCGAGGGAATTCATACCGAAGATAACCTTCGCCCGGCGAATTGCCGCCTCGGCGGCCTTGTGCCCCACGTCCCAAGGACCCTCCGCCCGTTTCGGCGCGAAGGACGCCTCGGCCACCACATAGGGAATTCCCAACCGTTCGCTTACCTCGGGACCGAGCCAGTCGGGCGCCTTGTGATAGAGGTGGTAGGTAAACCAGAGGTCCGGCCGTTGCCCGGGCCGGCGCTCATACCGGCGGATCAGCAGTTCCGCCGCCCGCTTGCTCAATCTCGCGAGGCGTTCCTGCCGGCGGGCATCGGGGAACTTCTGCCAGGTTCGTATCCGGCAACATATGTCGACATCGTGGCCGGCGCTCTCCAGCGCTGTAATCAACGCCCTGCCGACAATTTGATCCCCCGACGGTATTGGGTGATCGGGAGATTTCATCGGCGCATAGAAGGCGATCTTCATGCCACCCGCGAAACCGAAGGGCGCGCCTGCAGACCAAATTTTTCGACGACCGAGCCAACGCAATCGGAGAAGGCAAAGTTGCGCCGGACCCGCGCCGATCCCGCGGCGCCGATCGAATACCGGCGGTCAGCGTCACGGATCAGCAACTCCAAGTGGGCTGCAATGGCCGCCGTGTCTCCCGGCTCGGCAAGCAAACCCGTTTTGCCGTCAAGGATCAGCTCGGGTATCGCGGACACATTGGTTGCGACGACAGGCAGGCCTTGGCTCTGCGCTTCCATCAGGACGTTCGGCAATCCGTCCCGGTCCCCGTTGGGTGCGACCACGCAGGTGAGCGCGAAGATATCCGAGGTCCGATAAGCCTCGGCGACCACGTCCTGCGGTTGGGCGCCGCGCCAGTCGATTCGATCCTCGATCCCCAGCCCCGCGGCCAGCCGCCGAAGCCGCTTCTTTTCGGGGCCGCCGCCGATGTGCTCGAACCGCCAAGCCGGCTCCCTCGGCAGCTTCGCCAGGGCCGTGATGAGATCCGCGTACCCCTTCTTGGGGACCAACCGGCCGACGGACAAAATACGGACAGGTGTGTCCGGACGTCGTGTATGACGAGAATTCTCCTTCCCCGCTCGGGCCGGAAACCGGTCGAGATCGACGCCGTGATAGACCAGCGACACCCGATCCGGATCGGGGGCAAGCGTCGACAGGTATTCCTGGTTTATCCTGGTGCAGGTCAGCACCCAGTCGGCGCCGGCGAGCTTTTCCCGCAATTCCCATTCGGGGGTGGTCCAGATATCGACGGCGTGCGCCGACGCGGACCATGGAATGTTTCGGAGGATCGACGCATACCGCGCCACGGATGACGGCGTGTGAAGGAAGTGGGCGTACAGGCGATCGACCTCGGGCCCCAATTCGGCGGCCAACACCAGCGCCTGCCCCCAGCGCCGAATCCGGTTCGGCGTAGGATCGCGCGCAAGATCCCTGCGCCAGGCCCGGCGCGCTTCGGCATAGGTCCCGAGTTTGCGGACGCGCCACCAGGATCTCAGTACGCGGATCGGCTCGCGCCACAGATACTCGGGCAGGTAATTGACCGGAGCCTCGATCTGGCCGTGAACCGGATGGGCGGCACTGTCCGTCGGGAGACGCAGCGAGGCGATACAGAGGTCGAGGCCCGCCCGCTGCAGCGCC